>JAKSUZ010000009.1 GCA_024408505.1 Bacilli bacterium | reverse complement strand
TCGTATTCTCTCATACTTGATATATTTTATATCAAATAGAGTTTATAATAAAGAAAGTTATGAGCAAAAAAATTAGACCATCTCATAAATATACCTACATTACCTTTTTTATTCTTTTTGTGGCGTTAACTTTTTTACTTTGGGCAATCTTTGGCACTAAACCATGGTATATGGAATATGAAAGCTACACAAAAGATCGTTTATGGATTGAGCTTACTTATATCGCTTGTTCATTTTTAGTATGCGCAACCGGTGCGTTTATTTATCGTTTAAAGGTTTATTACATTGTCGATAGTAAAAAGATTGTTAGAAAAGGCACTAAAGAAAGAGAATATTTCTTTAATGACATTATTTATTTAGATGAGGAATACACTAATAAACATAGTGATATGCTTATTTATCTTAATGTTGGTAAATGGGTGAATCTAACTATGGACCGTAAAAAGGAATTGTTAAAGATTATTAAAGAAAATTGTCGCTTAATGAAGAAAGAAACGTTTATTGCTAAGCACCCGGATGCGGTTATCCGTAAATAATTTGCAATTATTATTCTCTTACTTTATAGTATTAAGAGTTGTTACAAGAGGTATAGATTATGAGTAGAAAATGTCCAGTAACAGGCAAGAAACCATTAAGCGGCAATAATCGCAGCCACTCTTTAAGAGCGACTCGTCGTGTACAAAATGTTAACTTACAAAAATTCCAAATTAATGTAGATGGGAAAGTCCAAACGGTTAGAATGAGTACCCGCGCTTATCGCACTTTAACAAAAAGTAAAAAGAAGTAATTTTGATTAAACATCTAAAGAAGGTTCTAGACCTTCTTTTTTTTATGTATAAAAAACACATTTGACTTTAAGGTGTTTATATACTATGTTGATACTATAGAGGTATCTTTATGAAAATATATAAAATACTATTTCCACTTACCATCATTTCAATGATGAGCGTGACGAGTTGTAATAAAGGTTTTAATCGTGTCAATTATAAAGAAATTGGTTATAGCGACTTTGCACCAAAACTAAAAACTATTTTGGCTAATCAAGAAAAAGATGGTCACACAACTTTATTTGATGAAGGTAGCATTAAGTTCACTTATGATTTTAGTTTAAATGGCTATTGTAGAATCGATGAATTTTCTTTTAATGATATAAACGCTGCATTTAATGGTGAAGTAAGATTTGCTTGGAGCAAAGGCAATAATTATTTGAAAATAAGCAGCCCAAGAGAAATTGGTTACTATGTTAAAAGTGATAAAGATGGTAATTGGTACCATGCTCGCGAATTAGAAAAAGGCGAAAAATATAGCAAGATGAAACATATAATCACTCCAATTGATAATCTTTGCGATTGGGTAATTGAAAGAGCCGATTATATATTAAGTTTTGGATACGATTCCTATATTGTGGAATGGCTGGTACTACCATCAATCAAAATCGGATTAACTGGGCGTCAAAACGAAGCATCAGATTATTTTGTAGTATCTCCTGAACTGATTTATACCGGTTCTGATTATCGCCAAATGATAGATAAATTACGCAATTTATATGGCGAAGAAGGACGCGATGGTAACTACATACGTCAACGTTATGGCAGTGATGATGATGGTTCCGTATCAGCGGCCATTAGAACGCGTATGGATTTAAAAGATAACAAGCAATTCTTACCAGGACCATGGTTAGAACCATTAAGCGAAAAAACTCTCGCTGGCTATTCAGATATCGATTGCTTCACCGCTTGGAAAGATAATTTTATTTATCAAAACGATCTTATTTCTGATACTCGTATTATCCATTCTATGGAATCAAATATCGATGTACGCATAAAACTAAATATACGCGAAGAAGTAAGTAAAGAATGCACCATCGATAATATTAATTTAGACGATTACGGCGAAGAAGAATAAACCAATTAATAAAACAGGAGCGACGTGCTCCTGTTTTTTATTTCTAAGTTACTTATTTATTATAAGGGACTTCAAGCACGATATCACTTAATGGATAAGATGCACATGGATGAATCCAATTGAAGGTGTAGTCAGCTAAGCGACGACCATCAACTTCTTTTGGCGCATAAATCTTACCTTCCATTAATAGAGAGTGACACCACCCACATTCTCCAGATCGACAACGACTTGGCGCATGCACTCCGCCTTTTTCCATTGCGTTTAGCAATGTCTCATTACTATGACATGGCATATGATATTTTTTATTACGCATAATAACCGTTAACTTAAAGGTCTTGTTCACTAAATCTTTTGGGAAGTCTTTGTCTTTGCTCGGATCACCATATTCACCAAACACTTCCTTACGGAATCTACGACGAGTAAGTTTTAATTCGCTCGCAACTTTATCCATTGCTTTATATAGTCCACGAGGACCGCACACGAATAAAGAGAAATCACCTTTAACATATTTCTTAATAATTTTACTGGTAATAAATCCGTCTTTATCTTCTAAGACATAAACAACTTTTACTTTCTTACATTTCTTAGCTAAAGCATCTAATTCAGTTTTAAAGAGTAAGGCATTTTTATTTTTCGCACCATAAATAATGGTGAGAGAGAAATCTTCGGTTCCATCTGCGATTGCTTCCGCCATAGAAATAAATGGAGTAATACCACTACCACCCGCGACTCCAACAATGTGTTTCGCGTCTCTAAGACTTTGGTAATAGAATTCACCTTGAGGACCTGAAATATCAACGCTTTGACCAACCTTCCAATTCTTATTTACTTCTCTAGAAGAGAAACCATCCGGATTATCTTTAATAGTAATCATATAAGATGAATTCTTACCTAATGCTTTCTTTGGAGAAGAGGAAATTGAGAAAGGACGAGATACCATGATTTTACCAACTTTAATGTTCATGGAAACATATTGACCTGCTCTAAAGTAGGCGAGTGGTTTATCACTTGTTAATACAAAACTTTTTGCATCCGTGCGATTAATAATCTTACTAACTTTACAATGTTGAATTGATGGGTGAAGCTGTTCGACTAATTTATTACTATGATAGTCAAATGGTTTTAATTCATCACTCGCCGCTTCAATATGTTCGTTACGAATCTTAACTTGTTTTAAGAAAGGACCAACGCTTAAGCCTTTAAGATATTTCTTACTGTAATTATATTTACCCATAACTATTCTCCTCTCTTCATATCCATCAAAGCGTAACGAGCTTGTTCGCGACCGCTTAAATAAGTTTGGCTATAACCATCCATTTGGGTACCTGCACTACCGACAAAGCGTAGACGCTTTATGGTGTGATCGATCTTATGACCAGATTGAACACGCGCAAACATTCCATCCCAAGTATGAGGAATATATCCATAAACGTTACCATAAGGTGAACCAATATAACGCGCCCAGGTTACGGGAGTCGCCGCTACAATCTCTTCAATATGATCACGAATGTTAACATGAAGTTCTTTTTCAAATTGATCAAGCGCTTCTTTCACTAATTGATCTTTGAGCTTAAAATACTCTTCTGGTTTAACGCCTTTAAAGACATCAGCAGTATAGAATTTAGAGAATTGTAATAAACAAGTTCCTTTTGGTGAAGAATCTGGAATAACTGCATTAAGAATAGTAAAACAATTTTCTTTATGCGTTTTTAAACTATTACAAGAATCAAATTGTTTACGGTTATTGCCAGTCGTTCTTAGGAACGTGTCATAGCCTTTTAGCCCTAATTCTTTCATTGATTTATCTAATGCGAAGTAAATAGTTAAACATGGTTGCGCCATAGTTCTTGCGTTCATCGATTTTCTGTCACGAACTGGGACTTCTTCGGGATCAATCATTTTCTTAAAGGCGGTATCTGGGTGAAGATTACAAATTACATAGTCCGCACTAATATAAGTTCCGTCTTCAAGAATTACTCCACGACAAACATTATCTTTTACATCAATCTTTTTAACCGGTGAACAATACCAAATTTCACCACCATTCTTACGAATCACGGCATCAAACGCTAACGAAATTTCATGACTTCGATCATGACAAATATATGGTTTACGATATAAATAGTTATAAGTCATATAGGCATAAACCGCGAAAGACATTGAATCACTTGGCGTACCAATATAGTCCCAATACGATTCAACAATTTCTCTAGCCTTATCGGGCATGCCAATCTTACGTAACATACTATCCGTATCAACGGGCACTAATTTCATTAAGTCTTTCCATTTAAGAAGCATTTTAACTTTAGCTAAACCGGCTGGTTCATTATAGTATTTTGCAAGCCATTCAACGCCGTCTGAAAACATTCTTCCAAATTCAAGGAAGGTCTCAACACTCGCACGACAACCAGGTACAACTTTTTCCATTTCATCAGCAAATGCTTTTACGCCTACTGGCATACAAACATAGAACCCTTTATTTTTCTCTAAGCTAATTGAGCAAAATGCTTCATCAATTGGAACCCATTTGACTTTGAGTCCATAATCATCCACTAAACGACGAATTTGACCAGCGGTCTCGCCTTCGCCCATCGCGCATAGTTCATGAAGCGTTGCTTCAAATTCAAAACGACCGCGACGAAAACTAGTCGCACATCCACCCGGTAAATTGTGCTTTTCTAGCACTAATACTTTCTTGCCTTTTTTAGATAAATAAGTAGCTGCGGATAAACCACCATTGCCCGCGCCAACAATGACAACATCGTAATGTAATTTTTCTTCCATAAGATTACACCTCTTTAATATAATTAAAGCATATTTTATTGAATATAGGTAAAAATGTCTTTATAATAAAACCCGGCTCAAAAATGGAGGATTACCCAAGTGGCTGAAGGGGCGGGCTTGGAAAGCTCGTAGGCTCTTAACCGGGCGCTAGGGTTCAAATCCCTAATCCTCCGCCAATATTAAAAAAAGACCAACCGGTCTTTTTATTTTATTTTCGGTTTGCGGAATCGACCATAAACCTGAGAAACACTCACAACATTAATGAAACTATCGGGATCGGCCACTCTCACTAAATTAACAACAGTTTTAGTCTCATATTTAGAGACGATGACATAGATAATAATGCGATCTTCACCGGTAAACGCGCCTTTAGAACGCACAATCGTTGCGCCATGAGGAATATTTGAAAGCAATAGTTTTGTAACGTTCTCCACCTTGGTAATAATTTGGATTTGTTCTTTCTTGTTGTGTTGATTGATAAAATCCATCACTAACGCACATGTGAAAGAGAAAATAGAAACGAATAAGAGAATTAAGAAGAAGTTGGCAAGAGCGGTTGAAGTATCACCATTCTGCATAACTTCATATCCCATATTAAGTGAAGCAAATAAGATAAAGACAAAGGTATTAATAATAATGTTATAGCGACCAACATTCTTTGATCTTCTTAATGAGAAATAATAACTGACCGTATCAACGCCGCCTGCTGAACCACCGAACGCTAAACACATCGCACCCGCTACGCCATTAAGAACGCCAGCTAGCATCGCTCGTGGAAGAATACCAGCTTGTAAACCAGATTCAGTAACACAGGCAATCTTAGTTGCTAATTGATTAACAAAATCAACATTGAGTGCGAAATTAGTAAGAATAGAAGTTGCTACTACGTTAATTGCGGTAAATAAACCGAATCGGAAACCGATGTAGCGGAATGCTAAGTAAATAATTGGAATATTAAGAACGGTATAGAAAATAGCAAAAATTAAATCATTGTTTGCGCTAGATCCTGACATATTAAATATAACGACAATACTTCTTGCTAAACCGGATGTTCCTCCGGAAATTAATGGAAGAATGTTATTCTCTACTGTAGTAGGTGATTGAAATACTTTAAAAGAAAACGCATATAAAAGAGCGCTCACAAGCATAATTGTGATAGAAACCGCATATTCGCGAACAATCTCTTGCTTTGGATGCTTCGCATAATACTCTTTGGTTTTCTTTCTATAGTCTTGGATTGATTTAATCATATCTCAGTGCAATTATTGTATTATAAGCAAAAATAAATACAACTAAAATCAAGAAATTAGTTTAATAACTAATTAGCTTAGTGAAATATATTTGCAAAAGACTTTGAGGTAAGTTATCATATTGCGGTATCACTTTGAGACAAAATTTATGAAAATTTTAAAAGCAATTGGTGGTGTCTTCGTTAAAATATGGCGTTGGATTAAGAATACTGCTTGGGTCCAACCACTTTTAATCGTAGGCGCAATCTTTGGTGTTATCTTCTCTATTCCTGCCATTAGTAATGGCATTCAAGGTTTAATTAATGGCGCTAATAGTGCAGATACTTTCTATCACAACTTCCAAAAGAGTATGGAAGGGGATAAAACTAGTGCAGCGGATACTTTACTTGAACATTATTTCACTTACGAAGAAAAGCGCGCCAAAGATGATAGTTTTATGCCTCCAGAAGAAGAAAAGAAATTCTTCTTAATGTTCACCGCAAGTAATAATGCGGAAACAAAAGAAATTAAAGCTGGATTTGAAACCCTTCGTGATAACTGGGGTTCACTTTATAAACCAGCAGACGAACGTAACGAAACATTTAGACTTTATACTATCTTTACCGATGAATCTACTTCAAGTACCACTCCATACGAAAATGCCTTCTCGCAATTCCTTGGTCGTAACTATTCATTCTTTGAAAAAGCTAGTGAACGTGGTTTCGATAGCAATTATTACATTAATAAGAAAATTACCGATGATGATTTAAATAATTTAGCGACACCAGGACCAGATAACTTTAAAATTCCGACTATTATCTTAGTGGATTGGACAAACGCTGCAACGCCTGATAAAGCTGGTATCACCGAAGTAATGTTTGATGATCCAGGCTCAACTGCTTATGAAAGAGCGAACCTTCTTTATGATTGCTGGAATTGTAAAGGCGATTTCTCTAACAACCCAAATAAATAATTAAAGATATTTAATAATTGCTTTATTAACATAAGGAGAAAGGTCTTCTCCTTTTTGTTTTAATTCTCTTACTTTACTAGATGAAATATGTTGATATCGCTCGCTAACATTTAACGCTAAAGTCATAATATCAGGAGCGAGCTTTTGATTAATCTTACTCATCTTGGATTCATATTCATAATCTTTTTCATTACGAATACCTCTAATAAGAATATTAATATGATGTTTCTTAGCGTAGTCCACTACATAACCATCAGTATAATCAACCTCAACGCCTTTCATTCCCTTAACGCTTAATTTAATAAACTTCATTCGATCCTTAATAGAATACGTTGGTTTCTTTTTATCATTAATCGCTAATAAGATAATTACTTTGTTAAAAGTTTTAAGCGCTTGCTTAACCACCGCAAGGTGACCAAGCGTAAAGGGATCAAAAGTCCCCGCAAAAATAACTTCCTTCTTTAGCGCCATAAAATTGTTACAAAAGTTTTTCCATATCGATATTCTTTAATCTTACTATAAGTACCGTTAATCTTAATAGGCGCTCCGCTTTCAATTACAATGACTGCACGGTCATTTAATAAATCATTTGCTTCACTTATAAACTTTTCATATTCATTCATCTTATATGGCGGATCAAGAAATAAAATATCAATCTTAACGTTATGGTTTTTTAAATCATTAATCGCAACTAAATAATCACTTGAATATAGTTTCGCATTATTAATTTTTAAATTAGTGAAGTTTTGAGTAATGGCTTTTCTTGCTTCATAACTATTATCAACGAGATAGATAAAAGACGCTCCACGAGAAATCGCTTCAATCGCCATTGCGCCTGATCCTGCGAATAAATCTAAGACCACACTATTAGTGACTTTAGAAGAAATTGCACTAAAAATGGCTTCTCTCACCATATCTTTAGTGGGACGCGTGTCATCTACTTTTGGCCACGCTAATTCCCGATGTCGATATATACCACCAACTACTCGCATAAACTAAAATCATTATACAACTTTTATGTTATATTATTACTAATGGAAACGCTAAAGATCATTAAGGACAATAATCCTTTATTAAGAAAAAAGAGTGTTGAAGTAGCTATGCCATTATCTAAAGAAGATAAAGACACTCTTTTAATAATGCTTAATTATCTTAAGAATTCTCAAGATGAGAAATATCGTGAAAAGCATAAAGATGTAAAAGAAGGCATTGGACTTGCCGCTCCACAAATCGGAATATTAAAAAGAATGCTAGTGGTCTATTTTAAAAAGGAAGATGAAGAAGTGACTCATGTATTAGTAAATCCAGTGATTATTTCTAATAGCGCACGTAAATGTGTTCTTAGTGCAGGCGAAGGTTGCTTAAGTGTTGATAATAAACACGAAGGCGTTGTGTTCCGTGATTATAAAATTAAAGTAAAAGCATATGATGCCTTATTAGATAAGGATGTTACTATTACCGCGATTGGACTTGAGTCGATTGTGCTTCAACATGAAATTGATCACCTATCAGGAATTCTATACTATGACCGGATTAATAAAATGAATCCAAACTTTATTCCTGAAGGTTTTGTTGAAATCTAGAAGAATTATAATAAAAAAGAACTTGGTCTTATGTGGCTCCTAGAGTCAGTCCAAGTTTTTTCTTTACCTTATTGACATTATTTATATAATAGTTATAATCGATATCAGAAACTTGGTCTTATAGGAGTAAATCCTGCTGAAATATGCCTGGCCGAGTTTTTTTATTTCTAATGTTCTTTTTTATATTTTTCAAACGAATCTATTAACTTTTCATCCTCCGGTGATAAATGCCAATTATTATAAGGCTTAGAAAAGCATGAAAACTTATCAGTTATCCGATAAGATGTTACAAACGAAGATGAATTGTAGTTTGGGTTTGGATTTTTAGACAAAAGCGAATATTTCTTCCGAAAAGTAGGAGAAGTTGTTATTACATAACCACTAATTCTTTTAAGCGGTTCGTTAACCTCTACAACAATGAATGGATGTTTAATTCTTTTGTAAATACGAAAGTGATATTTGTCACTACCCTTATAGGGTTTAAATTTTCCCATCAATAAAACCTCCTTTGATGAAAATTTATATTCCCCTTATGCTACAAGTCACAAATGAGCAACTTGTCTCCTTCTTTAGCAATATCATAACATACACTTATATATAAGTGGTGCACACATCAATAAATTTAATTTGCAATAATTTTTAAATTAAATACAATAATTACTAACTTACTAGTGTCGCACTAGTTAGATCATCATTCATGTAAAATAAATATTTTTATTTGTGAGGTTTATTATGGCTAATTTAAATAATGGTATCTCCGTGTACGCCCTTGGAGGCTTAGGTGAAGTAGGTAAGAACACCTATTGTTTAGAAACTGATCAATCTATCATCATGTTAGATGCAGGTGTAAAGTTTCCTGAAGCTAATCTTCCAGGTGTAGATTATGTTATTCCGGATTATACACATCTAAAACTTAATCAACATAAGATTAAAGCTTTAGTGATTACTCATGGTCATGAAGACCATATCGGTGGCATTCCATTTTTGATTCAAATGGTAAGAATCCCAATCATATATGCGCCTAAACTCGCCGCGGAACTTATTCGTCATAAGTTAGAAATGATGCGAGTAAGAGAGCCAGTTAATATTGTTGAATATAATGCGGATTCTCATTTCAAAATTAATGGTGATGAAATGAAAATTTCATTCTTTAGAGTTACACACTCAATTCCCGATGCGTTTGGAGTAGTGATTGACACTAAAGATGGAAGAATCGCCGCAACAGGTGACTTTAAAATTGACTTAACTCCAGTAGGAGACGATATTGAATTAAAGAAAATCGCGAAGTTTGGTGAAGAAGGTGTAGATCTTCTTTTAAGTGATTCTACGAATGCCGAGATCGAAGGTTATACTCCTAGTGAAAAGAATGTATATCAATCCATTAATGATGTATTTCGTAAAGCACCTGGACGAGTAATCGTCTCTACTTTCTCTAGTAACATTTCGCGTATTCAACAAGTTGCGGTCGCCGCTTATCAACATAATCGTAAGATTGCGATTGTCGGACGTTCTATGGAATTTGCGATTCAAGTATCTCGCAAATATGGATATATTAAAATTCCTGATGCTAGTCTTATTAATGTTGAAAACATCAATAATTTTAAAACGCATGAAATATGTTTAATCTGTACTGGCTCACAAGGTGAAGTAAACGCCGCCTTAAGTAAAATCGCACGTGGTGAACATAAAAATGTTCATATCATTCCTGGTGATACCGTTGTGTTTTCATCTTCTCCAATTCCAGGTAACGCGGAATCAATTGAGCGCGTAATTAACGCGTTAAGTAAAGCGGGCGCAAACATCCTCACTAATGGAGTGTTCTCGCTTCATAGTTCAGGCCACCCATCTCGACAAGAGCTTCGCTTAATGCTTAAGTTATTTAATCCGAAATTCTTTATGCCAAGCCATGGTGAATACCGCATGCTTAAATTACATGCAGGCATTGCGGTTGATGTAGGCGTGAAGAAGGAAAATATCTTTATCTTAGATAATGGCGAATCAATCACTTTAAAAAATCATGTAGTCACTCGTGGAAGAGATGTTCCAGCCGATGATATTTATATCGATGGATATAACATTAACGGCATTCACGCGAATATCATCAAGGAAAGAAAGATTTTAAAAGAAGAAGGCTTAGTCATTATCTCAGCGTTAATTGATCTAAAAGATCATAAGATTATGAAGAAGCCCAAAATCTTATATCGTGGATTCGTCATTGATAATGAAGATAAATTTAGAACTACGGTTGAAAACGCAACTTATGAAGCGGTGAGATTATCACTTCGTGAACCAATTGAAGAAATAAAACAAAAAATGCGTCACACTGCGCGTAATGCGATTCATCAAATCACTGAACGTGATCCTTTAGTGGTCGCACTTGTTTTAACTACTAACTAATATGTTAATCCTTGCGAGTTCTTCACCAAGACGGAAAGAGTTACTTAAAAAAATAACTAAATCTTTTACTGTGGTAGAGCCGAACGTGAATGAGCGAGATTATCATTTTGACGTTTTTCAGTACGCCTTAGAACTATCTCGACTTAAAGCGTATGAAGTTTCATCTCGCTACCCAAACGAGCCAGTATTAGCGTGTGATACGATTGTAGTCTTAGATAACAAGATTATTAATAAACCCAAAGATAATAACGACGCTAAAAGAATTTTAAAGTTACTTAGTAATAAAACTCATTTAGTGATTTCTGGATATACCTACATTAATAAAAAGAAAGAGGTCAATCGGCAAGTTGTCACAAAAGTAACCTTTAATAAGTTAAGTAATGAACTAATCAATGAATATGTAAATAAAGGCTTAGCAAGAGGCAAGGCTGGAGCGTACGGTATTCAAGATGGATATGACTTAGTAAAAAGTATAGATGGTAGCTACGATAACGTGGTAGGTTTACCAGTCGAAGATATTAAGAAATATATTCGTTAAGCTTTTTTACTTACTCTTGTATCACAAGTTTTATATGTTGGACAAACTTTGCAATTCGCGAACGCGTATTCTTTAGCGCGCGGGATGAAGCTAGTGATATCGTATTCGTTATAACCCACTTGCATTTCTTGATCATTAACAATGATTGGACGATGTAATACACTTGGATTCTTTAATATGAAATCAATGATTTCACTGACTTTCATTTTTTCTAAATTAATTTTCTTTTCTTTTAGAATTTTACTTCGCATTGAAATGATATCTTCGGTACCGTTTTCACTCTTAGTTAATAAATAAAGAAGATCACCATAATTAAGATCTTTAAAGATGTTAATTTCCTGAAAAGGAATCTTCCTTCTTTTAAAGAACGCTTTTGTCTTTCGACAACTTGAACAAGATGGAGAAACGTAAATCTTAATCATGCTTTAATTATAAACTTTTTTTATTGTTTAAAAAGTTATATGATTATACCTAGAGGTTAAAATATGAAGATAACTGATCTATTATCGTCTAA
Source organism: Bacilli bacterium (assembly GCA_024408505.1). GTDB lineage: Bacteria > Bacillota_I > Bacilli_A > RFN20 > CAG-826 > UB1719. The sequence goes on along the minus strand of JAKSUZ010000009.1, from coordinate 39,962 downwards.
AACGGTAGTTTTAAATGCGACCGCGAAAGACAAAAACGAAATTATTAAAAAGGCCATTGCGACTATTAAAAATAGTGGCGCAATTTCAAATGTAAATGAGTATAGTAAACTCGTTTATGCTCGTGAAGAAAAATCAACAACTGGTGTTGGTGATGGCATTGCCATTCCACACGCAAAAAGCAAAGCAGTCAAGAAACCGGCTTTAGCAGCGTTAGTGATTCGTAAAGGTGTTGATTATAAATCACTTGATGGTGAAAAAGTTAATCTCTTATTCTTAATCGCTGCTCCTGATAGTAAAGATAATGTTCACCTTGATGTTTTAGCAAGACTCTCTAATTTATTAATGCACCCTGAATTCAAGGAAGCATTATTAAAAGCTAAGAGTGCAAAAGAGTTCATGAAAGCGATTGATAGTTCAGAGGAACTATTCTTAGGAAGTAATGAACCCAAAAAAGAAAGTAAGTCAACCGGTTATGAATATTTAGCAGTTACGGCTTGCCCTACTGGGATTGCTCATACCTTTATGGCGGAAGAAGCGCTTAAGAAAGCAGCTGAAAAATTAAAAGTTTCTATTAAAGTAGAAACTAATGGTCAAGCTGGTGTTAAAAATAAATTAACTGATGAAGAAATTAAAAACGCGAAAGCTATTATTGTTGGCGCAGACGTTGGGGTTGAACTTGATCGTTTTAATGGAAAGAAGACTACGGTTGTATCCGTTTCTAAAGTTATTAAAGATGCTGAAATGTTAATTAAACAAGCAGAAACCGCTCAGCCATATAAAGCTAAAGGTGGTTTTATTAAAACCAAAGAGCAAAGAAATGCTCAAGAAGGTAAATTCCATACTATATATAAACATTTAATGAATGGCGTCAGCCATATGATTCCACTCGTCGTTGGCGGTGGTATTTTAATTGCGATCGCATTCTTAATTGATATGGCATCTGGTGTTACACCAGGCCCTGACTTTGGTACCGTAACAATCGGCGCGCGTATCTTCAAGACGATTGGTGGTTTTGCCTTTAACTTAATGTTACCAATTCTCGCTGGCTTTATTGCCTTCTCTATTTCTGGTCGTCCGGGGTTAGTTATTGGCTTAGCCGGAGGTGTCGCAGCAAGTTCAGGCGGATTCAATCTTTTGTACTGGATTGGGGATGACGCTACTAAAGCAAAGCTCGAAGGCGTTAATGCTGGTTTCTTAGGAGCAATCATTGCTGGCTTCCTAGCCGGTTACGTTGTAAAGTTACTTGAAAAAGCAACTAACAAAGTTCCAAAGAGTCTTGATGGCTTGAGACCAATTTTAATTTATCCGTTATTTGGTATTTTAATTATCGGTTTGGTAATGTTCTTAGTTAATATTCCACTTAGCTATGTCAACATTGGTTTAAATGAAGGTTTAACCAAGTTAAATGAAATGAAATTAGATATTCTCCTCGGCGCATTAGTCGCAATGATGATGGCAACCGATATGGGTGGCCCAATCAACAAAGCAGCTTACGTTTTCGCGACTGGATTACTCGCACAATCATCTGCTGATATTAATCATCAACATATTATGGCAGCCGTTATGCTCGGTGGTATGGTACCTCCACTTGCGATTGCTCTATCTGCTGCATTGTTCCCACAAAAATATAGTAAGGATGATAGAAGAAATGCACCAGTAACGGCTGTTATGGGTGCTGGCTTCATTACTGAAGGTGTTATTCCTTATGCCGCGAAAGATCCATGGAGAGTTATTCTTTCTTGTATGATTGGATCAGCTGCTGGTGGCGCTTTATCAGTATGGTGGGATTGTAAATTACCCGCTCCACACGGCGGTGTCTTCGTTTTCCCCGTCATGGCACAATCCGCTGGGTTCTATGTACTAGCAATTATAATCGGCACCGTTGTTTCTACTTTAATGTTAGGAATCCTTAAGAAGGATGTTAATGACGAACTCGGTAAATGGAAGGGCATTTCCTTTAGACGAGTTGGTCATAGAATTGCTGGCGTCTTTAAGAAAAAATAAAAAATTCAATTAATCTTCGTTATAATAATTAACGAGGTTTCTTATGCGTATATTAAGTGGCATTAAACCAACCGGAGAGCTTACTTTAGGTAACTACCTAGGAGCTCTTAAAAACTTTAAAGCATTTGAAAATCAAGGCGAATGCTTTATCTTTATTGCGGACTTGCATGCCTTAACTTTACCAATTGATCCTAAAGTATTAAAAGAAAACTCAAAGAGTTTAGCGGCGTTTTATTTAGCAAGTGGTCTAGATCCAAAGAAGACTACTTTGTTTTTACAAAGTGATGTAAGCGCTCATAGTGAACTTAACGCCATATTACAAAATTATCTTTATATGGGTGAATTAAGTCGTATGACTCAATTCAAAGATAAAGCTAAGAGTATGAAAGATAGTGCAATCGGCTTAGGCTTATTTGCCTATCCAGTATTAATGAGTGCAGATATTCTTCTTTATGATGCGGATATTGTTCCGGTTGGGGAAGATCAAGTTCAACATATTGAATTAACTAGAGACTTAGTTAATCGTTTTAATAAAAGATACGGGAAAATCTTAGTGATGCCTAAAGCGAGTTTAAGTAAAGTAACTCGTCGTATTATGTCTTTAAGTGATCCAACTAAGAAAATGTCTAAAAGCGATCCTAAAGGTGATATTTATCTAAAAGATACTCCCGATGTAATTCGTAAAAAGATTATGTCAGCGGTCACTGATAGTGGATCAGAAATTAAATATGATGAAGAGAAGAAACCAGGTATTTCTAATCTTTTAAATATCTACGCCGGTATTAAAGGCGCAAGTATTGAAGAGGCTGAGAAACACTTTAAAGGTTATCGCTATGGCGACTTTAAAAAAGAAATCGCAGATACCGTCATTAATGAATTAGAACCATTTATGAAACGTTATAACGAAATTATGAAATCTAATTTAGTAAAAGAAGTATTAACGGATGGAGCGAAGAGAGCGAGTAAAGCCGCTAATGTTACTCTCAAACGTGTAAAACACGCCGTCGGATTATTTGATGAAAAGTAATTATCTATTTGTGATTGATTTAGATGGAACCTTGCTTCCCAGCACGAAGGAGATTCCTTTTTTTACTAAGCGTTACTTAAGTAAGATTAACCAACAAGGTTGTAAAGTCGTGTTAGCAAGTGGTCGTCCCGCTCATAACATCCGCAAGTTCTATGATCAACTTAGATTAGATACTCCCATTATTGCACTTAATGGCCTTCATATTAATCATCCAGATGATGATTCAATTGATTCACGTGTCTATTTCCCGCCTAAAAAAATAAAAGAAATCGTTAATTTAGTAAGTAAACATTTTGAAGTAAATAACATTATTAACGAAACAGATAAATACATTTATATCACTAATAACAAAGCTTATCTTGATCCTAAGTTCTGGCTCACAAATATGAAAGTTGTATATGGTACTTTAGAAGAGAATCTTAAGAATCCCGTGATGACTTTTTTAATGGAATTAAAGAATCGAGATTTTGATCAAAAGAAATTAAAGGAATTATTTATCGGTACTGGTTGCGATGTCCGTTGTTGGATTGATGATTATCAAGGTTATATTGAAATATACGAAGAGCATTCTAATAAGGCTAGAGCAATTAAAATCGTTGCTGATGAAATGAAAATATCCATGGAACAAGTATTTGCGTTTGGCGATGATCTTAATGACATTGAGATGCTAAGAGATATCGCTAATGCATACGCGATGAAAAATGCGCCTGAGCATATTAAAAAAATTGCTCACCATCTTACCAAGTATGACAATGAGCATGAAGGCGTTAAAAAAGAAATTAAACGAATTAGAAAGAAGCTAAAATAGTTTTTTCTTTATCGTTTAATTCGCTTGTAAATATTTTGTTAGATAAATAAGATAACTTGCCACTAATAGTGTAGAACACTAATTTATAAGCATGTAAGAATTGAGTCTCATATTTATATTTATTTTTAAATTCGTGATTAAGTTTAAAGTTACCATATTTCGCATCGCCAATCACCGGATGATCAATGCTCGCTAAATGTACTCTAATTTGATGAGTGCGTCCGGTAATTAGATGAACATCTAATAAGGTATAACCATTATAGTTTTTCTTAACACTATATTCGGTAATTGCCGTTTTACCAGTTGAATCAATTTTTACTCGACCAGTACTAGCGTCTTTTTTAAGCGGAGCGTTTATCGTTCCACCTTTTTTAATTTCGCCAACCACTAACGCTAAATAATATTTATCTAATTCATTTTTCTCTTTAAAGAGCTCTTCCATAATTTGAAGAGACTCCATATTTTTTGCAAACACAATTAAACCAGAAGTATTTCGATCTAAGCGATGACATGGAGCAGGCGTAAATCCATTAACATTTAAAGAAGAATATTCACCCTTATTTGTTAAATAAGAAATCACTTGATTAGATAAAGTTCTTACCTTTTCGTTTTTATCTTCGTGCACTAATATACCTTTCTCTTTATTAAGGATTAATAAATTATCATCTTCATAAATAATCGAGGCAGTAAAGTTAGTCGGAACATACGCTTTGTGTTTTTTAAAATCTTCTAACTGTTCATCCTTTAAATAAATGCGTAGGACATCGTTTGTGTTTAAGATGAAGGATTTATCCACCCAATGCCCATTGACCTTTACATCCTTCTTTCTGAATAGTTTTTCAATAAAGCCAAGTGGAGCGTCACTTAAATATTTCTTCACATACTTAAAAGCCGTTTGTCTAGCTTCTAATTCAGTAATAGTTATTTCTTTCATTTAGCAATTACTTTTAAGAAAGTCTTCTTGCCTTTCTTAACTTTAATACCATGTTTTAAATCACTTAAGGAAATAATTAAATTTGGATCAGTTACTTTATTATCGTTAACAAGTAATCCGCCTTGTTCGACAAGTCGACGGCCTTCGCTTTTTGAAGGAACGAGCCCTGCTAACATTATTACTTCTAAAACTGGAGTGTCTTTAGTTACACTAATTTCTTTAGAAGGAATGTTATCGGCGTTACCAGAGAAAGCGCTCTTAGCCATTTCTCTAGCCTTCTTCGCTTCATCTTCGTTATGAACAATTTTAGTTAATTCATAGGCTAAGATTTCTTTTAATTCATTAATCTTCTCGCTTGGATAAGATTCATATTCTTTGATTCTATCAAGTGATACATAAGTTAATAATTTAAAACATTTAATCACATCTTTATCATCAATATTTCTCCAATATTGATAGAAGTCATATGGAGAAGTTTTTTTAGCGCTAAGCCACACGGCGCCTTTTTCGGTCTTACCCATTTTCTTACCATCACTAGTGAGGAGTAAGTTAATGGTCATCGCGTGTGCGTCTTTACCCGTTTTCTTACGAATGAGTTCAGTACCCGCTAACATGTTAGACCATTGATCATCGCCACCGAATTCTAAATTACATCCATAATTAGTAAATAGATGGTAAAAGTCATAAGCTTGCATAATCATATAGTTAAATTCTAAGAAGGATAAACCTTTTTCCATTCTTAATTTATAACATTCCGCTCTAAGCATATTGTTAACCATAAAGTGCGGTCCAACATCACGAAGCACATCAACGTAATTTAATTTAAGTAACCACTCACTATTATCTAGAATAATTGCTTTCTTTAAATCAATAAAATGACCGATTTGTTCTTTAAAAGCATTAACGTTATCATCTATTTCTTTCTTAGTTAACATCTTACGCATATCGCTTCTTCCACTTGGATCACCGATATGAGCCGTACCACCACCAAGTAACACAATAGGAGTATTACCAGCATCTTGTAGGCGCTTCATAAGTGCTAAGGTCATAAAATGACCAACATGAAGAGAATCCGCAGTTGGATCAAAACCAATGTAAAACTTGGCCTTGCCATTATTCACTAAATCACTAATTTCTTTTTCACTAGTAACTTGAGCAATTAGTCCGCGGGCCTTAAGCTCTTCATATATATTCATTATTAGTTTGCTCCTGAAGGATTATTGTTATTCGGATTATCAACCTTTGGCTCTTCCGCTTTAGGTTCTTCAACCTTTGGTTGTTCCGTTGGCTGTTCAACTTTAGGCTGTTCAACTTTTGGCTGTTCAACAGGCTGATCAATTTTTGCTTCTTCATGAGGAGATTCAGTGGATTCGATCGGTTTAGTCTCAACCGGTTCTTCTTGGGTTTCTTCTACTTTCTTATGATCTTCGACAATCTTACCATCGCTCACTACGATTTCTTCTTGTTTCTCAATATCACTCATCATCGCACTTAAACGTTGTTTACGTCTCATTTCACGATCAGAAATACGGTCCGTTTTCTTAGCGAACGCGCAAAGAACAATAATCGCAAAAATTACTGCTACACCAATAAGAATGAAACCAATATAACGCCAAGGGAACGCCGCTTGCATTTGATATAAAGGATTATCAACACCTAAGTTATCAGCAACTACACCGATAATTAAGAAAACAAAACCTAAAATGGCAATAACGATGCTAGTTACATATAACGCTAATTCTTTAACACTTAATTTCTCAAGTAACTTTTTAAGCATTAGTTCTTCTTCTCCTGCTTACCAACTTCAACTTTGATTTGACCATTATTGGCTTTACTCTTTTCGAGTAATTCTTTAATGGCGGGTTCATATAATTCTTTCCATTCTTTTTCACTCTTTTGTAAATATTCGTTAATGATCTTTCTACCTTCGTCGAAGACGTCTTTAAATTTCTTATCTTTTGGAAGCATTCTACGACCACTAGTTTGTTCTACGGTCTTTAAAACGTAGTCAGCTACATTCCAAGTTTCTTCATCAGTGGCCTTTTGATTATCACGCATAAACTTAATATGGTTAACTACCTTAAGTAATTCACCTTGAATGAAATTCGATTGTGGAGTAACTTCGCCTTTTGCTTCATTTCTAGCTTTATTATATTCTACGAATAATCTTTCTAAATCACCGTATAAGCAAGTATAAGCAACCGCGCGATACATTCTTTCATCCGCGACGATTAATTTCATTAAGCTATCTTCAAATAAATTATTCTTACGAGCAAATCCAATATGCGCAGCAATCACGTTATTCATATCTTCACGAAGTGGGAAGACGTGATCATAGATTGACATATGTTGACCATGATCGACTCTTAATTCATTAGTGGCTACTTTACAAATAGTGGAATCATCCGCATATACTTCTGCGTATAAAGCTTTTACTTCATCGGTAATCTTTTTACCAATCTTTTCGTTTTTGTCTAAGAATTGTTTTAACGCCGTTGGTTGTTCAATTTCTACCATGACGCCTTTCTTTTTATAGTTATATGCTTCTAAAGCATAATTAGGACGGTTTAAAGCGTACTCTAAAGTATCACGAATAATCACGTTGTAGTGAATAAGGGTGAGAACTGATAATGATAAGTTATTCATAATTTTTAATCTCCTTTTTACAAATACTTTTCTATTTCGTTTACGCGGTGAATGATGTGTTTAGCTTCCTTTTTAATCTCATCGCTAGCTTGCGCCATGCAGAAACTATTCTTGAAAGTTTGGAACATGGAAATGTCATTTCCACTATCACCGACTACCATAACATTATCGTGTTTTATCTTGAGATAATCAAGATATTGTTTCACCGCTAATGCTTTGGTGGCATTAGAATTACTCATTTCTATGCTTGGTCCATTATACGCAAAAGCGAAGTCTGGGTAAAGTTTAATCATCTCATTCATCGCGTTATAACAGTAAATCATTTTTTTCTTACTTGGACCAAAGAAAATCATGATTTTATAGATTTTATCGTGCTTTAAAGCATCATGAAGAAGTTCGTCTTTTTTAATGGTTTTTTCTTTATAGATTCCTTGCCAAAGTTGATAGAAGAAATAACCAAAACGATTAAAAAGCCCGAATTCTTGTTTAGGAACAATAAAATTATGTTCTTCACTCATAATAAAGATTCCGCTAATTTTATAGCGCTTATACATATCATCTAAGACTTTTAATAATCTTTGATTATTCATATGACTCTTTTTGATAAATTGATTATCTACCTTAATAAAGGCTCCATTACAACCAATGGCATCCACTGGGCGTTTAAGTCTTTTTTTAACTTTTTCTAAGTAACGAAGATTACGTCCGCTAACTAAAACAACCCTGCCGCCTTGATCAATGAATTTACGTAAGAAAAGACGATTGCCGGTTTCAATCATACGAAAACGTCTTTTTGGATAAAAAAGGGTTCCGTCTAAATCAGTCGCAATGACTTTTCCTTGGGCGTTCATATGGAAGTATTTTAATACAATTTAAGCTGACATTTGCAATTTATTTATAAATTCGTCTGGCGATAGTACTATCGAATCTTTGGGATAGTGCTTTTTATTGCCAGTAATTAAGTAGCAATCATAACTTTTTGCTAATTCATAAAATTGTCGATCATCCTCATCAATCATTTTGTCGCTAAAATGATAATCAATGTTATTAACTAAAATTCCTACTTTCGTAAGAAGATTCAAAAACAAAATTATTTCATTTTTTCTAAATTTGAATTCTTCTCGATTTAAAACGTCCTCGTATTCAATATAAATGCCTAATGTATAATATAAAAAATTCCCTTTGCTAAATGCATATGTCAAAACATCGTATGGCTTAGATGACTGAGAATAAAACGCTGAAATAATGACATTGGTATCTAAAACAAAGTTCATTTTTCCTTTTTCTCCCGCTCATGACGTTCCTTGCGTGCTTTTGCAATTTCGGCATCAATTTCTTCCATAGTCATGTTACGATTCGGATTATTTATATTCGAATTCGCAATGTGACTTAGAGTTGATTGTATTTCATACTGTTTCACAAGATCATATACCTCCTCAAATCCATATTCTTCATCCTTAATCGGAATTAATGCTGCAATGGGTTTACCATTATCCGTGAGAATTAATGAACCTTTTTTCTTAAGGCGCAACATCACTTTTTTAGTGTTATTGCTTAATTCTCTCATTCCTACAAAACCTAACATAAATATTCCCCTTTAGTTTTATGTATAACTATTGTATAACAATTATATAACAATTGCAATACTAAAAAACCACTTTCGCAAGTGGTTAATTATGATAATTAATATTTATTTAATTCTATTATCAGCTTCAAGTAGTCCAAAGCCACCATCTAAACGACGATAGACTACCGAGATTTTATTTTCATCAACATCTAAATAAAGGAAGAAATCATGGTCAATCGCATCCATTCTAGCAATTGCTTCATCAATAGTCATAGGTTCTAGGTGAATAGATTTAGTTCTCACTACTTCCTCTTCTTCTTTCTTTAATTTTTCTGCTTGAATCTTTTCTAAGTAAATTGATTCCGCAATGGATTGACGTTTTTGCTTCTTACCGATTCTAGTCTTAAGTTTTCTCATTTGACCTTCAAGTTTTTCCATGGCGATATCCATTGCATTATATAAATCATTATCAATCGCTTCGGCTCTAAAGATAATTTGTGGTGTAAAAATAGTGATTTCTAATTTCTTACCTACTGGATAAGTTCTCACTAAAACTCTTCCGGTTACATCTTCGCGATCAAAATATTTGTTAAATTTAGAAAATTTCTTTTCTAGGGCACTTTTAATACCTGCGGTAATTTTGACATTTTTACCAGTAATTGTTAATTTCATAATTTATCTCCTGTGGTATTTATATTATATAATATTTTTCGTGAGGTAGATTATGCAAAAAATAAAATATGTTGTTCTTAGTACTCTTTTTCTCTCATTAGGAGTATTCACTAGTTGTAATAAGACTACGCCTATAGACATTATGGTTGTAGGTGTTAATGAAGATGGTTGGAATGAAATTTCCGTTTTGCTCGAAAATTTAAATAATTGTCGCAGACAATCAATCCATTACATTAATTTCTATACTGGCACCATTGATAATAAAAATGTAGTTGTTGCAGAAGCACCGATTGGAACTAGCGAAGCTTCGATGGTAACTACAATTGGAATTGAACACTTTAAACCACAGTATGTAATTACTGAAGGTACTAGTGGTGGTCATCATGAGGATCTTCATTATTACGATATTATCCTAGGCGATGATGTATTAGATATTGCCTCATATAAAGGTGATCCATCTCGTCCTGAAACCATGGAATTACAACACCCAACACTTCATAGTGATGCATTCTTATTAAAGAGAGCTAGTGAAGTTACTAATTCTAAAGGTAAAGTTATCCCTAGCGGGACGATTTCGTCTAGCGATTGTTGGAACACTGGTAAAGAATATGTTAACGCTCTCCATAATCATTTTCATGAGGATTGCGAAGAAATGGAAAGTTATGCGGTATTAGACGTTTGTGAGTACTATAAAACCCCTGCTTTAGCCATTAGAATTATTTCAAATAATTTAACTAACGATGAAGATTTTGATCCGGCTAAAGAAGTCGGCAAGCAGTGTCAACTATACACCGTTGATGTTATTAAAGCTATTTAAGTAATTTCTTAATTTCTTTAACTTTATCTAACTTTTCCCATGGAACCTTTAAGTCATCTCGACCAAAATGACCATAGGTCGCAGTATCAACGTATTCAAACTTAGGATTATTAAGCGAGAAGGATTTAATAATCGCTCCAACCCGAGCATCAAATACTTTATTAATAATCTTTTCGATTAATTCATCTTTATATTTACTAGTTTTAAATGTTAAGAAAGAAATACTTAAAGGTTTAGAAACTCCAATCGCATAAGATATTTCTACTTCTAAACGTTTAGCCACTCCAGCTGCTACTAAGTTTTTAGCGATATATCTTGCATAATAAGTAGCACTACGATCAATCTTAGTCGGATCTTTACCGCTTAAAGCTCCGCCGCCTTGATGCGCAGAACCTCCATATGTGTCACATACGAGTTTTCGGCCAGTTAGACCGGTATCGCCTAAAGGACCACCAATCACAAATGAACCACTTGGATTAATTAAAGTTTTAAAATTTGTATTAAATTTATATTCTTTAACAACGGGAAGAATTACATTCTTAATCACATAATCTTTAAATTTAGCCTTATTAATATTTGGATTATGTTGAATCGATACTAAAATCGTATCAATCTTATGAGAGTCATAATCAAAAGTTACTTGAGCTTTCATGTCTGGTCGAGCATCTTTAAATTTACCTGCTTTTCTTAAAGTAGAGGCGCGTTTCATAATCGCATTCGCTAACATGATTGGAATCGGCATATAATGCTTTGTCTCATTAGTAGCGTATCCAAACACAATCCCTTGATCACCCGCTCCAAGCTTTAAGATATCTTTATTCGAGACTGCTTTATTAATCTCTGGTGATTGTCTTTTAACTTTAATATCAACCTTACAGGTTTTATAACCAATACCTAATTCTGGTTTTAAATATCCAATGCGTTTTAAAGTATCTCGAACAATCTTCTCATAATTAATATGCGCACGAGAAGTAATCTCTCCGCCTACTAATACATATTCTTCTGATATAAATACTTCACATGCAATATGTGAATTATGATCTACTTTTAAACAAGCATCAACGATTGAGTCGGCAATTTGATCAGCGACTTTATCGGGATGTCCATCACTGACTGCTTCTGATGTAAATAATCTTTTCATACACTAACCTCTTAAATTAAAAAACTTCCTCAAGACGAGGAAGCTATTAATCTAACAGTTCTCGTCTTGTCGCTCGGATTTCTCCGCTCAGAGACAGCACTTACTAGTAAACTAGAGTTGCTACCACACTTTTTCATCTCTCTTGTGTGGGTTCTTGACAAGCAAGTACCTTATATTAACACATAAAATTAAAAATGGTCAAATTTTTATTCAATAGTATTATCAATATAATGACTAAAGCGTGGCAAAGTAAAAGTAAGATGAGCGCGCGTCTTCCCGTCTACTACTCCGCGACGGATGAGACGATCGCGATAGACCGAAAATTCCTTTGGTGAACAATCTAGTTTACGAATAATACTGTGACAATCCAACTTTTCCTCCGGAGCAATAGCTTGCAAGACTCTTCTTTCGCTCTCGGGAATTGATTCATATATTTTGTCATAGACATAAATTCTCAAATATTGATCCAATTCCGGATAAATCATTTTAATGTTCTTGTGTTTAGCATATAAATAGCCGACCACTTGATAGGCAAATGCATAACCGTTTGTTAAATTCGTTAACTCAGTAACTATTGTTTCATTAGCATTAAATATTTCCTTGTAGCTCTTTTTAATCAAATTTAAATCGAGTGGACCAAGGAAAATTTTAGGGGAACGGTAAAGGAACGTTAGAGATTTATTGTTTTGAAGGGAATCAACGTTTTCTACTAAACCAGTCATCAAAAGATAAACCGGAAGATTATCGCGTAGGAACGATTGATAATCGTGAATAAATGAACGAATCCGATTCTGGTTAGTTACTTCATCAATCGTTATTAGAACTTTTTTGTTGTGTTTAGAAATTGCTTTTAGCATACTTTCTAAGACAATTTTGATGTCATTCACTGGTTGTTTTCCCTCAATACTAAAACCGATTCCATGAAACGAAAAGGAAAACGTTTTTTTAATAAAAAGATGCTTAACCGAAGAGTTTACATATAGCGAAGACGCAACTTGCTCCAAAATATCTCGATCAGGATTAACATCTATACAAATCCAATTTTTATCTTTTTTTAAATCTTTTGCAATTTTGGTCATTAAAACCGTTTTGCCAGAACCACGAACACCGGCAATAATGTAAGTGTGAGATAAAGGGAAATCTAAACAAAAATCGCTTATAATGCGTGTCGAATGATCTTCGCGATTGATTACATTAGCTGGTTCTTGCCCGAAGGTAATTGAGAAACGATAATTATCCATATATCATCCTCCTTATTTTTTGTTAGGTTTGTTAGATTTTGAATTTTGTTAGGTTTGTTAGATTTATATTAGCACATAAAATTAAAAATGGTCAAATTATTTATTAAGATGCTTATTAACCCAATCGAGTAATTGTTGATAATTACATTTATTGTTTGCCACTTTTAAAAAGATAGCAGATAGTTCATCTTGTGTGTATCGGAGTTCGATATCATTGACCGCTAGCAATTTGATTAACGATAATGCACCGATTCGCTTATTGCCATCAACAAATCCATGATTAACAGTTAAAGCAAAACTGAGACGAGTTACTTTTTCAATAATGGTTGGAAATATATCTTTGCCATCGAAAGTTTGTAAAGGCGCTCTAACCGCGGATTCAATCATTCCTAAATTGAGAATGCCATTATCGCCACCTGTAATTTTAATTAGCTGGTCATGGTCGCGAATGATTTGTTCGATGGTTATCCATTTCATTTTGCCAGTTCCTTAAACGCCTTTAAATTCTTCTTAATTAAATTATTAGTAAGTTTGTCAGATTCTGCGTCATCTAAAAAAGAAAGATTGTTTTTAGTGACTTTAAAAGGAATCGCTTGTTCACGAAGTGATTGTTTAACAAATGTATTTATTGCTGAATTAAATGTCATTCCTAACTCCTTAAATAATTCGTTTGCCATATCTCGATCCTTTTTATCAATCCTAATGGTCACATTAACAGCTTCCATAATATCCCCCCCTAGGAATATCATAAAACTTATAAAGTGTAATGTCAATGTAATATATGTGTAATTTATGTGCAACGCTTTTATAATAAAAAAAGGAGTGATGCACCACTCCTTAATTAATAAAATTTAATTATTATATTTAAAATTCATGGTCATCGTGTAATCTAGACCACCTTCTGCACGCACAATCTTAAATTCAGTCTCTCGACCATCGCCATCATAAGTATGAGTAAGGGTATAAGCACTCTTAGTACTTAAAAGTGCACTAATGATGATTAAACCATTATTTGGACCATGCTTATAGGTAAGACTAGAAACAGTCGGTTCGTTCTGCCATGATTTATATAATTGCTCAAAAATCGTAGGATTCATGGCAATTACTTCATCAAAACCTGATTTACCCATTGCATCACTATTTAAATGATCGGTGTATCTATTACAAGCATCTTGACTAACTGATATAGGATCATTTTGCTCATCAGGAATATCAGTTGTTATATCTTTTAGGTAATATTGACTAATATATTGTTTAGCCAAATGAGTGTCTCCACTATCATCTTTAGTGATTTTCCATTTAATAGTACTTAAAGTATTAGGAGTCGCTGCTTGCTTATCTTTATAATGTTCATTAATAAACGCTCTAGCTTCGTTTTCGTCAATCGTATCGACTTTAGGAGTAGTTTGACAACTCGTAATAAGAAATAGAGCTGGAGTTAATAAGAATAAATAACTTAGTTTTTTCATAACTATATAAATTATATTTATCTACTGCTTACTTGTCTACTAATAAAGAACTCTACAACGATAAACTACTTTACTTACTATCTTTTAAATTATTTATTGTTAGGTAATTTCTTAAGACCATTATAGTCAAGACGAGCATCGATTCGATCAATCCTAGCATTAACATCTTTTTCTAAGTTATCAATTCGAGTGTCAACGCGTTTAAAACCATCTTTAACTAATTCAGTTAATTCATCTAATCTTTGACTTAATGTATCAAATTTTTGACTTAATGTAGGTTTCTTCACAGTGTCATCTCCAGAATTAGTAGTTGTTTGAATAACTTCTATTTCAGTATATAACGGAACTTTTACTTTTGGTGAGGGATTTTTTAAAAATTCCTTAAATTCCACCATACTTCTTAATTCTTTTTTTATTTTTTTGACTTTCATAAAGTCCTCCTATTAGTTAATTAACAAAAAAGGCTAAAAATCCTCACGGAGGCTAAGAATATTTATTTAAAAAATAAATATAATTTTTTCGAGTTTTAAAGAAAGTTAACCAAACCACGCATTGGTTAACTTTTAGAAAAAAGCTCACGACGATCTTATCGGGGTAAGGCAGCGTTACTTACTATCTTTTAAATTATTTACTTTAACAATGTAATCAAGACGAGCGTCAATTCGATCAATCCTAGCATTAACATCTTTTTCTAAATTATCAAAACGAGTATTCATCTGTTCCGCTAACTTAGTCAATGTCATTTTTTCTTTGTTATGATTACTCATAGGATTATGTCGTCCTTCATTACCATAATACACCCGAACTTGATAATCAGGTGACAAATTATTGAGAATCTCTATAAATTCTTTAGTGCTGACTAATTTACTTTTGATCATATATGTCCTCCTATTCCTTTATACGTAAAAAGAAGGAGTAAACCCGCACTTAAATAACAATATATTTATTTATAAATATAAAAATATTAAAAAACCCTCGTCTGGTTTACATAATATGGTATAGTTCACTCACGACAATTTTATCGGGGTGAGCGGTTTTGTATTTCCCATTTAACCTTATTGTTTTTTTGTTAGTTTCTCTTTTATACTTTTTATGGAAGGAATTATGGCTCCAACTTCGGTTTGTATACAAGAGAACTGAGGTTTGTAACAATAGTTAGCGTTTACCGCTTCTATTGTGTCCATAGCTTCTTTTTTTATTTGATTTAGAGTGTTGCAATATTAACTTGTTAAGTTATAATAATGATAGAAGGCAGCAAGGTATGGTCAATGGGACCCCGTTCCTGTCTTCTTTTTTTATTTGCAATAGTTGCTTTCTAAATTATAATAATACTAGAAGGCAGCAAGGTTTGGAAATTGGTTCCCCGTTCCTGTCTTCTTTTTTTATAGTTTAATTCCTTTGTGTTTAATAATTGCGTTATCAAGGTTGTGTTTAGGATAAATTGAAATCAATTTATTTATATTTGCATCACGATTATTTTTAAGACCAGCTCCTTTTTCAATCACTAGCACAATATTTTCGTTTGTTGAATTAACCGCTAAGGTGGCGATTACGTATCGTGAGCGATAGGTTGTATAAATTCCAATCGGTTTATTAGCAAAATTAAGCGCATCTAGAAATTCATAAATTGTTATCCCATGAAAATGATGATGCCCTTTTCCTCCTAACGGTTGCATCACATCATAAAGCGTTTCTCCAGTCACATATAAATCGTTTTTAGAGAAAATCTTTTCACCCACTAAATCATTGATATCACAAAGATGAACATTAATTAGTTTTATCTCTACTCCTGATTGTTCTCTTTGTTTAAAACGCTCTAATATCTCTAGCGCTTCATTCTTGTTCTTAATATTAATTATTTTCATAATAAAATAACCTCCTATTAGTTAATTAACAAAAAGAAGCCAAAATCCTCACGGACACCTAAAATATTTATTTATTTAAATAAATATATTTTTTTCGAACTTTCTTAAATGTTAACCAAACCACGCATTGGTTAACTTTTATTAAAAAGGCTCACGACGATGTAATCGGGGTGAGGCGGGTTTTGATGTATAATAGAATTGTATGAAAAAGAAAATATTAATGCCTTTATTATGTTTAGGCTTATTTAGTTGTAATAATGGTGGAGGAGATACTCCTGATCCTCCTACTCCGCCAGTTGAGTACTCTGAACTACCTAGTAGGATGATTGCTTATTTTGGGAATGTTAAAACTGAATATTCCTATACCTATGATAAAAATAACAATATGACAAATCAAACCATTAAAGAATATGATGAAGATGGTAAACTTACTAACACTTATATCGAGGAATGGACTTATAACGATCATAACGATCCAATTTATAATAAATTAACTGACGATAGTGGAACAATCAATAATATCCACACTGAATATGAATATGATGAAAAAGGTAATATCACATTAATGACCTCTAGTGGAATGAGTCTAAGAGCGATGACTACTAGCAAAACAATTTATCAATACGATAATTTATCGCGAAAAACTTCTGAAGAACATATTAATTCCGTCATGGCCACATTTAATGAACAATATAAATATGAATATGAATATTTTCCTGGTGATAATGCTGAATTTAAAAAACAACTACGATATGACTATCAAGATAGTGAATATAAATTAATCCTTACTACTGAACAAGAAATAGATGAAAAAGGACGGGTAATTAAAAACACCGCCTATGAAAATGAAGCGACTAAAGATGTCGATTACGACTATATCACAACTTATCAATACGATGATTATGATTGTGTATTAAAGATTGAAACTATATATGGAGAAGATTTTACTATATACACTAAAGAAGTAATTACTTCGACTTATTATAAAAACAATCCAAATAAGCCTTCATCGATTAAAATAGAAAGCTATCAAGATGATGCAATAAAACGCACTGACACTAGTAACTATACCTATGATGCTGATGCACATGATCGAAAAAAGAAAATAGAAGGATTATTAGATACTACCCCCACTAGTGAAGAATATTTCTACGAAGATGAATAATCTTATATAGATAAATTGAGTAAATAGTTTTACTTACTATCTTTTAAATTATTTACTTTAACAATGTAATCAAGACGAGCGTCAATTCGATCAATCCTAGCATTAACATCTTTTTCTAAATTATCAAAACGAGTATTCATCTGTTCCGCTAACTTAGTCAATGTCATTTTTTCTTTGTTATGATTACTCATAGGATTATGTCGTCCTTCATTACCATAATACACCCGAACTTGATAATCAGGTGACAAATTATTGAGAATCTCTATAAATTCTTTAGTGCTGACTAATTTACTTTTGATCATATATGTCCTCCTATTCCTTTATACGTAAAAAGAAGGAGTAAACCCGCACTTAAATAACAATATATTTATTTATAAATATAAAAATATTAAAAATCCTCGCTTGGTTTACATAATATGGTATAGCTCACTCACGACGATCTTATCGGGGTGAGGCAGCATTATTTACTCCATTTCTTGATATAGGCAGCTATATCTGGAGTGTTCTTATAATAAGCTTCTTCTCCAAATACTTTTACGAAATACTTTTTACCCTGAATAATTGCTTTTTGCATCCCTAAGTTACCTTTTAAAATCACTTCTGCCCAAATTAAGATACTTGCATAATACCAAGCTTGTTCTTCTTTAGAAGCGTTAAAGCGATCGAATAATTTATCGCCTAGTTTTGGATATTCTAAATACATATCTTGTAAGTTACAAATAATATCCGCTACTTTAACTGTCCAGATGTTATACCAAGGAATAATATCTTGATCATATACATCAAAGTTTCTAAAATTCGCATAATATTCAATAAACGCTTCACGAGCTTTACGCCATCCTAGTTTCTTATCAAGTGTTAAGGCTTTAACTATCATAGCGGTATCATAACCTAACTTTCGTTCAATCAGTTCAAAGGTTGCATCTGTATCTTCTAATAAATCATGACACATACCTGCCATCCGACATATTACACTCTGGTGGTAATAACTTAATAGCGATTGAACCTTAAATAAATGGGTCGTATAAGGCAATTCACTTCCTTTACGTTTTTGATCTTTGTGCATAATGCACGCTAAATCAATTGCTTGTGAGAGATAGATAATTTTGTCTTCTTCTCTCATTTTTTCTTTTTCATCGATATCCATAATCTATTTCCTCCTATCGACACCACTAGTATAGAAAATAATTATCATTAATCGGTCAACTCATAGGGGACAATGATAAAATAAGAATGTAATGGAAAGCTTTGAATCATTTTGTAAGAGAAATAAAGTAAGTGAAGATCGCAAGAGCGATTTCTTAACTTATTTCTATAAATTAATGAAAGAAAAGAATATTAAACCAGTAGATATATATAAACCTATGAATATGTCTCGTCAGACTTATTCAAAGATTATCTCTAGTCAAATGGAACCATCTCTCACTAATGCAGTTAAACTCGCAATCGGATTAAAATGCTCTAATTTAGAATGTAAGACTTTATTAAAGAAACTAGGATATACTTTATCAAGTTCATCTACTTTCGCCCTTGTAATCCGTTATTGTTTAGAAAATAAGATATATAACTACTTCAAGATTAACGAACTACTACTAGACAACCATTGTCCTACGTTAGATTAAACCTCACGGTATCGCAGATAGGGTGAGACTGAAATTAATCCTACATTGCTTCATTATTTCTACATTCAAATAATGCTATCTATTGATTTTCTGTGAAATCAAACAATGACATTTGATGCATAGTGCAATTCGCTTTTTGTTCACAGTATTTTTTAATTTTACTTAAGAGTTTTTTATTTAAATTCATTTCGTCAATCGAAAATTTTACTTTTGAAATCTCTTGCTTAATTTCAGGCAATTTTGCTAATTCGTTTTTTGTAAAATTAATTTCGTTTAAAGTCTGCGGGTCTTTTAAGACAGAAATTATTTTTTTACTATAATCATCAGTAGCGCTTTTTCTTTGATAGATATTACCCTCTGCCAATACTATTTCTCTACTTATTGGATCATCTGGATAAGATATTTTCATCGCACCTAGTTTTATCAATTCCTTATTCCCATTATTTTTTTGATTATCAAAGACAAGAAGATTCTTATAATGTGAATTTAAATTTTCGATTGCGCCATTCCAAGTTCCGCCGATTTTTTTCTTATTCTTTATTTCATATATCGCTTTTATCACTATTACATATTTTGATAATATGTAAATGAACTTATTGCGCCCCAATGTTTTCCCCACACTGTATGGTGCAAATGGATCGCATTCAGAAATAATCAATCCTCGATTATTAGAAATCGCATTAGAAATCGGCCCAATCTTAATGTGACTAATGGTTTCATTTGCCAAAACTTCAATAAAGCTAGTTTGGTTGTTTAATGCGGATTGTAAGGCAAAAGAATCTATTCCGCTCGCGCCACCTACAACTATTGTATATCCGTGTTGACAAGCGAATTGAGACCATGCCTGAGTATCATTGTAATCTTTCTTATTAGCTCTTTTCGCTCGAGAGCCGCTGAAACCAATAGCTGGTTTATTCAAAATTTCTAAATTACCACAATAATAAAGCAAAACTGGAGATTTTTCTCCGAGCACGTTTTTAATAGCTTTAGGATAAGCATCGTCAAGAATAGTGACTATTTTAATTGCCCATTCGGACATTTCCACGAACGAAAATGACAAGTTGGGTTCACGTGATAGCAGCACGCTTATCCTTTTGATAAAATCAACATTCTCCTTTACTTTTTCATTCTTTTCAAAAAATAAAGTGAAAATTTCATCTTCTGTTTTACCATACATATCTTTTAATGTATGATTTCGCAGTTTAAGTTTAGTAATTATTTTATAAATTTCCGTATTAGAAAACGGATGCATATTGTCCCCAACGCACATAGTTGTCGCTAAGAGGATTAAAACGTCTCGATCATTCTTCATCATCTTCATCCTCAAAGTTTTTTGTAATACTAGCATCGGCTATTACTAAAGGCAAAATTTTTTTAGCACCAGCTTTCAATAGTTTATATCCTATATTTGATATAGTTGCACCGCTTCGGATAACATCATCAACAAGCACTATATTCATATCTTTATAGTTAATTTTATCATTTAATTTATAATTTTCTTTGACATTTTTAATTTGAAAATGCTGATTATGCATAGTTTTTTGTTCAATCTGCGAATTAATTTTTTCTATACAGTCCACATATTTCAAATTAAGTAGTTCACCTATTTTTTTTGTAAAAGAATTTAAATTTTTATTGCGATAGGAAGGGACACAGGTTATATATTCAAAATTATGTTTTTTTATGTAGTTCTCTTTTTTAAAGAGCTTAATCGCTTTTTCTATAATTTCCGCTGAACAAGTTTCATTGCTCTCGCGCATTTCGAATGCTATTTTACCTAAATAGTCTTTTCGATAGCGACATAATGCAAAACCCGGTATAAATTCACCTTCTAACAACTTCTCTTTAGCGCCGTTGACTAAACTATAAGAGTAACAGGCGCGATAGCAACGAATAATCTGTATTGGATAGTAAGTCATTTTTTCGTATTTCTTCACCTCTTCTAGGTAAGAAGGATCTATATCTTCGCTTATTATTTTGTCCAAACAATTGGCACAAAATTTACATATACCAATTTCTTCTTCACCGAGCTTTTTAAGCATAAAACTATTAATGCATTCATCGGTTTTAAATAACTCTGCAACATCAATCGCCTGTTGTTTTCTTAATTGAGTTATCTTCCTATAATGATTGCCGTCATACACAAATTGTTTCGGCATCTTAGCATATGCGTATATAATTTTTCCGGAATCTTTCTTAATTTCACTTTTTTTAACATAACCGTTAAATTCTAGAAATTTAATTGCATTTTCAATTTCTGGTTTTGATTTATTTATTTCTTTTACAATTTTGCCTATTCTTATTTCAGGTTTTTTAACAAATAACGAGAAAGGTTTATTACGCGCCTTTTCAATTGCTCTATCATTTATTTTATCAAACGCATTAAGCACTTCACGCATCGTTCCCTCAGTCGGGAAAGCATTATCGATAAAGTAATTTAAAACATTTTCATCGTCCGGTGATGACATTACTATAGAGATTGCATGTGAAATATTTCTCCCGGCTCGTCCCATTTCTTGATAATACGAAACTAAACTTTTAGGTTTTTGAAAATGAATAATAAATTTAATATCACCTTTATCGTATCCCATACCCAGTTTATTTGTTGCGCAAATCACTTTGACTTCGTTTTTTTCGAAAAGTTCTATATTTTTTCTAGCAGCTTCATCGTCTAAATTATTGTGATATGGGCGCGCTGCTATTCCATAGTTCACTAAAAAATTCGATAAATCATCACACTCTCGAGTTGTCAGGCAATATATTATTCCAACTCCAAGAAAATCGTTTATATGTTGAAGAATCCACGCATATTTAGTTTCTTTGGAATCAAACATAATTGGCTGTATGTATAGATTATCTCTAAACAAATTACCACGATACACTTTAAGATTAGGGCCTATTTGTTCTTTTAAATCTTCTATTACAGCGCTTGTAGCAGTGGCAGTAGTCGCTAATATTGGAAAAGATGAGTAGTTTAATTGATGTACAACATCAACCAATTTCCTATAATCCATTCTAAAATCATGACCCCATTCTGAAATACAATGAACTTCATCTATTACAAACATACCTAATTTAATGTTTTTTAAATGAGGCACTAAATTTTTTATCAAGCTCTCCGGCGTGATAAACAAAATGTCAATTTGATCAGTGATTAATTTATTTATTATCATTGAATGATCAAGATGGTTTGTCCCATCAAACTTTTCTGCTTTTAACCCAAATCGATTAGCGGCTAAAATTTGATTTTCTATTAAAACTAAAAGAGGTGATATAACCAAAGTCACTCCTTTATGGTTTAATCTATTAATTTTAGTACATGTAAAATAAATAGCCGATTTACCCCATCCAGTCTTTTGAACCACGAGTGTTCGATGATTAGATAATGTCGCTTCAATGCAATCTAATTGTTTGTGATAGGTGTTTCGTAAATTTTTGCCATACACTTCGTTCAATATTTGATAGGCTTCTTCTCTAATAGTCATATTTTCTTAATGTATTTTTACCAACATATTTTAGCAAATATTAATCTTAGTTATTTCCATTATTATTGCTATAATAAACTTTCTTTGCAACCTTTCTAACTGTAACAATAGTGCCAATTACTCCCACCGTAAATCCTACTAATAATCCAAATATTAATTTACTTACATGCATATTAAAGTCCTAAGGCCTCCTCTAAACAATTATCAAAGCCATGGAATACATGAAGTTTATTCTTATTCTTAGCGATATCTTGTTTTTCTACAAATAGATAGTAATCTAAATCAGACTTTAAAGTATTAAGTTCTTCTAAGATGAGATTAAGACGATCCTTAAACTCTTCTTCTTTTAATTGTTTCTTTAAATGCTTAATACAAAGTATTTGAATTGATAAATGCATCGCTAATTCATCTGGAGTGAACTTTTGGAATTGTTTCTTAACTTCTTCTTGGTTATATTCTTTCATTCCAATATAAGTACCACCAATAAGAGCTGCACCAACAAATAAAGTTGATACTGCTGCTCCACCGGCAGCAACTGCTGGAGTAGTAAATGGAACAATGATGCATGCAAGTACCGCCGCTAAGGAAACACCCGCTAGAGCGCCCATTTGAGCTAAGGATAGGCTTTTATCCGCCACAGCCTTATAAGTCTTCTCTAAGTCTTCTTTAAGGTCTAAAAGATAGTCTTCCTTGTCATGAAGATATTTAGACACCAACTTTAATCCATCATTAAAATAAGTGTATTTATATTTGTTATCTAAAATTACATTGATATCAAACATTAATTGAGCAATGCCAGTTTTATCAGAAGCAATTAATGCTTTTAATTGTTCATTAGCTTCACTTTCTTTAATTGAAGTATTATCTTTATTAAATTTCTCTACTTCTTCTACAATCGTTTTATTTTTCTTATCGTAGTTACCAGCGCTAGATACTACTTTATTATATGTATTCTTAAAAGTAGTCTTTGCTTTATCAAAGAATGAACCATGCGATTCTACTCTTTGAGTTGCTTTTAATTTCTCATCCATAATGCGCTTGTCTTCGTTTAAGCGTAATTCCTGGACGTGAAGGAATAGTGTTTGATAGTCCTTCTTTTCTTTTTTAATCTCTTTAGCCATTTTTAATTACCTCCTTAATAGCTTTCTTGATTGCTTTTAAATCAACTTTGTCTTTATTATCCGTAAGTAGATTAATAATCTCTTGGATATCCATATCGACATTAACCTTACTGAAAGTAGACTTACAATAATTAACGATCTCTTTTTTAGAAGCATTATCCTTATTAACTAAATCAAATAGTTTAATAATGCTAAAAGGAATATCGCCTTTCTTATTTTCGGAATAATTCGTCCAATACTTATATAAAGTAGGACGTGATTTACCCGTTAATGATGCTAATTCAGTAATAGTAATTACTTTATTAATCATGTCTTTCCTCCTTTACTGGATAACTCTAATCTTACACTAAAGAAAATTAAAGTAAAGCATAATTTACACTTTTTTACATTTTGCTATTGACAAAGATTATATCTTATCCCTATAATTTATCCTACAAGGAGGCATGGGGTAATAATCGTGCATCATTATCTCTATACTAATAAATATGACTATTCAAGAAATTCAAACTACATTAAAAGAGAGGTATCCAAATCTTACCTTTTATCTACAAAAGCCGACTTATAGATATAAAGAGAGTCTATTATCCAAAGTCTATAACAAGGATAAAGAAATAAGATTTGAGGTAATGTTTACGTTAGAAGGTAATTTCTTAGTAATGCGTTTATGTCTTGGGAAAATTGAGCCTAATTATGAAACTGCATTCTTTCTTAATAAGCTTAATATAACTCTTCCTATTTGTTATAAAGCCACTATTGAAAAAGATAGTGCATGTAATCGATATGGTCTTTTTGTTAGATATTTCCAACCGATTTCGTTTCCTAATCAGGTGCCTAATATATTCTATAATGCGAGTAACTTATTATTTGAGAATACTGAATTTAAGATACTTTATAAATATGTAATCGATGAGGATTTAAAAAAGAGAATGAATTAAAGGAGAAATAATTATGTTTAATGAAGATTATCAATTTATTGTTAAAAAATTAATTAAGGATACTTGTAATGAAAATACGATTAATCGTTTTAATCAATTACGTAAGGATCAAAACTTATCTAATGAAGATGCTGCTTTAGGACTACTTGGTATGATTTGTGCGGAGAACATTAAAAACGCTATTGAATCTAAGAGTAAATTTAGCAAAGATAAGAAAAAAGAATATGAAGATATTGCCACTAAAGCCTTAGTAGTAACATCTCCTTATCTAAAAGGTATTACTAGTAAAGATAAAAAACGTTTCTATGAATATATGGAAGCAGGAATAATTGCCTGGTTCACTTATATGACATTAAATTACTTTAACGACTAATCGCGCACGTTTGTGTTCCGACCAAATTGCAATTATTGGTCGCTTAGATTGTCTAAGTCAGAAATGCTTATGTATTTACCTTTGAATTCTTCCTTGATAGCATTCTTTAAACGCTCTTCATCACTTAGGTCTCTGACAATAAAATAGTCTGCTGTATTGAAATCAGTCCCTGGTCTCAAATTAGCCTTCTTCATTTTATTGATCACATAGTTAGAAGTATTTAAATCCTTTTTTAGCATTCCAGAAACAATACATGTCTTTTTATCATTATTAGCATTTTCTTCAAGGAATTTTTTCCAAACTTCGATTGTATCTTTTCTGTTTTGTTTTATACGTTTGTTTTCTTCTAATCGTTTAAGATAACTTGTTACTTCTATTTTATAGTTATCATTGATTAAATCATTGATAGTAAGATTCTTTGTTTTCAACAAATTCTTTAAGACTAACATTGTCATTTTTGCATCGCAGTCAGATCTATGTGAAGTTAAACCCTTTTTATCTTCTAGAGGAATTTCTTCAACCGCCTTATCTAAAGATGCCATATTGACTAAATTGTTTAATGTCCTATGCATTTTCTGCACATCGTAAGCGAAATAATTAAATACTGGTTTATGATACCGTTGAGAAGTAAATGCAATATATCGAATGTCATTGCCAACTGAGTATCCTAATACAATCGTATCAGGAACGGTTAACAGCTTTTTAATTCGATCATAATAATATGGGAATTTTGGGCTACTAAGGTATTTTTCCTTTGGAAAATAAAATGATACATTTGGTCTACCTTTCCTGTATCCAGTATTGAAGCATCTTTCTGGATTCATAGTTATAACTTGCTGATCAAGCACGTTAAATTGTTCATCGGTTATTACATAGCCAAATTCACACATTGCCCCGATGCCTCCATCTGGGCTTTCAATATCGAAAAATAAATATTTCATATACTAATTAAATTTAGCGAGCGTTACTAGGGAAATCATTTGAAATTGTTCCAATCGTAAATTTGATTCGATCAGTCTTTGCAATTAGTTTACTATTTAGACCCAATTCAATAATTTCGTATAAATATGTACCACTAGCTAATCCAGTAATTGATTTAAATGTAATATCTGACTTTTCTTTGTAAGAAACGACCTTTCGTTCATGACCATTGGTTAATAAATAAACATTAAGTTCAGCCCACATCACACTTTTATCAGCAATATCCCAATAAATATTAACTAGGTCTTTGCCGGTTTTACATTCAGGATTTATCTTTTTACTATTTTCTTCTATGATTTTAGCTTTAACCTTTTGGTTATATGCTTCCCTATCAGCGCTAATGTATTCTAATTTAATAGTAATAGGTTCGACTGCTCCATCATAACAAAGCTTGATTTCATTAATTTTAGAATTAAAGTCTATAGGAACAATAACAGAAGGGTTACTAGTAATTTTTAATTCTTGCTGTTCGTAAACTTTCTTTCCTACCATGACAGTATGAACGCCAGTTTGAAATCTTAAATAGTATTTAGTAATGTTATAGTTCTCATCCTGAACAATTCTTATTTTTGCTTCATCCGGCTTAATGTATGTATAACGATCAATCTTATCTGAAAGGTCTTCGTTCTTATAGACGGCATATCCACTGTACTTAAGTGCTAGTTCTTGATATTTGTTCATAATTATTCTCCTTTATTTTTAATGGCAAACACGCTATCAAGGCATTCTTTGAGTTCTTCGCGTGAAAGAGGTTCAATCTCGTTTATTTCGCAATGCACGATATTGTTTCTTTTAATTCTAAGACGATTAAATAAATCTTTTAATTCATCATTCTCGTGTTCGCTAAAATAATTACTCATTCTCTCCGAGAAGTCTTCGCCTTTGATGTTGTATTCATATCTATATATTTCATCAAGCAAATTGCAGAGCCTTATGATAAACATCTCATCATTTCCTTCTTTTTGAAGTTTTTTGAAATAGTCTTTAGTGAGGCCAGCAACAGCTTTGACTCTTGCCTTCCTTTCCTCTTCTAATTTTTGATATTCTTCAATCTTATCTTTAATTTCGTTAAAGATTATGCTACGAATCGATTTTAGGTAGTTAATAATACCATTATCTTCTAATGCACCGATATTCTCTTTTTCTGAAACGTCGGAACGTTCTTTTACTAACATCCTAATGTACTCATTGTTTTGATGAGCGAGCGTGTATTTCCAAAAGAAATTTAAAGCTTCGCTTTTTCTTTTAGGATTTACTGCAAAAAGAAGATCTTGTGCGAGTGATGTTTCGTTTGAATCCACTAAAATTTTGAATAATTCTTCTTTCTTATTATTAATAATAGCGTTATAAGCAAACTCATAATAATTTAGATAGTTATTGTTAAGAGTATCTTTAACAAATTTAATATCTTTTTGATTTTCCAGAGCATCAAGATTAATAATCTTATTTGTTACACAAGCCTCCTCATATTCATGAGCACCTACCATTAAATAATCAGTATTTACTCTTAATACTTTGCAAAGTTTTGAGATAATAGCAATATCTGGGTTACCTTCGTTGACTTCCCATTTACTTATTGCTTTATCTGTTAGACCGAGTTCTTTTGCTAAAGCAGCTTGGGTTAAACCGAGCTCGACTCGTCTTTTTTTAATTTGTTCACCGATTGATTTCATTTTATTACCTCCTAGGTGTATTGGTTATAATCGTATCTCTTTTTAGTAGAGTTAACTATTTTAACCTATTTTTATTTATACTCCACTATTAGTAGAGTTAACTTAATTATACCTAGTAGGTATGAGAATGCAAGAACCTTTTTAAAATTTAATTTATCTAGCGAATTTCATATTTTTTTATACCTTTGTTTTTTCTTATTTGATAATGATCCGGTCAAATCTAAAAAGTTTACAATTTACAAGAATTGTCAGGCTTTATTTACGCGCGAACTTTTTATTTTATATTTTAAGCGTGGCTACCCCGGGAGCACGTATGTTCACATACGTGAAGGC
Organism: Bacilli bacterium; assembly: GCA_024408505.1. Taxonomy (GTDB): domain Bacteria; phylum Bacillota_I; class Bacilli_A; order RFN20; family CAG-826; genus UB1719. Next base: position 12,082 of record JAKSUZ010000009.1, on the reverse strand, counting down.
ATTATGCACATCACGGTTTAGAATTTTGCAAACTTTTTTTGATATGAAAATTTAACATAGTTAATAAGATATATTCCTCGCGATGCGGCCGTATGAAACAAGGTATATTCTTATGGCAGCCAAGGAGGATTGTTTATGGCAAAGAAAAAATTGATATAAATCTTAACAGAGTTAAAACACATCTGATTATAATAGGTGAAAAATATTACGAAAATATTTGACATATATAATCAACCTATTGTATTATTTTTGCATGACAGACAAGAAAAATAATTTTAAAAGAATTGCCGAAGCCAGGACAGGTAAAGTGCTTGCTATGTTGGATTTGATTGGCAATTTATCGAATCGCTCATTTTATGAATATTCCGATGAGCAGATTGAAAAGATTTTTAACGCAATTGAGCAATCAGTATCGCTTAATAAATCCAAATTTAAGAAAAATGATAAGGCAAATAAAAGGAGATTCACATTATGAAAAAATTAGTTTGGCATTGGCCCACAAGCAATCGTGCGGCTGCTATAGGTATCGAGGGAACAGGCATTGGTGAATTTGAAAATGAACCTATTTCAAATCTTGCTCGTGAAGTTATACAAAATTCATTAGACGCAAGAAAAGATAGGGAACATCCTGCTGTTGTCGAATTTAGTTTGTTTGAGACGAAGGCAAAGGATTTTATAGATTTCGACGGATTTTTGATTAAATATGTAATGGACTGGTTAGACATAGACACAAAAGCTGGTAAACCAAAGAATCAAGATAAAAATCGTGAGTTTATGGGTAATATTCTTTCTGAATTTAAAAAAGTAGAAAACAAGAATATTGTGTGGTTAAGAATATCAGATTCAGGGACAACGGGATTGAACGGCGTCGAAAAATCAGAAGATCAAACTAAGAAATGGTTTTCTTTTATTAAAGGCGTTGGTATAAACACAAAAGAAGATGATGATGCAGGCGGGTCAAAAGGTGTAGGTAAGAATGCCATTTTTGCAAATTCTAAGATAAGAACAATGTTTGTTTCTACCTACACAGATGAAAACGAAAAAGGTTTTATAGGAGTTTCTAAATTAATTACTAAAACATGCAAAAAAGAGAAAGGCGATGAAACTCCTGACTGGACATACGGAGTCGGATATTGTGTAAACGATGATGATGTTAGTAGAAAATATATGAAGCCTACAAAAGGCGAATTAAACCTCGATACTAAATTTTCTCGTAGCGAAGGGCAGTATGGTACTGATATATTTGTTCCATTTTTTAACAGTGAATTCGAAAACTGGACTAAAAATCTAATTTCAGAAGCAATTATAAGTTTTATGCCGGCTATTTTGGATGGCGAATTAGAAGTTATTGTCAAAGACAAATTTGACACGTATAGAGTCGATAAAATGACCCTATCATCTAGAGTAAATGATCTCAATTATTTTGAGAAAGAATCTATTCAAAATATTGCAAATGAACTATATCAAACATTAGTTCACCCTGTATCAACATTTAAATATAAACCTGGTACAAACAAGGAAATGGTTTTATTAGTTGGAGCTTCTACACCACACGCATTAAACAAAGTTTATCCATATAGATGGGGAACAAAACTTAGAATAGGAAAATTGACTCCTGCTACCATCTCAAAACGTTTTACTGCTGCATTACTTATAAAAGGTTCTGATATATGCAAAAAACTTAGGGCTATTGAAGATGTAACTCATATGAAATGGTATAAGTCTAAGTGGGTTCATTCTGGATATGAAAAAGAAGAAATTGCAAGAGTATACGATTCTGTTATTAAATTTTTTAATGAAAAATTAGAAGAATTAGAATTTGATGATACGAAAACTGAATCTGATTTTTCATGGGCTGCCGATGCCGGTTGGTCTAGTGAAGAAACCGAAACGCTAGACGGAACAAAAAACGAAGATAGCGGGCTTCCTTCTGAAGAAATAAGTTTTGAAGCACCCAAAACCAAAAAGGAGCGTAAAGCCAAGCCACGAAAGAAAAAAGCTTCGCTTCCTGATGAAAACGGTGACGCCGAATCATATATTGAAGGTCAAGGTGTTGAAGATGAAAATGGTGAATCGATAGGTTCACATCCAGAAGGCGAAAATCACGGTCATGGTGGAGAATATAGACCAGGCGATAAAGATATTTTGATCGACGAAAGTGAAGACGGAACTAAAATGATGATTAAAAGAAATGTCAAAACTATCAAATCTAAGATGCCTGTAAGCGATATATCAAAAGGCAAATTTAATTTATCTTTTACACCATCAACATCTGGAACGAATGTAGAAGTAACAATAGAAAAATCTGGTGTATCAGACGAAACTGAAGATGTTAGCATTCTTTCAGCTTCCTTTAAGGGAAAGAAACTTAAAACTGAGGGTAATAAGATCTATATGGATAACATGAACAAAGGCGAAGAATACAAAATAGAATTAACCTTAAAGGAACATAAATTATTCGTTTGGGAGGTAAATGTAAATGCAGACTAATAAACAACAAACGGCTTCTTTCCCGTACTTGAGCATTAATACAAAAGACTATAAAGATTTTTCTTTTGAGCTTTCGATTTCAAAACAACAAAGTAATGACAACATCGCTTTCAATGTGGCATATACACTTAAAAACGATGATATAAACAAACTTATTGAAAATAAAAAAGTATCAGTAGTAATCGAATTATCTTGTAAATCGTTGGGATACAACAAATATTCAAAACTCGATTTTGATTCAAAAAACGCTACTCTTATCATTGATAAGATGGATATTGATAAAACGGTTGACATAATAGCCTATCTGGTCGTAAATGAATCATTTTACTATTCCAATAGCGAACTCTCGGATTATTGGAACGATGAAAAATACTACGTTGAAAAAGGAAATATAATTGGTGAGAGTTTGTCTTACACAATTAATATCTTTCATAAAAAAGCTGGTAAAAAATCTTCAATTTTCCATTTCGTGGAAAGAGATACTGATCCATTGGACCCTATAGAGTATAAGTTAGAACGCGATAACATTGATTTTGTAATGCCTAAGACAGTTTTTCGCTTATACGACAACATTCAAGATAGGAAACATGAAATTATATTATCAACGTTCATAATTCCTTGTTTAACAGACATTTTGAGACAAATGCAAAACGACCCAGAGTTGGATTTTGAAAACGATTTTAATAGTAGATACAAAGATAAGAGATGGTATCAAGTTATAACAGAAAGATATGAAAAATTATTCGGCGAAAACCCGACTGTTTCGCGAAACGACCCTTACAGAGCTGCCCAAATGTTAGTATCGAAACCTATTTACGAAACTTTAAGGTTTTCTAAAAAAAGTTTAGATATGAAAGAGGAGAACGATTAATATGAGTAAATTTGTTTGTTTCACAGATGAAGCAATGGATTACGCAATAGAAAACGCTGATGCGTTAGAGCAAAAAATTCGTGAAAATCCAAGCACTAATGACTGGCTAGAAGAATATTTTAAAAATCACAAATTTAAAGGCACCCTTTACAATTTTGATTTTGAATTAAAATATGATTCAACAGATCCTTCAAAATATGATTTTGAAAACGCTAAAGGAATGTATGAATTATTTGAAGATTTAAAAATTAAGAAAGTAGTCGCTTATAATGAGAAATTTATGGTTTCGTTTGCTTTGCACAATGGATACAGATATTACACAGCTCATCTTATGCACCCAAAGTCAAAAATTAAATCCATTAAAGGAACTATGCTATACGGCAACGAAACAAGAAGATCTGTTGCTCGAAACACTGTAGGAAGATTGTATTTACTAGCATGTTTATCGGTCGATAATCGCTTAAAAGATAAATTCTTTTATACCAAATATGTTATGGAACATGCGGGGCTAAGAAGAATGCAATATTATACGTATGTCGATAACGATATAGCTAGATTGTCATTAATTAAAAGCGTTTACGATTATGAAAAATCGAAAAAGAAAAAATTATCTATAGATAAAGTTAACAAACTTCTGACACATTTATCTTGTTTATCAAACGTGAGCGCTGTTTTCAACATGACAGAAGAAGAAGTAATAGCTGATTTAACAGATTATATAAAGGAAATTGACAAGTAAAATGAGAAAGCCGTTTTTAAAATGGGCAGGTGGCAAACGTCAAATATTGAACATTATTCTAGAGCGAATAAATGATTCTTTAGAAAGCGGCAATAGAGATACTTACACATTCTACGAACCTTTTGTTGGTGGAGGGATAGTCTTTCTTTCTTTAAATCATAGTAAAGTTGTTATAAACGATTTAAACACCGAATTAATTAAAACGTATCGAGCTATTAGAGATAACCCAGAGGAAGTGATGAAGCTCTTAGATTTATATTACGGTAGATTTATTAAAAGCGGCTCAACATTTTATTACGACATGCGGAAGAAAGATCGCAACAAAAAAACATTTAATAAATTATCCGATGTTCAAATAGCTGCACGTATGATCTTTCTAAATAAAACGTGTTATAACGGTTTATACAGAGTAAATTCGGAAGGATATTTCAATACTCCTATAGGCAGAAACAACATTAAGTCGCTCTACGATAGAAATAATTTATTGGATATATCTAATTACTTGAAAAATCACAATATCAAAATACTAAATTATTCATATGAAGAAGTGCTAAAAGACGTAAAGATGGGCGACGTGGTTTATTTAGATCCTCCGTATGATTACAAAGAAGATGATGGATTTACTCAATATCAAAAAAACGGATTTAGTTTTGATGATTTTGTAAAACTCAAGGAATGTTGTGATAAATGTTTGGACAAGGAAGCTTTTGTAATAATAAGTAACAATTATACCAAAAAAGTCATTAACGCTTTTAAGGGTGATAGTCAACATAATTATGAATTTTTTGATATCAGAAGGCTTGATACAAAGCGATGCATAAATTGCAAAGGAAATTTAAGGGCGAATGGTGAGGAAATATTAATTTATGGTATACCATGTAAATTTCCGAATATAAATCATCCAGCTGAATTATTGAAATTAATAAGAGTTAAAAATAAAGAAAAAATCAGAGATCAGAATTATTTAGAGAAAAAATTTAAGCAAAAGAGGCTTAAATATATTTCTGCATTAAAATATCTAAATATTGTAGGGAACGACGAAACGTTTACTAAAAACGGCTTGATGTTAAGAAAAATTAAAAAAAGCAAACTAGAAAAAGAGTTTGCTCATTTAATTGTTAATTGTTCTGACTTTTGTCGGATTTATGTTTTAGAAACTACTGGATACAGTAAAAGACTTACTATCGATGATATTATTCATGAATTGGTTAATTCGCATCCAGGTATTCCTCACAACGTAGCACAGAGAAGGGCTCAAATTATTAGAAATTGGATTGATTGGTGCATTGATAAAATTAATTAGTCCAAAGCAACATACATTATTAACAAATTTAACGGTATTAATGCCTTGTTTACACATCTGACACATAAAGTCGGAATCCCGTCTGTTCTTTCAATTTTGCTACGGTCGGAACGGTGCGGATGCCGGCCTCACCCTGATTACATCATCGTGAGGAGAGGATGGTTCCTTTCCTCACCTTAAATGGTTTATCGTGAGGGTTAAATAAAAATACCCCACAGGTTAATGTAGGGTAGTTTACTCTAAATCTCGACTAGATTACTAGAGTATATATTATTATATATCTTTATTATTTTTTTACTATTCATCTACACTTAGGGAAATGTTTAGGTCTTTTAATCTTTTAAAGAGGGATTTAACGTCTTCTGTTTTAGCGTATCCTAGGTCTAGTTTATAGGTATGGAAGGTGATGTGGTCGTCATTTATTTCTTTGATGGTGATATATACTCTTTGAGTGATTAGGTTTTCTTTATGGATTTTAGTGATTAAGTTAAGAGGATAGGTATGTTCTCGGTTATCTATAGTAAAGATTATTATTTCATTAGTGTCTTTATTTAGATAAATAAGGTCTTTAACGATTTTATTGTTCTTTTTTCTTTTTTTAATAGAGAGTATTCCCCAGATAATCGTGGTAAGAGATAAGGGAATGGCGAGGATTAATAAATAATTAGATAGTAGCATTAAGGTGATTAGGCTTAGTGGTAGAACCATAATTAAGATATCTAGAGTGTAAGTTGCATGAGTGCGTTTAAGTAGACACTCTAAGTTGGCTTTAGGTTTTAGGGGATGACCACAATGGGGACAAGTGATTGCATCAGTTGCGATGTCTTGATTACATACTGGACATTTATTCATATATTCATATTATAGCCTAGTTTATAAGCCTCACCCCGATTTCATCATCATGAGACTTTATTTAAAAAAAAGCACTCACTAGTGCCATTTATTTACCAACTAGGAGAGCCGTCCCTAGATCGCGTGATACCTCACTTATTGCTAAGTGCGCCGTGGTCGCCCGCTCACATTTTCCACCCTTGGTAGTTCTATTATAACAAAGTATTAATAAAAGTGTAACTTTTCTGTAGGCGTTTTTCTTGGATAGATAGTACTGATATATTCCCTTCCTTTATAAACCTCAACCGTTATCTGTAAATACATTTCATTGTTATTTCCTTTAGGGTCACCTGGACGATTACCAAAATATATTTTTCTTTGTCTTGAATCCTTATTAATAACTATTAATGGATTTATAATTATAGATTTTATTACTCTAATATCTCTAACTTTTAAATAGTGACTCTTTTTAGCAATATGATTAATCGTATTATTAATATCACCACGTCGTTCACGTAAATAAACCGGTGTGCCTTCTTTATTAATAATCGGCCACTGAATTTTATTTAGTTCACTAACAATGTGCTTATCTGGTTCATTCAAGTTAATATTTTGCATAGGAAACTAAATATAACACACTTAATAGTAAAAGTGGGTACACCCACTAAATTTATTAATGTTATAACAAAAACTTATCTCTCCCTGTCTAAGACATAGTGAGAGTTTTTTATTATTCACCTTAACTAGCGTTAACGTGAATACGGGTACTATTTACTTAACCAACTAGCGATATCAATGATTCTTATGCCTTCATATGTATATTCAGGCTGCTTAGATCTAGTTATTACGATTTTTGGGTAGGCATCTTTAATAGAAAGCAATGGTTTAATTTCTCTTTCTAGTGTTTTAGGATTGTCTAAGCCAGATACAACTTGAATATAAATTTTTTCGTCCTTTTTCATAGCTACAAAATCAATTTCATTATTGTAAAGTTTTCCAGCGTAAATATCGTATCTTTTTCTTAATAGTTCAATCGCAACCATATTTTCATAGGTTCTTCCAATATCAAGGTTTTTAATACCGAGTTTCGCATACTTTAAAGAATGATCGGATAAATAGTATTTATGTGAGTTGACTAAATAACGCTTACCCTTTACATCATATCGATCTACTTTATAAAGTAAAAAAGACTTACATAAGTAATCAATATAATTAGTAACGGTTTTGTCGGTTATTTTATTTTTATGGCTAGATAGATAGTTCGCAACGTTATTAGAAGAAGTTAAATTTGAGATGTTATCTAATAAATAAGAGGTTAAATTTTGAAGTAACCCAGAATTTTTAATTTTATATTTTTTACATATATCTTTAACAATAATAGTTTCAAACACTTCTTTGTTAATATAATCGTATTTATCATCGATTGTTTGGTATGGATAACTTCCAGAAAAGCCGCCGTCATAAAAATATTTTTCAAAAGCTTCATCGATATTTTTATAATGGTGATAATCCATATATTCTTTAAAAGAAAAAGGGAAAACATCAATAGTAAAAGTACGACCAGTAAATAAAGTTGCTAAATCAGAAGAAAGCAAAAAAGCGTTAGAACCGGTAATATAAATATGAAATTTTTCTTTGTTGTGGAGACTATTGATGGCGCGTTCAAACCCATCGCACATTTGAACCTCATCAATTAAAAGAAAATTCTTTTTATTACTAACATATTTTTTTTCAATGTAATTTTCTAATGCACGATATTCTCTTAAGTCATCAAAAGAAGAGTCATTAAAATCAATATGGATAATATTATGCTTATTTTTAACTAGATATTCTTTAAACAAGAGTAAGAGTTTAGATTTACCAGATCTTCTAATCCCAGTTATTACCTTAATATCAGGAGTGTCGATTACTCTTATCAATCTATTTAATAATTCGTTTCTAGAGGTGAGTCTCATTTTATATATCCTTGCCAGGTGTATTATATCATTGCTTCACTCCGAAAAGTAAAATTTTTTTTGTTTTTTCGGAATATGGCATAAAACCAAACGCTTGATTTCTATAGTCATAATAGTGTGCAACTTAAATTGACAGTAAGTTAATTTTATGAAAAAATATAGTTCAATAATAGTATTATTCAATTATAATTATTTTATGAACAAGATATTATTCGCTAATTATTTAAAGAAGTATCTTTTTTTAGTAAGCAATAAGAAAACTACTTCAATTAGCTATCTTTTTAATGCTTCTAAAAACAACACTAGAATTATTGATCCGCTTATTTTATACTGCGTTTTCAATAATAAAACTAATCTTTTAAATAAGCACACAGATAAATACATTAATTTATACAATAAAATTAAAGACGCAAATTATCATTTTGAAGGTTTCAAAGATTTTGATTTTGTAAAAATCTATGACTCCTTTTTACATGAATCTAATCGAATTAATTATGATAATGATACAAAATTAAAGATGAGAGATAACATCCTCAATATTAAAAAAGATAAGAAGATATCTAATTATCGAATTTACACGGATTTAAAATTAAATCCCGGTAATGTTAATTCCTTTATCAAGAATAAAGACGTTAGTAAGATATCACTTGATACCACTAAAAGAATCGTTAATTATCTTTATAATTATTAAGTTTTCCAGAAGTCAAAATATTCTAATTTTGTCTCCTTCTAGTTGTTCTTTAAAGTAATGATTCATTTTTGATCCGATAAACACAATATCAACATCTTTTTTTAAGGCTTTAGTGAGCTCATCTTCAAAGAATCCTTGGTCAATTAATGTTTTGACATTACCCGATTCACAATAAATATCAATATCGCTACTATTTTTAGCTTCTCCTCTAGCGTAACTTCCAAATAGATATGCTTCGTTAATATTATGTTTCTTAAAAATCGGTAGAATTTTGTCTTTAATCTGTTTAATCGTTAATACATTACGATGTACATCATTTTCAATTAGTTTATTAATATAACCATTAACGCTTTCGACCGATTTTAGTTTTTTAATAATATCAAAATTATCCTTTCTAACTCTAAAGGGAATCGTTTTATAAATACTCTTATTATAGTTTTTGATGTAATCAAGTTGATTAAAATTCATATATTCCTCGAACATATGATATCATATGTAAAATATTTTGCAAATAAAAAGCGGCGCTATTTAAAACATTAATCTTAAATATGAAACAAACCCAAATATACTTTAAAAAGATCAACTTTCGTATTAGAAATATTTTCATAATTATACATGTTTGTAAATGAGGTAATGAATTTATTAAACGCGCCTTTATCGCATAGTTCAGTGATTTTATGCTTAGTGTACATATTCATATATGGTTTTATTATAGCTTTTAGGTTATTATCTAAAGGATAATTGAGCATAAGATGAATAATTATTTTTCTTGTATTAATTTTGTTCGCATATAAAAGTAATTTTGGCGCAGTTTCCATTTTTAGATTAGATATACGAAGCGAAATTTCATTTTGCCTATTTTTAACACTAAGATTACTTAATTCATCATTTAAAGGTGAATCAGATAATGGCTTGATGCATTTTGGACACCAATAGTTCTTTCCGCTAGTCGGAATGTTGTACTGTTTTCCACAATATGGACAATATACTTTTTTACTATGTCTTCTTTTAGTGTTGTTGGTTGGTATTTTCTTTCCACTATATTTGACCGATAGAGAATCCGAATAAGTTTCTATTTTATAAGGGGTTGAATTAGTAACGATTCTTGCCCATTTCGCCCATTCTCCCTTGTGGCAGAACCAGTAACTCTCTTCAGGAATGGTGTGCAGTATTTCGTGGATAATAATATTCATTTTGTAGTAATCATTAATAATGTCATGACGATAACTTACATAAAATCTATTTTTAATTTCCTCACAAAGACCGTAACTTTTTGTATAAAATCGATAACTAAAGGTTATCTTCTTACTAATAGGCACTTTTAAATCAGTGAGAATTTTCAGCGCCTCTTTCACTAATTTTATGTCATGTTTTGAAATTTCGTACCTATACATGGTTCCATAATATTTACTTTAATGTCCGTAATTAAGAACGATGATTGTGGTATATTTATATCAGTTACTATATAGATAGATATAGTTTATATATAGGCACAAAAATTCTTCTTGATTTTCTTGTCAAGCAAATAATATTAAAAGTTAACTCACCCCGATAAGATCATCGTGAGACACTAACGCTATTCACCTTAACTAACTTTAACGTGAATATAATATATAATTTTCTTGATTTTAAATAAGTGGATTTCGGTAATCATTATCAGTCCACTCCGAAAAGTTAAATTTGATTTAGTAAATTCGAGTATTTTGATTTAGTAAATTCGAGTATTTTGATTTAGTAAATTCGAGTTTATCTTAATTAAAATTAGGGAACATTCTTATTGTTTACACGCGATTCGTTCCCTCAACGTAAACTTAATAATGACATCTCACCCCGATAAGATCGTCGTGAGTGAACTATACCATATTATGTAAACCAGACGAGGGTTTTTAATATTTTTATATTTATAAATAAATATATTGTTATTTAAGTGCGGGTTTACTCCTTCTTTTTACGTATTAACTAATAGGAGGAGATTTTATGTCAAAAAGAAGATTCCCTTTAAATAAATTTCCTGAATTATTGAAAAATCCACCACCAGACGTAGACATTATGTTGTATGATAAAAAGAAGGAAGGATTTAATCCTGGTGGTGTTATGAAGAATTCTAATGATGGAAAGATGACATTAACTAAGTTAGCTAAAATCGTTAGTGATGGTTTTAAACAAGTTAATACTAGGATTGATAACTTAGAAGCTAGGATTGATCAAATCGACGCTCGTCTTGATTATAACGGCCTTAAGAAATTGCCTAACAATAAATAAAGTTTAGGTTTGTTTTATAGTAATTTTTTATAAGCATTAAGCATACGCTTACTTGTGACTTCAGGCGATAATCCACCACACGAACCACCGAATACAGGTATTACAATACACTTAATGTCATTATCTAAGGCGCATGTTAAAGTTGATGCCATACATGTTTCAATAATGGAATCATCTAAAATACGACTTGGATATTTCATAGTGGGCGTATGAATTAATGATAAATGAGGAAGGTGGGTTTTAATAATAAAAGAAGTTCCAACCGGTTGGCATGAATTAAAATGAGTTTTGATATAGTCTTGAACTTTAAGCTGAAAGTCCCAACCAAGGATATCCGATAAACGTGCGTCAAAACCGCCTGACATATGTCCATATGAATTAGCGGGCGACACTAAGCAATCGATTTCATCTTTATGATTAATGAAGAAGTTTTTTAGATCATCGTTAATTACGGTGATGTTTTTACATCCTTTAAACGCATCCTTAAAGATATCAGCGGTATATTTACTATATTCCACAATATAAATCTTTAAGTCTTTAATGTTACTCATAAATATTCAAGAAAAATATATCAAAAAATTAAAGTGATGTGTTAACTTTTGGATTGATGCCATATTAATAAGCGACCTTAAAAATTGCTAAAAAGTAAATAATACAAAATAAAAAGATCTAGGTTATTACCTAGACCTTTTTTTAAACTATTTAATGATATCTACACCCGGGAGATGACCATCATTTTCAATCATCTCAAGAGAAGCACCGCCACCGGTTGATACGTGGGAGAATTTATCTTTATAACCAAATTCTTTAATGGCGGCCGCAGAATCGCCTCCACCACAAACCGAGAATACATTATTTAAACTTGCAACGGCTTTACAAATGCTTATGGTTCCTTCTTGGAAATCTTTTTGTTCAAATACTCCCATTGGACCATTCCAGA
>JAKSUZ010000008.1 GCA_024408505.1 Bacilli bacterium | reverse complement strand
ATATCTTTAAGTTAACTTATTAGTTAAAATATCTATATATGTATTTAAAAGCTTACGCGAAAATTAATTTAGCGCTTAATGTTACTAGAAAACGTAAGGATGGTTTTCATGATCTTGATATGATTGTGTTACCACTTAAATTGCACGATACGATTGCGGTTAATCGAATTAATAAAAAACAAGATAGTCACATTTTAATTAATGATGGAATGCCTAATTTTACTAATGATATATGCGGGAATTTAATCAAAGCGATTACTAATAAATTCAATATTAAAAAGAAATATGAATTTTCAATCTATAAGGACATCCCAATGGAATCTGGTTTAGGCGGTGGAAGTAGTGATGCCGCTGCAATTTATCGTTTCTATAATAAGAAATTTAAGTTTGAGATGTCAGATGTTACAGCTATTAATTTCCTAAAAGAGTTTGGTAAAGACATTCCCTTCTTCTTAGTTAATAAACCATCACGGGTAAAAGGTGATGGCGATTTAATTGAACCAATTGAAATTAAAAAAGATTATTATGTTTTAATTGTTAAACCCAAACAAGGATTAGCGACTAAAGATGTATACGGTGCATTAACTAAAGCAGATTTTAATATTTGTAATATTGATAAAGTAATAGAAGCGTTAAAAAACGGTGATGATGAATTACTCGCTAAAGAAATTAAGAATTCATTAGAAGCTCCTGCAATTAAAAAATGTCCTAAAGTTAAAGAAATAAAAGATTATTTAATTGCTAAAGGATTTCCAATTACTTTAATGACTGGAGCGGGTACGGCTGTATTCTCACTTTCTACTGATAAAGATAAAGTAGAAGAAACCGCTAATAATTTAAAGAAATTAAATTATCAGGCATTTTATACTACAATACTTAAGGAGTAGCTATGAACTTAACAGTTATTATCCTTGCCGCGGGTAAAGGTACCCGAATGAAATGCAAAAAGAAACATTACTCTAAAGTTGCGTTCACCATTTTAGGTAAACCAATTGTTAGTTATGTTGTTAATGCGGTTAAGGCTATTAAACCTACAACGATTGTTACGGTTGTTGGTTTTGGTGGTGATATTACTTCTAAGATTGTTAAAAACGATAGCGAGATTGTTTGGCAAAAAGAACAGAAAGGAACTGGGCATGCAGTTCTTCAAGCTAAGAAATATATTAAAAGTGGTAAAGATAGCTATACAATCGTCCTTTGTGGAGACGCTCCTCAAATAAGAGGCGAAACTTTAAAGAAATTAGTGAAGTTCCATATTAATAATAAAAATGATCAAACTTTAGTATCCGCGATAGTTGATAATCCGTTTGGATATGGTCGTATTGTACGTGATTCACATAAGAAATTAGTGAAGGTTGTTGAAGAAACCGATACTAATGATAAAGAAAAGAAAATAAGAGAAGTTAATAGTGGCGTGGTGATGTTCTCTAATAATGCGTTATTAAAGGGGTTAACTCAATTAACTAATAACAATGCGAAAAAGGAGTACTACTTAACTCAACTAATTTCTATTTTCTTGAAGAATAAGTATAAAGTTGATGCCATGATTATGAAAGACCCACACGAAATGGACGGGATTAATGATCGTAATCAATTAGCGCTAGCAAGAATTGCATTAAAAGCGCGTATTATAGAATAATTGTAATCGTTAAATTTTCTATTTATCCTTATTGACAATTATCGAAAGTGTCTTTACTATAATATTGAAGTCAAAGTTTGCTATACCGCTGGGCAATTGGAGCCCTGATGTCACTGGCAAATGATGACTTTTTATTTTGTTGTAAGCAAGCAGAGCGTTATCATTAATTATTCGATTAACAAAAGAACAGATATTATTTTTCCCATACATGCTCGTCACAATATTTGCAGTTAAAATATTTTGTTGTAAAGACCCGTACCCACACATTTTTAAGATGATAATAATTGAATTATGCGAGTCATCTTCTTTATTTGTCAATAGAACGATGCTATCTCCCTTTGTAAAACTTTTAGCAACGAGAACAGGCTTTTCTAGCAATTTAGGCAGTTGATAAAGTAACTCTTTTCCTAAACCGTGATAATTTACATTTTTATATTTACCGGTTGATTGTGATATTGAAATAATGTGCTGTTGTGTTATTAAGATTGGTAAATTAGGTATGCCGATTAATCGCAATATTTTTGGAGTGTCTTTTCTTACAAGTAAAAGATCGCTTCGATTCTTCAATCGTTTTTTGCTTAAAACATATTCAACTTGTTTTTTAAATGGCATTTCGTGAAATTTCATAATAGACCTCCAAAAATGAAAAGAAAAAGAGAAAATATTCCCCCTTCCCTTCTTCTATCGCTATCATAACACACTTTTATTTAAAAGTGGGTACGCTATAATTAAATTATGATATTTGTTGATTGTTATCGTAAGAATGTATTCATCAAGGATAATCTAGTTGGTTATATTGATGGTGAAGGCTTTATTTATATCTCAGGTAAAAAGTTTGCGGAACTTACTGAAGATGGCGACATCTACGTTAATGATGAATTGGTGGGTTATATTGAAGACGGCGGAGATATTTATCTTCGTGATAAATTAGTGGGCCACGTCACCCCTAGCAATGATTTAAAATTCGAAAATCTATAATATTGTTTTTTTATTGTATAATAAAAAAGATAGAGGTTTTTATATGAAAAAAGTAATGTTAACCTTGGCGCCCTTACTAGCAGTCGCATTTTTAACTAACTGCGGCAATGGCAAAATTAGTGCGCCTGGTCGAGAGATTAAAATTGAAGAAGCATCTCAATGGGTAGCGGATCATTTTGAAAAACGTACCAATATAGCTAAAACGGCTACTACACAAGTGGGTTTAGACAACTTCTCTTGTGATGGAATGATTTATCCAGCTATATTTGTTGATCCAGTTCCGATTGATGATCCAACTTATATTAATTTAAAGGTTTCGAATAATAATTTTATTAACGCTACCTATACAAATGTAAAAGGAGTAGTGGGATCATACATTACCGTTAATGGCTATCGAAAGGATCCAGAGATTGGTAAAGGCAATATGGACTATATGCTCAATTATCTTTTAAATCCATTTATGGATAGCATTGAAATGTCTTATGTGGATAGTTTAACCACGATTGTATCTAAAGACATTTTTGAAACGCGTTATACATTAGATGGTGAGAACTTATATGTGGCGTATCATTTTAATGAATTAGAAACGGTTACTGCTTTAATTAAAGAAGTTTCTATTCAAGATCCGAAGATGACATTTGTAATGCCGTTTACTGGAACCGGGAAGGTTTCTTTAGTCTTCGGCTTTGATAAACAAGGTTATCCAATTGAAATGAAAGCAGATATTGATAGTGATGATATCGCTATGCATCTTGGTTTAACTGGTGGTCAAATCGATACTACTTTCTTTACTGGGAAAATGCATGGTAAGGTCAATATCAAAAATAAAGTCGCACTTTATGATGATTCTGAATATGCTCATATTACATTTAGAGAGTTAGATGCAAGTGGCAAAGTGAAGGAAACAATTAGTTACACTCATCGTGGCGCTCAATCAGTAAACGAAGCACATGGTATTGGTACAGATTATTACAAATATATTTGGCAAGATATGGCAAATTACCATGAAACAATTTTGCCTGGTTATGGAGCGTGTATCGTAATCCCGGGCCACGCATATCGTAATTTGAATGTTATTGTAAATTACCAAGGAAAATCTTATCCGATCAATAGTACTGAATCTAATATTATTCAGGCTAAAACCAACCCGCGCTCCTCGAATACGCTAATTCATTTTTACCCCGAAACATTCAATTTATTTAGCGGTGATGTCTATGTCGACATCCAAATGAAATAGGAGGAATAATTATGCGCAAATTATCTTTATTTACAATAGCGTTACCCACTCTTGCACTTGTAATGAGCAGCTGTAACAATAATGCTAAAACGGTTAATTATATTTCAATAGGAGACGCAATAGCTTTTGCTGAAGAGCATCATGATCCTCACATTCATGATGGTTATAATGTTACCTATACATTTGATAGTAAAGATTCAAAAGCTACCGATGTAATTGTCTATAAAAAGCATTATTACGATCCGACTCAAACAGGCGGAGATTATTATCTCGAAAAAGCATATAGTGCTGATTTAAATTTACAGAATATAGTATCAACACTTTATTATAAGCAAACATTAAGTTTCGGCTCAGCTGACTTATTAGCCTTTCATCAGGCAATAGCGTTTATTCGCCATACAATTGGCTATATTGATTGCGGCTTTACAAGAACCGGTGATCATCTAGGTTATTACATTAGTTCAGAACACCTTGAAGCCTTTGCCGGCATACTTGGTGAAATACTAGAAATCGCTAGCTATGTTCTCATCGATAGTAGAGTTGTTCAAATTCTCACCTATGCATTGAATTCATTTACCGCCAATGAAGGTATGTGTGTTGCTGATATTCAATTCACTCGTTTCGGTTTCTTAGATACAGTTGATTTAACTCTTGCCGTAAATGATGCATGGTTCGATTTCACTAATGCTGGCGAAATATTGCCAGATACTTTTTATGGTGATTATATGTCAGTCAATGATGGCAGCATTCATTTATCATTAACATGCAATTATAGTTTATAGGAGTAAGTTATGAAAAAGATTAAATTTATATTACCGGTTTGCTTAGGATTAGTGACGCTTGTTGCATGTGATCAAGCACATGGTCAACCTGAATCCAATTTTTATAAAATATCATTTGTCAATGTGGCTGAAGAAGATACTGATAAACCAGAAATTACTTTTGAAAGTAGCAATTTAATAGAAAAAGGTAAGGATTGTGATTTGTTAATCAGACTCGCTCCTTATTCAACATTTAATGAAATAGAAGGAGAAGATGAAGATTACTTGATTCGCCAATCCTCTCTTACGGGTGATGGACCGATTTTAAATAAAAATTGCTACAGTTTCGCCGAAACTGAAACTGCCGGTGAGTATCGACTTCAAATCCCTAAAGAGTATATGACCGCTTCTTACGATGTTATTGTTAATTACACATATGTTAAGTACGGCACTGATAGTGTTGTTCCAAGCGATGATATTGAAAACGATGTTAGTGTTATTGTCACTAATTCATCGGTAAATCATGATTTAACTTTTCATATTATGCCAAATAATTTCCAGGCCGGGGCAACATTTGATGTTGCGTCAAAAGATAATATTAAGATTGTTGGTAATAGTACTGAAGAAGGTGTAATAGATTTAACTTTAGATCTTTCCCGAAAAGAATTAGTACATATTGATAGTTCAATCCAAGGTATTAGTCATTATCATACCGATACTAAATCATTGCGTTGCGCGTTGCCAATGGAAAAACTTTACAAACCAGCCCCAAAAGAAAAATATGGCTATAAGAAGAGATTTGACAAGATTGAAGTAAGGACTATAGACACATCCAAAGATCCTGTGAGTTATGATAAAGAGCGTTATTTAAATTTATTTAACGCTCAAGCAGATAGTCAATCTTGCAAATTGACAAGTGCGACTATCGATGATAATTACCATTACAAAGCTACTTTTACTGCTAACAATGATTATTACTTTTACGATGGAATGACAAATTTTGCTCTCACTGATTTAGCTATTCAGCCTGGTATATATTCTCCAACAGGCCATCCATATTTTCGTGAATTCGCTGTTCATAAAGATGCAAGCAAGCGTGGTAACATTGATGAATTTAGTCCGTATGGAGCTTACATAGGCGCGCAAGAGTTGTTTGATGATTATTCATATGTTTATGATAAGCTTGGTAATATTTATTCGGAAATGAGAAAATGGTTAACAGTATCAGTAACCGACTTTTACTACAAAACATTGACGATTGAAATTAAGATTCCAGAGATGGTTAAGTATACTCAACTACCAACATCAACAATTATTAGCTCTTTAGATTTAACCGGGTATGAAGACTATCACACTTTCTATAGCGGTGGCTCAATTGACTTCATTAAATCTATCGATTTCAAAGTTGCTGCCTATTAATTTCTATGCGAATAAAGTGGTTACTTCTAATTCCTTTTTTACTACCACTAACATCTTGTAAGCCCAAGCAAACGACATTTACTATTACTTGGCTAAATGCAAATGGTGATGTTTTAGAAGTAGACAAAAAAGTTCGCGAGGGTAGAATGCCATCTTATGATGGAAGTATACCAATTCTTAAACCGATTAAAGGAACTTCATATTTCTTTAGTGGTTGGGATTCGCCGTTTGAACCTGTAACTAAAGATAAAACTTATACCGCTACCTATTCCACTAAACCTAACTATGAAGTGAAATGGGTAAATAAAGATGGAAAAGTATTACGTTTTCGTGAAGATGATCATTATGTAGTTACTGGTAATAAACCGGCTTTTGATTTACATTTTCCACAATTAGAACCTAGTGGTTCTACCTACTATGCTTTTGATGGTTGGGAAGATAATCGGGGCGTTTCTGGAGAGCATCCAATTACATACGATACGACTTATACTGCTCAATATCATGAGACTAATGCAACAAGTGATTATGATTGTGATGGCCTATTAGATTATTTAGATCCAGATTGGGATTCCACTAGTAACCATGTCTATTACGAATACGAAAAAACTGATACTGGGCAACTTGATTTTGACATTGATTATTATAATTATTTTATCAAGCAGGATCCTAATGTATATTCACAAGGTATCGCTAAGTTAACCGCTGCACTATGCATTGATGAATTTCGCACCGGTCATATTTCTTTTCCAAACGAACCTAGTGACTTTGATGATAAAGAATATATCTATAAACATTTAGGATGTGAAGACATTGAACATTTTTTTATTAATCCTGATGATTATAGCTATGATAAAAATGATTTAGGTGGTGCGACTATGGCGCACCATACAGTCAAAGCTAATACGATTGGAAGCCACACTGATGTCACCAAAGACTATAATATATTCTTTTTAACATTCGATGCTTCACATGAAAATAATATTCCACTTTGGGAAAGCAATTTAGATGTTGGTAGTGAAGATCCCTCTTATAAAACTTTAACTGGTGAGCACCCTGAATGGACTGATACCGATTATCATAAAGGTTTTTATATTGCGGCTAATCGAGTTAAGCAGCATGTTGATAATTATTTAGTAAAATTTAGTAATTTAGAAAATAAGATTTTAGTGATGACTGGTCATTCACATGGTGCGGTTATTGCTAACTATATCGCTAAACAATATCAATACAATGCTAAGTACTCTAAAATATTTGCTTATACATTTGGCGGGCCTACTTATTATTTCGGTAATAACGAAACGAATGTACCTTATATATTTAATATTCTAAATAATGATGATATTATCACCCATCTTCCATTCTCCTATTTCGGCTGTAAGCAATATGGTAATGATATAAGGTTATCAATTGTAGATGATTATCAATTCGAGTATTTTAAACTCACAGGGCATGAGTATGATTGTTTCTCTAATATTGAAGATTTTATGAATGTTAATGTTCAGCCGATTATCCCAACACGTACTTCAATTTACAAAATTGATGAAAGCGCAGAACGTTGTATAGGCTATACATATCATTCATTTCTTTCCTCCTCAGTAGATGAAAAATATCAAGAATGTTTAGAGTTGTTAAAACAATACGGGATTGATGGCGCGGATAAGAACTCGCCATATCGTTTATATAAAGATGACGCTGCACAAACCGTTACTGGCATAAATTGCCCTTATGCGGTTTATCTAGTTATCTTTAATGTATTAGAAAGCGGGAAAGTAGATATCGATGCGTTATTCCATCTATTAGACATTTTTACTAATTACTATGACATAGTGAGCGCTATGCAAACTAAATTGGGCTTAGATTTAGAAAATCCTGATCCTAAATCTAATTATCCACATCGAATGACATCTTATTATTTATTAGCATCTTTATATCAACCGACTAAATAAAAATGAACCCCACGAGGAGGTTCATCTTTAATAAGTAGTTAGATTACTTCTTTTTATTAGCGCGTTTTGCTTTAATCGCAGCTTGAGCAGCAGCGAGTCTTGCAACTGGTACGCGGAATGGAGAACAAGAGACGTAATCAAGTCCAACATTGTGGAAGAACTCAATACTTACTGGATCGCCACCATGTTCACCACAAACACCGAAGTGAATGTTTTTATTATGGGCCTTACCATCTTTAACGGCCATAGCAATTAATTTACCAACACCACGTTGATCTACGCTTGCGAATGGATCTTGTTCAAAGATCTTAGTGTCATAATAATCAGGTAAGAACTTACCAGCATCATCACGAGAGAAGCCATAGGTCATTTGGGTTAAGTCGTTAGTGCCAAAGCTGAAGAATTTACTTTCTTTAGCGATTTCACCAGCGAGTAATGCGGCTCTTGGGATTTCAATCATGTTACCAACATGTAATTCAAGTTTTTGTCCGCTTTTCTTAATGATATCCTTAGCGGTTTCTTCAATGATATCCTTTACGTATCTAAATTCTTTTACATCAAGAATTAATGGAATCATAATTTCACAAGTAATTGGTTTCTTTAATTTCTTTTGTGCGGCTAAAGCAGCTTCGACAATCGCGGTTGCTTGCATTTTACCGATTTCTGGATAAGAAACGTCAAGACGGCATCCACGATGGCCCATCATTGGGTTAAATTCATGGAGTGAATCAATTCTCGCTTTAATTTGATTAACGCTTAAATGTAAAGCGTCTGCGAGTTCTTCAATCTTATCTTCTTCTTGTGGTAAGAATTCATGAAGTGGTGGATCAAGTAAACGAATATTAACGTTTTTACCTTCCATCGCTAAATAGAGTTCATAGAAGTCTTTCTTTTGATAAGGTAATAATTTCTTAAGTGCTTCAACACGAGCTTCGGTCGTATCGCTTAAAATCATCTTTCTCATATGGAAGATTCTATCTTCAGCAAAGAACATATGTTCAGTACGGCATAGACCAATACCTTCAGCACCAAATTTTGCAGCTTGTTTTGCATCTCTTGGAGTGTCAGCATTCGCTCTTACTCTTAAAGTCCGTGCTTTATCTGCCCATTCCATTAAACGAGCAAAGTGTCCACTAAGAGATGGAGCAACGGTTTTAATTGCGCCAACATAAACATTACCAGTTGAACCATCAATGGATAATGTATCTTTGTCAGTATATTTCTTGCCGTTTATCGTAACGGTTCTCTTTTCTTCATCAATCTTAGCGTTTGAACAACCAGCGACACAGCATTTACCCATACCACGAGCAACAACGGCCGCATGGCTTGTCATACCGCCTCTCATAGTTAAGATAGCTTCAGAACTCACCATACCAACGATATCTTCAGGAGAAGTTTCGGCACGGCAAAGAACAACCTTTTCACCATTCTTATGTCTTTCTTCAGCTTCTTCAGCAGTAAAAGCAATTTTACCAACACCTGCACCTGGGGAGGCTGGAAGACCAACAACCGCTGGTTTAATTTTCTTTAATTCACTTACATCAAAGCCTGGGTGTAATAAAGTATTAAGCGCATTTGGTTCAACTCTTAAGACCGCCTCTTCTTTAGAAATTACGCCTTCATCGACTAAGTCACAGGCAATCTTTAAAGCTGCACCGGCAGTTCTCTTACCATTACGAGTTTGTAAGAAATATAACTTACCATCTTCAACGGTAAATTCCATATCTTGCATATCTTTATAATGGGATTCCATCTTTTTGATGGTTTCCATGAATTGTTTATAAACTTTTGGCATTCTAGCTTTAAGTTCTTCAATGTGAAGTGGTGTACGAATACCCGCAACAACGTCTTCACCTTGAGCATTAGGGAGATATTCCGCAAACACTTTCTTTTCACCGGTTGAAGGAGAACGAGAGAAAGCGACACCGGTACCAGATGTATCACCTTTATTACCAAATGCCATGGATTGAACGTTAACCGCAGTGCCCCATTCATATGGAATGTTATTCATCTTACGATAAACGTTTGCTCTTGGGTTATCCCAACTTCTAAAGACCGCAGCAATTGCTTCAATAAGTTGAACTTTTGGATCAATTGGGAATTCCTCTTTAAACACTTTCTTATAATATTGTTTATATTGATAGACTAATTGACGAAGTTCGCCGGTTGTTACTTGAGTATCAAGTTTATAACCTTTCTTTTCTTTTAATTCATCTAACATCTTATCCATTTCAGTTCTTGGATGACCTTTAGCGATATTAGTGAACATTAAAATAAATCTACGATAGCAGTCAAAGGCAAATCTTTCATTACCAGTTTCACGCGCTAAGGCGGAGACGGTAATATCATTTAAACCAAGGTTAAGAATGGTATCCATCATACCTGGCATACTTTGACGAGCGCCGCTACGCACTGAAACTAAAAGTGGGTTATGATCGCCACCAAACTTTTTACCAGTTTCCTTTTCTAGTTTTTTAATGTGTTCAAAAATATCCTTTACTAAAAATTCAGGAATCTTTTTCTTTGAATTGTAATAAAGAGTGCAAGCTTCAGTAGTAATCGTAAAACCTTGTGGAATCGGAATACCAACATGGGTCATTTCCGCTAGACCTGCGCCTTTACCACCTAATAACTCTTTACCTAAGCCATAGGCGTTTTTAAAGTTGTAAACATATTTTTTGTTAGTCATATAATCTCCTTAAAAAATAATCAATTCTAACGTCTAATAGGATAACACAAATTAAATATATTTTTCTACTTTCTTATATAATAGATATAAGATATCGTATGAAAATTAAGTTTTCTAAGTTTAAATCTAGGATACATGAGGCTGGTAATTTAGATAAAAGTAGCCAGTCTTTTTTAAACAAAATTAATAAAGAATTAGGAAATAAGTTAATTTATACCGATGATTTAAGTGATTATGACTGCGATTTAAAACTTATTTATATTGAATCAGGTGGTAGTGAAGGTTATTTCCTTAAAAACTTTAAGAAATTTAAACCACCGTATATTTTATTAACTAGTGGTGAGAATAATTCACTAGCTGCGTCACTTGAGATTATGCATTATCTCCATCTAAAACATCTTAAAGGTGAAATATTACACGGGGACATTAAATATATAGTTAATCGGATGAAGAAATTATGCAGATAAACAAGATTACTCAAGAATTAAAGAAACAACGCTTTGGAATTATTGGTAAACCATCAGATTGGTTAATTTCTTCTATTCCTGATTTAAAGAAAGCACATAAATTATTTGGCATTACCTTTATTAACATTAAGATGGATGAAGTCGCTAGATTAGCGAAACAAGTTAAATCTCCTTATCAATTAAAAATAAAAGGTAAGTTTAATCAAAAAGAATTAATGAAGGCAGATCACATTTATCAAGCCTTAAATATTCTAGTTAAGAAATATAAATTAACTGGTTTAACCACTAGATGTTTTGATTTATTAACTAGTTTAAAATCCACTGCATGTTTAGCATTAGCAGAGTTTAATAATCAAAAGATTATCGCAACATGTGAAGGTGATGTAACTGCGATGATATCAATGAAAATCGCTAGTTTAATCGGTGATGGATATACCTTCCAGACCAATCCTAGCTATATTGATGTTAAAAATAAGAAGATCATTTTAGCGCATTGTACCATTCCTACTAAAATGACTACTTCATATAAATTAGACACTCATTTTGAATCTAATATTGGAGTGGCCATAAAAGGCGAATTAAAGACTAGCGATATTACTATGTTTAGATTATCTAGTAACTTAAAAGATTATTTTGTTGTGGAAGGAAAAATAATTAAAAACGGAAACAATTCACAAAGATGTAGAACTCAAATTGAAGTTAAATTTAAAGATGATATTTCTTCTTTATTGACTAATCCGTGCGGTAACCATCACATTATCTTCTATGGAAAACACAAAAAAGAAATTCAACAATTATTAGCGCATATACTCGCGTAATTTATTGATTTCTTCTTCATTTAATTCGTAATATTTGCCAGGCTTTAAGTTTTTAATTGTTAAAAACGCAAATAAATCACGATTTAAAGCAATTACTTCATAGCCAACACTTCTCATCATTCTTTTTACTTGATGATATTTGCCTTCAGTTAATTCTAATGTAGCTTTTCTTTTATTAATGATTGTTAATTTAGCGGGCTTACACTTTTCTTTATTCTCTAATGTAATACCATCTTTAAATTGTTTTATAAGTAAATCATCTAAATCTTTATCAACCGTTAACGAATATATTTTCTTAACGTTTGATTTTGGAGAAATTAAGAAATGCCCTAATTTGCCATCATTAGTGATTAATAATACTCCAGTAGTGTCTTTATCAAGTCTTCCTACGTGCGTTAAGTCTTTAATATGTAAATTAGAAAAGAATTCCATTACCGTTGGATATTTATCATCTTCGTTTGCAGATACGTATCCTTTCGGCTTATTTAAAACGAAATAATAATAAGGTTTATATTGGATAACTTTGTTGTCAACTTTAATAATATCTATATTTGGATCGATTTGAATTTTACCTTGTCTTATTAATTGATCATTAACTGTAACGCGCTTATCTTTAAAGAAACGTTTAATCTCACTACGAGAAGCAAGTCCGGCGTTACTTAGATATTTGTCGATTCGCATAATGACATTATAAAACACGATAAAAAACGGGGCAAATATATAAAATTTGTATATGTGTATAATATGTGTATAATATAAACATATGAAAAAAGTTAATACTAACATTAGTGTTGATCCAACACTCAAACATAATGCGACTGAACTGTTCGCTAATTTTGGTTTAGATTTTTCTACTGCTATTTCTTTATTTTTAGCACAATCAGTAAGAGAAAAGAGAATTCCTTTTGAAATTAGAATGGAAACTCCTAACGAGAAAACGATGGCCGCTTTAAAAGAATATTCTGAAATGAGGACCCACAAAAAGAAATATAAGAGGTATAATTCCTTTAACGATGTGTTAAAGGAGATTAAATAATGCTTAAAATTGTACCTTCGAATCATTTTAAAAAAGATTTAAAATTAGCTAAAAAAAAGAGGATTAGATTTAACGCTTCTTAAAGAAGTGGTTGATAAACTAGCTAAAGGAGAACAACTGCCCGCCTCTTACCGTGATCACCCATTAAAAAGTGATTTGAAAGATTTTCGTGAATGTCACATTAAACCTGATTGGTTACTAATTTATAGAATAGATAATAAGATATTAGAACTATATTTATTCCGCACTGGAACACATTCTGATTTGTTTAAGAATTAGTTTTTATATGTTTCCTTTGATAAAGTACTAAATAATAACTGCCGATAAACCCACCGATTAATAAAATGGTGCCGAGTAAGCCTTCCCACCAAGGGATGCCGTGTCCTTGATAATAAGTCATCATATCGTGGTTATAGAATAAGGAGAAAATACTGCCTACTACTAAACCAATAATCCACACATAAGTAGCGGTTTTACATTTCTTAAATAATTGTTTCATTAATTTGGAGAAGAAGAACATACCGATAATGACTCCAACTGCCATGCATACTAATACACCAATTACTTGGCCGGGTTGATCCTTAATGTTGTCCACTAATCCTAAAATATTGGTGTAGAAGCCTAACACTAATAAAAGCATTGAACCAGAGATACCAGGCACAACTACACCTGCGCTTGCTAAGAAACCTACTGGGATCATAATTAGATAAAGCGACCAATGAATTGGATTAAATAATGAATGAACATCCGCATTACAATGGTAAGAAAGAATTCCTAAAGTCATTCCACCTAATATGGCTAATAATAAATAAAGATAATGTATTTTCTTGATTGGTTCATCCTTAATGCTATCGACTACATCAGGAATACTTCCAATCATAGAACCAGCGAATAAACATACAATCGCAAAGAGGATATGTTCAGTCGCAAGTTTAAGTGGAATCCACATACTAACCATAGCAATAATCACGCCTACACCAATTGCGAGTAATGCTTTTAAGGATGGCCAGAAATTCTTTAATAAAGTAGAGATATTAGTGATTAATTTATCATAAACTTTGGTGACTAAAGCAATGGTCGCCGCGCTCACTCCGGGAATTAATAAAGCTGTACCAATAAAAAATCCTTTAATCGCATCGAAGATGATATCTTTAAATTTCATACAAAATTACTATATACTATTTTTGATAGTTATGAAAACGATTATCTACTATTTTTCTAAGTCTGGTCATAGTAAGAATTATGCAGAATCTTTAGCGAGTCGTGCAAATTGTGAATCATTTAATTATAAAAAGATGAAATATAGACACATGAAAGATTTTGATACGATTATTTTTGTTTCACCAGTATACGGAAATAAGATTCGTAAAGTAGCAAAATTCCTTAAACTCTATAAAAAAATTAAAGATAAGAATTTAATTATTGTTGCAGTAGGCATGCAACCGCCTGATCCCGAACGTAGAAAGACCATTATTACCGTTAATTTATTGGATGATTATCACATTCGTTTATATGAATTAATTGGTGGTTTTGATGCGAACAAATTATCGTGGATTATGCGTAAAATAATGAAAATCGGAATGAAATCCGCAATAGAAAAAGATCCAGCTTTAAAAGCGCAAGCAAGTTTAGTTGGTAGCATCTTCGATGTTCCACGCGAGTATAATGATATTAGTGGGATTGAACGTATTATGGATACAATCCATCGCCTCGAAAGAGAAAGTAAGACTATATGAAATTAATTGTTGGTTTAGGTAATCCAGGAAGTAAGTATGAACACACGCGTCATAACATGGGTTTTGATACGCTTGATTTACTTAACGAAACTTTAAAAATTAAATTAGATAAAAAGAAGTTCCAAGGTTTATATGGAAAAGGTGAGGGTATTATTCTTTTTAAACCGGAAACATATATGAATTTAAGCGGCATTGCGGTTAGAGAAATTATGACTTTTTATAAAATTGATATTGATGATTTATTAGTAATTAGTGATGATATGGCTCTTCCAGTTGGTAAGATTCGTTTAAGAGATAGTGGATCTAGCGGCGGACATAAAGGTTTACAAAATATTATTGATAATTTAGGCACCGACCAATTTAAACGTGTTCGTATTGGTATTGGTGAACCGAAAATTAACACGATTGATTTTGTGTTAAGTAAACCGAGTAAAGAAGAAGCGCCATTAATTAAAGAAGCTCAAGAAAAAGCAAAAAATGCTATTTTAGAATATTTAAAAACTAATTTTACTCGTGCGATGAGTAATTTTAATTAGCATTTAAGATAAACATTAATTATAATAGTTATCTATTTTTATGATAGATAACGCAAGAAAACGATACATATTTGAAGAAATGCCAGTGCTTAAAAGCATCTTTCGTTGTGCAATTCCTTCTATATGTAGTCAGATTATTTTAGTTATCTATAATTTAGCGGATACTTTCTTTATTGGTTTAGCCGCTAAAGATTCTTTTTATACATCACAAGGATTATCGAATGCCTTAATTGGTGGTGTATCTATTTGTATGCCAATCTTTATGTTAATTAGCGCTATTGCTAATTTATTTGGTGTAGGCGGAGCTTCGTTAATTGCTAGAAGTTTAGGTAAAGGAGATAAAGACAAAGCTATAAACGCTTCACGTTTTGCTTTCTATGGTTCATTAGTATTCTTACTTATTTATAGTTTATTAATATTAGCAACCCTTTATCCGTTAACTAATTTCTTATCTGGTGACATTGAAGAGGTTGCGCAATATTCTCGTATTTACATACTTATTACAGTTGTGGCATTTGGAATTCCAACTGGTCTAGCTACTTTATTTTCACACTTATTTAGAGCGGAAGGCTCCGCTACGCATGCTTCACTAGGCATTATGATTGGCGGTTTATTAAATGTTGCACTTGATCCATTATTCATGTTTGTTTTCTTTGATATTAAAGATGCAGCACTAGCGGCGGCCCTAGCGACTGGTGTTTCTAACGTTTGTGGTTTATTGTATTTTATTTTTTATCGATTAAGAAACAAACAATCTTTGTTGTCGGTTAAATTTGGTACAGGAATGTTTAAAGATAAAGTCCCGGGTGAAGTTTTAATTATTGGTTTACCAGCATGTTTAATGACTTTCTGCGAAAACATCTCCTATTTATTGCTTGATTCAATTATCGCGAATGTATCTACTGATGTTGTGGTTAACCAGGCCGCATTAGCAGGTGTTGGCGCATCTAAGAAAATAAATATGTTTGCACATAGTGTAGCGCGAGGAATGACACAGGGTGTGTTACCTTTAATTGGTTATAATAAAACATCCGGGAGAAGAATTAGAATGAAGAAGATTGTTAATTCTTCGATGCTAATCACTCTTGGTTTTGCGATTATTTGTTTAATCTTAAACACTACTTTAGCTGAACCATTATCGATGATTTTCCTTAACGAAAAGGATGCAATTTATTATTCAAAAGAATACTTAATTGTATTCGCTATTGGTGCACCTTTCTCAGCCATTGCCTATTCAATTATCTCTTTCTTCCAAGCAGTCGGGCATGGGAAACGTAGCCTTCTTTTAGCATTGCTTCGTAAAGGAATAATTGATATTCCATTAATGTTTATCTTAGTTAGTTCAATTACTTATATTGTAGGAATCGGTGCGGTTTGGGCTACTCCAATCGCTGATATTGTTTGTTGTTTAGTTTCGTTAATTCTTTTCTGGACTTATTTAAAGAACCACGCTCGAAATAATAAGTAAATTTACTTGTCCTATTTCTAGGTCACTATTATTTTTATAATAATGCTACAATTAAAGCGAGGTATTTAATATGAGTAAAATCAAATGTCCAAAATGCGGTCATGAGTTCGAGATTAATCAGGCTCAATACGCTGATTTTAACAATGCAGTTAGTAAAGCGGTTAAAGATCGCGAAGAAGAAATTAGAAAGAACACTGAATTAGCTAGTAAACAAAATTACGAAAAACAATTATCGGAACTAAATAATAAGATTACTGAATTAAAAGGTAAATTAGACGCGAAAGATAAAGATCAACAACTAGCGATTCAAAATGCAGTTAGCAAGAGAGATCAAGATATCTTAAAGTTAAAAAGTGATTTAGAACTTAAAGATAAAGAAGCTGCATTGAACGAAAAAAATATTACTGAAAAATTTAAAAATGAATTAAAAAATAAAGATGATGCAATTGCATTCTATCGTGATTTAAAAGCGAGAATGTCCACTAAGTTAGTAGGTGAAACACTTGAGCAGCATTGCATGATTGAATTTAATAAATTACGTACAAGCGCCTTCCCGAATGCTTACTTTGAAAAAGATAATGATGTTAGTAAAGCTAGTGGTTCTAAAGGAGACTTCATCTTTAAGGATAGCGTGGATGGTCAAGAATACATTTCGATTATGTTTGAAATGAAAAACGAAAATGACACGACTGCTACTAAACATAAGAACGAAGATTTCTTCAAAGAATTAGATAAAGATAGAACTGAAAAAGGTTGTGAATACGCAGTTTTAGTTTCAATGCTTGAACCTGATAGTGAATTTTATAACGCTGGTATTGTTGATGTATCCTATCGTTATCCAAAGATGTATGTAATTCGTCCACAATGTTTTATTGCAATGATTACATTACTCGCTAATGCAGCAAAAAATTCCTTGGAGTATCAACGTCAACTTACATTAGTGAAAAATCAAAATTTAGATATTACCCACTTTGAAGATAAGTTAGTGGATTTCCAAGATAAATTCTCTAAAAATTATCATCTAGCCGGTGAACAATTCGCAAAAGCGATTGATGAAATCGATAAAACCATTCAGCATTTATCTAAAGTTAAAGAAGATTTATTAAAATCAGAAAATAATCTCCGTCTAGCGAATGATAAAGCTCAAGAATTAACAATCAAAAAACTTACTCATGGTAACCCAACCATGAAAGAGAAGTTTGATAAACTTAAGAAATAACTATTTCTTCCAAAGCGAATGAATATTGCAATACGCGTATACTGCAATCACTTGATCGCCGGGTAAAAGCGCGAATGATACTTTTGGTTCTTGCCCAGGCTTTAATTCCTTTCTTTGGTTACCGAATTTAGTTTCTAGCGCCACCCATTCAATATAATGTTTTTCTTCCATTGGGTGAGGAACTGAACCGATTTGAACATTAACGATATTATCTTTTACCTCAAATACTGGAACGTGTTTTTCAACTGCGGCATCAGTAGTGCCAGGAACGATTTCACTCATGGGTTCTCCACAACAAATAATTGGGACATTAGTGTCCTTCACTTTGGCAATAATTTGGCCACAGTGTTTACAACGATAAAATTTCATAAGATATCTCCTTTACTTTAATCATACCATTTCTAATGCTATACTTTAAATATAGATAAGGAGACTTTATGGCGAAATATCATTGTCCAGTCTGCGGTGCAGATGTAGAAGTAGAAAAAGGCGAACCTTGCCCGGTTTGTGGCGCACCTTTTGAAAAGCTTGAAAAGATCGAAGACTAATAAAATAACGAAAGAATGTAAGTGGGAAACCGCTTACATTTTTTTATGATGTTTTTATTCTATGAATAAAGTATAATAGTTTTGCTACTCATAAGGAGAAACTTATGTTAAAAAGAGTTAAATTAATTAGTCTCACTGCTAATCACAAAATGACTAAGGCGATTTCGCAACGTCTCGGGGTCCCGGTGTTAGATACAAAAGTCGCGCATTTTGCGGATGGAGAGATCTTATTTGAATGTAACGAAACCTTCCGTGGTGATGATGTATATGTAATTCAATCAACATGTTGTCCAGTGACTGAAAGATTAATGGAACTCTTAATTTGTGTAGATGCTTTAAAAAGAGCAAGCGCAAAAAGCGTAAACGTAGTAATTCCTTACTATGGATTCGCTCGTCAAGAAAGGAAAGCAAAACCACGTCAACCAATTACCGCGAAACTTGTGGCTAATTTAATTACTACTGCTGGTGCAGATCGTGTGATTTGTATGGATTTACACGCAGCCGCTATTCAAGGTTTCTTTGATATTCCAGTTGATGATATTAGCGCAATTAACATCTTCTCTGATTATTTTGAAAGAAAGAAATTAAATAATCTTGCTTGCGTGTCTCCTGATCATGGCGGTGTCGTTCGTGCATCTCGTTTAGCAAGCAAGTTAAATGCTTCATTAGTCATTATCGATAAACGTAGAACTAGACCAAATGTAAGTGAAATTGTTGCGATTGTTGGTGATGTTAAAGGTAAGAACTGCATTATCGTTGATGATATCGCTGATACATGTGGCACTCTTTGTCACGCAGCGGATAAATTAAAAGAATTAGGTGCAAAGAAAGTCTTTGCGGTTATCACACACGCCATCCTTTCAGGTAGTGCGATTGAACATATTAATCATTCAGCATTAGATGAAATGGTTATTACTGATACTATTCCACTTCCACCTGAGAAATGGTGCAAAAAGATTAAAGTCCTTAGTGTTGCGCCTTTACTTGCGGACGTCATTAAGTCCATTGCATTAGGTAAATCCTTATCCTTCACGTTACATGATTTTGCTAGTAACGTTAGACAAGGCAAAAATAAGTAATTTAATTAGATAAAAACCATATTTTTAAGCTAGTTTTAATTGTTGTATAATATTCTCATGAATAACATTTATTCATGGTTAAGCTGAGATGATTAAAAATCTCTTCTTTTACCATGAATAAAATTAAGGAGAAGGTTATGGATTATAAAAAGTGCGCTAAAGAAATTTTAGAAGCTATCGGGACGGATAAAAACATAATCTCAGCCGCTCATTGTGCAACTCGTTTAAGAATTGTCATCTCGGATAACTCTAAGGTTGATAAAAAGAAATTAGAGAATATCGATGGGGTTAAGGGCATGTTTGTGGCTGCCGGGCAAGTTCAAATTGTAATTGGAACGGGTACTGTTAACAAAGTGTATGAAGAAATGGTGAAGATTGGACATATTGAAGTTAAAAGTACCGAAGAAGTTAAAAAAGATGCAGTTAGTAAACAAAATGTTTTCTTTAGAGTCATTAAAACTTTAGGTGATATCTTTGTTCCTATTATTCCAGCGATTGTCGCATGTGGAATTTTAATGGGAATCTTAGAAGGCATTACCAAGATTCCAAGTTGGGATCCGGCATGGAGCGAAAATGTGTGGTATGTATTGTTCCACAATATCTCTAATGCTGCATTTGCTTGTCTTCCAATTCTAATTGCTGTATCCGCAGCAGGTGTATTTAAATGTAATAAATTATTGGCTGCGGTGGTTGGTATTATCTTGGTCCATCCAGGTCTTACTAATGCTTGGAATATTGCTTCCATGACGGAAGAAGAGTTAGCAAAAATTACTCTATTTCAAATTGGTGAATGGCGAGTGTATTTAACTGGATTCCAGGGTCACGTAATTCCGATTATTATTTCGATCTGGCTCTTATCATTCTGCGAAAAGAAACTACATAAGATTGTTCCAGAAATGATTGATCTATTTGTTACTCCTTTATTATCCGTATTAATTACAGGAGCGGCTTCATTCATTATTATCGCTCCAATATTCTCAACTGCAGAAAACGCTGTGTTATATGCATGTGAATGGTTCATTTCAATCCCATATGGATTTGGCGGATTAATCATAGGTGGTATTTATGCTTTAACGGTTATTGTCGGTCTACATCATATGTATAACGCTCTTGAAGCGGGATTATTAGCTAAAACTCACTTTAACCCATGGATGCCAATCGCAACCTGTGTTAATACCGCTCAAGGCGCAGCGGCTTTAGCAGTTGCCGTTAAAACTAAAGATAAAAAACTTAAAGCGATTGCGTTCCCTGGCGCCCTTTCTGCATATTTGGGTATTACTGAACCAGCCTTGTTTGGTGTGAACTTAAGATTTAAAAAACCATTAATTGCAGGTTGCATTGGTGGTGCAGTTGGCGGATGGTTTGTGGCACTACTTGGTGTTAAAGCTAATGCATATGGAGTAACTGGTATCTTCGGTATTTTAATTACGATGTTTGAAGTCAGAAACTTATTACTTTACTTAGCAGGTATTGGTATTGCTTCTGGCGTAGCGTTTGTGGTTTCCTTTATTCTTTATAAAGATGAAAAAGCAACAGAACCAGTTTTAAAAGTTGTATATGAAAAATTAAATAAGAACGAAGTTGGTAATCCAATCGAAGGTAAAGTCATTCCTTTAAAGCAGGTTAAGGATAAGACCTTCTCTAAAGGTGTTTTAGGTAAAGGTTTAGCGGTAGTGCCTACAATGGATAAAGATGGGTTCGGTTATGTTTATGCGCCGTTTGATGGTAAATTAGAAACTTTATTTGAGACTAAACATGCACTAGGATTATCAAAGGACGGAATTGAAGTATTGATTCATGTCGGTATTAACACAGTTCAATTAAAAGGTGAAGGCTTTGAAGCATATAAAAAGACTGGAGATACGGTTAAACGTGGAGACTTACTTGTCAAAGTAAATTTAAAATTGTTAAAGAAGAAAGGATACGATATTACCACTCCGATTATCATTACAAATTCGGCTGAATTTAAAAAGATAAGTGTACTATCAAAAGAATCGATGAATAGAGAAGGGAAGTGTTTATCTTGTCAAGCTTAAAAAAGTTCTTACCTGGTTTTCATTTATATCCTAATTCAGGACGTTTAAACGATCCGAATGGGTTATGTTATTTTAATAATGAATTTCATATCTTTTATCAAAATAATCCACATTCAACTTTAAAACGCGAATGTTATTGGGGACATTATTCCACTAAAGACTTTATTCATTATAAATTTCAAGGCCTAGCCATTTCCCCTAATAGTAAACGAGATCAAGACGGGGCCTATAGTGGGTCTGCTATTATTTGCAAAAATAAACTATATTTGTTTTATACCGGTAGTGTTAAACATAAAGGTAATTACGATTATGTTTTAACTGGGCGTGAAAGCAATACTATGCGAGTTGAATCAAAAGATGGAATTCATTTCACTAATAAAAAAGTAATTTTCACTAATAAAGACTATCCTTCTAATTTATCTTTGCATGTAAGAGATCCATATGTATTTAAAGAAGGCCAAAACTTTTATATGGTTTTAGGCGCTAGAAGTAAAGACAATCATGGATCTTACCTTTTATATAGTAGTAAAGACTTAGAGCATTTTAAATTAGTTAAAAATTATAAAAGTAAGGATTTAGGGTATATGTTTGAATGCCCAAGCATCTTCATACTTAGTCAAAATAAAATATATTCTTTCTCGCCACAGGGTATAAAAACTGAATCCAATCGTTTTAAAAATATATTTTCTTCTGGTTATGCGATTAATAAGATTAGTAAGAGCAATTACATTGAGTGGGATTTAGGATATGATTTCTACGCTCCTCAAGTGTTTGTGGATCCTAAAGGTAGAAGAATCCTAATTGGATGGGCAGGACTAGAAGGCGCTAGTTATTCTTACTTAGAAGAAAAAGAAGGATGGAAACATTGCCTTACTTTGCCTAGAGAATTAAAACTTAAAAATAATAAAATCTATCAGCAACCAATTAAGGAAATCACAAATTTATATCAAAAGTTTAAAAATGCTAATTCTTATAAAGGTAAACGATTCCTCGCTAAATTTAATATAACTAAGGATACGCAAGTTATTTTAGGAAATTCACTGGTAATTAAATTTAATAAAAATAGAATGGCTACTCATTTTAAATGTAATGGCGCTAATCGGCCGGATCGAAAATATAATATTAAAATTAACAAAGTCGATATTATTTTTGATACTTCAATATGTGAGATTTATCTTAATAATGGCGAATATGTATTTACGACTAGGATTTATTCTTCTAATCCCGGTGTAGTAATTAAAGGTAGCAAAAGTAAAATAGCTGAAATTAAGCCCGCTAGCTTTAAATAAATTAATTTATTAGCGCTCAATAATATATTGTGATATATTACTACCTATGTAAGGAGGTATCTTTACGGACACTAACTTACTTAGTGTTTTAAAAGGCAATAATGCCATGCCCCCCCTAAAAACGAAATCGGGGATTTTTGTCGTGGATGATACTTTAGGGGTGTCATTATTACTTGCTACCTATTATCAAGAAAAGAAAGAAAATATATTAGTTCTAGCTTCCAATTTATACAATGCACAAAGAATTGCTAACTTATTATCGAGTCTAGTTGGTGATGAGAAAGTGATTTTATTTCCAGCGGATGAATTACTTAGAGCGGAGAGTCTAGCAACCTCAAAAGAATTAGTATCGCATCGTTTATATGCACTTAATGAAATTATTCATGCGAAAAATAAAATTGTAGTGGCGCATCCTGCAAGTGTACTTCGCTATTTACCCTCGCCTGATTTATTTAAGGATTTAACCATTAAATTAGAAGTAGGCACTACAATCAATGTTGATGATTTAATTAATAAGTTACTTAGAAGCGGATATTATCGAGTTAATAAAATAGATCATTCATTAGAATTCGCAAAACGTGGCGATATTATTGATATTTATTCAATTAATCATGATCAACCGATTCGTTTATCGTTGTTTGATAACGAAATTGAATCAATCGCTTATTTTGATATTGCGACCCAAGAAAGTATTAAGAAGATTAATGAAGTAGAAATTGTGCCTGCTAGTGACATTTTATTTTCTAGTAGCGAATTCTCCTTTATTAAACGTAAGTTAACATTACAAGCTGAAGATGATAGAGATAATTTAAGTAATGAACAATATGAGTCATTAAAGAATAAAACAAATGAAGATATTGAACGATTATTAAATTATGAATCAAGTGATAACCTTTATAAATATTATGGTTATCTACAAGATAAACATTATTCATTATTTGATTATTTTGATGCTGATTTAGTGATTTACTCTAATGATGAACAGTTTAGAACTTCTAGCGAATTACTCCGTAAAGAAAGCATCGATTATCTTGATGAACTTAAAGATGATGGGAAAGTTATTTCTCATCTTGAATTGTTCCAAAGAATTGAATTATTAACTCAGCATAAAAAGATTATTCATACTAAAAAATATAAAGAAAATAATACTGATATTGTGTTCACAGTTCGTCCGATTGTAACAGATGGAACTAGTAATTCGTTAAATACGATTCTTACTTATTTAAAGAATAATCAGAAAGTAATTATCGCTTTAGCGAATGTCTCACAAAAGAAAAATATAGAGGCTCTTTTAAAGGAAAACAAAATTGATTTTGAAGAGACAAATGGACTAGATATTCCTACTAAAGATATAGGTATTTCAATTTATTCTTTGAATGAAGGATTTGAATTATATCAAGAAAAGATTGCAGTTTTAACCGCTCGTGAATTATTTAATTTTAAAACTCAGTCATCTAGATTTACCGCCAAGTTTAAAGAAGGTGCGATCTTACATTCCTATGAAGATCTTAAACCAGGTGATTATGTTGTTCATGAATATAACGGTATTGGTAAATTCGTAGATATTGAAACACTTGAAGTTGATGGAGTGCATCGAGATTTCTTACATCTAGAATATGCGAATGAAGATAAATTATATGTTCCACTAAACCAATTTAGATTAGTAAGAAAATATGCCGGTCGGGAGGGCGTCACTCCTAAACTATCTAGCCTTAATAGCAAGACTTGGGATAAAACCAAAGAAAAGATTAGAGAGAGATTAAGTGAATTAACACAAAGATTATCAACTTTATATAAAGAAAGAGCATCAATCCCTGGATTTGCGTTCCCTCAAGATGATGAGCTTCAAGAAAAATTTAATTCAGAATTTGTGCATCGCTTAACCGATGATCAAGAAGAAGCGTATCGCGAAATTCGTGATGATATGGAAAGACCTTATCCGATGGATCGTTTATTATGCGGAGATGTCGGCTTTGGTAAAACCGAAGTAGCGTTTAGAGCGATTTTTAAGTGTATTAATGCAGGAAAGCAGGCTGCACTATTATGTCCTACTACTTTATTATGTCGCCAGCATTATGAATTAGCGAAAGTTCGTTTTGCATCGTTTGGAATTAAAATAGCAGTGTTCTCCCGATTAATCCCGTTGCATGAACAACGGCAATATATTAAAGAAATAAAGGAAGGCAAAACTCATTTAATAATTGGTACACATCGTTTATTAAGTAAAGATATCGTCTTTAATAATCTTGGTTTATTAGTAGTGGATGAAGAACAACGTTTTGGCGTTGAACAAAAAGAAAGAATTAAAGAAATTAAAAGGGACGTAGATGTTTTATCTTTAAGTGCGACACCAATTCCTAGAACTTTACAAATGTCATTAGTAGGCGTTCGTTCATTAAGTCAAATTAATACTGCTCCTAAATTACGTAATCCAATTCAAACTTACGTCACTCCTTATAGTGAACCGATTGCAAAAGAATTGATTGAAAGAGAATTATCGCGCGATGGACAAATCTTCTATGTTCATAATAATGTTTATTCAATTCATGCAGTCGCTGCGCGTTTATCCACAATGGTTCCGTCAGCGAAAATCGGTGTAGTACACGGTCAAATGAGTCGAGAAGCTATTGAAGATGTTATGTTGCGCTTTTATGCAGGTGATATCAATTTACTTGTTGCAACCTCGATTATTGAGAATGGGATTGATGTTCCTAACGCAAATATGATTATCGTAGAAAATGCAGATATGTTTGGTTTAGCACAACTCTATCAAATTAAAGGAAGAGTTGGTCGAAGTGATCGTATTGCGTATGCGTATCTTTTCTATAATCCTAATAAAACAATGAATAATGAAGCAATGAAGCGCTTAAGAGCAATCCAAGAATTCGCGGAATTGGGTAGTGGTTATAAAATCGCTCAACGAGATTTAATGATTCGTGGAGCGGGCGATATGTTAGGAAGAGAACAAGCTGGATTTATTGATTCAATTGGAATTGATTTATACGTTAAATTATTAAACGAAGCGGTAAGTAAACATAAAAATGAAATTATCGTAGAGCATAAGCCTAATAAACTTTTATCATTAGATGCATATATTCCAAATGATTACATCATAAAGAGCGAGAAAGTCGAAGTTTATCAAGAGATTGAAAACGCAGAAGATGTTAAAACAGTTAACAAGATTAAAAAGAAATTAAAAGATATCTATGGAAGAATTCCATTAGAGGTTAATAATCTTTTAATTAAAAAGAAAGTGGATCTAATTACATCTTCAGAGGAATTTAGAAATATTAGAGAATTTGATAATCGCATAGTAATCTTCTTATCGGATTCGTTTTGTTCAAAGAACGGTATAGCGGTTAAACTCTTTGATGTTTTATATCCGTTTATGGATAGATTAAAAATTTCATACTTAAAAAAAGAATTAAGATTAGAACTTAAGAAAAATGAATTATGGCTTAATGATTTAGAAAAGATTAGCGATAAAATTCATAAATTATATCTGTCTAAATAATTTTTAAAAGAAAGTCAGATCTATTTGCACAAAGCCACTAATCGGGTCGCTATGATATATGCTGCCATCTTCAAGAGGAAAATCTACCACTACATTATCTACAGTATATTGCACACTATCACATCCACCTTTTGAGCCGCTACCAATCCAATGCATATAACCAATCGCGTCTATAGTTGATGCTGTAGTGGCTTGTATTCTATCAAAATAAACAGCTAATTGATCTGGTCCTGATATTAGTGTGGATTGATTGTTAGCCACGCATAATGTATGTGTACCGATAAGCCATTTTCCACTTACGCCTAATTGAATATTGTCGGGATAATATTCTGTGATATCGCCAGCAAAATTTGTAATAATATAGGGATCATCTGGTTCTAATTTGAATATTGAATTAATTAGTCCTAAAACAAGTTGATATTGTGGACTAGTTGGATCTTCTACTTCTTCAAAAGAATATTGGTAATGCAATTTGGCTATTTCATAACCTCCTTTATGATGATTCCACCAATTTTGTGCGCCTACATAACCTATTTCTTGGCCGCCGAATGATGATACTCCATTTATCACTAATGTGGCATTAGTGTTTATGTTAAAACTTATTTCGCCGTTTGCGTAATCATAATCAAAATCAGAGGCACCATGTATAGCTATGTCTTTTTGAGGAGGTAATTCAAAATATGGATAGGGAGTCACCTTTAAATGTACCTTTTCACCAGAATTATATGTTTCTTTTAAACCTTCAACCGTGCAAAATTTAGCATTTATTTCAAGTGTACAGGCATTGCCATTGCAACTAGTGGTAAATGGTAACGCTAACGTTAAAACCGCTAAGCGACCAATTTTTCTCATACTATTTTGCCTCCTTTAAAATCGGATCAATTGTATAGTGAAACACACCATTAATTTCTGATTTTGGGTGGTATTCTTCAGAAGCAGGTAAATAGTTATCGAAGTACATATATGCGCTATTTGTCACCATTTTTTCATTAAAAGTCATATAGGCACAAAAACTACCAGTTGCTGGTCTAAATTTTGATGGCGGTACATTCACACACAGCGTTAATTGAGAGTCATTTAAGTAATAGTAGGCTATGTTTTTATCCAATAAATCGAGGCTTATTTCGCGTTCTATTTCTTCGTGTGTGTCATTAGTTATTTTAAATTCACCATTGTTAGTTGTAATCTCTATTGTCGTTATTTCTTTAAACAAATTCGTTATTTCAGAATCGGGAAATTTAACGCCCGGTAAATCCCAAGTAATGGTTTCTGTAGTCCAAGTAAAATGCTCTTTTGGATTATAATGTGCGTTAAGCCATATAGCCGCTTCATCCCGAGTGATTGCTTCCCCGTAAACAGATTTTGATATCACGTCAAGCCTAATATCTTGATTAATAATAAAACTGAGTTCACCAGTTTCTGGGTTATACGTGTAATCATTTCCGCCATATAGAATCACATCTTCCGTACTTGGCAATAAGATAGAAGAATTAATAGGTTTTATCAATAAATTAACTTCAGTGTTTGCTTGATATTTTTTTTCAATTCCTTGAATTTTATATTGAGGTGCATTAGCAGTAATTGTATATAAATTCCAATCAGGTTGTTTTTGTGAACCGCAACTAGTCAAAACAAAAGTCGATGTAAATAATAATAAAGTTTTAAATTTAGTAGGCATAATTAAACTCCAACGTTCCAGTTAATGGGCTCTCAATAACAAAGGGATATATAAAATTATCAAACATTACACAGAATTTTTTAATCATCGCATTGTTGTCAAAATAAACAATCGCATTGCCATATGATGGAATTAGTTCTTCCTCATCATCACTCCAAAGTCGACATGTTTCGCAAAAAATGATTGCTTGATTATCATCGATAGAGCACCGGCACGTAGCATCCCGAAGCATGCTTATTGTGAAAAAATTGCTGATAAAATCGTCACCGATAGGGATCGCTTCATCTCCACTATTCGTGTGAATGAAGCTTCCAGTTAAATTAGTTAATAAATTTGGTGCCTCTTCAAATAATAGTGTTTTAACAAAGAAATCATTTATATGAGCTTTTGTCACAGTTTGTGGTTTATCGCTTGAATTGAAACCCCAATTCATAGAAATGGATTTAAACACTTTTTCCTCTTCTCCTTCTGGAGTATGAAAATTTATCCATGTTTCTACTTCTCTTGCATTAACTCTTTTGCCAGATTTTAAACTAGCATCGACACTAATTAACGTGTTAGTTGTTAATTTTAATTTTAAAGTTCCAGTATCTTCTGAATACGTAAAATCTTGATCACCATATTCCACGCTTATCTGGTCTTTTGTAGGTAGAGCAAAATAAGTCTTAGGTGTGAATTGGATAGTTACTTCCGAATTGACTGCATAAGAAGTCTCTAAATTACTGACGACTGTGTATGGCGCATCAATAGTGCAAATAACTTTTGTATTTGTAGAATTGTTATTGCAGCTGATAAGTGGCAACAAAGTCGCTAATAAAAATATTTTTTTCATAATTAAATTATACATAATATTAATTAGGTAAATTAACTTATTAATTTTTAGGTTATACTTATTATGATGCGTTTAGATAAATATCTGAAATTAACTCGACTAATTAAAAGACGCGGAGTAGCGAAAGTTTTAATTAATGAAGATAAAATATTCGTTAATGATAAACCCACTAAGCCAGCTTATGAAGTAAAGATAAATGATACGATTAAATTAGAGTTAGGCAAAAGAGTGATTTTGATTAAAGTTAAAAATATTAAAGAAGTAGTTACCAAAGAAAATGCCGATACTCTCTATGATATTATCAAAGATACTTTAACTACAAAATGAATTAGATATAAAATGTAGTTAAATATATTTTTAGATGGTTTTTTCTTTTTAAGAAAAAGAACAAATTGTGATATAGTATAAGTCAAGCAATGATTATAAATCATTAACTTGTTATAGGAGTTTTTATGGCAAAAGAGCTTATTAAAATCACAAATAGTTTCGGCGATACGCTATATGGTTATGGCTGGACTATTAAGAAACCAAAAGCCAATGTAATCATCATAACTGGTATGCAAGAAACTGCAGCGCGTTATGATAATTTTGCCACGTTCCTTAACAAAAATGGTTACGATGTTTTTTGCATTGATCACTATGGTCAAGGCTTAAATATCAAGGATAAAGCCGTTCCTGGCATATGGCCAGAAAGCGGATTCTCTAAATCGGTAAAAACATTTGGCGATGTTGAACACACCCTTCTTAAAACTGGTTTACCTGTTTATATTTTCGCTCATTCAATGGGTTCATTTATGGCGCAGGAATACATTCAACGTTTCCATGAACGTGTAAACAAAGTTGTTTTATGTGGTACTGATTATGCAAATCCATTTGTAATGGGTTTTGCTTATCGGTTAGCGAAAATAATGGTCCCAGAGCATAAGCGTGATCTCCCAAATAAAAAATTAGCCGGATTAGTAACTGGTAATTTTGCGAAAGCGGTTAAGAATCGTGAAACTGATTTCGATTGGCTAAGCTATAACAAAGCAAATGTTAATAAATATATTGCGGATCCAAAGTGTGGATTTATTGCCACCGGTGGATTCTACCGTGATTTCCTTAAAGGCATGAGACGAATTGGTAAATCTAAATTTATTCATAAGATTCGTCCGACTGTTTCAATTTATATTATCGCTGGTAAAGAAGATCCAGTTGGTCATATGGGTAAAGGACCAAAAAGATTGTTTAAGAAATATAAACGCTTAGGCGTCGACAATGTTTCCTTAAAACTCTATGATCATATGCGTCATGAAATTTTAAATGAAAGTAATAACAAAATCGTTTATAAAGATATTTTGGAGTTCTTTGAAAAATAACCATGGTTCATTTCTCTTATAAATTTTCACCAAGCAAAAATTACATCTTAGCCTGTTCCTTTGGGCCAGACTCAATGTCACTTTTTGATATGCTTTATAAAGCGAAGTGTCGTTTTGTAGTTTGCTTTGTGAATTATCACAAGAGAAAAGAAAGCAACCAAGAACAAAAAGATATTACCGCTTATTGCAAAAAGCTTGGCGTTAAAATCGAAATCCTTGATACAAAAGGAATGAAAGAAGAAGGTAATTTTCAAGAATGGGCAAGAGAAGCTCGTTATGATTTCTTCCAAAGAGTATATAAAAAATATAACGCGGCTGGGGTCTTTGTTGCGCACCAACAAGACGATTTAATTGAAACTTTCTTAATGCAAAAGATGAGAAAGGCTCATGTTAAAGAATATGGTTTAAATGAAATATCTATGTTACGTGACATGATTGTAATCCGTCCGTTACTTATGTACACAAAAGAAGATTTATTAAATTATTGCCGTGAGAATCAAGTGCCATATTCTATTGATATGTCAAATTTTGAAACTAAATATTTACGTAACCAAATTAGAAAAGATGTTATTAATCATCTTTCCGAAATTGACCGCGAAAATATCTTAAAAGAAATTCATGATTTAAACATGGAACAAGAAGAATTCGTTAGCAGTCTTGAAAAAAGAATTAGAATTGCGAACGAACTAGAAATTAGAGAATTAATTGCATTAGACCGTGATGAATTCGCAGAAGTCTTAATCGAATTTGTGAGCACTAACTCGCCTGCACATATTGATTTATCTGCGGGAAGAATTCAAGAAATTCGTAAGATGTGTTTATCCCAAACACCTAATATTCAAATGCCTTTAGCGGATGGTGTTTCTTTAGTTAAAGAATATGACATCATCACCCTAGGTGTTGATGAAATTGACAATTTGAAGCCGTATTCATATATACTTAATAAACCAGGTAAATTATCAACACCTGAATTCGATGTTGATTTTACTAACGGTGCGGAAGAAAGAAAAATCTTCCCCAAACATTATCCGATTACGATTCGTTCTCCCTTACC
Organism: Bacilli bacterium; assembly: GCA_024408505.1. GTDB lineage: Bacteria > Bacillota_I > Bacilli_A > RFN20 > CAG-826 > UB1719. The sequence goes on along the minus strand of JAKSUZ010000008.1, from coordinate 23,627 downwards.
TGGAGATACGGTTGAGATTGGTCATCATATGTGTGAACTTAGACGGGTGTTCATTGATTGGAAGGTCCCAACTAAGTATCGCAAAGTCTGGCCAATATTCTGTGATAAAAATGGCAAAGTCATTTATGTCCCAAGATATCGTAAAACCTTTGTTGATAATCACAAATCAACATTCGTTATAAAGTTTACTAATACAAAGGAGATCAAAAACAATGGATGAGAAAAACAAAAAACCACAGCAAGCACCCAAACGTAATGTCTTTTTATCAATCCTTCCTTACATTTTAATTATTGCTGCGATTACCGGCATCGTTATTTTAATGACACGTAATATGTGGAATCGCGTTACAGTCTGGAGCGAAGATGAATTAAATAATACCCTTCGTTTAGTTAATGAAACCGATAAAGAAGATCCAACTTTAGGATATACCTACATTAAGTACGCAACCATTTCTACTAATGAAAAGGCTGCGACTATTGTTGGCAATGCCTATGATAAGAAAGAAAATAAAACTTATAACTTCACCGTTAATGTTAGTAATGAAAGATTAGAAGCAGAAAATGGTTTCTTCGATCATTTATATAAGGAAGGCGAAACAGTTGCTTTCCCGTATTTTACTGATGGTGGAGATAAACAAGTTGGCGTGACGCCTGTTTATCACATTAACTACCACACATGCTTTGAAAAGAAAATCAAAGAAGCGATTGATGAAAATAAGGGTCGTTTTACTCCTGAAGAAAAGAAAGGATTTGGTTTATTCGTCAATGATAACTTCCAAGTCTCTTGGTGGGATGCTTGGGGACCAACTATCATAATGTTAATTATTACGATTTTAGTTGCGTTCTTCTTATTCCGTGGATTATCTAGATCAATTGGTAACACTAATGCTAAAGCTTTAAGCTTCAATCAAAGTAGAGCTAGACGCGTTGACCAAAGCAAAGTACGTTTCAAAGATGTTGCCGGTTGCGATGAAGAAAAAGCTGAAATGGAAGAAGTGGTTCAATATTTAAAAGAACCAGGTAAGTTCTCTAAATTAGGTGCGAAGTTACCAAAAGGTATATTACTTGTTGGTCCACCAGGAACTGGTAAAACTTTATTAGCAAAAGCCGTTGCGGGTGAAGCAGGTGTTCCTTTCTATTCTATTTCTGGTTCGGATTTCGTTGAAATGTTCGTTGGTGTTGGTGCCGGTCGTGTTCGTGATATGTTTGCGAAAGCTAAACAAACTGCGCCTTGCTTAATCTTCATTGATGAAATTGATGCGGTCGGTCGTCAACGTGGTGCTGGTTTAGGTGGTGGTAACGATGAACGTGAACAAACCCTTAACCAGTTACTCGTAGAAATGGATGGTTTTGAAGATAACTCAGGAATTATTGTCATTGCCGCTACTAACCGCGATGACGTTCTTGATCCAGCCTTACTTAGAGCGGGTCGTTTCGATCGTCAAATTACAGTTAGCTTACCCGATAAGAAAGGTCGTGAAGCAATCTTTAAAGTTCATAGCGCTAATAAGAAGATTGATCCAAGCGTAGACTTTAGTGCATTAGCTAAACGTACGGTTGGTTTCTCGGGTGCTGATATTGAAAACATTATGAACGAAGCAGCTATCTTAGCAGTTCGTGAAAATCGTGAAATAGTTACTACTAAAGATATTGATGAAGCGATTGATAGACGTATTGCTGGTCCAGCTAAGAAATCTCGTTCAATGACTGAAAGAGAAAGAAAAACGGTTGCGTTCCACGAAGCTGGTCATGCGATTATTGGTCTTACTTTACCTGACTCAGATAAAGTTCAAAAGATTACTATTATTCCACGTGGGCAAACTGGTGGTCACGTCTTAATGACTCCAGAAAATGACCGGTTTATTCTTACTAAGAAAGAATTATTTGCGCGAATTGTTGGGTATTTAGGCGGACGTAGCTCAGAAGAAATCTTCTTTAAAGATATCTCTACCGGTGCACATAATGACATTGAAGTCGCTACGCGTATTGCCCGCTTAATGGTTACTGAATACGGTATGTCTAAGTTAGGACCAATCCAATATGAAAAGGATACCGGAAGCGTATTCCTTGGTCGTGACTACACTAACAGCCAAAAGAATTTCTCTGCGCAAGTTGCGCTTGAAATTGATAAAGCGGTTCGTGAAATTATCGATGAAGCTCATGAAGAAGCAAAGAAGATTATTACTAAACGTAAAGCCGATGTTACTCTCATTGCGAATACTTTACTTGAGCATGAATCAATTACCGCTGAACAAATTGATTACTTATTAAAAAATAAGAAACTTCCTACCGAAAAGAAAGCTAAACCAGCTAAGGTTGAGCCTAAGGCGGAAGAGAAGAAAGAAGAACCAGCGAAGAAGTAATGTGGAAGATTGGTAGTATCAAAATTAATTCACAAGTAGTGCTCGCCCCTATGGCGGGCATTACTTCTTTAAGCTACCGTGAATTCATGAAACCATTCGGGGTTGGCTATTCGGTTACCGAAATGATAAGTGATGCTGGGATAGTCCATCATAATCAAAAAACCATTGATTATTTGAAGACCTCTAAATTAGATCGACCAGTCGCTTTACAATTATTTGGAAGTAAGATTGATATCACTCTTAAAGCAATGGATATCATCAATAACGAATTAAGGATTAAATATGATTTCTTAGATTTAAATTTTGGTTGCCCAGTTAGAAAGGTTACTAGTTCAGGTGCGGGTTCATCGTGGCTTAAAAATCCTAAAAAACTAGAGAAATATGTTAAAGCGATTGCTAAGCATTCTAAGAAACCGGTTACTGCTAAGATTCGCTTAGGCATTGATAATGAACACATTAATGTAGATGAAGTCATTAATGTTTTAACTAAAGCGGGAGTTAAAGCGATTGCGATACACGCGAGAACCACTAAAGAATTATATAGCGGTAAGCCGCATTATGATTTATTAAAAGATTATGGAAAGAAGATGAAAGTACCATTAATCATTAGTGGGAATATCTTCTCTTTAGATGATGCAATTAAGGCTTTAAAAATCACTAAAGCACAAGCAGTTATGGTTGCTCGTGGAGGAGTAGGGAATCCTCATTTAATTACCCAAATTGATAAGTATTTATCAAAAAAGCAAAAAATAGATAACATATCTCAATTAGAAAATATAAAATATTGTCGTGAGCTATCTAAGGCTCTTATCTTAGAAAAAGGTGAGAGAACGGCGATTGCTATCTTGCGTAGTATTGCTCCGAAATTCTTCTTTGGATTTAAAGAAGCTAAGAAGATTAGGTGCGAAATCTCGCAAAATATCAAAAGTTATCAAGACTTAGATAAAATCTTAAAAAGAGTCACAAAGGAATTAGGTTATGGAAAACAATCTAACTGATCAAGAAAAAGTAAGAAGAGACAAACTTCCTAAGTATAAAGAGTTAGGAGTTGATCCTTTTGGTCATAAGTTTATTCGCACTCATTTAATAAGTGAAGCGCGTAAACTAGCCGAAGGAAAAGATAATGCTAAATTAGAACAAGAAAATATTATTGTTACTTTAGCGGGACGTATTAATGCTCTTAGAAGAATGGGTAAAGCTTCATTTATGAATATCCAAGATAAGACGGGCAAAATCCAAGCTTATGTTGGTATTGATATTATTGGCGAAAAGCCTTATGAATTATTTAAATTAGCAGATATCGGAGATATCGTAGGCATCAAAGGGCGTCTAATGTTAACGCGCACTGGTGAATTAACCGTAAGAGTTACTGAATATACGCATTTAACTAAATCACTTAGACCATTTCCAGAGAAATATCATGGACTTACTGATGTCGAAGAAAGATATCGTCATCGTTATGTTGATTTAATCGTGAACGAGAACGCAAAGAAGAATGCGATTATGCGTCCAAAAATTATTAGAGCGATGCAAAAATATTTTGATTCATTAGGATTCATTGAAGTCGAGACTAGCGTATTATCACCAATCCTTGGCGGCGCAAATGCTCGTCCATTTGTGACTCATCATAACACTTTAGATAAAGACTTCTATTTAAGAATCGCAACTGAATTACCGCTTAAGAAATTATTAGTGGGCGGTCTTGAACGTGTCTACGAAATAGGTAGATTGTTCCGTAATGAAGGTATGGACACTACTCATAATCCTGAGTTCACTACGGTTGAACTATATCAAGCCTATGGTGATCTTGAAGACATGAAGAATATATGTGAAGGGGTTATTAGAGAAATTGCTAAAACGGTTGTAGGTACTACTTCATTACCTTATGATGATAAGACTATTGATGTTGGTAAACCATTTAGATGGGTTTCAATGGCGGAATTAATTAAAGAAGCAACCGGCATTGATTTTACGCAAGATATTAAATTTGATGAGGCGGTTAAATTAGCCGAGAAGCATCAAGTTGAATATGATCCAAAACTTGTAACCTCAACCGGACAAATTATGAATGCGTTCTTTGAGAAGTTCTGTGAAGAAAAATTAATTCAACCAACATTCGTACATACTTATCCAATTGAAGTTTCTCCATTAACTAAGAAGAGTAAAGATCCTAGATTCGTGGAACGCTTTGAACTATTTATTGACGGTCATGAGGTGGCGAATGCTTATACTGAACTTAATGACCCAATTGATCAAAAAGAGAGATTTGTAGAACAATTAAAAGCAAAGGAAAGAGGCGATGAAGAAGCGAATGAAATGGATTATGATTTCTTAGAAGCCTTAGAGTATGGTATGCCTCCAGCAGGTGGTATTGGTATTGGTATTGACCGCTTAGTAATGCTTATGTGTAATGAGAAGAGTATTCGCGAAGTAATTCTCTTTCCAACTATGAAAGATAGAAAATAATTTATAATAATAAAAGGAGATAATTATGGAATTATTAGTTAAAAACAAATTATTTACAAGTAGCAGCAAAGTCCTTAACGAAAAAGATGAACAAGTCTATAAAGTTAAAGGTAGCTTTGCTAGTAACGTTTTTTCTAAAAAGTATAAGAAAAAAATCATGACTATGAACAAGGAGCTTTTATACGTTGTGTGTAATAAGCGTATTCATGGACCATTTAAACGCGCGGCCATTATTTATGACGCGAATAAGAAAGAAATTGCTCGTGTTAAGCAAAACGGAGCCTTTAAGTGTGGTTATGAAATTGAAGGCGTTGAAAAGAAGATGGAAATTGTCGGTAGCTTTACCTTTGGCGGTGGCGCACAAGTTATGTATGGTGGCAAAGCCATTGGTAAGATTGTTAATGGCAATTTAAAGAAATCTACTGATAAAGTCGTAATGACCGTTGGCATTACTGATAAATATAAAATCACCTTCGATGATAAAGATGATGGACCATTCTTAGTAGCGGTTATTATCGCAGTTGATAATATAATCGATGCGGATAAAAGAAGAGCCGCTAATAACTATCACTCTATTAACATTGGTCAATAATTATTACTTATATTGTCTTTTGTTTTCTTGCGTTTTTAAGTACGAAGAAAATCACTACGCCTATAAGTGGAACTCCGATTGAAACGGGAATAATCCACACTGCATGGTTAAATGGGTCGCGATAATCATTCATATTAATTATCAAGTCACCTTTAACATATTTCACTAAAGTTTCGTGTGGGATATATACTTCATCATCTTTAATAACCATTTCGATTTTATCTATATTGTCGCCATATCTTACTTCACCTTCTGGACGATAAATATTTTTAGTGTCGCCCGGACGATAATCTTCTCTAGTCTGTACTAAAGTATATTGTTCTTGACCTTTTTTAATAGTAACGGTTTTGTTGTTTTTGCTATAGCTATACCCATACTTAGTAGCGTACTCTTTTACATTTACGCATGGTCTATAACGCGTAGGCGAACCAAAGTCAAAAGAATCGTTCATCATATGCCAAGTTAAATCATCAATCATAAATAAAGCAGTCTTAACGGCATCGTTCTGAATTTGAGTTATATAGTTAGTCATAATTTCAGAACGACTGTTAGTGTCTAAATCTTTTACTTGATTAATGAGATCATTATATTGTTGTTCCCAAATGTTTTCATATGTAATCCAGAAGTTTTCAATAGGTCTTCCATAGAATTCACGATCATTTCTCGCTAGAGTATTCAGTTTCTTAAAGATATTAGCAGCAGACTTTTCATCATAACTATAAGTATCAGATACTCTAGTATAATAATCAGACATGTGTCTAATTGAACAATTAATTGGTACGAATGGTGTGTAGTTAGAATTAGAGATACTTAGCCATTCTGTCGCCGCTAAATCTTTAGGTAACTCTTTATCAGATTGAATAGCATGTACTTGATAGGCGTTTTCAATACCGATGTAACGTAAATTATGTTCGGCCTCTAATTCTTTAAACCTTTGAGTGTTTGGTCCACTTATCTCTAAAATATCTTCATAACGATCGCGCATATATCTAGTGACATCATGAATATCTAAATCTTTGTTATCTGGTTTATAGAAAGCGTCGTATTTTTGATTAACATCGTATTTTTCCCATTGAGGATAATTATTTTTCGCGAACATATTATAGCCACGCCAAGTACGAGTGTGGCAAAGATCACCATGGCTAAAGTCAGCATAAGAATTAGCTAGTTCTAATTTTCTTACATCCTCAACACCAGTTGGTTTCCTTAAATCCTCAGGCACGGTCTCAAGTAGTTTGCCACTTAATATCATGTCGCTCTCTTTAATGCCCATCTCGCTGCTCATCTTTTCTATTGAATCAAATACAAATTCATTGCCTGCTGTAAGAATCATGTTATCTGGGCATTTAACGGCAACGTATTGATGCCCGCTATAAATTTCCATATACCAAGCTTCATTTTGATCAATGGTCATAATAGCATTAGTTTCGACTGAACCTTGATCTTCAATAATATTAGCGATAATTTCCATCCCTTCACGAGCGGTGGTAGCGGTCGCGCCAACAATTTGAGCGATATTATCTTCGCCAATACCAGTAGGCACTAATGGATCAACGTTTTCAGCGAGAATTTCGTTTTTGGTGTAACAAGATAAAGTTGCACTAACACCAACTCCGTTTTCATTTATAGCACTGGCTTCCCAATGGTGTCCTTTATTGATAACTGGATTACGTGGAGTGGAAATGTATTTATACGTTGTGCTTGGCATCTTGTAGGTAAAACCTTTATTAGAAGTAATAGTTTGGTTAGCAAGAGAATTATGTGGGAATATAGTTGTATTTATCATCATTGCACCAGGACCAGCATCACTAGTACGTGCAATTATAGCTTTTTTATTTTTACTTACATTTTTGCCAACATATAGCACCGTGCAAGAATCTGAATCATCGCTTTCTTCATTGTCTACCATTGGCTGATTTTGATAATTCATTTGAGTAGTTACATTTGTTTTGTTCGCACATGAATAAAACAAAGGTAGTAATCCTACCAGCAATAAATATTTACTTTTCATAATATTTTACCTCTATAAATATTCTATATTTATTTTAATGTTTGTGTTTGTAATTTGTATTTTGTTTCTCTTAAATTTTAATTCATAATGCTTGAGGTGATAATGTATAATAAAAAACGAGGGTAAATATGAATAAATTAAGAATATTAATAATACCAGTTACAGCTGTATCGCTTTTAGCGAGTTGTGGTAGTAAAAATACTACTTATCACATTGTAAATTTTGATACAGATGGCGGTTCATTTGTCGAATCACAAAAAGTTGAAGATGGTAAGACTGCGATGAAGCCGACTAAAACTCCTACTCGTGAGCCTACTCAAGAAAAGACTTACACCTTCACTGGTGAATGGTTATTAAATAATGAGCCCTTTGATTTTGATAATACCCCTATTACTGGTGATGTTACTTTAAAAGCGGATTATGACATTAAACCTCGTCAATATACTGTTACCTTCGACCCAAAAGATAAGGGAACTATTGGAAGTGGTTCTACAATTAAGGTTAATTATGGGGATAAATTTTCTACGATTAATACGCCGGAGGTTACCATTACAGATCCAGGACAATATTCCTGCATAGGTTGGGCATTAACTAAAACCGGTGAAATACCTCTTTCTAGTGAAAATGATTATACAATTCAAGGAGACATAACGGTATATGCGATATACACTCCAGTTGTTCCCGCCTATGTTAAATTCTCCGGATACAGTGAAAATTGTAATTTGTGTTATAACGGTAAAGAGCTTAGTCCGGGTGATACAGGATCTTTTACTATTCCAGCAGGAATGGATGTCACTTTAACGATAAAACCAACAACAGGTCATTTGCCTGTATTTAAAGATGGTTTAACCGTTACTGCGCCAGAATCTTTAAAACGCTTTACACCTAATGAACAAAAAGTAATAGTTAATGTTGCGGAAGGCAGCACCTGTACTATCAAGGCTATTTCAGAAGCGCATAAGGAAAAGTTAGATGATTATACATGGTCACAAATTAGTCAAATATCTGAGATGGGATTAGCCGATGAATTATTTACAATTTATAGTCCGCTTGATGAAAAACTTTGCACAAAGAGAGTGCAATTAACACATCAAGACACCGCTAGTGATGGTACTGATAAAATTACTGAAGGCGAACCATACCAAACAGTCAGAATTATTGGATTTGATCATGACGTTGATAAAGATGGTAATCCTATTGGTATTACCTTTGAATTTAAAGATTTAATCAGTGATAAAAATGGTTATTCACTTGCGGCTCAATGGAATGACACATCAGCAACCACTACCTCTAATCATAACTATTTAACTACTTCTATCCGCAAAGTTCTTAATGACCCTGGTAAAGTTTCCTATTGGGCGAAGAAGGGTGGAATAACTTGGTCCACTGAGTACGATGATTCTGTAATTAATATGTTACCAAGCGAATTAACAGCCGATGGTGTTTTAAAAGCTCCTAAAAAATATGTTGCTTGCTATAACAACGATCTAGGAGTTTGGGAAGATAAGACAATTGATACTATTGGTGTCTACGATAAGTTATTTTTGTTATCGCCTAGAGAGATGGGTAAAGAAAACGATCATCAGGAATCTAAAGAACACACTTCACCATATGCTTATTATGAAAATTCTGCTACTTCAGAAGTGATATGTGTTAAGAAGCAAGTAAAGGGTAACGAGGAATGCACAATAACTTCCACGATTGATTCAGAGCAAGGACAAGCATATCGGGGCAATGTTGCTAATTATGCTGGATATAATATGAAAAGCGGTACTTCTGGCGGTGGTTTCTACTGGCTCCGTTCACCTTTCACGAGTGATGATGACAAAGCTTGGTATGTTTATTACAATGGTAATATTTCAACTGCTAACGGTTTTGCTTATGCTACAGCCGGAGCAATAGCCCCTGCCTTCTGTATCTGATTAAATTATTTAGCAACAATAATGTCTTTATAATCCTGCCAGCCTTCGGTGTTTTTATATTGGTCAACTAAATTTCCTGGCACGATGATGCTACCATATCCATAACATAACGGAGCATCATGACCGAACGGAGCAGCGCCAAAACCAACAACGACTGGGCAACTAGATAAGTCTAATGTATAAAGTAAAGTGTGTGCAAAGGACCAATGTCCTAAGGTTTGAATTCGACTAGAAATACGTACGGTAGTTAAAGAGATGCAATATTCGAACGGCGCATCAACTTTTAAATAATCGGTAATTGGATCGCCTCCATCCTCAAAATTGACTTCTAATAGCGAATCGCAATGACTGAAGCATGCAGTACCAAGTTCAATAACGTTGTTAGGGATAGTAACTTTTTGTAGATAATAGTTTTCGCCGAAACAACGGTCAGAAATTTTTTTAATTCCTCTACCAATCACCAAATCATTATTTAAAAGGCAATAATGGAATGCCTCGATTCCAAGTTCTTCGACACTATCAGGAATATGTATTTCGCGAAGTGATACGCATCCAAAGAAGGCACATTCGTTGATACGCTTTAACTCACTATTAAAGTAAACATGTTCCATAGTGGCGCATCCAAAGAAAGCATAATTATCAATTGTTTCGAGTGTCGGAGGCATCTCAATAAAATTGAGACTATAACAAAGATTGAATGCATATTTGCCAATAGTCTTAAGTTTATTTGGCAAATGTGTAGCCATTAACCAATAACTAGAATCAAAAGCGTAATCGCCTACAGTCTTAATGTTATCCGCTAACAACACAGCGGTAATGAATGAATTTCCGTATATAAATGGTTCGCCTCCCTCTACGCTTGATAATCTAAAATCATCGATTTTGCCATCAATAGTAATAATACAAGGTCCGATGCTGTACGATTTTTTGCTAAAGGTAATTCGTTCAAGTATATTCCCATCGCCAAGATGCTGGGGTTCCATCCGATTTCCTGGATGTTTTGTTGTATCCCATTCTATTGTCGCTTTCTTCTCAGCTTTATAAGTAAATTTTATTGCATGCCGCCAATCTTTTTCTTCTCCCGATTGTTCCTCATAATTGACATTAAATAGTATATATGTACGATCTTCTTGCATAGGAGTGTATAGATAATTAGCGTAAACAGTGACATTACCTTCAATGACATAATCATCAGGAACCGCTTTAGTTCCTTGAGAATCAAACGTCCAACCACCAAATTTGTGCACTTCAGGGAAAAATGGTTTTGGTGTAATTATTCCTTGAACTTCACTAAATTTTTGCGATTTCATTACATTTAAAGTTAATTTAGGAGTTGGGTAGTCTTCATTAAATGAGCCCCATTCACTAATTAGAGTTAATTGTGCTGGTTCTGGTCTACTATTACAACCAATCAAAGTAATAGTACCAAATGCAATTAATGGTAAAACTAATTTCTTTTTCATAATTATTCTCCTTAATTAAATACAAAATGCGGGTACGACAGCAACCGCTTGTTTATAGATAAATTCATTTATAAGAACCCCATCGGTGGTGATTTTCCATGCTCCTGCCTTATCTGTGCTATTAAGATGAGGTGAACGTAGCCAATAATAATTACCGACAATTATTTCTGTAGCTTCAGTATAATAGCCAGCATGATTTTTAGCCTCATTATAATAACCATCTTCTATTGTTGGTGCGCTCGCATAGTGTTCTTTAAGTATTTGTATATGAACACGTTTAGATTTTGCCTTGTCTTTATCTCCTAGATAATATTTATAAGTTGTGCCTTCATCTGGTTGCCAGAATTGACCTGAGTCTTCAGTTATTTCTCGGTATGAAAGAGAAAATACTTTGGTTACATAAGATTCTTCATCGATTGCATATGTTTTCCCATCTTTAGATAATTCAATTGGCTTTTTTACTTCCTTAAGATTATCTTGCAAGTCACTGGGGAGCATGTCTAACACGCATTTATTCTTATAATCAGTACCCTTTGTCTGTTCACTTTCGACTCTACCTCTTCGATACCACCAAAGTTCGCCTTCGCCATTACCATCAAGCGCCTTTCTTAAATTAGAATTAAGAAAATCATAATTCTTAGATGAGCCACCATCTTTCCAATTCCACACTGTTGCTAATGAGCAACCCATATCGTCACATAGTAAATTAACAAATTCAAAGGTGCAGTGTGCTTTACCCATTCCGCTTGATAAAGTATCATGATCAATATCTATAAGTCTTACTTTATGAATCTGATTATTGACGGTTAAGTTTACTTCTTTACCGATATCTTCTTCAATTGCTTGAACGTTTTCTACTCCATTAGAGCAATATTTCCACCAATCCTCATGTTCATACCATTTCCTATTATCAGCTTTATTACAATTAGTCAAAAGAGAAAACATAGTAAACGGTAGTAATAGTAAACTTATTTTCTTCATTATATAGGCCTTCCTTATATAGAGTTATTATACCTAAAATACACTAGTGTCTCATTGTTAATTATTTTATTTATATACATTCCCTCAATATTAACGTCTATATGGGCATTAAATACATATCAAAAATAACAAATAGACAAGTTTGAATTAAATGTGTCTTTTTAATATAATAAAGTTAAATAGAGGTTTTCATTATATGAAAAAACTAAAATTATTTATAGCGCCAGTGATGGTTGTATCTTTTTTAACGAGTTGTGGTGGAGGTGGTGGAGATAATCCGGATCCAGATCCAACTACAACTTTTTCTGTTGCATTATTAGCTGAAGAAGGAAAATTTAGTGATGGTTCTATAACTCGTTTTATAAAAGATGTACCAGCCGGAACTAAACTTAACCAAATTACTGGATATGAAGCTCCTACAATGGAAAATTTGGATTATACCTTTGGTGATTGGTTAACTCCAAGCGGAGATGTAGTACCAGTAGATGTAACGATTGATTCAGACATTGTTTTAAAAGCATCATATGTCTTTAGTGCTGAATATAATCGTAAAGTTTATTTGGCTAAATTAGAAGAAGATAGCAAATATGCTAACTTAGCAATTCCCCTAGAAGACTTTGGAGTAAAATTTGATTATATTGATAAATCCATTGGTGATATTAAAGACCCAGGTGTAAATAGCATTTATCAGTATGTGTATCACGCTATTGCGCTTGATGATAAGCAAACTGTCCAGCTTACTTCATCCGGGCAAATTAAGGCCGCTTATGCTTATGCTGATAGTTTAGTCAAATACATATTATCTTATGATAACCCTAGGTACCCTGATAAAATTTTTTCTAGTGACATATTATTGGAGCATTTTTTCAATCAAATAAAAACTATTGCTTCGATTACTATTTCGACGCAAACGCAAGAAAAAGCGATTATTAAATTGTGCAATGTTGCTAGCAGACAATTGGTATTTGGAGCTGGCACAGCAGCACAACTAGAAGATGGCTTAGAGTATCTTGATTTATTTTTTTCTAAGTATATTACATTGATAACTAATACTAATGATCAAAAGGTGATTAATACGAATGCTGATATCGGTTCTGGCGTTCTTTCTTCTGCGATTTATATCAAAGATGCTACAGATTATAATAATGTTAATGCTTTTATTGAGAGTAAAATTCAAGAGCTAATTACTCGTGCTACTTCAGAAGAGGATTACACATTCTTAATGCATCTTGTTAGCGGTTATTCTGCTAGTTATATTAAACTACATAGCAACCCGGATGACCTTAATAAAATTGATGATTTATATGAAAATGCTTTGCAAAATTATTTTACTGATAACGATTATGCCTTGAAAAGAACGAGCGATATTATATCAAGGTTTTTATATGCCTTTGGCACTAACAATATTGCCACATTAGATTGTCTTTCATCACTAGTTAGCATTAAAAATAAATTTTATGAAATTGCTAGCGCATACGATAATAATGAGATAGTTGATAAAATTTGTTATTTTGCGATATCCTATACTGAAGGAATTAAGAATTTTAATGAAATATATGAATGCGGTTCTCTTCATCACATGAATTTTGATTCTCATTTTTGGTATCTTTGCGATAAGTGCATTGATTTATGCGCTTATGAAAAAGGAAAAACCAATCGCTTTCTTGGTGTTCTCTATGACTCATTAACTTCAATGTGTGATTTTATGGCTAATTTCTTGGAACGATTAAAAAATCAAGCAATAGTAGACGTAGACGTTGAAATAATTACTAGTGTTAAGCTTATTGCTAACGACATTTTTGATATGTTAGTAGCTGAAGATGTAGAGGAGCAAAAATTAAAAGGATTAGGAGCCCTTGCTTCTTCCTTAATAGAATCTTCCACGTTTTCTGGAGGCTCACCTATACTCCTTGATACACTTGAAAAAGTAAAAAATAGTTATTACGATATTTATACTATTTCGCCAGAGAACGCTGTTTATATCGGAAAGGTTTGTGGTGCACTAGAGACGGGAAGATGTCATCAACATGTTTGTTATGGAGATTTGCCTGAAGGTTATTACGAAAAGGAGATGAAACGTATTAAAGATGATTTGTTAAAATACATTTTTAGTTGCCCATTCCCATCTCGAATTGAGCCGTTGATAGAAACAATTATTGATATGTATAAAGTTGCTCTTGTTGCTATACCTTATTCTAGAACAATGGCTAGCCACAAAGATGAAGCATTCGCTATGACCTATCAATTGTTTGATCAATTTATTTCGATGATTAAAAGCATTATTAATAAATGGCCTGGGTCGGATAATTTGTTTATGGCGGAATTAAACATGATAAGAAAAACTATCACGGATAAAAGATTTTTCTTTTTAGCATGCAAAAACGCTAAGAAAGGATATGACCGCGAAGAAGATAATATAAAGGGGTTTAATAATTTCTTTTTCGGTACAAAGTATTTTGAATCATTTTTCTCCACTAAGTATTTTTGCGATAAAAATTTTGATAAAATTGATGATTTAGTACAAGCATATTTTGATAATTATTTATATCCTGAATTAGCTTGCTATGATGACTCTATTGTTGATAATGATTTTCAATATGAGACTGCAGCGCAAAATACTTTGGGAGTTATGAATAGTATCATCGCTAGTTAAATAGATTATTGATATTAAATGATTTTATTAGTGCCATAAAATGTGCTTAGGGTGATTTAAATCCATATTAATTGTTATAATTTCTCCCTAAAAAAATATATCTATTTAAGATATAAGAAATATAATGTTTTGAGTTCTACATATGCTGGTGTTTATAGTGAAGAATTGTTTAATAATCTAAAGGAAATGTCTAATAATATGCGTCAACTTAATTCGCACTTAAGAGTAGTTAAAACTAAATTAGCTAAATTAGGCGTTAATCAAGGCCCTATTAATTCTAAGGTTATTTTAAACTTAGATTTTATTAGAAATAATTTAAGTACTATTATCTATGGCCAAGCAATTGTCGAAGGTGTGTCAGCTACTTTTTTAGATACGGAAGAAATATTAGAGAAAGGTTCTTCAAAGAATGTGGATTTTAACGACACATTAACAATTTTAAATCTTAAGAATGCCTGGAAATATGTTTTGGATGAAGATACAGTCAGATGTGGTATCAATTTTAATGTTTTGGCTAATATTGCTGGCTTTGTCAATGATCGACAAATATCTTATCCTGATCAAATTCGTTCGACTAAAGTTCTGATTGGTGGTTCTACTTATACCCCACCGATTCCGGTCAAAGAAAATGTAATAAGGGATATTAATGAAATCATTAATGTTAAAAATAATAAAGTTGTTAATAAGGCAATCATTTATTATGTTACATATGTAAGGCACAAGTCTTTTCTAATGGAAACAAAAGAACTGCACTAATTTTTACTAATTATTATTTAGCGTTACATGGTGGTGTTTTATCTCAGTTCCAGATAAATTAGATAAAGAATATAAAGCAAAGTTAGTCGACTATTACGAATCAAAAAATGATGATGTAAAAAAGTTCTTACGCAATAAATGCTATTTACCTTTGTAACTATTGTATAATGTATATCACTCCGCAAGGGGTATTGTTCTTTGGGTGACCGCCGTTAAAAAACGGGGGAACCTTCATTGTAACCTACCCCCAAAATTAAACATTTGACTATAAAGTCTAAACCGCAAAAAAATTGATTTTTAAAAGTTTTGCGGATAGAATATTAATAATCTTATGATTAAAAGAGATGAATATTTAAGAAAAATAATTGCTTATAAGGATAAAGAACTTATAAAGATAATTACTGGAATGAGAAGATCTGGTAAATCTTTTTTACTTAATAGAATTTATTATAATTATTTAATTAACTTAGGAGTTAAACAAAATCACATAATTAAAGTTAATCTAGAATCTCATACTTTTAAAACACTTAGAAACGAAAATAAATTGTATGATTACATTGTTTCTAACATCCATGATGATAAAAAATATTACGTTTTTATTGATGAAATTCAACTTATTGATAATTTTGAAGACGTTTTAAATGGATTAATTAATGATTACAATCTTGATTTATATATCACCGGCTCTAATTCCAAATTACTTTCTACGGAAATAAATACTAAATTACGTGGTAGGGGTATTGAAATTAAAATATTTCCATTGTCATTCAAAGAATTTTATTCATATTATGGCGGAGATAAGGAATCGGTATTTAAAGAATATGTTCGCTATGGTGGTCTTCCTTATTTAACACAGCTAAACAATGAAGAAGAAAAGATTGAATATTTGAAGATGATTAATGAAACAATTGCCTATAGAGACATTATTGAGCGCTTTAATATTAGAAACATCGGACTTTTTGATTCATTAATTAATTTAATTTACTCTCAAATCGGATCGGTTGTTTCACCTAATAAAATTACCAATACACTCAAATCAAACAACTATAAAACCATAAATCATGAAACGGTGTCCAATTATTTAAAATATCTTAGTGATGGTTTTTTGTTCTATAAGGTCAATAGATATGATATCAAAGGCAAAGAGTATTTAAAAACTTTGTATAAGTATTATGCAGTAGACATCGGTTTAAGAAATCAAAAAATGAATTTTAACCAAATGGAAATCGGTCATACGCTTGAAAACATTGTTTATTTCGAATTGCTTCGTCGAGGCTATTTGGTAAATGTTGGAAAGAACGAAAATAAAGAAATAGATTTTGTGGTAAAACACAATAAAACTATTTCATATATCCAAATCGCTTCAACCATTGAAAACCCAGATACTTTAAAACGCGAAATCAATTCGCTTAAAGGTTTAGATGATGGATATGAAAAAGTAATAATTACTATGGATAAGACCATATTTAATCATCTTGATAATGGATATAAAGTAATTAATATTTTTGATTTTTTACTAGAATAATTGTTTTTGTGATAAGTTTGCTATAGTATAACCATATTAAGGTTGGCCTCCTGGCTATTGGTTTGCTGGGTGTACGGGTAAACGTAGGACCAATCTTTTTATTTTATAAATTTGCTTTTATTTAACATAGTGTATAATGTATATCACTCCGTAAGGGGTATTGTTCTTTAGATTACCGCCAAACATTTGGGGGTAAGTCCAATTTGGGGCCGTCCTGGTTTCGACAGGATGAGTCTGTGTAAGAAATACAGTAGCCTGGTAAACTTAAATACCAAACAGAAAATAACTGGCAAAAATTATTCATTTGTGAATGCTCGTACGAGCAATGCACAACTTGCTCTTGCTTAATTTAGCCCTTAATTATTAGGCCGAACCCAGTTCGGAGAGCACGCTCCCTAAGGTTTGTAGAACCTCACGCTTAGGATCAGTGTCATAACAAGGTTTTGTAGGGTGGGTGATGATTATAAATCTATCCCGAAGCTAAATAATCTAGCCTAGATTGATTCCGCTAGTAGATAGGTCTAGGTAAAGTAAGTGCTAGATAAACTGGAAATGTTCTTATGTGGTCCGTCTTGGACAGGAGTTCAATTCTCCTCGGCTCCACCAGAAGAAAAAAAGATTAGTAATAATCGTAGATATAAGTCAATTCGCACTAAAAATCGTTTAGTGCGTTTTATTTTCTCGTTTTCATTAGTAATAATCGACTATTTAAAGGATTTAAATAATTTTTCACTAAGCAAGGTTTTTAGTGCTTTTATGTTATATAATGTTGTCGTATGAAGAAAATTTTATTTGTCGCCCCATTAATGGTGATTTCTCTTATTGGATGTAATAAAGGTGGTGGAGATAAACCTGAACCAGATACCTTTACTGTAACTTTTAATGCGAATGGTGGGACATTAGATAGTGGGGCTTCTTCATCGATTGATGTTAAAGATGGTACTTTATTTAGTGAAATTCCTAATATAACTAAACAAACTGCGACAAAAGATATTGATTATTTTAATTTTAGTGGTTGGGGTCTCACTAAAGATACGCAAATTCCGATTAATGATTATAAAATCACTAGCGATTTAACGGTTTATGCAATTTATACTCCTAAAGCAACCGCAACGGTTTATTTTTCTGCATTTAGTCAATCTTGTAAATTATCCTATAAGGGAGCTAAATACCAACCAAACTCATCATTCCTAATCCCTGCTGGGGTAGAGGTTACTTTAACAATCAAGTCAAACCAGGGCTATTTTCCAATTCTTGATGGGGACGTAGAAATACGCGAGGCTCAATCATATAGTTTCAATCTTATAGAAAAAGAAATAATAATTAAAGTTGCTCAAGACAATGTTTGCGTAATTAAAGCAGTAGCAGAAAATACTCCAAGAGAAAGTCTTGAATCTTATGAATGGTCAGAAATTAATATATTATCAAAGGCAGGTCTTGCTGATACATGTTTTGATGTTGGCGATACTAAGGAAGTAACACTAAAAGGTCAAGATTTTCCCCATACTGTAAGAATTATTGGTTTTAATCACGATGATTTAGCAGATGGTTCTGGTAAGGCTGGTATTACTTTTGAATTTGCGGATGTGATTACGAAAGATAGTAAAGAAGAAGCATACACTACTAAATGGGACACTCCAAATAACAGCGATTATCGTAAATCCATCCTTAACAATTTTTTAAATAATGAGACTGAAGGTACTACAAGTGTTATCAACATGCTTCCTGATGATTTAAGTGAAGAAGGGATAATTAAATCAGTTAATAAATTAGTGGGAGTTAGTGAAACTCAAACCCGGGGGAAATTTACGGCTACATCCTTTGAAACTAAACTTTTCTCATTAGCGTATCATGAAATTCATAATCCTGATAGCAGACCGGTTACTCCTAATGAAACTAATGGTATTTATGAATATTATGAAGGACACGGTGGAGATACGGATGAAGATAATATTTATCGAGTTAAAAAGATAGTCGATGGCGGTGATGGAGTGAGTTTTTGGCTTCGTTCGCCTGCTATGAATTTCCTTACCGATGCGTTTCGTGTTTTAACCGGAGGAGCTCTTGGTTACGGCCAAGTTACCACTCGCGAGTGTGCCGTTGCCCCTGCTTTCTGTATTTAATTTCTACTCTTTTATATTGAATAAGTATCAAAAGGTATTAAAAAGGTAACAAAAGGGTCGAGGGGTCAGTTGTCCCCCTCGGCTCCACCAGAATTAAAAAAGATTAGTAATAATCGTATATATGGGCAATTCGCACTAAAAATCGTTTAGTGCGTTTTGATTTCTCGTTTTTATTAGTAGCAATCGAATGTTTATAGAATTTGTGATACTTTTCCACTAAGAAAAATTTTGACTTTTTTTTTCATATAAGTAAAATTTGAATAAAGAGAGGTTTCATTCATGAAAAAACTAAGTTTATTAGTAATGCCGTTAATGGCAGTATTGTTTTTAGCAAATTGTAATAAGGCGACAGATAAAGAGACTCCGTTATGTTTTGAAGCTAACGTGGATAATTCGACAGTTGGATATGGTTTAAATGTACACGTGACTAATATTCAAATTCAAATTTCTCGTGATAACAATAAATGGAATGATTGGTCTGGTGATGCTATTACTCTTAATAAAGGCGAAAAGATTTATGTACATAACCTTAAAGATACCCTTTCTAATGAGGACAATTATTTCTACTTCACGATGTCAGGCGAAATTGCCGCTAGTGGTAATGTTGATAGTATGATTAATTATAAAAGCCTATATGCATCCTGTTATCTAAGATTATTTGAAAATTGCTCGGCATTAGTAAGCGCTCCATCGTTGCCAAATATGCAATTAGCACCATCTTGCTATTCTGGAATGTTTTCTGGGTGCACTCATTTAAAAACTTCACCTGAATTACCAGCTACCACTCTTGCACCATATTGTTATTTTGAAATGTTTTCTGGTTGTAATGCCTTAGCCAATGCGCCTGTTCTGCCTGCCACTACATTAGAGTTGTTGTGCTACGCCTCTATGTTCAAAGATTGCCATTTTTTAGAAATTGCCCCCGCTTTACCCGCTACTACTTTGGGAGAGTATTGTTACCATAACATGTTTTCTAATTGTAGAGGTTTAAAGCAAATACCTACCATTTTACCAGCTGAAACGTTGACTCATGGTTGTTATTATTATATGTTTCAAGGATGCACTAATATAGTTACAGCTCCCAAACTTCCTGCTAAAAAATTAGTAGGAGCATGTTATGGGAGTATGTTTAGCGGATGTAAAAAATTAAAAATTTCTGAAAATAGTGGGCAACATGAGTTTTTCGTTTGCCCGCATGAAACCAAAGTTGATTATGCGCTTATAGATATGTTTGCAGAAACGGGCGGAAGTTTTGTAGGAAAACCAACCGCAGATCAAACATATTACTATAATGATTAACATGAGTTTTAGTATGAAAAGAATTTTAATTGCATTGATTGCTATATTTCCGTTAACGAGTTGTCAAAACGATAATGGGTGGTTTAATGATGTTAATTTTATTGATTCTTTAACTACTTCAGATATCGGAATGGAAAAAGAAGTAATGGTTAACGGTATCATGCATAAAGTTCGTTTGATTGGAGTTGACGAAGATATTGATAATCAGGGGAATAAAATTCATACCACATGGGAGTTTGCTAATGTTATTTCTGATAAAAATGGTTTTTCCCTAGCTACTGTTTGGAATGATGTTACTAAAGATAATCTAGATACTGCCACCTCTAACTATTTAGTGTCGACCATTCGTAAAAATTTAGTAGGGTTAGTTGGGGATGAACGCCAAACCTCTTTTGATTGGTATACCATTAATCAAAACAAAAAAGAAGAAGAATCCTCCATATATAATTGTTCAATTTTTGATATGTTGCCTAGCGGTTTAAAAAGAGCAATTAAACCAGCAAAAAAGGTTGTCAATATATTTAAAGCAACTGAAGACGGAAGCAAGTGGGAAGAAACCGATTTTTGCGATTCATTATTTTTATTAACTCCAAAAGAAATGGGTTACAGTGAGATGTATATGGAACGAAGTCTTCATGCATATACATATTATAAAACTGATTCACCATATGGTAATGATGAAATTAGGGTTAAACAACAAGTAGTTGGATATTCTGCTAGATCAATTAGACAATACACAGAAATTTTTGATACTAAATATTATGAAAGCACTGAACATACTGGATTACCAGGAATAAGTTATGCTGGTTACAATAAAAAATCGTATGATGGTGGCTATTATTGGTTAAGATCTCCTATGGCAGCTATG
Organism: Bacilli bacterium; assembly: GCA_024408505.1. Taxonomy (GTDB): domain Bacteria; phylum Bacillota_I; class Bacilli_A; order RFN20; family CAG-826; genus UB1719. Next base: position 2,605 of record JAKSUZ010000008.1, on the reverse strand, counting down.
CCGAGCGAAGAAAGAACGAATGATGATGCTTGGATGATTGGGGAATATGGTCTTCCTAGTCGTTTTTATGTTTATAATGCTGCTTTGAACATTGCCCCTGCTTTCTGTATTTAATTTCTACTCTTTTATATTGAATAAGTATTAAAAGGAACTAAAAAGGTAACAAAAGGGTCGAGGGGTCAGTTGTCCCCCTCGGCTCCACCATTTTAAAAATAATTCAGTATATATCGAACAAAAATCCCAATTCGCACTAAAAATCGTTTAGTGCGTTTTTATTTCTTGTTTTTATTAGTAACAATCGGCTGTTTAAAGGAATTGGCTTCTTCTTTCACTAAGAAAGGTTTTTAGTGCGTTTATGTTATATAATGTTGACGTATGAAGAAAAAACTAATTTTATTATTAGCACCTATGATGCTTTTAAGTTGTGAGGGCAGTAAAGAACCCACTTACACAATCACTTTCAATTGTACGGATTGTAAAGCCTATGATGAAAGTGATAAAGAAGTTACCAGCGTTACAGTTCCTGCTGTTGACCCTACCCTATCTTTATGTAAAGAATTCCATTTTGAAGTTAACAAACCATTCAAAGTTCCTTTAAAATCTGATATTTCTATTAAGAAGACAGGGACGGATGAAACTGTTGAGTGTAAATACGTTAATGGTAATCTTTTTGTTCCTATTATTGGTAATTTAACAATTTCTGTTACAGGGTCATCTTATTCTAAATCTTTGGAAGGTTCAAGTTGGGATGAAATTGCTGAAATAGCCGAAACGGGTAGAGCAGATGAATTCTTTGGTGTCGGCAATACTAAGGAAGTAACACTAAAAGGTCAAAGTTTTAGTCATACCGTAAGAATTATTGATTTTAATCACGATGATTTAGCAGATGGTTCTGGTAAAGCCGGTATTACTTTTGAATTTGCTGATTTAATTAGTGATGAAAATGGATATTCTTTAGCAAGTTTATGGGAAGATGATACCGATGGTGAAGATTGTAACTTTGATTACCTTAATTCTACTATTCGTAAAAACCTTGTAGGTTACGAAAATGATGATTTAATGTGGTATGAAAAGGATAGTGCTACAAAATCAAGCCGTAGTCAATCAGTATTAGATATGTTGCCTAATGACCTTAGGAGTGTATTAAAAATTGCTAAAAAGAAGGTTAACCATAAAACTACAGGGAGTTGGGTTGAAACTAATGTGTATGATGAACTTTTCTTGCTTAGTGCTAATGAAATGAATAAGAAAATAGATTATGCTGAAAAAGGGGAAGCCTATGAATATTATAAAAACGCTAAACCTGAAGAAGCCGACCCTATAAGAATTAAACAACAGGTAAAAGGTACGGTTGGAGCGAGAACTAATAGCATTGATATAACTGATACTGCCTGCGGTTCCGGATATAGTTACGCTGGATATAATTCAAGCATCGCTGGGTGCGGTTCGGGCTTTTGGCTCAGGTCACCTAGTATAACCGGCTCGAGTTATTCATGGAATGTGGGTATCGATGGTGAGGTAGATACCCGCTATGCCTGCGCCTTCGCTTACCCTATTGCCCCTGCTTTCTGTATTTAATTTCTACTCTTTTATATTGAATAAGTATTAAAAGGTATTAAAAAGGTAACAAAAGGGTCGAGGGGTCAGTTGTCCCCCTCGACTCCACCAAATTGAAATTAAGCCCACCCGGGCTTTTTTATTTAGACACCAAAAATATTGAATAAATTTAATCATTATGATTAAATAATTTAAGTGTATGGAAAATAAAAAGTCATTAAGCACTATTTTATTCGGAGTAGCAATGCTTCTTTTTGCGAGTGCAACATTTGCGATGTTTGGTAAAGTAGTTACTCATGCTGGTAGCGTGGATTATCCAAATATGTTTCAAGCAGCATTTGGTAGTTTTGATGGTTATCGAATAACTAGCATGACTGCTGTTTTTGTTTTTCAAATGATTGTGTTAGCCGGAGTAATAGCAATTATTGTTGGCACAATCACCAATAAATTTCACTATATTCTTACCATAGTTATATACGGCGTTGTTTGCTTATGTTCATTTATTACGTTTATTATTTCATTTAATGTGGTTGGGGCATATTGTGGTGCACATAGTATGCCAAGCTTTGATTACGGTTTGGGCGCCGGTCCAATCGCTTATTCAGTACTGCATATCTTAGGATTAGTTGCAAGCGCTGGTGGACTTGTTTTATCTCGTCGTGGCAAATAATTAAAATACAAAATAAAAACTGGGACATTGTGATGTGAACCCCATTTAGTTCACACCAAAAGAAAAACGGTTATGAATAGGAAGGGAGAAATCCCTTCTTATTTTTTAATCTCTTCGTGTTATAAAACTTTATCCATTCTTTAACTAATTGAATGTAATGTTCTAAAGATGATATATTGTTATTGTACAGAGTTTCCTTTTTAAGGATTCCGTGCCAACTCTCCATTGGAGAGTCATCTATAGGTGTTCCTTTCCTAGACATAGAAATAGAGATACCATTAGAAGCACAGATAGCTTTGTATTGAAAGGATGTATATTGGAACCCTTGATCACGTGTATAGTTTTGTATGCATTAACGTTTTATTGTTTAATGTAAAA
>JAKSUZ010000007.1 GCA_024408505.1 Bacilli bacterium | reverse complement strand
CCTTTCTACCCAGCCACCAGTTCTTGTCCGTAGGCGATTCTTTTCGGCTGCGTGAATATTATATTACACGTATATACACATATATGCAAGTGTTTTTTTTAAATATTTTTTTAAATTCCTAAATTTATTAGATTTTATCGAATAAATTTGGCAATAAAAAGTTTTGATAAAACAGCAATTTTTGTTATTTTCTAAAATAAAATTCGTTATTTTAGAAGCGATAAATGAAGTAGCCAACACCAAGACCGATTTTGCCACCCGACTTTAAGTATTTTAAATATTTCTTTCTTAGCGTGGTATCAGCCTTTAATTTATTAAGATCTTTAGTATCCGCATCAAATAATCGCCACATCTCCTCTTCTTGGTGAGGAACTTCAATAGTATCGATTAAATGAAATAACTGAGAGAAACGATAAATATTTGAATCTTTACCCGCGAATTCAAGTGTTTTCTTATACAAGAACCATGAATCACAACTAAATAAAATATAATTTTTAAAATATGGTTTGAAGAATTTCTTCGCTCTTGCGATAGATTTCTTTACTTCCTTAATATCTAGACGTTCACCGTTTCTAGGAATATGAACATTAAGGCAAGGTTGCCCCTTCTTTAAAGTTATATTTTTATCATGATAGTCGACTAAAAAAGTATAGACTTCAAATTGAAGGCGCCCAAGGGAAAATAATTTTAGTTTGAAGAAACTACCATACCACGGGGTAACAAATAACCCCCATTTCTTTTTAACTAATTTGCATTCAATTGCTTTATAGCGAAGATCTGTCATAGTTTCAATAAATAATTTGTGCGGTAATTTATGCTTTTTGTATAACTTCTCTAATTTTTCGCAAAGTAATAAACAAAACATTAAGTCACCAATCTCAATACCTACGTGATATTTTTTTAGCACTATTTGCCAAGTATTGATTAATTTAGGAAAATCAACATTTTCATTTTTATACAAATTTAAGATTTTCTTAATATCATTTTTATCTTTAATTAAAGAATACGCTTTTATTACTTCTTTTTGAGCTTCTCTATCAAATGATAAATCAGAAAGAATTTTATTTAAATAATTCATGCTCTTCTCTTTTTAATTTCTTTACACATTTTGCGGTAATCCGCATCACTTAAGTCGTAGAACTTAACAAGTAAGAACATTGTAAGAATCAACAATATTGCAGGAATAACCATACACCAAATACGCATTCCATAAATCATGCCTAAATTATTAGAAGCTTTACTAATTTCTTCTTCAAGTAACGGCGCAGCAGCTTGCGGGTTATCTTTATATTTATCATTAATTTCACTAATAGCGTTAGAGACATTAATAAATCCAGTAGAGAATAATGCAGCATCTGCAACTAAGATTTGAATACTGCTTGCCATCTTAGTGGCAAATGGTCTTAGTGAGAAAATAACCGCTTCTTTTCTTTGACCGAAATGATATTCGTTATATTCAACCGTATTTTCCATAAATAGATAAATAACGTTATAGGTACAACTATTTGCGACATACATAATAAACGCGATTAAGAAGAGGATTGTCGCATAAGCTGCACTGTTGGTATTTAAGGTTGGATCGCCAAAATGAACACCAGGAGCAATTGCAGCACCTTGTCCAGCATATGGGGCGCCATAGATAAAGAATAATAAATAAGAAGCAATCATCGTTATGATTGAAACTTTAAATACTTTCATCTTTGGGACTTTTTCTAAAATACGAGGCATAAAAATCATCGGTAGGACAATCGCACCAACTTTGACAAACGAGAAATAACTCATCAAATCTTTGCCCGCGGAGTAACCAACTGATAAATAGAAAACGTTTTGTAATAATCCATCCATTATAAATAGTGAAATAAACCACACAAAGACTACTATCGCCATTAAACGTACTAATTTATTCTTAACAAGAATATTAATCATATCCTTAAATTTAGGTGGATCAGCTTTCTTTTCGGCCTTTAAATCTCTTTCGTGCTCATGGCAGAATAAGAACAATGCGCCCTGGCCAATAACAAATAATGCGCCAATAATTATGGCAGCAACCCAATAGGCATCAGTATATAAATTTTCGGGTTTGGCCATCATTGGAATTAATAAGGAAACTAAGAATGAACCACCATTCTCAAATATCATTAATAAAGATGTAATCTTTGCGCGTTGCTGCTCGTTACTACTTAAGCTTGGAAGCATTGAGCAGAACGCAATATCATTCATAGTAAATGTCATGCCCCAAAGGAGATAGAAGACCGCGAACCACGCCACAAAGCCCCAACCATGACACCAATCACAAAATTCTGGTGTTAAGAACAAGGCTAATACAACGGCTGTATTAGTTAGAGCGCCTAGGAATATCCATGGTTTATATTTACCAGTCTTCATGTGAGCTTTTTCAATAATGACACCCATAAACGGATCATTAATCGCATCAAAAACACGATAGCCGATGATTAATCCTGAGATAACACCAAACATTGCGCCAAAGTTATCTCCGGCTAAATATCCCGCTTCAGTAATGAAAGTTAACAAGAAAACCGATACCATCGCATAGACCGCATCACGGCCTAAACCACTAACGGTATAAATCCACTTCGTGCGACGAGGTATTATTTCGTCTTTATAAGTCTTACCAATATTAAACATAATCGCTCCTTTAGTATTTATATTAATATAAATAAGGAATAATCACAAATATAGAAATAACTATTCATAAAGATATATAATATCCATATGAAAGTTTTAAATATACGTGATGCTAAAAGCATTATGAATTTATATCCGCTAAAGGGTGAGGTTAGTAAAATAGCGCCTTATGGTGAAGGCCATATTAACGAGACTTATCTAGTTACTTTATCAAACAAAAAGAAATACATTCTCCAATTAATTAATGATGCAATTTTTCATCCAGTTAATAAATTAATGGAAAATTATGTGTCTGTAACAAAATTTTGTCATCAGGAAATCAAAAAAAGAAAAGGCGATCCCCATCGTGAGACCATTAATGTAATTTTTAGCAAGAAGAAAAAATCTTATGTCCAATATCAAAACCGATATTACCGGGTTTTAGAGTTTATTGATAACACTATTGCCTTACAAATTATTAAAAAGCCTCAAGACTTTTATTATGCTTCTTTAGCATTTGCTAATTTTTATAAGATGTTAGCAAAATTTGATGCTAGTAAGTTATACGAAATTATACCTAATTTCCATGACACCAAGAAACGTTATCAAACTTTCTTAAAAGTGGTTAAAGAAGATAAAGTTAAACGTGCAAAAACTTGTAAGAAGGAAATTAAATTTATAAAAGATCGTGCACATTACTATCCATTAATTGTTGATATGTTAAAAAAGAAACAAATTCCTCTACGGGTAACCCATAACGATACAAAATTAAATAATGTATTATTTGATATTAAGACTCATCGCCCAATTGCGGTAATTGATTTAGATACCATCATGCCAGGTTCACTTTGCTATGATTTTGGCGATGCAATTCGTTTCGGTTGTAACTCTGCTAACGAAGATGAAAAAGATTTATCAAAAGTGCGTTTCCGTATAGACTTATACGAAGTATTTTTAAAAGGTTTCTTAATGACACTTGGAAAAATAATCACCAAGAAAGAAAAAGAAAATTTAGCACTAGGTAGTATAATGATGACACTTGAATGCGGAATGCGTTTCTTGACTGACTATCTTGATGGTGGTCATTACTTCCATACAAAATATTCAACCCATAATTTAGTAAGATGTCGCACTCAACTAAAATTAGTTGAAGGAATGGAAAAAGGATATAATGAAATGAATAAATTAGTTAAAAAATATTAAAGGAGAAAAAATATGAAAAGATTAACAGTAGCAATTATCGGTGGCGGGAGTCGAGGAATCGATGCTTACGCTACATTGATGAGTCAATCCGATAAATATAAGGTGGTTAGCATTTGCGACTACCGCGATGTCCGTCTAGCACTTGCTAAAAAAGAATTTAATATTCCTAATCATTTATTGTTCAAAAATGAAAAAGATTTCTTTAAAAAGAAATTAGCAGATATTTGTGTAATCGCCACTCAAGATCAAGATCACGTTCGTCACGCAATTAAAGCAATGAGTCTTGGCTACGATATCTTACTTGAAAAACCCATCACTCCGAGCAAAAAAGAATGTCTCCGTTTATTAGATGCGCAAAAAAAATACAAAAAGAAAGTAATCGTTTGTCACGTCCTTCGTTACGCTCCTGCATATCTAGAAGTTGCTAAATTAATCGATAAAGGAACCATTGGTCAATTAATGGATATCGATGCGCTTGAACAAGTTCACTATTGGCACCAAGCGCATTCTTTTGTCCGTGGTAATTGGCATAGTAGTAAAGAAACTTCACCAATGATTCTTGCGAAATGTTGCCACGATATGGATTTACTCCAATATTATGCAAAGAGTCGTTGCAAATGTTTATCGTCCATGGGTTCGCTTGATTTCTTTAACAAAAAACATCAACCCAAAGGAGCGAGCAATCGTTGCGCGACTTGTAAATACATTGATAGTTGTGCTTATAGCGCCAAAAACATTTACCTTAAACTTTGGAAAGAAAAAGGTTCGCCAAAAAATGCATGGCCATTTAATGTCACTTGCACCACTTATCCATTGACCGAGAAGAATTTAAAGAAAGCATATGAAAATAATGAATATGGTCAATGTGTGTTTACCTGTAAAAATGATGTAGTCGATCACCAACAAACCATTATGACCTTTGAAAACGGAGTCACTGCTAATTTATGTATGACCGGTTTTACGGGTAAGGGCGGACGAATTTATAAATTCCACGGCACCTATGGTGAAATCGATTTAAATGAAGAGAGACAAGAAGTTGTGATTAAACGCTTTGGCGAAAAAGAGATTGTTGAACCATTTGCTAAAATTATGAAAAAGTGTAGCTTCGGCCATGGCGGTGGCGATGAAGGACTTGTTGATGCGCTTTATAACATTATTACTAATAAAAATGACGCGGCGACCACTTTAGCATCTTCCATTGAAAGTCACTTAATGTGTTTTGCCGCGGAAGAAAGCCGTCTTAAAAATGGCCAAATGATTTTCTTACACAAACAATTATAGAATTAAACTAGCCGCACCAATAATGCCGCTATCATACTTTAAAGAAGCAATATCTACGATTACTTTCGCAGTGCCTTTGATTCCATATTGATGCTTTTTTAAATATCCATTTAATGGCTTAATTAATAAATTACCAGCATTAGCAACTCCACCTGATAATAAAATCACTTCAGGGCGAAAGATGATGCAGTAATTTAAAAGACCTTCACCTAAATAAGCAATGTAATCATTAATAACTTTTTTCGCAGTTGAATTTCCTTTCTTATATAAAGAGAAAACTGTTTTGGCATCTATTTTCTTTTTAAATGCTTTATAAGCATCCTTTTCTAATGCGACTGCACTTACATAGGCTTCAAGACAACCAACACGACCACAACCGCATTTTCTACCTTCATGATTAATAGACATATGACCTAGTTCAGCGCCCTGTCCATTATTGCCTTCAATTAAATGTTTATCAACGATAATTCCACCACCAACTCCAGTGCCTAGAGTAAGTAGAATCAATGAATTTGCTTTTTTATATTTACCAAAGCGTGATTCCGCTAAGGTAGCTACATTAGCATCATTACTAATTTTTACTTTTAAATTGGTTAATTTAGTTAATGTATCAATAAGATTGATATGTCGCCACGAATTTAAAGTAGTAGATGAATATAATAATTCGCCTTTTGAAAGATCAAGAATGCCTGGCATTCCCATTCCGATTCCTTTTAAGCTATATTCCTTTTTAAATCGGTTAATAATTTTAGCAATTCTTTTTAAAGCGCTTAATCCAGGTTCTTTAGAATTAACCTTAATTACTTCTTTTTTTAGAACTTTGCCTTGTTTAGAAACAACACCAATCTTTACATTGGTACCGCCAACATCGATTCCAATTGCGTTCATTTATTTAGCCTTCTTAGTTTTTAAAGCTTTATTGTTTCGCTTTTCAATTTCGCTACAAATATGAGCATAGTATTTTTCATCAATAATGTAATATTTTTTCACTAGGAACATAGTTAATGCTAAGAAAATCATTGGAATCACAATCATAAAGAGTTTTAATCCCCAAATCTGAGCAGAAGTAACGGTCGCTAGCACCGCAGCAATTTCTGAGGCTTTTTCTTCTTTTGGTAAATCAAGACCGTTTATCCTGTTAATTTCATCCATTACACCTACTAATCCAGTTACGTTTAAAGCCGCTAATTGAACCACTTGTTTTAAACTAGATGCCATCTTAGTAGAAAATGGACGTAGAGAGAAAATAACTGCATCTTCACGCTTACCAAATTTATAGTCATTATATTCAATCGTATTGCTCATCATAATTAAAATGGTGTTATAAACCGCAGTTTGGGTTAACACCATAATCACACCAACAAGACACGAACAAACCACGAACCACGCGTTTAAATTACCATTGATTATTGGTATTGGTGCACTTCTAACATCACCAAACGGCATGTTGAAGAATAAGAAAATTAAACGCGAAGCAAACATAGTAATTAAACTAATATTAAATACTTTAAGTAGAGAAAATTTCTTAATCAAACGCGGCATAAAAATCGGTGGAATTAAAACCGCAATAGCGGTGGCGGTTGTATATATTGATTCCACTTCCTTACCGGTAGTGTAACCGATGGTTACATAAAATAAATTGGATAACAATCCATTAGTAACCATAGTTGAAATATAGTAAAACAAGACCACAAAAATCATGGTTCGCGCTTGTGAATTATTTTTTAAAACTCTAAATAAATCTCTAAACTTTGCTGGTTCTTCTGAATTATTATCTAGCACTTTTCGACTTCGTTCCTTACACAAAAAGAAGATGGCGGTCTGGCTTACTAAAAATAGACCGCTAATCACTAAACAATAAATTAAACCAGATTGTTTTACACCGATTAAAGTGTTTAAAAATGGGAAGGTAGCGGTAGTCGCTAACTCACCAACGTTACATGCTACTAAGACAATTGATGTGACTTGCGCTCTTTCTTTTTCTTTACTCGACATACTAGGTAACATACTCCAATAAGCAATATCGTTCATGGTAAAACCAACATCCCATAATAAATAGAAAACCGCAAACCAACCTACATAAACCCAGTCACAACACCAGCTAAATGCAATCGGTCCACAAAACAGCGCAATATAGGATATTGCTGAAACAAAACCACCTAGAAAGATCCAAGGCTTAAATTTACCAGTTTTAAAATGAACTTTTTCAATGAAGACGCCCATAATCGGATCGTTAACGCCATCAAAAATACGGAAGCCAATTAACAAAGCGGAGATAACCGCAAACATCGTGGTGTAATCACCATGAACACCAATACAACAGCCGCTTTCATTAATAAATATTAATAACAAAGTTGAAATTAAAGCATAGGAAGCGTCACGAAAGCCTCCCGAAATAGAATATGTCCATTTTGTGCGCTTTGGAATAGTCTGACCAGTATAAGTTTCTGATACTCTACCGATTGTTCTTTGATAAATACTATTTAATTTTGTAAATGCCATACTCGTTCATTATAGCAAAAACACCCCAAAAGGGGTGCTTTTTAATTTTTATTGGATTGAATCGCTTTGGTTTTTAATCATAACAATATGAGTGCAACCATGGAAATCTTCTTTCGCTAAAGTTTTAGCGCCAAACATTCTATATAATCTTTCATGCAAAATAGTATGAGTTTCAGAATAAGTGTTTCTCTTTCCTAAGAAAGCATTAACTTCTTTTAACAAATCCATGATCTCATCCATTCCGTTTCTAACTTTTTTATCAATGCAAATTACTTGCAAGTAATTGTCTTTGTTAGGATCATAATATTGTTTTTGATATTTTTCTTCCAGCTTTGAAAATTCTTTTAATCTCTTAATCGAGAAACGAGTAAGTGAACTAATTAGTCCAAAGAAAAACTTTGGATTAAATAATAAACCTAGTGGCGTTTTTTCTTTATCGCTAGGTGTTTTAAGTGAAAACAATTTAGCAAAGTCGGGAGACACACGTGTATAACTTCTTCGTGCATATATCCGGTACCAACAAAAATAGTAAATGCCTTTCTTCATCTTTTTTTCATTCGGAAAAAGTTCTTTATAAAGTGGATAATCAATAAAAGCGTCCGCCATTAATTTTGCCGCTTTTTTAATTTCATTTTTCTCAATTAAACGATACATTTTATTTTAACCCTACCGTTAAACGTTTTTTACCAGTTCGCTTATCAGGCAAAATTTTATTTACTTGTTTAGTGTCAAACGAAATAAACGAGAGTTTATGTCCATCTAAAATCGCTTTTATCTCTTTATTTAAGAAAGAGACAATTATTTTTTTGTCAGTCTTTTTATCAATAACGTAATTTAAAATAAAATGATCCCCCTTATCCTGCACTAATTGATAATCAAGTAACCCTTGATGGCAAAAATCTTCAAACATTAACGGATGTAAATATTCTTTAGTTCCATCTTTATTGGTAAACCATAAAATATCTTCTTCACGCCCAGTGCCGATTTGACATTTAGTGTATTTCGCTTTTTTATCGTAAATGAGTTTTATGTAATCGCTCATTCGGTAGCGAATTAATGGTTGAACATAGTTATATAAATTAGTGAGATATAATTGATCATTAATTATTTCAATATAATTATAGTCATCAAATAAGTAGAAACTATTTTCGGTTGCGCTACCAATTAAAAGCGATTCACTAGCATCGTAAAGATTTAAAATTGGGCAACGATAAACGCTCTTTAAATATTCGCGTTTCGGTTTCGATAAAGCTTCGCCGCAAGAAATAATACCTTTTATTTTCATCTTTTTGTTACGAGTATTAATGATTTCTTTTGTTAATAAACAAATCGCAGTAGGATAACCGGCTAAATAATCAGGATTAAATGTTTCAATAGCTTTGATCCATTCTTGCAAAGGACTATTAATATCTAATAGTTTAATTTCAAAATTTAATTGATCGGTGCAAGAAGAGAATAATAAATATCCACCATGTTGACCTTTAGTAATCGCCACATATAAAACGCGAGTTTTTTTAAATAGCATTCTCAGAGTTTTGCGTAGACCGATTGATTTAATAAATTCACGTACGGTTCCAATAACTAATTTATTCCATGCTTTCTGCGTGTAGACAAAATAACCAACTTTTTGACTACTTCCGGATGAACGAACGATATGATATTTAGAATCAATTTGATCTTGATGATTAACGATTTTATCAAATGATAAATTTTTATCGGTAAGAATATCATCGTAATTATCTAGTAAGATTTTTTTGTTAATAAAAGGAAGTTTTTCAAGTGGGAAACTATCAATATTATCTAAAGTTAATCCAGCCTTCGAAAATGAGTTGTGATAATATTTAGAATTTTCAAAAGCGTATCTAATAATATTACGAAGTGCTTTATCACGCTTTTTTAAAATATGTTTTCTAGTGCGAAATTTATCTTTAGTAAATTCTACAAAGATTTTGCCTTTAAATCTTTTCATAATATTAAAATCAATTTGATTTTACATTATAAATAACTGAATAGGAAGAAACATTATAAAAAAGTGCGTTTCCGCACTTCTTTATTTTTCACTTTAATTAGCGAGGAGACATGCCGCTTTTCTTAATGATTTCGTCTTGGACGAATCTTGGGCATTCACCATAGCGTAAGAATTGCATGGTGTAGTTACCACGGCCTTGTGTAAAGCTACGTAAATCAGTAACGTAACCAAACATTTCTGCTAAAGGTACTTCTGCTTCAACAATCTTTGCGTTACCACGTTGAGACTCACCAGTCATTTGACCACGTCTACGTGAGATATCGCCAATAACGTCACCATAATATTGTTCAGGAACGGTTACTTCAACCTTCATGATTGGTTCAAGAATTACCGGCGAACATTTCTTAGCGGCTTCTTTTAAAGCGAGAGAAGCAGCAATCTTATACGCAGCTTCACTACTATCAACTTCGTGGCTAGAACCATCGAATAGAGTCGCTTTTACGTCAATTACTGGATAACCCGCAATTAAACCACGGTTCATCGCATCGACTAAACCTTGTTGCGTTGGCTTAATGTATTCGCGTGGAACAGATCCACCAACTACGTTATCAACGAATTCAAAGCCTTTACCCGGATTTGGTTCAAACTTAATCCATACGTGACCATATTGACCACGACCACCAGATTGCTTAATGTACTTGCCTTCGCAATCCGCAGGTACACGAATCGTTTCACGATATCCGACTTGTGGCGCGCCAACATTAACTTGAACACCAAATTCACGTTTCATACGATCAACGATAATATCGAGGTGAAGTTCACCAACACCAGCGATAATGGTTTGACCAGTTTCCGCATTGGTATGAACTTTAAAGGTTGGATCTTCTTCGGCTAACTTAGTTAAGGCAATTGCCATCTTATCTTGGTCCGCTTTAGTTTTTGGTTCAACCGCTTGTTCAATAACTGGTTCCGGGAATTCCATCTTCTCAAGAACGACATCAAGCTTTTCATCGGCTAAAGTATCACCAGTAGTGGTACCTTTTAAACCAACGACCGCACCAATATCACCAGCGTGTAATGCATCTACTTCTTGACGATGATTAGAGTGCATTAACACGACACGAGCGATTCTTTCTTTTACGCCTTTAGTAGTGTTCATAACATAGCTACCACTTTTAAGTGTTCCACTATAAACACGAACATATGCTAATCGACCAATGAATGGGTCAGTAGCGATCTTAAAAGCCAAAGCCGCTAATGGTTCATTATCATCCGGTTTACAATGATATTCTTTATCATCGGCTTGATTAATACCTTTCGCCGGTGGAATATCAATTGGACTTGGTAAATAATCAATAACACCATTTAAGAGTAGTTGAATATTCTTATTCTTATAAGCAGAACCGCAGAATACTGGGAAGAATGTACCAGTTAAAACCGCCTTACGAATGGTTTTCTTGATCATTGGAATATCTGGTTCCTTACCATCAAGAACTAACATCATAAATTCATCATCAAAGGCCGCTAAAGCTTCGAGAAGCTTTTGACGGAGTTGTTCAGTCTTTTCTTTTAATTCTTCAGGGATTGGTTTTTCAACCGGCTTCTCATTCTTATCGCCTTCATAGTAATAAGCTTTACGTTCAATAATATCAACCGCGCCAACAAAACTAGACTCGGCTCCGATTGGATATTGAACTGCTTCCGCGTTCGCAGCTAGACGTTCATGAAGGGATGCTAAGCACATTTCAAAGTCTGCACCAATCGCATCCATCTTATTAACAAAGACGATTCTAGGAACACCATATTTAGTTCCTTGTCTCCAAACTGTTTCAGTTTGTGGTTCAACACCATTCTTACCATCAAGAACTGTGACCGCACCATCAAGAACACGGAGTGAACGTTCAACTTCAACCGTGAAGTCAACGTGCCCAGGAGTATCAATAATGTTAATACGGTTACCATTCCAAGTAGCAGTTGTGGCGGCTGAGGTAATGGTAATACCTCTTTCTTGTTCCTGTTCCATCCAGTCCATGGTGGCTGCACCATCGTGCACTTCACCAATCTTATGGATTTTACCAGTGAAATAAAGAATTCTTTCCGTTGTAGTCGTTTTACCAGCATCGATGTGCGCCATGATGCCGATGTTACGAGTATGCGCTAAATCAAATTCACGTGCCATAAACTCTCCTTACCAACGATAATGAGCATAAGCTTTATTAGCTTCTGCCATCTTATGGACATCGTCTCTTTTCTTCACGGATGCACCAGTACCATTCGCGGCATCAATAATTTCCGCTGCAAGTTTATCTTCCATGGTCTTTTCGTTTCTTAAACGAGCATATTGCACTAACCAGCGAAGACCTAATGCAATCTTTCTTTCGGGAGTAACCTCAATTGGTACTTGATAGTTAGCCGCACCAATACGTCTCACTTTTAATTCAACTTCAGGCATAATGTTATTTAAGGCGGTGCCAAAAACATCCATGGCTGGTTTTTCACTTTTCTTTTCTACAATTTTAAAAGCATTATATAAAATGGTTTGAGCTGTTCCGCGTTTACCATCAATCATGATGCGGTTAATTAACCGAGTCACTAATTTTGAATTATAAACTGGATCAGGTAATACGTCGCGCTTTGCGACACTTCCTTTACGTGGCATATATTATTCCTCCTTAGTTCGCTTTCTTTGGTTTCTTAGTACCATATTGGCTACGACCTTGACGGCGCGCTTCAATACCAGCGCAGTCAAGCGTACCACGGATAATGTGGTATCTAACACCAGGTAAATCCTTGACACGACCACCACGAATCATGACGGTTGAGTGTTCTTGTAGGTTATGACCTTCACCACCGATATACGCAGTGACTTCGTATCCATTACTTAAACGAACACGAGCGTACTTACGTAACGCTGAGTTAGGTTTCTTTGGTGTCATAGTACCGACACGGGTACACACACCTCTTTTTTGGGCACTATTTTGGTCTTTCGTAATTTTCTTTAACGAATTCCAACGCTTATTTAAAGCTGGTGCTTTACTTTTATAAGTAGAACGAGTTCTACTTTGTCTCACTAATTGGTTAATTGTTGGCATATTTCCTCCTATGTACACAATTCCAAGTGTATCAAACACTAATTTTAAGATGCTCAAACTGAGCAGCGGGTAATATCATAACACCCTAATTTATCTTGTCAAATAAAAATTATGATATAAACAATTAGTTTTCGGTTGTATACGATATACGATGCTTAAGTAGATATTGGTAGTTATAGTTAATGTACCATGTTCCGAACTTATGCTTAACTAATGGCGTATTGCCCTGATCAATTACAGGCAATTCTCCGCCTTTTTTATCAAAACTTTTAATGTAATCTTCAAGAATGGTATAATCCGCAATCGTTTCATCGTCCTTATATAGTGTTACATTTTCTGTACCAGGGAATTCATCATCAAACATTGATAAGCCATCACCGCCGGCTTCAAAAATATAATCAGCACCTGCAATTTTATATCTTTTATTGACATCAAAATCTTCCCAAATATCCTTGCCACGATTAAAGACTTTAAGATCTTTAATACGTTCTCCACCCGCAGTGGGACCACTACGATAATTACCATTATCATCAGTTTCGATATTGCTAGTTACAGTTTCGTCTATCGTATATTTTAATCCACATGGAATTAAAAATCCGGAAGTATAATTAGGCAAATTACGGACACTATATTCAAGCGCCTTTTTTAAAGTATCGCCTTTCACTTCGCGAATAACAAGATGATTATTGAAAGAAAATGTTTCGTAACAAGTTTTCTTCGTCCATTTGCCAGGGTTAACCGAATTTAAGCGAATACCACCATTATTAACAAACGCACAATCGCAAACATTCTCCTCTCCACCAACTCGTTCTGGATTAGTGCCTGCATAATAGAAAGAATCAGCGCATAATTCAGCATAATTATGATCACCATCAGATCGTTTAGTAAATTTAAATTCACATTCAGCAACTTCTGTATCAAATTCCTTATTGATTATATCAATATAGGCTTTCTCCTGTTCTGCCATTAAAGGATCTTCACCGCCATATGAATCAATTAGGGAAGTTGAAATCTCTCCACTAGGAGAAATTGTTAAGCAACCAATATGATTAAAATAAGAACCAGTTTGAGTAATAACTACATCTTTGCCATCTTTATTTTTAGCGATATCATGAGTGATAGTTTGATGAGAGTGACCGTCAATAATTGCATCAATATTATTTGTATTCATCGCTAATGAAGTAGAAGAAAACGGATCAGAATATTTAGTTTTTTCATCATCGCCTAAATGAGATAATGCAATTACATAGCGGCAGCCTTGACGTTTTAAATTGTTAACTTCTTCCTGAACATTATCATATAAATCTTGACCATTATTCCCGGCTAAGAATGTATAAATATAATTACCATCATCATCTTTAAAATACGCTGGCGAAGCATCGCCGATAGTAGAAGGAGTGGTCACACCGATAAATCCAATCTTGGTATTAGCAATATTGAAAATTTTACTAGGTTCAATAAAACGGGTTGTTGGAACACCATTTTCCATATGATAAAGGTTAGAACATATATAACTATATTTAGCAGAGCTAATTAATTCATTTAAACGAGGAAAGTTATAATCAAATTCGTGATTACCGAGCGCACAAACATCATATTGAGCTTCTCCCATCAAGCCTTTAACAGTATAGCCCTCATCATAAACAGCATATAATGAACCAGATAAATGGTCACCTGAATCAACTAACAAAACATCTCGTCCAGCACTTTGAAGATCCTTTTTCATTTTACTGACATTTTTATAACTAATCGAACCGCCAAAGCGACCATGAACATCGTTTGTATATAAAATGGTAATGTCCTTACTTTGACTAGATAAGTGTTTAGCAATAAAGTAAGTAGAAGTTGCAACAATTGCGGATAAAGCAAGAGCTGATCCGATTAAAATCAAAACTTGATTACGTTTCTTATGATTAATAGTTACGTCAATATTTTTTTCCATAAACTCATTATACACCATTTTACTAAAAATGGTGGAGCTGACGGGGATCGAACCCGCTACCTCATCGTTGCGAACGATGCGCTCTTCCAGATGAGCTACAGCCCCACGAAACGTGCTTAGTTATATTAACACTAAATTTAAAGAAAGAGAAAACTTTTTATCTGTTAAGTAGTTTTACTTGACACCATATAGTTTTCATGGCAAGATATCTACGATAAGAGAGGAAAAATTATGTCAGTAAAATTAAGAATGACTAAATTTGGTCGCCATAAAGATCCATTCTTTAGAATTGTTGCGGCCGATTCTCGTTTTGCCCGTGATGGACGTTATTCCGAACAAATCGGAACTTTTGATCCAGAAACTGGTAAAGCAGATATTAACGAAGAGTTAGTAATGAAATGGTTAAAAGCCGGCGCGACGCCTTCTGATTCTATTAAGACTTTATTAACCGAAATGGGCTTAATCGCAAAATTTAATGCTACTAAGTCTCCTTCACATAAGAAGAGCAAGACCGTTAAAAAGAATAAATTTGACCGTCCCGCCAAACCAAAAGTGAAGAAGGCGCCAGTGAAACCAGTTCCAACCGTTAAGAAAGAAGATATTAAAGAAGCGCCCAAGGCGGAAGCTAAACCTGCTCCTAAAACAGAAGCAAAACCAGCGGAAGCCCCAAAGGCCGAAGAGAAAAAGGAGACTAAGTAATTATGGACTACAAGACCATTATCCATTCCTTTATTGATACAATTGTCACTAAACCTGAAGAAGTTGAAATCGATATTAAGGAAGAAGAAAGAGATATTACCATCTTTATCTACGCTGATAATGAAAACGTTTCACGTTTAATTGGCAAGCACGGCATTATTGCTAACGCCTTACGTGAAGCCATTAACATCGCTGGTAAAGAAGATAATAAGTTTATCCATCTCCACTTTGAAGACAAAGCGAAGAAAGGTCAAACACCAGAAACCCCCACTACTGAAACTAAGTAATGGAATATCTTTTATTAGGTAAAATAAGTAAACCACATGGCCTAAAAGGCGAAGTTAAAATCTTTTCTAATACTGATTTTGCTCGCCTCCGTTATCAAAAAGGTAATGTGGTTTTTCTTTTATCTGATAATAAGTATTTGCCATTAAAAGTTTATTCCTTTTATAAATATAAAGAATACGATGTAGTGTCATTTGAAAATCATTTAGACATTAATCTGATCAATGATTTATTAGGTAAGAATCTTTATATTAAAAAAGAAGATGCGACTTTGCCTAATAATCATTATCACTATAGTGACTTAGTGAATCTTAATGTTATTAGTGATAATAAAACTATTGGAATAGTTAAAAGCGTGATTCACGCTCCAGCGAATGATATTTTAAGATGCGAAACATCTGATCATAAAAAATTTGATATTCCTTTCGTGAGCGAATTTATTATTTCAGTTAATTTAGATAAAAAAGAAATTAAGGTAAAATTAATTGAAGGGATTTTATGAAAATAAATATTCTTACTTTATTTCCTAGTATGTTTGATGGCTTTTTAACTAATTCGATTATTAAACGCGCAATTGGTAAAAAAGTAGTTACGATTAATATCATTAATATTCGTGATTATACGAAAGATAAATATGGGCGTGTTGATACTCCTCCGGTCTCTGGTGGAGCGGGTCTAGTAATGAAATGCCAACCAATCGTTGATGCCTTAAAGAAAGTAAATGGTCATAAGATTCTTTTATCGCCACGCGGTAAAACTTATAACGAGGCGAAAGCTAAAGAATTTAGTAAACTAAAAGAATTAACTATTGTATGCGGTCATTATGAAGGCGTTGATGAACGTGTTAATAAATATGTTGATGAATTAGTATCCATTGGTGATTATGTTTTAACCGGTGGAGAAGTCGCTAGCATGGCTATCGCTGATAGCGTCATTCGTTTACTTAAAGGTGCAATTACTAACACTTCGCTTGACCATGAATCGTTTAATGATGATTTATTAGAGTATCCTCAATATACTGAACCTTATATCTATAAGGGTGATAAAGTTCCAGATGTTCTTTATAGCGGGAACCATAAGGTAATTGATCGTTATAACAAAAAGAAACAATTACAACTCACTAAAAAATATCGACCAGATTTATTTAAGAAAATAAAGTTAAGCAAAGAAGATATCAAATTATTAAACGAAAAAGATTACACTAAGCTTGAACTAGATGCCATCAAGAAAGGCAAGAAATATATTCCTAATAAATAAATTATCTTAAAAAGAAATCAACAATTTCCTGTAAGATTTTTTCATCAAGTTCATTCACAAGTGAATAATCTAAATGATCAAAGTCAATCGGATCAGTTCTTGGAAAAGAAATTTCTTTGGTGAAATAAGCTTCGCTTCTCTCACTTAAATATAAGAAGTGCTTACGATTTGGATAATATTTTATGGTTACATTATCTAATTGATTATCTTTAATTGCTTTTTGATATTTATGGTAAGAGTATTCCGGTTTAATATTAGAATCTTGATCACCTGAGATTATCAAAACATCCGCGGTGGTATATTTAAGAGCGCTAACTGCGCTATAGGTTGATTCATGTCCAAACTTAAATAGGTTAATTAAATAAATTAATGGTCCAATTAATCTTAAATTTTTATTAGTTGAATAAGTAACATCGGTATTGGAATTAAAAGGAGATAATGCACATGCTTTTTTAATCGCTAAATCTTCATGAATTAAACTTGTTAAAGCGGTGTGACCACCCCAAGAATGACCTAATGTGAATAGTGGATATTTATTTAATTCAGGATTATTTTTAACAAAGTTAATAATTTGTTTATTATCTTTATCTGCGACTGGAAAACCTTTCATACTTTTGCCTTCACTGGTGTAATTACCATACATATCAAAAGCCACCACAATAAAACCTGCTTTTGCAAAATAATCAATCACATTAAGATAATTGATATAACCACTAAGGAATCCGTGGTAAAAAATAATTACTCCATGATATTTTTCTTTTTTATAAGAAAAAATCCCACCATGTAACTTAACCTTATACACACTACTAACATACGCATCCTTCATCGTTAGATTAGGATAATCTTTTAAGCTTAAAAATTTAAAATGTAGATTAGGTTCATTTCTTTTACTAAATATTTTCGAAATAAAATGATTAATGACTAGCATTAAGATAATTAAAAGCGCAAATAAAGAAACAATGACAATTAAAACAATTGCGACCGGTTTCATAGTGTTTCGATTTTAATTAATTCAATTTGATTTACTAAATCGCTCTTTAATGATTTATCCATTAAACGAGTAGTCTTATAACGATCTGCGCTATCAGGGAATACGGTAATGATTTTATTTACTTTACTAGTAACTGCGCCTAAGAAATTCGCGCCGCTAGATATACCAATATCTAAATTAAATTTTTCCATTAACTTTTGTGCCATGACAATTGAGTCAACACTAGTAACGGTGATAATTTGATCCACTAATTGTCTTTTATAGTAATAAAGTTTAGGAATGAAGCCATCACTTATTCCTTGAATTTCATGAGTCGCTCCGTTTCTTATTCTAGTAGTAAGTAAAGAAGTTTCTTTAGGCTCTAAGGCGATCATTTTAAATTTAGGATTTTTACGTTTAAAGTAACTACCAGTACCTGATAAGGTTCCCGAAGTACCAACACCAGCAATAAATCCAACGATATCTTCTTTCTTTAATTTCATTTCGATTTCTTGAGCAAGTGATACATATGAATCTGCATTATGTGGATTAGCAAACTGTTTAGTTTTAAATCCTTTTGCCATGGTTGCTAATTTAAAGGCTTCTGGGAAATCTTTAGTTAAAACTAATTCCGCGCCTTCTTTCTTAATCATCTCTTGTCTTTCTTTGCTCATGTCTTTTGGCATGTAGATAATAACTTTATTGCCATAACTCTTACCAACACGCGCTAAAGCAATACCCATGTTACCGCTAGTAACTTCAATGATTGGTGTATCTTTATCTAGTTGATGAAGATTGTAGGCCATATCGATCATATATTTAGCCGGACGGTACTTAATAGAACCAGTAATGTTCTTACTTTCATCCTTAACAAAAATGATCTTTTCACGACCTTGATACTTATAAGTAATTTTATAAAGTGGTGTTAGCATAACTACCTTTATTATATCTTAATTATAATAAAATGGAGAAATGTGATATATTGTAAATATGGATAAGAAACAAGAAGTGGCTAATAAACAGCCGAAAAAGAAGAAGCACAAGGGGCTAAAAATTTTCCTAATTATTTTTGGTATTTTAGTAGTATTCCCAGTAAGCTTTGTCTTTATCTCATTCTTTGATACTACTTCTAAAGAAGTATCTGATAGTGAAATAACCTATCAAAACTTTGTTAGTGAGTCTTTCCATAACGGAATTAAGAAGATGGATAAAGAGAATCCACAACTAGACTTTGTTGTTGATGAAAAGATGATCGATGGAATCATGATGTCTGCTTGTGATGAAATCAATCAAAAAACTTATATCCCTAAGATGTATTGTTACATCAACGGCAATAACTATACCTTCGTTATGGATATTACTGCATCGTTCTTTAAAACTAGAGCGTTAATGCACACTAGTTTAAACGCAGAAGGGGATAGTGATGTAAGAAAGTTAGTCTTTACTATTAATGGTGTAACTCTTGGTCGTTTACCAATACCAAAGAATTTAGTGACCAGTATCTTAGGTAAGTTTATTAATAACCAAACACTAGATGACGCTTTCGCTAAATCTGGTTTCCATATTAAAAGTGACATCGCTAATGGATTATTGACTTATACTCGTTCGCAATTCCAAGAAGATGTTGGTGTTTACTTAAGTAAGTTAGGTGAAAATCCTTATCTTGATGTTTTATTAAGCGCTATGGGTGATGATACGGTTTTAAAACCGCATTACGATAATGGCGTAACCGCTACTTTTGATTTAAGAAATTTACAAATTTCTGATAATCCAGAAGATCCAAGTCCTTACTACAAAAAGGCTCCGCTTGAATTTACCGATTTAGAAAATCATAAAGAAGAAGTTATTACTTTATTAAATGCTAAGGATGGCGCAGGTAATCAACTTCTTCCAGAATTAGATGCTTCTAAAGTATTTAAATATTTAGTGCGTGGATATGATAAATCTGATTATACAATTCAAGGTTACATTGATAGTATTGAAGAAACTGACTTAGGGCGAGCATTAGCTTCTTATGTTAAAAATGTAGAAAGCAATGAAATTGCGTTAACAGAATATAGAGGCGGGTTGACAACTGGCAAAGGGCAATTTGGCGATTATTGTCTCAGTCAAATAGAACAGGAGAAAATAGTAAATGTTGATGTACAAGAATCCCCTACTTCTGTTACGTTTTATTTGCCGACCAATGAATTTAACCAATTATTAGCAGATAAAGTAACCGAAGCAATTGGCAACACAATACAAATTACATTTATGGATGAAGATAAATGGTATTTTGATTATATAACTGTTGATAACATCTATGTAGGGTTTGAGGATCTTGGAGAAGATATTCCCAAGGAATCTAGATATCAATTTGTCGTATACCTCAGACTTAATATTGCAGGCGCTCCTGTGACTGCTGTTATTAGTAGCGATCATATAGATTTTGAACTCAGCGATGATAATAATAAAATTGGTAATATAACATTTGAATTAAAGGACATTTATTTCGGTAAATTACATATAACCGACTCTGAATTGCAAAAACAGATTATTGAATTAATTCCATCTTCGCTTAATGATTTTTTTAGATACAATAATGGACACTTTGAAGTTGATATCGATTTATTAGTGCCTAATTTGCCTTATAAAAATGAGATACATACTTTGCTTGTTAATGTTGAAGAACAAATGGTACCTAATATAGAAAATTTAGGAAAAGAAAATGAACGATTCGCATTAAGCTACACTTATCAATCACCCTCATCCCGGTCAATAAAAAAACCGGCTTTTATGTGAACTAAATGGGGTTCACATCAACATTGCGATGTTTTTTTAGTCAATAATTATTCTGGCCAATCTTTAGATTGTTTATGCATTTATAAAGTACATCTCTTGTTAAAAATGGATTATTAGAAGGATTTGATATTAAAGGGTCTAAATCATCATTCGCTTGATTTAAATTTATAGAATCTATTCGTTTTTTGAGCATTCGTTTTAGTTCAATTATATCGAATGTTTTTTTATTAAACTTATCATTAGATTTTGCTATTTTGTTTGCTAAATAAGTAAGATTAACTGAAACATTCATATTAACTAAAAAAATAAAGTCATAGTAATCTCTACCTTTTACTCGATTAGGAAAATTTCTATATAAAATGGCATGAATTTTCCCTGCTAACAAAGACTGTTCGTCTGCGGTAATAATAGTATGATTGCCACCAAAACTTAATATTCTTTCTTTGATTTTGTATCCGAGCGGTGGTTCGACATCTGCTTCTAATTTAATTTTTATTTTTTCTTCTGGTCGAATATGATCAATATATAGTCTAGGGGCGTTGCAATTAATAAAAGCATCTCTTTTGTTTGTATTTAAATAGGCAGTTACAATATTCTTATGTTCAATGTCTTTTGGCTTTTCTTTTATTTCAACATCAAATCCATAATATTTACAAGTGGCAATAATTTCATTAAAAAATGGTTTAAAACCAAATTCACTATCTACAGCATTTAACGTGAAATCTAAATCCTCAGAAAATCGATCTAGATTATAAAAAATTCGTAAACAAGTGCCGCCATAAAAACAAGTTTTTTTGAAAAAATCTGTTTTTGAAAGTCCTATCAAAACAATGTTTTGCAATATTTCTTTTATAGCATTTCCATAATCATCGCTATTCTTAGGATGTAGCTTATTTACTTCTTCAACGACTTCCTGATTCATATAATCTTCTCTTTTCTAAAAACTTAGCAAAAATATTTAGAGTTGGCTTATTATACATCTTAGATAAACTAATCATTCTATCAATATTTAAATTAAATAAAACTTCCTCGTCTATTCTTAAATCATAAAAAAGTGTGTTCTTAATACCCTTCATAGTTCTTATATGAGGTATGGTCGATAACTTATCACAAATAGCCTTTTCTCTCGATGCTATCCTAATGTTATTATTATTGACATCAACAATGCAATTTATATCTTCTGAGTAAGCGCGTGAATTAACATCACGATAAATATACTTACGCATGCCACCAACAAACGCACGCTTCTTATTGGTATTTCTTGTAGCAGATGTAATAGCGTTTACCCGTTCAGGTATTAGCCCATAATAATAAAGAGCATAATCAAAAGATATATAGGAATTATTATTAATTCTATTAGCAATATACAAATAATCGTTATTTGGATCGCTAGAGTAAATACCTCTAACTATTCTAACAAATCTATTCTTATTTACTTCGTTCCTTATCTTTTGATTGATATTTGATATATTGCGAAAATAAATACGAAAATCATTATTCGAAAATACCATATTTGCCTCCTTTAACTATTATTATAATATAGCAGTTTCTGGAGTAAAACAACATTTTTTTACAATAAATCAAAAAAAGACACAAAAATATTTTTGATTTTCTTGTGTCTTTTTTATCTTTTTATATATAACGATTACTTTATAATCGTAATTTATTTACTGGGAGTGTACTGCATAAATTAGGCAACACCCCCAAAAACCATAGGTGAGAAAACCTTATTTAGGCAAAAATAATGGGAGGCATGGATTCGTGAGATAACAAAATCTAAAGATTCTTTGTTTGTTCCGATTTTATTTTTTCTTTTAAAATGTCAAAAAAATCTAATAATCTTTCTGCCTTTATAACAAAACCAATATTGTTAGGAATTAAAGTCTCAGATATAGGTTTCGATGATGTAGGAATTTCAATAATTTTTAGTTCGCCATTAACTCTATGTTGTGCAACCGCAAAAACTATTCCCACTAAAAGTAGACGACTACCAGCAAACAACCTATTTCCTATTGAATAAGAGCCTTGATTAAAGATGAAAACAGGAGAACCACTTGACCCGCCATAAATTGCCGAATCTATTAAAAATTCTTTTCTATTGTTAAAGTCATATTTAATAGAAGTAGCAGTAATACCCCTCCTTACAACAGGAAGATTATTATAATCATCTATGATAGCATCTGGATAACCGATAAATGTAATTTCCTCTATATTAGAAATGTTTTCATTTATATACTCTTTTGTTATAAGGTTATCTTTAGTCAAATAAACAATATGCAATTTTTGTTCAATATTATTCAAAAGCGGCGCAATGCAAATTAAACATAAATCGACAGAATCATCTGGGTGATCTATTATCAATAAGTTTTTTGTTTCATAATTAAATTCAAAAAATTTACCTGGCACAAAAGACCCATTGTTATCTAGACTAAATCTTAAATTAATTGTTGCCGAATCTTTTAAAACATGTTTATTAGTAACTATAGTTGGCACATTCGCATTATTTTCAAAAATAAATCTAAAGAAAAAACCAGTTCCCGTACTAAATTGATTATTTATGGATTTGGAAACTATTCTAATTGTTGTATGTATAAGCTGCTCATCAATTTTCATTTTTACATTTCAAAATTAGATTATTTTTTTCGCTCGAGAATAATATAAATTATAGTGTTCAATAGATTTATCCCTATAAACTTCTCTCGTTTTGGTGAAATAACCATTGTCGCCAAGTTCATTCCTATCAAAAACGATAGTATCATTCCCACAAAAGACAATAGTATTATGTTTGAATTCAATATAAGGATTTTTCGATATTTTCTTAAAATGTACATTTGAATTTTTATAATATTCATTCAGTAAATTAATATCTACATCTGTCTTAAAATAATAAATGCAAACATCCTTAGCATCTTTCTTAAACACTTGATACAAATACTTTGTTGAAGATATATTGGATGTAAAAACGATAACAGTAGAATTTTTCACGAACCACCAAATGCCAGTATTTAAATAGTATTCTTCTTTATATTGTTTTTTGTTTTTTTCATATATCTTTCCGAAATATTTATAACCGGCTGCAAATCTTTCTTCTTCGCTTTTCATAAAATACCCCTTAAATATTATCTCCACGGACAATCAATTATAAGAATATTAGCAGGCATCCCAACTATTTGTACATCAAATTTTAGACTAGTCTCAACTTTCGTTGATGCGTTATGAATTCTAAAACTGAACTGCCATCCATTATTCATATATAATTCGACGGTATTAGTACTATTTGGTTTAAATTCAAGTTTAACAATTCTTGTTGGTAGAGAAACGATAGGAACATTTATAGTTGGATTTATTGAGCTTGATTTTTTGTTTAATTGACCATGAAGATTAAATCCTTGTATTTGAGTAACGGATTTATGATCAATACTAATTAATTTATAAAAATCATACTTACCTAGTAAGTATTCAACCATTTTTTGCGGCAACAAAGAATCCTTTTTATAAGAACTATTGATTTCATTAATAAAAGATTCTAAAAGCGGAACATACACCTTTGTATCTTTGTCGGTGATTTCGCTCCATTTCATATTTTTTGATTTACATTTTTCAAGATAAGAAAATACTTCATTAACATTTTCCCAATATTGTTTGGAGCATTTTATACCAAACCACTTTAAGCCAAAATCTAATCCTTTACTTATTCTGCTATGTTTAACAGCAAAATGGTTGTGTTTGACACTTAAACCGATTTCCCAGTGTATGCTTCTTCTGATAAGAAGAATATCCCTAACATCGCCGTTTTCTCCCTCGGCATCTAGTTGGATTTTTAGAATCAATTCATCATTTCCATCTTCCTTAATTAGCGGTTCTAGTTCAAAAATTTTATTAACAGCAGCTAAAGAACTTTTTTCTAAAGTTCTCTGCAATTTAGCATCAATAGAATTCCATGCATTGAGTGATGCATCATAACTTGAATTTATCTCAATGCTTGCCTTTCTAAACTTAGATATTTCTTTTTCTAAAGTTATTAAGCAAATATACTCAAAGGCTCTTCCGTGATTGTTACTTTGATTACTCATTTTTTTAATACCTTCTTAATAGAAATTGCCACTTCGTACGCTAAATTTACTGGGACAGCATTGCCAATCATTTTATATCCAGTATTTACATTTTCATAAATGAATTTAAAACTATCATCAAAGCCTTGAATTCTTGCCACTTCTCTAACAGTCATCCTTCTGTATTTATTTTCTTTATTTTTAACAAAACGATATAAATTAGTACTTACCTTTTCCATTTTGGGAGCGGATGGGTGAAGTTGACATTGTCTGCCAGAAGCTTGCACGGTGAAAGCTTGTTCATCCCACGACTTCACTCTATTTCTACTCATGAATATGGTTGAATAGTCTCCCACAAAATATTCATTGTTATTAATCGCCTTGGGGTTTTTATGATTTTTGTTTAAAGCTGGAACAGCGGTTTTTTGCAAATCCCATATAACATCTTTAAGAGTAATTTTATCTTCATCATCCGATGTAGAACCAAGCGGAAATTTAAATTTAATATTTAAATCTTTTCTAAAACCGATATAAAAAATTCTTTTTCTTTCTTGTGCTACACCATAATCTTTAGCGTTTACCTCAGTTAAAGATACATCGTAACCAGATTCTTCAAATAATTTGAGTATATTTTTAACAGCTTCTGAATGCCGATCTGCCATCATTCCACTTACATTCTCAGCAAGGAAAAACTTTGGTTTAACTTTTCTAAGAATTCTAATATATTCATAAAAAAGTTGACCTCTTTCATCCTCGATACCTTTTAAATTTCCTGCTTCGGACCATGACTGGCAGGGAGGTCCACCGATTATTCCATCAACATTCGAAGGGAAATCGTTTTCGGAAATTTTTCTAATATCACCCTTAAGTAGTTTTGTTTTTGGATGATTTGCAATGTATGTATCCCATATTTCTTTATCAAATTCATTGGCGATAGGAATAGAAAAACCGGCTTTTTCAAAGCCTAAATCTAATCCGCCGCAACCACTAAAGAGACTTATTAATTTCATCTCAATAATTTTACTATAAAAATTATTAGAAGTTGTAATCATTTTTAACCTCGAATACTTTTCGAACTTTTTTTGGTACACTTACATTGAAATCAAAATTTCTATTATTGCCTTTATCATCTAAAATAATAATTGACTTATTTACTTTAGATTCATTTGCAATATTTGAAATTAGTTCAATCTCAATTTTGCTTGAATTTACATTTTTCATAAAAAAGCCCTCCTAATATATAATTACGGAAAAAATACCCCATTTTTCTCACGCTTTAATGGTTAATTACTAAAGTAATTAAAAAATTTTTAAAATACTCGTTTGGTTAACATAATATAGGGGTTTGTACTCCTGCCTAGGTTTTGTTTTAGTCTCAAGCAATTTTCAGTAGAGAAAACATACCTAGGCACAAGGATATACAAGAAGAATTTTTATAGTTTTGCCTATGTATCATTTTTACACACGAAGGGAGAGAAAACACCTAGGCAACGAGGTTCTCCCATTATTGCCTTTTTGTTTCGTTTCCCTCGATATTTTCGTGAAAAAAGGCACATTTTGGAGCCTTCGATTTTTGCCTAAATTTTTACTCTACCCCTAAAAGCACGATAAATCCTAACAAAAAAAGAGCAAGGATCTGCCTCACTCTTGTTTTCTCTTCTGGCGGAGTAGAAGGGATTTGAACCCTTGCACCGGTTGCCCGATCTAAAGGATTAGCAATCCTTCCCCTTCAGCCTCTTGGGTACTACTCCGTAAGTGCTTAAATATATTATCACAAAAGAAATAAGTTTAATAAGCTTTTGCAAAATAGGCGACGTATTTACCTTTTTTGCCACAAATCGCGCATGTACCAGATTTAACCTCTTCAGTACCAATACAACGTAAAGTTGCGGTAGTTAATTCTTTAACTTTGTTTTCACACTCTTCTTCACCACACCAAATCGCTTTAGCGTATCCGCCTTGATCCACAATCTTTTTAATTTCATCTAGACTATGTGCTTCTTTAATATTCGCTTTTAAATGTTTAAGAGCGTGCTCGTACATTTCATCTTGAATAGCCTTTAAAGTCTTCTTAACTTCGTTAACAACATCGCTTTCTTTTACTTGAAGCTTTTTCATGTCATTACGCTTTGCTAACATGACTAAACCTTTTTCAATATCTTTAGGACCAACTTCTAAACGAAGTGGAACACCCTTCATTTCCCATTCCGCGAATTTCCAACCAGGGGTGTGATCAGTGTTATCAACTTTAACTCTAACACCATTCTTCTTTAATGATTCTTCATAAAGTTTAACTTTATCTTGAACAATTTTTTGATCACCTTTAATTGGAACTATTACTACTTGGATAGGCGCCACCATCGGTGGAAGTACTAAACCATTATCGTCACCATGCACCATGATAAGCGCACCAATTAGACGCGTAGATACTCCCCAACTTGTTTGATAAGGGAATTTAGTTTGATTATCTTTATCTAAGTATTTAACATTGAATGCTTTAGAGAAACCTTGGCCAAAATAATGGCTAGTACCACATTGGAGCGCTTTTCCATCATGCATTAGGGCTTCAATTGAATAAGTAGAAATTGCGCCCGCAAACTTTTCTTTTTCGCTCTTCTGTCCTTTCATAAATGGAATTGCAAGTAACTCTTGGCCCATCTTGTAATAGATCTCAAGCATTCTAGTTGTTTCCTCTTGTGCTTCCTTCTCGCTTGCGTGCATAGTATGTCCTTCTTGCCAAAGGAATTCGCTACCGCGAAGGAATGGACGAGTGGTCTTTTCCCAACGCACTACACTGCACCATTGGTTATATAGTTTTGGTAAATCACGATAAGAGGAAATAATCCGAGAATAAAAATCGGTAAATACACATTCACTAGTAGGACGAATAATTAACTTATCAACGATTTCTTCTTTCCCGCCGATAGTCGCAATTAATGTTTCAGGCGCAAAACCTTTAACATGCGCTTTCTCTTTGTTAAAGAGAGACTCAGGAATCACGAGTGGCATATACACATTTTCATGACCACATTCTTTAAATTTATTATCAAGATATTTTTGGATTTCTTCCCAAATCGCATAACCATAAGGACGGTAAATAATAAAGCCCTTCGTAGAACTATAATCCATTAATTCGGCTTTCTTACAAACATCGGTATACCATTGGGCGAAATTAACATCGCGACCAGTAATCTTTTCATTTTTAATATCCATAATCCGCTCCTTAATCAATCATTCTCTTTATCTTCGCCTTGGTCTTACTCGCTGGTTCTAATAATTTATCACTAATTGGAGTAATAACTGGGCTAGCGATATATTCTACTCCGCTACGAATGAATAATTCAATCGTGCTCCAAGAATCAACGTTAGCTAAGATAATAGGTTTACCATATTTTAATAACTTTTCAATAATGGCACGAATTGCTAAGTTAGTCGATTCATCGCGCTTATGACCAACTTCGTTTGTATAGACAAAGAAGTAATCAAAGAGTGCATATATTTTATGATCAAGAATAAGTGACTTATCGGATAATGCAAGGCAGACATCAATTTTTCTTTCTTGATATTTTTTAATCTTAGTTACAAATTCTTTGTCTTCATTAGCAGAATAAGAAATATCGTATTCATCAAAGATGACCGCTTGATTAATATTCTTGGCAACATTACGCATAGCGTTAAGGAAGTTTTCGGTTTCATTAAATCTTAAATGACGGAACAATACAGTATCGTGATGTTCACCGCTACTAAAAGCAGTAATGCTATCTTTTAAAACAACATTTAATAATTGTTTATTTTCACCCGTCTTCACGGAGCGCGTATATAGTTCAGACATAGTTTTAGCGCTAGTGTCGATAGGAGTGGGTAAAGAAATATAACCAATTATTCTTTCACGTTTAATTCCATAAACTGATTCAAAGTTATAAGCGATTTGTTTCTTCTTAATAATTTGTTCAATTTCACTATCAAACTTATCTTCTTCTAAATCATTCTTCATGTTTTTACTATAGGTAATGATTAACGTATTCTTTTGATAAGCAATTTCGCTCATTGCTTTTGCTTTCTCTATAATCTTTTTTAAATTATGTCTATAGTAAGAATTACTAACTAGTCCTACTGAAATATTAACGCGATTAAGATTACCATTAATCTCTAAGAACTTTCTCATTTGGTTATTTACTTTATGGATATAATTAAGACCTTCGTTACGATCAATGGAACGGAAATCGATAATAGCAAATTCATTTTCGCCAGTATCAATCATTTCTTTTACACGATGGCCGCTTGATAACATACCCGCAGCAATTTCTTTTAGTTGTAAATAAAGTAGGCGAGAAATCTTTCCTTTATTACCCGCTAAAGAAATAGCGGTAAAGTGAAAGTTAGCAGTATAGCCACGATTACCAACCGTTAATTTAATCTTGTTATTACTATCTTCGCCTAAAAGTGATAACCGATGGCGGGATAATTTTAAGAAAAGATAACTATCAAGATTGATAATCTTTTTATTGTAATCGATATTGACCACTTGAAGAAGCGAACGATAATAGCGACGCGCACGATGAAGTCTTACTTCTACATCACAGGAATTTTCAACTTGGGTGTTCTTTTTCATTAGTTCATTAAACCAATCATTTAACTTCTTTGCATCACGCTTTGAGAATTGCCAATAATATCTTTCTAGCGGAACAGTTCTAACATAACGAAGCTTAGTGCGGTTAAAGAAACTTGCTTGTTGCTTATTTAAATCAATTACCACGGAACGAACTGAGTTAACACTATTTTTGATAAAACTAGCGTAACGACGGTTAGAATATTGAGTCACAATCCAAAAGACAATTAAAAACAAAACAAGAACGATACATATGACAGAAATAATAATTCCAGTAGTCGACATATAAAACCTTTACCTATTATACACTAAAGTGTATTTTTCTTAAAGTATTAGAATAGTTGTACTTGTGCTATAATTTTTACTCACGGAGACGTACCCAAGTGGTTGAAGGGGTTAGTTTCGAAAACTAATAGGAGGTGCAAGCCTCGCCGGGGTTCAAATCCCTGCGTCTCCGCCAGTATTAAAAATTATAATTCTGATACAGGTGTCGGTAATTCTGGCACAATCGGTAAGTAACTATAAGTTACATAACATAGATAGCCTTCATCAGCGAAGGTTTCATAACTTAATGACATCAAACGATTTTTATCGAAAGATAATGTAATGGTATATTTTTGACTAGTTCTTTGTTCAATTGCTTCATAACTATATAGCGAAGTCTCGTAGTTATAATTATCTTTTAATTTATCATAGGTAAGATAAGAACTAATGGTTTCATCTTTTCTAGGAGATACATCATTAGAAACATAAAACGGAATTTGTTCTTGTTCAGTTTCATATTTAGACCACGTTTTAGTATTTTTATCGTAGTTATATTGGCATTTCTTTCCTTCGTTATCTTTTGAATAATATTTAGGCTCTGTTTCGACTTGTTCTATACCACCACTATCTATTATGTTAGAGACAAATTGATAATTAACATTAGGAGAAATGTAATCGATTCTATTAAGATTAATTGTCGTAGCGCCTCTATAGTAATATCTATAAAATTCATATTCATGCTGGATATAAGGAATATTTTCCATTGCCATCGCTTTATTAAATTGTTCTTCTGTAACTCGGTGAACATTATCACTATCGCTATACATTACACGAACTACCACATTATCACTTATTGTTAAAGATAAGGTCGCGGATATTTTGTCACTACCGATAGTGTATTGATAATCTTCATTTAAAATGCCGGTCTTATTACCAAGTAATACTTCAATGTCATCAGGCATTACATAAGCATCTTTATATTCATCTACAATCTTTAAGGTCAAATCGACTTTTGTATTATTTTGATAACTGTCATTATTATCTAAAGTACAATAGTCGCTTTTAAAGACAAAAGTTCTATTACCGCTCCCGCAGTTAAACAAAAACGGAATAGACAATAAACACACAAAAACATAATTTCTTTTCATAAAATTACCTCCCTACTTAATAGTATAGCAAAATAAAAAGTGTGGCGCCCATCTACCACACTTTGTTATATTTTATCTTTTCTTCTTTCTTAATTTTATTTCGTTAGTAACTACTTTCTTAAGTTCCTTAAGATCAGCATCAGTAAGTTCAATGCTTCGATCCATAAGACCACCCGCTACTACGTATTTAGAGAATACAAAATCATTCACTGATTTATATTGAGTATCAGCTAGTTTATTTACCTTGTGTGCTGGATGGCGTTCGCTGTGTTCACGAACAAAAGCGCTTAATTGTGCAGTAATATTTCTTACATCATAATTAGGATCCATTGAAATAATCGGATCAAAAGTAGAAAGCATACCAGCAATGATATCAGCATAAATACCAACATCCTTACTTAAAATTTCACATGTTAAATACTTTTGTTTATTAGCCTTAATGGCTTTAAGTAGACGCTTTGCGTCTTCAATTTTAATTTCACTCATAATTTAATTATACACTAAATTGGTTGGGGTGACTGGGTTCGAACCAGTGCATATAGGATTCAGAGTCCCATGCCTTACCGCTTGGCTACACCCCAAGGTATTTATAATTATAAACTTGTTTTTATAATTGGTTGTGTTTTAATTATTCACATGGGAATTGTCTTTAAAGATCCAAAATTGAAGAAACAAATACTTAGATTATTTGTTCCTTTTTTTCTACAAGAACTTGTTGTGGTCTTAACGACTTTGATGAGTAATCTCGTCCTTAATTTATGGCAATGTGGCAAAGCGGTGACTACCGGAATTGCCTTCGCTTTCCAGATTTTCTTTCTTTATAACATTATTGAAGCAAGTGTTTGTTATATCGCAAATTTATTTATGTCACAGCATTATGGTCGTGGCGCAATTGACGATGTCCAACGTGACTATTATGTCTTATTAAAAATAGCTCTAGCTATTGGAGTTATTTTCTTCATTCTAGTTTTAGCTATCCCTGATAAACTTCTCTTT
This sequence comes from Bacilli bacterium, assembly GCA_024408505.1. Classification (GTDB taxonomy): domain Bacteria; phylum Bacillota_I; class Bacilli_A; order RFN20; family CAG-826; genus UB1719. Next base: position 27,425 of record JAKSUZ010000007.1, on the reverse strand, counting down.
TTTGCCGATGCCCAATCGCAAATATACGGCGCTGAATATTTACGTTGGTTCTCTCCAATTTTCTTATTAGTCGGTCCTTTGATGATTAATTACACGATGATGAAGAATACAAGACTAGAAAAGTTTTGTACTATTTCATCGATTATTACCTTTGCATTAGTTTTAACTTTCGAATCAGTATCTATTTGTACTCTTGACGAGGCTCATTATGGTTTAGCCTTAGAGTTTGCTGCAGGTTCAATGGTGCTCGCACGTCTAATTGAATTTATTTTTGTCTTTGTAGTAATCGAGAAAAAATGCGTCGTTAAATTCAAATTTAAAGATTTCATTAAACCTGATATAGAGCATCTTAAAAGTATTGCTTATTACGGGACACCAGTAGTAATCGCTAAAATTAGTTGGGGCATTGGTTTTCTTTTCATTACCATCTTCACAAGTCTATATTTAACTAACGACATTACGACCGCTCATAGTTTAATGATTAATTATGAAAATATCGTTTCGTGTATGAGTAACACGGTCGCATCTGTTCTTGCAGTTTTAATCGGACGAGAACTTGGAGCAAATAGAATACAAAAAGCTAAAGATCACGCTAGTGATTTTTCTCGCTTTTTATTTTTAATGAGTTTTGTCGAAATGGCTTTCTTAATTATATTTTTACCAATCGTAATGTTTACTACTGCACCGGATACATTACAAGCGGCTGGAGATTATGTGTGGAAAGTTTTTCTAATTCAATTAATTGTAATGATCCCCCGTTCTTATAATTCAGCCTATATTAATGGATTATTCAATGCTGGTGGTGATACCTTGTATATCATGCTTGTTGATGGACTTTGCGCTTGGGTAACCGTGGTTCCGCTTTGCTATATCGGATTACATTTTAATTGGGATCCATTAATAATTTATGCATTATTACAATTCGAAGAAATATTTAAATTCCCGGTAAATGTAATTCGTTATAAACAAAAGAAATGGGCATTTAACATCACTAAGAAGAAAGGAATTGTCTTTAATGAATAAGTTAGCTATCGGTGAATTCGCGGTCACTGAATTATTAAAGCATCATCCTAAAAGCGTCATTAAAGTTATTGTTAAATCGAACATAGAAAAGAGAAAATATACGAAGTATCAAGTACCTATTTTTGTTGACGAAAAAATAATTAATCATCTTGTTAAAAAAGAAGACATTTATGCCTTAGCGGAATTCACTCCGTTTAATATGATGCTTAATAAAAATAAAACCCATATCTTAATAAATGATTTAGATGATGAAGGCGAATTAGGAACTATATTAAGAACCGCAGTAGCATTTTCTTATTTTGATATTGCTTTAATTAATTGTAAGGTTGATTTATTTTCTAATAAATTAATTAGAGCTTCTACTGGCGCAATTTTTATGATGAACGTTGAATCGTTTAAAAATAAAAACGAATATCTAAAGAAATTTAAAACTAAAACTATTGAGTTTATAAATAAAAACGCTCCACTTTCACTTGAAGTTGGAGCGAGTTTATCAAAACTATAAATTTAAACTTTTGATGAAACGTTTTAAATGAGTAAAACCGCGCTTGTCTTTTTTAAAGACAGAAGTATTAAGAAGAATATTTCTTCCTACTTCATTGATATATTCTTTACTGCTCATTTTCGGATGAGTTTTAAGCGTATTAATCATATGTGAGAAATTAATTAAATCAGGATACTTCTTTAAATATTCTTTTTTATTTAATTTATGATCACGAACATACTCAACTTCGCTAATTTGACGAATTAAGCGCGCTGGTAAAATAAATCGACCACATGCTTCAATTACACCAATCCCTTCTTGTTTAATAGCGAAATATTCAGGATGAACATGGTATATACCATCAGGATATTCTTTACTAGTTGCGTTACAACGCAAAATCAAAATCATTTCATATTCTCCATTTGGATTAATTCTTACTAACGGAGTAATTGTGTTATGGCGAGGAGAAATACTTAAATCATAATCAGTAAAACTCTTCCACTTCTTTAAGATTAAAGAAGCAATGGTAATAATTTGTTCTTCATCTTTTCCTTTTAAACGGAAAGCGGTGTTATAGAAATTTAAAAATGAAATTTTTGTTTTCTTATATTTACTTGATTTAATTACAAATAAATCCTTTGCTTTTTGTAATGGGAAAAGATAGCCGCCGCCTTGGAAGTGTTCGTGATTAAGAATTGAACCTCCTACGATTGGTAGATCTGAATTACTAGTAATTGTGTAATGTGGGAAAGTATTAAGTGCGCTGAACATAATCTTAAAGATACGAGGTGATATTTCCATCGGTGTATGTTTTTCACTTACTAAAATCATATGTTCATTAAAGTAACCATATGGTGAATATTGCATAAACCAATTTTCGCGATTAAGTTTTAATGGAGCGATTCTAATGTTGTGACGAGGCGCTTTTTTTGCATTCCCTGCAAAACCAAGATTCTCTTCACAAATTACACACTTTGGATAGTTAACATCTTTAGCACCTACTAATTTAGCGATATCTTTATTATTCTTTTCTGGTTTTGATAAATTAATTGAAACTTCTAATGCGGGACCTTTTTTAAAATGCGCTTCCCATACTTTATTTTTTTCAATATCCTTTTTATGAATATAGTAATTATTAATTCCTAAGTTATGTAAATAACTTGTAGCGGCTTTTGGATTCTTTTTTAATAGTTCATTAAATTTTTTAGCGACTTCATTAGGACGGGGTGAAACAATATCAAATAAACGAGCGATATTAATGTTAATAGTTGTACTGTCTTTTTTTAATTTCTTATAATGCGCAGTAAAACGTGACACAAAATAATTAACATCGCGTTTAATCGGTGTTGGGAACTCTCCTTTAGGATAAGCATTTAATTCATCATAAAGACGATTACGAGCGTACACCATATCTAGTTCATCTAAATCAAGATGATTATGGGCAAAGAAGATAAAATCTTCCACAAGTTGAATATAGTCCATTAATAATCCTCCAAGTGAAATGAAATATAATGATCAAAAGGATGTTTTGGATCAATTAGCTTTGCTTTACTTAATGGTTCTCTCATTTGTGGTTCAATCGCTACACCGCCATACTTAATATCTTTGCCATAGCCATTTATTTTATTTTGACCGGGCGTGCAGTTAGTGTAAACAATTGCCATTTCCATATCAGTTTTAATACTTAATTTAATACCAGCATTTTTTAGTATAACTTGAGGCTTATCACTTTTATTAAAAATAAAACCACAATCATATCCACCGGCAGTTGGATTATCTTTTGCAACCGCTAGGATATCTTGCCCAATTCGCTTTTCGTTTCGAAAATCATAAATCGGTTTTACTTTCTCTTTACCTAAAATAATTAGTTCTTGATCAAGTTTAGTCATATTATCAGCGTTAATCGTTAATCGATGATTAAGAACATCTTTATCGCCTAACCGCCAATAGATATGTGGCGCCATGCTAACCGGAGTTAAACCAGTTGCGTTTGCTCGATAATGAATGGAGAACTTATTTTCTTTCTTCATTATTGAGTACACAACAATAAATCTCACTTCGTGAGGCAGACCAGCTTCATTAGAAGGACTAGTGTATTTAAAAACCACATTAATTAATTCATCACTTTCACTTAAACTCGCATCAAAATCCTTAAATGAAATGCTATGAACTCCACTATGCATAGTATTGTTATTATCATTTCTTTCTAACTGATATACATCGCGATTAATTTTTAAAATACCGTTCTTAATGCGGCCCGCTACGCGACCTAAAGTTTTACCAGCAAATTTTTTACTATTTAAAAAAGCATCATAGTCTTCTTCATGATAAGTAACATATTGGCCTTTATATTTAATGGCATAAATTGAAGCGCCATAATTACAAAAAGTAATTTCTAAACCACTTTGATTTTTAACGGTATAGAAGGTATGTTTTTGATAATTTTCTTTTTTAATTCCCATATTTATATTATAACGATATCTTTTTAAAAATAAAAAGATAGGATAACCTATCTTACTTAATGGGGCGGATGATGGGGATCGAACCCACGAATGACCGGTTCACAGCCGGTTGTGTTAACCACTTCACCACATCCGCCATATTGAGTGCCTATATATTATAAGCACAAATCAGTTTTTTATAAACTTTTTATACTACTTACAACATGATTATATGTTGCATCATCCACTAACTTTTTAAGAATCATTAATGCGAAGTCAACGGAATACGCCATACTTTTGCCCGTAATAATATGTTCACTTGTTTGAGTCGCAGGCGCGGCTGTGTAATTTCCTTTAATACCGTTTTCAAATCCTTTGAAACAAGTAAAGTCTTTATTATCTAAATAACCTAACTTACCTAAAATTGAGGGCGCTGCACAAATTGCATAAATATCTTTATTATTGTCATGGAAATATTTAATCGCGTTAATCGCTAAAGATGAACTAGCAATATTGTTAGTGCCTTTAAGCCCACCAGGAAGAATAATAAAACCATAATCCTCAAGCTTTGCATCTTTAAGTAAGATGTCAGTCTTAATCTTTAGATTATGAGATGTAATGACATCAAGTGTGTCAGTAATTGAAGCACTAACTACTTCAACCTTACCACGTAATAAAATATCACGGGTGGTAATACCTTCTGTGTCTTCAAAGCCATCGGCAAAAATAATTAAACCTTTCATAAATCTTGTAACACCCTATTATAGAAAATAAACGATAAAACGAAGAATAAAGTTACTAGCGTGAGTAAAACCATCGACACGATTAAATGGGCATAATTCTTTTTGTTTTCTTTATCTTTCTTAACGATTAAGAAACTTAAAATGCCGTAGGAAAGAATAGTTGCTAAAGCAATGCTACCAACATAGGGTAGTCCAATTTGTAATGATCTGATGGTATCACCTAGTGCTTGAGTAGATGAGCCAAGCCAATCAGTAACCTTTTGAGCGAAATTACGATATCCTTCAATTGTCCATATAAAGCCAACAGAGATTACGGTTGGCAATATAACCACCACTATCCAAAGGAATAAAATAGGTAAAATTACGATAGCCGGATTAAATCCGACAAAGAAATAAGTAAAACTAAAAGCAGAAAAAATGATGGTAAATATAAACATCGTTTTTCTAGCTTTTTCTATTTTAGTTTTAGGCTTCTTCGCCTGTTTATCTAATTTTCTTTGTTCTTCACTTTTGAATTTAACTGCCATATGAAATATTATAACTGACTTTAATATTATTACCAACTTTAGCGACAGTTTTTGTTAAATAATATTATGTTATAATATTGCTATGGAAATTAACGAACCATTTGCGAACTTCTATCGCCCTAAAAAATTAGAGGATGTAGTGGGTCAATCTCATCTTTTAAATAAGGATGCAGTTTTTTATCAAACCATTAATAGTAAAAAGGTTCCTAATATGATTTTCTACGGTCCGCCCGGAATTGGTAAGACTACGGTCGCGGAAATTATCGCACATAATACCGACATGAAATTATATAAACTTAATGGAACCACCGCTAAGCTCGATGATGTTAAAGCAATTACCGATGAACTTAATTCATTATTAACTACAAATAAGATTCTCTTATATCTAGATGAAATTCAATATTTTAATAAGAAACAACAACAGACTTTATTAGATTTCATTGAAAATGGATCAATTACTTTAATCGCTTCTACTACTGAGAATCCAATGTTTTATATTTATCCAGCGTTATTATCGCGCTGTATGGTATTTGAATTTAAGGCACTTAAAAAAGAAGACATTAAAAAGAGACTATCTCAAATAAGCAAAGAATTAAAAATTAAAATTAATGATGAATCATTAGATTTCTTAAGTATCGCAAGTAATGGCGATATGCGTAAAGCCATTAACTATCTAGAATTTCTATATCAAAGTAAAGAAGATATTACATTAAAGCGCTGCGAAGAGATTGTTAACAAAGCAAACATTAATTATGACCGCGCTGGCGATGCTCATTACGATACCTTAAGCGCATTCCATAAATCAATTAGAGGTAGCGATGTGAATGCTGCTTTATTTTATTTAGCAAAGCTACTTGATAATGGAGACCTTATTGCTGCATGCCGAAGATTACTTTGTGTCGCGAATGAAGATATTGGTTTAGCGAATCCACAAGTAATCTCTTTAGTTAAAGATGCGGTTGATAGTGCGCTTATGCTTGGATTACCTGAAGGAAGATTACCTTTAAGTAATATCACTATTCTTTTAGCTAGTTCGCCAAAAAGTAATAGTGCATTAAGCATCGATTCTGCTCTAGCCGATGTTCGTGCGGGCAAAGGCGTTGGATATCCTCGTGCAGTACAAAATAAGCACTATGATGGCAAAGACGCAAAAGTAAAAGGACAAAATTATCAATATCCACATGAATTTAAAAATCATTGGGTGAAACAACAATATTTGCCTGATGATATTAAAGATGCAAAATATTATGAACCCGCTGATAATAAAACCGAACAAAGTTATGCTGAATATTTAAAGAAGATTAAGAATAACTCTTAATCACAATTATTTTGTTATACGCTTTTTTAACTTCATCACTAATATCTTCAAAGCGGTCATAAAGTTTTTTTAGTGAATCTTCTGGCACCCAACGATTCTTTGGTCTTTGACGATTAAAGTATTGTAATTGGGTCTTTTCTTTTTTCATATAAACAAGAATGTATTCGTCGAAGTTAGGATAATCACGTACATAATTAAGGCGCGCTTCATTAGTGTCATTAAGCGCATCAAGAATAATCGTAGCGTCCTTCGCTTTGCTTAATCTTTTTAAACGATGATTAAAGATCTTCCATACTTTCTTTTGCTTAGAAAAATCGCTATAACTATTTGTGACTTCAAAACGAATCTCATCAATGGATAAAACAAAAACATTCTTATGCTTATTAGCATAATCATTTGCCCATGTGGATTTTCCACTTCCAGGCAACGCTGACATAACAATCAGGGTTTTCATAAGAAGTATTATAATATATTTAGGATGATTTTTTTATTAGATAAACAAGAAAAAGAAAAAATTAATAAATTAATCGACACTTATCAATATAACGATGAGGTGGCTAATTTTTTAAACGCGAATATTATTAACGAAGATCTAGTTGAAGAAGCAATTGATGATTATGATATCCAAGAGTTGGATATAAATGATTATTTAAAAGATAAATATTATCAAAATGTTAAGCCGCAAGAAGTTAAAGAAGGCAGCTATCAAATTAAGTATGAGAAATATCGCCCATATCAATGCTTTTTATATGATGACATTGAAGTAAACGAAGATGATTACTATTTAGTAAAAAATAAAATTGGCTACTTTAAAAATGAATTTAAATATCTCACTATTCAAAAAGACAATGTGATTTGGATGAGCGTCATTCCTCATGAGATTAACACCATGAAAAAATGCGCTAACAATTTATCTAAGCACGTTTACGTTCTTGGACTAGGACTAGCCTACTTCCCATATTTAATCGCTTCTAAAGTTGATAAAATCACCATCATTGAAAAAGATGAGAAGATTATTTCTCTATTTAAAAAACACATTTTTCCTTTCTTTATAAATAAAGAGAAATTTGAAATCATTCACGATGACGCTCTTACCTATCTTGATAAGATCAGCAAAAAAGATTCCATCTTTATTGATCTATGGCATAACGTAAGTGATGGATTTATGACTTACTATTCGTTGAATAAAAAGTTAAAAGACTATTCTAATGTTATTTATTGGATTAATGATTCATTGTTAACTGCGTTCCGTAATATCGTTATTAATTTAATTAACGAAGAATTGAATTCAAAAGATCAGATTGATTATGCAAAAGCTGATAATGAGATTGATAGAATCACTAACAATTTGCATTCCTTGTTAAAAGAAAAGAAAATCTCTAGTTACCTAGAGATTAAAGAGTTATTGTCTAATCGTTCTTTAAAAGAATTAATGCTTAAAGTTTAACCCACTCTAATGCATGCATAGAGATATCAATATGATAAATATTTTCTTTGCCGACTAATTTGGCTATTCTTTTTTCGTAATCTAATAATTCACGCTTATCTATAATAACGAAACACGCTCCGCCGAAACCACCACCATGGATTCTTATCGCACCATTTTTAATGATTCTTACACTCGTATCATATACATCTAATAAATTAGATGTTTTTTGTCCAGGAATTAATATATTTTGTAAATAATTTTTATTAGAATGGCCGGACTCAGCAATACATAGCTTGAATTCATAAATATCAAATTCTTGTAAAGCCCGATATGCACGACCAACGCGAAGCAATTCACTTCCGAAATGATATGCACGCATGTATTCGCGCTTGCTCTTGTTTTCTTTCTTTTCGAAATCGGTCAAAAATTTATTCCAATTTAAAGTACGCAAATTTTTAGTATGATATTTCTTACAAATCTTAATGTAATCTTCAGGAATGCTGTTGAATGCATCACTAGCGTTTGCGTGGCTAGTTTGGCTCTTTACTAATATTATTTGGTAATTACCAAGTGATGGTATGAAATGATGAATGGTCGGTTTCTCAACATTTTCAAAATCTAAGATTTCCATTCCGTCTGAACAACTACCTAATTGATCTTGAAGACCACATTTCTTACCAAAGTAAGTATTCTCTGCCCATTGACTAGCCAAGGCTAAAGTCACTTTATCAATATTTTTATTTTCGTTATAAAGCATCGCTAAAGTTTTGGAGACGGTCATGCTAAAGGCCGCACTACTAGAAACACCTACGCCGCTTGGTAAGGTAGAATTCATTACTAAATTAAATCCACCTTTTTTATAACCATGTTTTTCAAAATATTTAAAGACTCCCTTCGCTAATCCTTTACTAGTTTCATAGTCTTTCTTTTTATTAAGTTTAATTTCGTTAGTTTTAAATTCAATTACTGGATAACCAATAGATTCGATATGAACAACGTTATCGTTTCGCTTAGCGCATACGCCAATGATGCACATATTTTCGATTGAAGAGTTAATTAAATAACCGTTTTGATAATCAACGTGATTACCGATAACCTCTAAACGCCCGCATGATTTAACCGCATGCGTGGGTTTTGACTTAAAACGTTTTTGATATTCTTTAACTAATAATTCAACTCTATTTGTATCCATACTTTATAATTTTAGCAAATATTCGACCTTATCTTTTAATTTATTTATACTTTTTTTATCTTTATTGGAAATAAAGACAATTTCATTATCTTTGACAATCACAAAATGCTGATGGATATCTTTAATAATCTTTGCGCGCTCTGATTGATTAAGTTTGTCGGTCTTAGTAAGCGCAATTACAAATGGTAAATTCTTATCGATTAAGAAATTATAAAAAACTTTATCATCATCAGTTAAAGTTCTTCTACTATCTAGTAGGAAGATAACTCCTTTAAGCTTTTTGCTGGTAAACATCGAATCCATCGTTTTAGTAAAAACAAAGTTTTTGTCGCTTACAAATCCATATCCAGGAGCATCAATTAAATAATATTTATCATCGAGTAAAAAATAATTTAAATACTTAGTTGCGCCCGGAGTAGAAGAGACTTTCGCTAAACTTTTATTTTCGCTCATTAAATTAAGTAAAGTTGATTTACCAACATTACTTTTACCCACAAATAAAATTTCGGGCAATAAGCGATCTTTAGGCGCAAAGGAATAATCCGGTGCGCTTTTGATGAATTTAGTATTTCGAAAATTTATCATTTCTTTAATAAAGCAACTTTCATCGCATCATCAACATTATCCATAAGGATAATTTCAAGATTATCTTTTACTTCTTTTGGAAGTTCAGCAACATCACGTTTATTTTCTCTTGGAACAATAATCTTCTTAATTCCGCTTCTTAGCGCTGCGAGTGATTTTTCACGTAAACCTCCGATTGGGAGTGCGCTACCACGAAGATTAACTTCGCCCGTCATCGCTACATCACAATTTGCAGGTGTATTAGAGAAACAGGAAATAATTGCTAAAGTAATTGCTATACCTGCACTTGGACCATCTTTAGGAATCGCGCCTTCTGGGAAGTGAATATGAATGTCATTCTCTTTAAATAATTTAAAGTCAATTTTATAACGTTTCGCATTTGCTTTGACATAGTCAAGCGCAATACTAGCAGACTCTTTCATCACATCGCCTAATTTACCAGTTAATACTAAGTTACCTTTACCAGGGAAATAATTTACTTCAATCGGTAAAGTAGATCCACCATATTCGGTATAGGCTAAACCGGTAATTACACCAATTTGGTTTTTCTTTTCTTTTTGATTAACTTGGAAACGTTCAACGCCTAAATATTTTTGAACATCTTTAATCTCAACAACTTTCTTAGTCGCTTTCTTTTTACCATTGGTAAATAATTCAACAATAATCTTTCTAATAATCTTAGCGATATTTCTTTCTAAGTTACGGACACCAGCTTCCATTGTGTAATGATTGATAATGTATTTAATCGCATCATCTTTAAATTCCACTTGGTTTTCTTTCATACCGTTTGCTTTTAATTCTTTCTTCACTAAGAAATGCTTAGCGATTTGAATCTTCTCAAGTTCAGTATAAGAATTAAGTTCAATGATTTCTAAGCGATCACGAAGTGGCGCAGGTACATTTTCAATGTAGTTCGCCGTTGCGATAAACAAAACATCACTTAAATCATAAGGTTCTTCAATATAGTTATCATTAAAGGCGAAGTTTTGTTCAGGATCAAGGACTTCAAGTAACGCACTTGCTGGATCACCTTTAAAGGTTTGAGAAATCTTATCAACTTCATCAAGTAAGAATACTGGGTTACGAACCCCGCAGCGTTTCATACCCGCGATAATTCTTCCTGGCATAGAACCAACATAGGTTCTTCTATGTCCACGAATCTCGGCTTCATCGGAGATGCCGCCTAAACTTGCTTTAAAGAATTTACGTCCTAAAGCACGAGCGATTGATTTACCAAGTGAAGTTTTACCAACACCAGGTGCGCCATAGAAGCAAAGAATCGGCGCTTTTAAATTACCAGTCATTTTCTTAACCGCTAAATATTCAATAATTCTTTCTTTAACTTTAGTTAATCCGTAATGATCTTCATCTAAAATCTTTTGCGCGTTTTTAAGATCGTCGTTATCGTTAGTTTTTTGATACCACGGAATTTCCATAAGTGTATCAATGTATTGTTTAATAAGACTACTTTCAAGCGACGCTTGAGGCATCATCTCGTAACGCTTATATTCGCTCTTAACTTTCTTTTTAATGTGTTCTGGATAAGGATTCTTTTCAAGTTTATCGAGTAAGGTTTGATCGCCTTCTTCAGTATCACCAAGTTCTTTATGAATCTGTTTTAACTTCTCACGAAGGATGTAATCCTTTTGGGATTTATCCATCGAGTCTCTTACTTCTTTTTGAATCTTTTGATCAATCGAAGCAATTTCTTTTTCTTTATTAATGAGTTTATAAATTTTCATTAAGCGATCATTCACATTATCGGTCGCAAGTAATTCTTGGCGTTTCTCAGTCGGCATTGGTAAAGTACTCGCTAAAATATTAGCGAATTCAATCGCATCCATTGGTTTACTTAAAGTAGGAATGAGTTGCGGAGGAATTGCCATTCTTAGTTCAGGTGAACGTTGAATTTCATTAAGCATGTCTCTCACTAACACCATTTCTTCTTTGTTATCACCACGAATATCATCTAGTGGTTCTGCACTAGCGACATACATGCCATTTGATAATTGAAGGTCTAATATTTTCACTCGACGAGTGCAATTCACTTTAATTCGATAAAATTTCTTTTGATCGATAAAAGCTTGAATGCGGCACAAAGATCCAACATCATACACATCTTCTTTATTTGGTTTATCCGTTGCGGGATTTTTTTGAACCACGATTAAAATAAGGGAATCGGTTTCTTTACGACTTGCTTCAATTGCGCGCATGCTAAAATCACGCGCCGCCTCAATTGAACATGGATTATAAGGAAATACCACTAACCCACGGGTGACTAAAACAGGAAGAGTAATTTTATCGCCTTTCTCTACCATAAACGCGCTCCTTATTTATTTAATTCAACTAACTTATCGTGTAACTTGCGACTTGCGATTTGGTTCTTAAGTGAATTGATATCTTTACTAAAGATTTCTTCCACTTTCTTCACTTCCATCTTATATAAATCAGCGAAGTGTTTATATTCAGCTTGTAAGTCACTATCCGTCACGGTAATCTTTTCTTTCGCACTAATTTCTTCTAAAACAAGATAAGCTTTAATATTCTTTTCGGCATCAACTTTCATCTTCTTTTCAAGATCTTCAAGTTTTTGACCAGTAATTTGTAAATATTGATCAAATTTTAAGCCGTTTTGCTCAATACGCTGGGTTAAGTTATTCTTCATATTCTTAACTTCTTCATTAATGATTTCGTCAGCAACTGCTACTTTTGCATTCTTGACAATCGCATCCACTAAATCATTATAATAGGCACTTTCAACTTCACCTTTCTTGCGTCTTTCAATTTCATTGTGTTTACTGGCTTTAAGTTCCGCAACCGTTTTCACGTTTGGAAGCTTAAGTTCTTTAACGGTGTCATCATTAAGTGCGGGAACTTTCTTTTCTTTCACTTCGTGAATAACGCATTTAAAAGTAGCGTCTTTACCTTTTAAATTTTCTACATAATCTTTAGGGAAAGTCACTTTAACATCTTTCTTATCATCTTTCTTTAGACCGATGAGTTGATCTTCAAAGCCTGGAATAAATTGACCACTACCTAAAGCAAGTTCATAATTTTCGGCTTTACCACCTTCGAATGGTTTGCCATCTACGAAACCTTCAAAGTCTAAAATTACGGTGTCGCCTTTCTTGGCCGCGCCTTCTTTTAGGACTAATTCAGCATTTTGATCCAATAATTGTTTAATCTCATCATCAACATCTTTGTCAGTAACTTTAACTTCTTTCTTGCTAATCTTAATGCCTTTATAGTTACCTAATGTAACTTTTGGAGCAGTGATCACAGTAAACTTTAAAGTTAATGAAGAAGTTGAAAACTTCTCAACATTTACTTGAGGTTGAATTAATGGACGTAACTTATTATCTTCCATCGCATGAGCGAATGTATCAGGAAGGACAATATTAATCGCTTCATTAAAAACTTCGCCTTCATTTACATATTTCTTAGCGATATTCTCAGGCACATGTCCCTTGCGGAATCCTTTGATTTCTAATTTTTCATAAAGCTTCTTTCTGGCTTTTTCTTGAGCATCTTTCCATGCTTTTTCTTCAACTTCACAAGTTACTTCAAACTTAGTTTCATTGATGCTTTTTACGGTTGATTTCATATTATTCTCCTTTATGAATAGTCAAGTTATTAAACTATATATTACTCTTAATTTAGTTTCAAGTTATATATAATATAAACTTATTACTTTGGCAGTCCTTCTTTAAGATTGCCAATAACATTATATGAGTAACTTTTAGCACTGTCAAGAGAAAAGTGCCAAAATCTTTTTATTTGTGTTCAATTTTGTTTTGATAAAGATTCATTAGCGCATTTATTTCGCTTACACTTTCGTTATGATCTTTTATTACTTCATTCACCGCGTTTTCTTCTTTTAAGTACCGTTTCGCTAAAGCGATAAATGCGACTGACATCTTTTTAGATGTATCGTTAAATATTAAACCAGGAAAGGAAATTAATACATATTGATTAAATAAATTACTCGCTACGCTTTCAATGGTAGGATCTTTACTTAATTTAACAATTAATTCCATGATTTCCTTATATTGTTTCATCGCATAAGGCGCCTCGAGTTTAACTGGATTAATCTTAAATTCCTTTTTATTCTTTATAATCACGATATCTTTATTCACTTTCTTCATTACCATAATAAGTAAGGCAAGAGTTTTAATATCATCACTAACATCTACTCGTTTAAGTAAATTCGCAAGTGAATTTAGATATGGTGATAATTCTAATTTCTTTAAATGATAAATTGCATTAGTGAGTAAAGCTTCGTCTTTACTCTTAATAAATAATTCATTTACTTTTTCTTCATCTAAGAATAAATCTTGAGCCTCGTTCCTTTTTTGACTTTTAATTATTTTATTGGGAACTTCTCGTAAAAATTCTTCTACTTGTTGAGAGATATAAGGCCTTTCACTATATTCGTGATGCATGCTAATTGCTTCCGCATACATCTTTAATTCAAGAAGAAGCTCTAGATGAAGATTCATCGTTGCGAGTGGATTCTTCTTATAAAGAAGATCATTATGAATCTTAATTTCTTTAAGCGCTTCTTTATAATTACTTAGACCAATATAAGCAGATATACGATAAGAAATAGAATCCGCATCTTCCTTATTATTCGTTAACGAAAGAATTTCACTATATTTATGTTCGTTTAATAGTTTCTTTAAATCCATTAGCCTTTAAGACCTTTTGCTTGGCGTTCCATGTTTTCAATAACAACATCATAAACCTCGCCAAGACTAGCGGCATAGGCAATTACTTGCCATGGTTCATTCGTGTGATAATGAATCTTAATTAAAGTTTCATCACCGACCGCAAGTAAAGAATCACCTTTAATATGTGTTTTAATGTATTCATTAATAACATCTTCGCTAGGAAGATTTTTACCTTCTATTAGGCATTGGGTATCATATTTAAATTCCATAATTACTCCTTAATCGATTTAATAAATTTGTGCGCTAGAAGTGGCCATTGACTAATTTTTTCGTTTTCAAATTTTGGATCATGGTTGCTAGTTGCTTCATTAGCTAAAGCTAATCCATGGGGACCACTACTATAAATCATACACTTATTCTTAACTTTTTTCTTTCTTAATGCATCACGTAACCAAATGGTATTATTTGGATTAACTAATTCATCATTCGCGGTTGTCCACATAAATGTGGGTGGATAATCTTTACTAATGTGCTCATCAGCGCTTAATAGATGCATTAATTTATCATCAAACTCAGAAATATTTTTTACACACTGTGGGTTATCGGTTTTAATTAATGAAACTACTGGATAAGCAAGCACTAATGCGAATGGTTTAATTAAACTAATGTCATCAAATTTATTAAGTTCTTTATATATACCAGCATACGAACACGCTAAATGACCACCTGCACTAAATCCGACTAAGCTAATCTTTTTAGGAATGATTCCTAATTCATCAGCGTGAGTATTTAAATAATGAAGTGCACACATTAATTCTAAGTGAGGCACTGGATACATCGTATGACAACTATAGTCTAAGCTAAAAGAATTGTATCCTAGACTACTAAAACGATGCATCACTGGATCTTTCTCGCGGTAACTAACAAATTCATATCCACCACCAGGAAGAATTAATATTCCATTTCTTCTTGTGTTCGGATATTCAAAACTACCATCATAAATAAAACCATTTAAATAAACATCACTAGAAAGAATTCCAGCATAAAAAGATTTTAGATTGATGTGAATATATTTCATAATTAATTATTAATTACTTTTTCTTCTTGCCGATCTTTAAGAAGATGAAGCCTAATGCATAGAGAATTTGGCAGATTAAGCTAAGGATAAATTTACCTAAATATTCCCAAGTAAATGGTGAGAAATGATCTTTATTAGCAACGGCATAGTAAATTACTAAACCAATCATTACTAAGCTAAAAATCGTAAACCAGAATCCACCTTCTCCTTTTATACCAGCAAAGGCAGCGGATAAACCAGCCAAAATAAGAACAATACCATAAAGGATATTGCTAAGATTGTCGATGCTAAATGTGATATCTAGCATGAATAAAATACCGGTGACTAGCATAAAGGCGCCAACGCCTATAAGCATGATTCGACCAAGACCTCTAATCATAAAAGACCTCCTATAATATCTTTCTTAAGTATATCTCATTACTGATGAAATATACAAGTAGAGCAATTGTTCCCGCAAACATTGTGTCCGACAAATAGTGCGCGCCTATTAACATACGCGATAAGGCGATAATTAAGAAGTAAACAAATCCTCCGTAAAAGAAGTAAACTTCTTTACCTTTAAATTTAGGGAATAATTTAGGAATGAACATCACCGCAAAAGCAGTAGCAAACGCTGCTTGAGAATGCCCACTTGGAAAAGATTTAATTTCTTCGTTATCAACTAAATCGTGGGCTTTTACGAATTCTTTGTTAAGCGAAAAATCAGTTAAATACCAAGGACGAAATAAACTATCATCGCCGATTTTTACAATTGAAGTATAACGGAGACGCGGGAAAATGATTTTAGTTACTTCAATAAAGGCTACCATAAATAGAATTGATACACCGATTAATATATAAGTCTTAATTAAATTCTTATGATCCATCTTATCATATAAGAAATAACCCGCAATATAACCAGGTACTATCATAATCGCACCGAAGATAATCG
Source organism: Bacilli bacterium (assembly GCA_024408505.1). Taxonomy (GTDB): domain Bacteria; phylum Bacillota_I; class Bacilli_A; order RFN20; family CAG-826; genus UB1719. Next base: position 11,004 of record JAKSUZ010000007.1, on the reverse strand, counting down.
CATACCATTTACTTAAATTATATGCATGGTAACTAGTAAAATGAGTTCCAAAGAAGAAACCTCCGCCAATTAAGGCGGCAAAACTAATAACAGTTAAAAGAATGTTTTGCCATTTCTTTTTGTATTCATGATTAGTAACCATTTTAAACAAAGTTCCTAGAATGAAACCTGAACATTCCGCGAGTGGTAACATGGCAAACCCAGCCATAAAGTGTGAGAAGCCATTATCCGCCCAATATATACCTCGAGCAATCGTTAAATCGCATAAACTACCAACAATGAGTAGAGTTAAAACAACCACACCTGCTGGAATAAATAAATAACGATTTTTCATACCTATATATTATATAACATTTGCCGGCAATTTATTTTGACCGTTCTTGTAATATACGTAAATTCCTGGAGCGTATACCGCAACTGATAACGCTAGGAAACAACTAAAGTTAATCAATGGATTAACATCGCCATCAACCACTAATTGGTATAAACCGGTTCCACAAAAGACAAAGAAGAATGATCCTAAAATTGAAATAATCGGCATTATATAGCGTTTTAACACATTTTCATTTTTAAAGTTTTTGATGATATAGATATAAACTACAACATATCCGCCATACACTAATGAACATACAATCGTATCCATATCAATTAGATAATTAAAGAATGGAATATCGCCTCTAAATGCTAAATACCAAACAATCGCGAAAAACATCGTAATTATAAAAGTAGACATATATGGAGTTAAGGTGAAATCATCGCCTCTAGGTTTCGCCATTCTCTTAGGAATAAAACCTTCGCCACGATAACCTAATGCAATTAAAGTTCTAGAAGTGGTTAATATCATAACATTGGTACTACCCATACAAGAGCCAAAAATTAAAACTAATGAAATAATTACACCCGCTTGACCCATCATTTTATTAAACACGGTGGCTGCGGCAAATATCCCTAAGTTCCCGCTTGCGGCCTCCACTAAACTTTGATTAGTGGCAATACTTGAAGCACCAATAAAATAGAGCATATAGAAAACTACAACCGCTGCTGTACCTAAAATAATCGCTTTTGGTAAAGTCTTTTTACTATCTTTAAATTCAGCATTAAAAGCAGCCACGCAAATCCAACCATCATAGGCAAAAGAAGTAATCTTAATAGCTTCACCGAAATTAACAACTACATCTTCTGGATTAGCCGGATTAATAAAAGCTTGACCAATTCCTCCGCCGTTAATAAAGAATTTAGCGAATAATCCCGCAATCACCACCATAATAAGCGGTGCGACTTTAACAAATAAAACCGAAACCTGGAACTTATGAGCAATCTTTGGAGCAAAATAATTAAGCAAAAAGAAAATCGTAATCAAACTCAATGCAATAATTAGAACCGGCCACGAGTCAAGATTATATAAACTAGGATCATCCGAGAACGCTCCCATGATATAACTTCCACCCACAAACGCCACGTGTGCGGTTACAATGGGAAAATTAATCATTCCTAGAAAATAACCAAAGTAATAACCAACCGAGCGATTAGATGCATATTCAATATAATCTACGCACCCGTTAAACTTCTCCACTCGAGTTGCATACACCGCAAAGCAAAAGCCACCGGCAATCATAATAAGTCCACCAATTAACCACGCCACTAAAGAAAGTGGTAAAGATCCTCCGGTTACTTTAAGTACTGCGCCAGACTTAATAAAAACGCCGCACCCAATAACTGTACCAACTACTAGTACAATTCCGGTAAATAATCCGTATTTTCTTTTTACTTTGTCCATAAAGTTAATTGGAGCAAGCGACGGGAATCGAACCCGCATAGTCAGCTTGGGAAGCTGATGTTCTGCCACTGAACTACGCTTGCAGTCGCTTATATATTATACACACGAATAAAATAAAAAATTGACAATTTTTTAATTACCAATTTTCTTTTTACTTCTGGTGGGTGCTGAGGGGATCGAACCCCCGACCTTCTGTACGTCAAACAGATGCTCTCCCAGCTGAGCTAAACACCCAGAGCGCTAATGAATAGTATAAAAGAAAATTTAAAATTCGCAACTAATGAATGCTAGCGCTTATTTTTTAAATAGTAATTTTTTTGCGCTTTTAACAATTTAGGAAAATAAATATTTGCAATGTTATCAGTTAATTTAACTCTTTTAAATTGCCCTTTGATAAAAGCCTGTCTAATTTTATTTTGATTGTGGGTATCAATAATTTTTTCTATTTGCTTAATGGATTTAATATCTTTTTTAGAAATTTGTAAACATTGATAAGCTAAAGAAAGAAAGTCATGAGATCGATTATAATCACCGCATATGGCATTAGTTAAAGCAAAAAGAAGAGCAAAATTAGCCTGATAATCATCAACATAAGTAGAAGAATATATGGAATCTTCTTCTGCTTGAGAAGAACGATAATAGAATTCGTAGAATTCGTTAATTGTTAATTGATCATTTCTTTTTAAATTAATAAAATTTTCGATTAGTGGATAATATTTCTCAAACGTCTTATAAAAACGAAATTGAAAATCATCGGGAAGATACATAATGCTTAAACCAGGAATGATATAATGGCCGGCTGAAAGTCCAAGATACGATGCATCACGATAATAAAGAGGAAAACGGTTTTTATGGCAAATAGATAAATAGTAATTAAACATACTTTTGTTAGAAGAGTATTCTTTAGTTAATAACTTATAATTCTTTGACGGTTTCTTGACATTTAAGAAAGAGTGACTAAATACACCATAACCATTATGTAAAATTTGCTGTAAATTAAAATTAGATATTTTGTTAGCTTTTTGATGAATGTTGTTTTTTAGTTCACCATTCTCTAGTCCCTGAAACATTTCGGTAAAGCAACGTGTAATGGCAAATTCAGCATTTGGGTGTCCACCAAAAGAAACCGAATAATTTTCTTTATTTTCATCAAAAACAATTACCGCAAAAACGGGTAAATCTAAACCGATTGAACAATCATAGATTTTAATATGATATTTTCGCTTATATAAACTATTAAATATAGTTTTAAGATTAGGAAAAATTTTAAGAACTTTCTTATTATCATAAAGTAAAGCTTTTTTTCTATTTGTTAATATCTCATCGAGAGCATAACGTTCGAATATTTCAGAAATAGCTTGAACGCTCATTTCATAAAAAGAATTTCCCGCTGCCATACCATTTGAACCATAAAGAGTAGAAAATGGGTAGGGAAATAATAATGTTTCTTTTTGTTTACTATCAATTCTCTCATAGGGAATTGCGTAACAGTCATTAGAACCATGATTATAAATATCCTTAAAATTACGTAAAAATTTATGATCATTTTTCTTTGGGCCAAGAAAAGGACTATTAACGTAAGATGATAATTTTACAGGTATTGAATCATAGTACGCCTTATGCACCATCGACAAATCGATAGCAAAAAGCATATTATTGGCTAATCTTTCAATAAATTCCGCATAAGCGCTTGCCAAGGCATAGATACGAGATGTTCCTTTACCATTAGACCCGATACTAGGAGCGTTTTTCATTGCTATGCGGAAAGAAAAAACCCCAGCGACACCTGAATTATATTCTTTTTCGACCATAACAATTCCTAATTTCTTAAGAATAGTTTTAATTAGGTTGATAGTGTCAACTGGGTTTCTATCTTTATAATATACCATACTAAAAACGAGCCTAAACATTAAGCGTTCGCCGCTTATGTTTAAAACAAATGCTTTTAAAACAACTTAATTAAGCGTTTTTAGGAACAAAAGATGATTTCTTTTGATACATGCTGACACTCATTGGAGTGAAAGCGTTTCTTTTGTTGTAACTGCTGACACTCATTGGAGTGAAAGCATCTCTTTTGCTGCAACCACTAACACTCATTGGAGTGAAAGCGTTTCTTTTGTCATAACTACTAACACTCTTAGGAGTGAATTTTTTAGTAGTACTTCCCACATCCGTTGCAAGCTTTTTAGTGCCATTATTAAAAGATTCGTTGAATCTTTTTAATTCAGTTCTATTAAATGTTTTCATATAAAGAACCTCCTTATGCTTTAATACTATATAATTATTCCTAATAAATCAAATTTATATTTGAATACATTTTTTCTTAAAGCGTAGCTTACTAGCAATAAATCATTTAAACATTAATTATTAGAAACGTTCCTTAAAATTGCGATTTTAAAAATCATCAAAAAAGTTTATAATACTTTTTGCTATGTCTTCAAAACAAATAAATAACAAATTCCACAATTCGGCTATTGTTAAAAAATTGTTCTATAACGTTATTTTTGTTTTAATACTATCAAATCTCGTTGGCGCTATTACTAATTTTACGGATGGAATTTGCGCTTCACGTTTTGTTAATGATGCTGCATCTGCAGGATTAGCCGTTGTTTCACCGCTAATTACTTTTGTATCGATTATTAATAACATCATTCAAATCGGCGCTCAGATTTATGTTTCTAGACAATTGGCAAAAGGAGATTTTAAAGGTGCAAAGAAAACTTTTTCAACTTCGATTGCAATGAGCGCATTAAGCGGAGTAATATTATCCATAATTGTAATCCCAATTTGTAGCAACGGAAATATGCTTTGGTTATTAGGAGCTGATTCTTTTTCTTTTAAATATGCTTTTTGGTATGTCGTAGGTTTCTTTATTGGCGTACCTTTTTATATTGCATATAATGTTTTATTGCCGCTAACAAATTTAGTGAATGGTAAAAAAATATCAACCATTTCCATCTTTGCTGTTTTATTTGTCAATGTAATCGGAGATGTAGTGAGTGGCGTACTTTTTAAATATGGTCCTCACGCGACTGATATTGATTTTGGCAAATGGGCGATATTTGGCATAGCAATCGCAACATCATTATCATTTGTGGTTGGCACAATAATTCTTTCGTTTGCGTTTTTTAATAAAAAATCTACACTAAAATTTTCTTTTAAGAGCATTTCGCTTGACACTGCTGGTAAAGTATCGCTAATCGGATTACCTGCCGGAATAAAAGTTTTGTTTATCTTTCTAAGAACTTCTACAATTAACATTTTATTTAGCAATGCTGCTTCTTTAACGAATCAAATGCAATATGATCCTCGTGTACTTTTTACCGCTTTGAGCGCTCAAAGTCACATTACCCCATTTGTGGAAAGTATTACTGGTGGCTTGATTGCAACCAGTCTTTCTCTTAGTAGTATTTTTTATGCAGAGGAAGACGAAGACTCCTTAAACGAACTACTGAAACTTGTTATTAAATCATCATTAATTGTTGTAACTATATTTTCTGTTATCTACGCTCTGTTATCTGGCCCGTTAGTGTGGTTATATGGTGTTGGTGAAACTACTGAAGAAGAACCAGATTTAGCAAAAGCTATGATTGAACAATCGCGGATTGCTCTTATTTGCGATGCATTAGCTACGCCGTTTGTAACATTAAACGCTTCTTTCCTAGCTTTCTTTCAAGGAACAAGAAAAACTAAATATGCCTATATTGTTACTTGTTTGCAAAGTCTAGTATTGCCTCTTGCATCGGTTGCCATCTTTATCTTTTTAGCCAGTTTCAATGGAGACGTGTGGGCAGGAATCTCGTTCGGTTTTGTTAGTTACACTTTCATTCACCTAATTTTCGCACTCTTCTATGCGCTCGCGCATAAGCAAAGATTTAGAATAGACGTTCGTTCGTTATTCTTTTTACCAAAAGATTTTGGTTGCCCTATCGATAATCAACTAACTTTCGTTGTAAGAGGAATTACTGATGTCTTCCCGCTTCCTGAAAAAATTATTGATTTTTGCAAAAAACACCAAATTGATTCGCGAAGAACATATCACATTGCTGCATGCACCGAAGAACTTGCGAAATCAATTATTGTTTCAGGTTTCCCTACCGAACCGAAACGCAAACACACTATTGAAATTAGAATAGTTTATAAAAACGATGATATTATTTTACGAATTCGTGATGACTGCAGTAAATATAACATCGAAGATCGCGCCACACGTCTTTCGTTAAAAAATGATCCAGTAGCTAATGTTTCTATGCGAATTGTTTATAAGTCAGTAAAAGAAATACAATATTCTAATTTGCTTAAAACAAATAACCTATATGTGAAGATATAGTTTATTTCTTATTTGTATCAATTGAATCTTTAAAGACCACAAATCTTTGCCAGAGGAATTCAAGGGTGAAATTAAACACCATACAAATCAAAGTTGTCACTAAAGTGGCTGCTAGTGGCATATCCGCAGTTGTTACATCCATTGAACCTAAAATTCCCACATGAGGAATAGTCATTAAGCTAAGTACATCACCATTAGTGAGATAGGCGGTCAAAAAGGTAGATGCGGGAGCGAAGAATACATAAAAGAGGAAGGCTAACGCCATTGACTTAGGAACATTGCTCGCACTCTTAAAGGTAAACTTTCTATTAAAGGTAAAGTTCCAAATAACAGAAGCAACTAATCCTACTAGATAAACCGCTGAAGCTGGAATTACATTTGGAATACCTAACAAGGTAGTCACCAATAATTGAATAACGCCTGCGCTTACCGAGAAGAGGAAAAATTTTAACGCTCTCATTTTTTCAGCGTGCGATTTTTCTTTATCCTTCGCACTCTTATCATGAAGTTCCGTAAAGTTTTTCTTATTTGATGGATATAAATTCTTAAACACTAAATAGTGAGGATCAAATAAATTGTGTTTCTTGAAATCAGGACTATAGGAACGAACAACTGGAACAAATTTCTTAACCGATTTAAGGTTAGGAATGAGTCTTAAACCAACCGCGACAACGGCGGCTGCACCCATCGCGCCCACGTTTTGTGGAGCGGCAATAGTTTCAATCTTTTTACCTGTAATATCAGATAATAATTGACAAGATATTGGGGACAATGCACCACCACCCACGAAACGAATCGTATCTTTAATCTTTAATTTCTTTTCATGGCATTCAAGCATCCAACGAACATGATAGTAAATGCCTTCAAGCATCGCTCTTACTAATTCAGTCTTACCGGTTTCAATGGTAATACCAAAGAACATACCAGTCGCTTTTGAATCTTCAAACGGACAACGGTTACCATGTAACCAAGGAGTAAATAAAACCCCGTTTGCACCCGGTGGTACATCTTTAACTTTTTCGTTTAAATATTTAAATAAAGCGGTTTGCTTTTCTTCAAATGTTTTATATTCACGATGAGCATGTAAGAAAAGAATAATTTCATCACGCGCTAAATGATTCTTTGCCCATTCAGTACATTTACCCGCCGTTTCCATTTCGGCGAAATAATTAAGTGAAGTTTCATCCGCACCTGCAATCGCAGCAATCATAGCTTTAGTGTCTACTAAACGATGATCAACAACGGTATTAACCCAACCAGAAGTTCCACAATAAATATGAGTATCACCAACATCAGTTGAACCAGCACCAATCCCAATTAAGCTAGCATCAGAGCCACCGCCAAAGACTTGAATTCCGGGAACTAAGCCTAATTCATTCGCCGCCTTCTTAGTTAAACGACCTGCACATTCAGTTGATTTAATAACCCGTGGTAAATGCTCCATATTAACACCGAGCATTTTGCAGAGCTTTTTACTCCACTTCATTTTCTTAGGACGATTATCAAATAAGAAAGTTGAATATGCACTATCAATAGTCATCGTAGCTACATCCGTGCAACGCATAATTAAATAATCTTTAACATCTAACCATTTATAAACGCGACTAAATATTTGTGGTTCATGCGCTTCAACCCATTTATATTTCCAAACTGGATCTTTAACTGAACTAGAAACCGCACCCGTAATTCTTAAACTTGGAATTAATTTAAAAATATTCGCACCAGCAATTTGTAAACCATACGACATGCCTTTCTTAATTTCTTCCGTAGCGCGTTGATCCATATAGGACATGGCTCTACGTAACGCTTTTCCATTTTTATCAACGAGCACTAAACCTTGTGCTTGTGAACAAAATGAAATACCCGAAATTTCTGTTGGCTTAATTTTAGCTTTTTTTAATACTTCCTTAGTGGTTATGCACATCCCATTCCACCAGTCATCTGGTTCTTGTTCCGCCGCCCCATTAGCAAAGGTGTAAAGCGGATAAGAGCTAGAAGCTCCAGCCACTAATTCAATCTTCCGATCAATGGAAAAAATGCAAGTTTTAACACCAGTAGTACCAGTGTCATAAGCTAAAATGTATTTCTTCATAAGTAATCTCCTTATTTATTACTATCTTTTAATTTTGCGTATTTCTTTTTATAAACAAGATGTTGAATAAAAACATCAAAACAACCCATCGGTTTAAGTTTCTTTTGATAACGCGCGGCTAAAGTATTTTTCTCTTTGATTAATTTAATTGCTTCCTCATCTTCTTCGACAGCGGTTTTACCAAATCCAAACATTTGAGCGTAGTCATCAAGGTATGGTTTGCTCTCTTCTTTAGGAGTCTTATCTGTTTTAGTTGATTCATAAAGTTTCTTAGCGCGATCTTCTAAAATGATTGCTTTAGTAAAAGCATCTTCATAATTACTACTTACAATTAACGCACCATGACGTGCCATTAAGAAGGTATCAAGATTAGTATAAGTCTCAACTACATGCCTAACATTTTTCACTAATTGTTTAGTGCCCGGAAGCGCATAATCTGCAACCGGTGCGAAATCTTTATGAATGCCATCCACACTAATCGCGGTCGCATAATTTTGATGCGTGTGTAAAATGAAATTTACATCTTTTCTTATTTCGTAAATGGCTGCGTGTACTTTCTTTTCTCCGCTTGGTTTAATGTTACCTGTGTAAGAGCAATCACTAATCTTAACCACTACTAAATTATTCTCATTTATTTGATCATAAGGCACTCCACTAGGAGTAATTAAAAATTCTTCATCGCTTAAACGAGCGGAAATATTACCCCAGGTTCTAGCAATTAATTTTTCCTTAACCAGTTCTAAACCAGCTTTAATAATAAGTTTTTTTGCTTCTTCTAAAGAATAAGCCATTATTTCTTTTCCTCAGGGAATTCGATTTGTGCACAATTTTGGAATACTCTTTCAAATCTTGCTAAAACTTCATCAATCATTTCTTCAGTATAAGCAGCGGAAGTGTATAAACGAGAACCCGCTAAGGTCACAAGACCTTCTGCCATATAAGCTGCGCCCATATGTTCCATTTCTTTTTGACGTTTACTCGTTTCTTTTAAGATATGAGGAAGAGTCCATAACTTCTTCCAATCAATCGCAAAGTGCATCGTACCAACACTATCAAGGTGACATACGCTACCAATATTAAAAGCCACAAATGGTAAATTATATTTCTTAATTAATTCTTGTAAGCCCTTAGTTAAACGATCACCCATTCTGCCTGCAACTTCACAAGCATTACGTTTTTGAATTTCACAAATGGCGGTATAACCAGCTACGCAGCTAATTGGAGTAGCCGCCATAGTTCCACCACAAAGTGCTTTCTTAATCTTTTTACCACTACTATCAAGACCAGCGCCTAAGTGTGCCATACAATCCGCATGACCACCAACACCACCAGCGCCTGGATAGCCACCAGCGATAATTTTTCCAAATATAGTTAAATCTGGATTAATTCCATAATAACCTTGTGCACCGCCTAAACCAATACGGAAACCACTCACGACTTCGTCGCATACAAGTAATGCACCATATTTATGCGCTAAGCGTTCACAACCTTGAACGAATTCTTTAGTCACTGGACGAGTTCCAGATTCAGGACCGATTGGTTCAATATAAACCGCTGCGGTTCCACCTCTAAGACGGTTCCAGCGTAACTTTCTCTCTAGGTCCTTTAAATCACCTGGGAAGAATTCTTGCGTGTGTTTAAAGACGAATCTTGGGATTCCTTCACTTTTAATAAACTTAGTGCCCGGTATTCTCATACCATATGCCATTTGATCAGACCAACCATGATATGCTCCGCCCATTTTAAGAACATTTTTATGTTTGGTTTTTAAACGCGCAATGCGAAGCGCGCACATACACGCTTCGGTTCCGCTACCAAGCATTCTAAATTTATCAACACTTGGAACGCATTCTTTAATCTTCTGCGCTAATTTATATTCATATTCATGGAATAAACCTGTGGATGGACCGCAAGTAGTAAGTAATTCAATGACTTTATCTTTAACCACATCATCATTACTTCCTAAAATTGTAGGACCACCGGCTTGGAGTAAATCAAAATATTCATTACCATCAATATCATATAGTTTTGCGCCTTTCGCCTTAGTAATCACAATCGGAAAAGGGTAGTTAAAGGCTAAGTTATGTTGAACTCCGCCCGGAATAACCGTTTTAGCTTGTTCAATCATTTCCTTACTTTTTAAGCATTTAGTGTTGAAATAATTATCAACATAATTCTTTAATGCTTCTGGTTTAACCGAGTAAATCGGTTTTTTAATTAATTCATCAAGTTGTTTAATAACTGCATTGGCGTCTAAGTATTCGTCAATTGCATATCCGTTATAAGCCATAATCTATTAAGTACTAGATTTTCTAGTACCCTCCTATGTTAAATATTATATATTTAAATGGCCAAATTAACAATTATTTATGAAAAATATCAACACATGTATATAATTTTTAACGTATTTTTTTCGTATTAAGAAAGTTATATTAATGTATAATATAAATAAAGGAGATACATATACATGAACAAATATGTAAAATCGGTTATTGAGAATGTTAAAAAGAAACACGCTCATGAACCGGAATTTTGTCAAACGGTAGAAGAGGTGCTTTCTAGCATCTCACCAATCGTTGATCAACACCCCGAATACGAGAAGGTTGATTTACTCAACCGATTAGTGGAACCAGAAAGAATGTTTACCTTTAGAGTCGTCTGGATGGATGATAAAGGTCATTATCACACTAATACTGGCTATCGTTGTCAATTCAATGGTGCCTTAGGCCCTTATAAAGGTGGTCTAAGATTCCAACCAAATGTTTATCCAGGCATTATTAAATTCTTAGGATTTGAACAAATCTT
>JAKSUZ010000006.1 GCA_024408505.1 Bacilli bacterium | reverse complement strand
AATACTGAGAAATCTGGTGCCGACTAACGGAAAGGCACCACATTTATAAAAAACTGTAATTTTTAATAAAAATCTTAAATAATCTATAATTTTCTCAAATTATTAATAATGATAATAGTGCTAAATTAGCACTTGCACCTATTGATTAGATACAGAAAGCAGGGGCGACAGCGAATGCGCAAGATGAAGGTGCAAAACCGCCATATTCACCGTTAAATATCACACCTTTCACTCTATCATCGCTTGGAACAACATTTCTTAATAAATAATACCCGCCACCAGATTTATCCGATGAATAGTTGAAACCAGCAATATTAACAATTACATCATGATAAAGTTGGCCACTTTCACTTGTGTATGCTATTTCTGGCGCGTCAATGGATTGTTCAGTAGCATTAATCTGTTTTTTAATACGTAATTCACCAATTTTAGACGCCTTTCTTCCGCTATAATAAAAATATGCTCTCTCATCACCTGGACTTACATCCCACATCTCCTCGGTGGACAATAAAAATAATTTATCAAAATCGCCATTCGCGTTAATTATGTCTTTTTCAACCCAAGTATTATATTCGAAACAAGTTGCTCTTTTTTTAGGAGCTACGAGTACATTGACCAAGTCACTAGGCAACATTTCTAAAACAGATTTTTTATATGTAGTAGACCACTTAGTAGCGCCTTTTTGGGCCCATAATATATGCCCACCACCTTCTCCAGTTAAAGCCTTACGAATAGAAGAATCAAGATAATTATAACTGGCAATGCTTTCGTCAGTCGCATCATTCCATTGCGTTGCTAGTGAATAACCACTATTATCGCTTAATAGATTAACGAATTCCCAGGTTGTATGAATTTTTTTATTATCTTTATCCGTATCTTTATCAACATCAATCAAACGAACTTTATGATCTAATCCATTAACTTTAACTTTATTAACAGTCCCTATATCTTCATACGTCAAAGAATTGATATAGTCACTATCCAAATACCATTGTTTAGAATTACTGCCTCCATTATTACAACTCGCTAAAAGAGATATCGCCATTAATGGCATAATAAATACTAACTTTTTCATAATTTAATTATATATTAGTAAGAGCAAAATAACCTATAAAAAAGTTCCCCACAAAAATATTTTTTATTTTATATATAAAATCGTCCTACTTACTCGATAAATACTGAGAAATCTGGTGCCGACTAACGGAAAGGCACTACATTTATAAAAAACTATAATTTTTAATAATAATCTCAAATAATCTATAATTTTCTCAAATTATTAATAATGATAATAGTGTTAAATTAGCACTTGCACCTATTAATTAGATACAGAAAGCAGGGGCAAGGGCGCGCGTAAAATAAGCATAATGGACGGTAAAACCACCGTTCCTGTCGACCCACGTAGCGCGCTCATCGTCGTGCGCATCGGAATCTCCGGTGTAAGGTGAACGAAGCCAATATACATCTCTTTCATCGCTACCAGCTATCTTTTTAATTCGATATCGTTGATGTTCATAGCTTTTGTAATATTGATAGGTTTCTCCTTCATCTGAAGCAACATGCGTTTCTTCTTCAACAGTTATTTCATCGTGTGCTAATGGGAAAAGATGTGGATATGGATAAGTAACGCCATCAAAACTAGTTGCAGTATAAGTAGTTCCACTATCGGTAGATACCCCAACTTTCTTATCAACTTGTTTAATCACTTCTTTTAAATCAGGATTATTTGGGTCACCACTACTAGGAAGCATATGTAATACATCGTTATTTAAGAAAGTATTAAGAGTAGAACTACGATAATCATAGTTTTTTGAACCGCTCGGATTCCAAGGTGTAGTAACTGCATTGCCATCAGAATCAGTAATTACATTCGCAAACTCAAAAGTAATACCTAATTTTTTATTTGGATCAGGCTCGCCTTCATCAGGTAACTCGCTATAATCATGGTTAAAACCGATAATTCTTACTTTATGATCTTTGTTGTTGATCTTAACAGTTTTAGTATCTCCAACCCTAAACCATTTGCTAGCCTTACCAGTTCTAGACCCTTCACTTATCTCCTCCCAACTGCATTCCTCTAACGATTTCCGCTCTTCTGGCTCTGGTTCAGGCGGAACATCACCACCATTATTACAACTCGCCAAAAACGATACAGCCATTAATGGCATAATAAATACTAACTTTTTCATAATTTAATTATATATTAGTAAGGCTAAAATAACTTATAAAATAAGTTCCCCACAAAAATATTTTTTATTTTATATGTAAAATTGATCTACTTATTCGATAAATACTGAGAAATGTGGTGCCGACTAACGGAAAGGCACCACAACTGTAAAAAACTGTAATTTTTAATAATAATCTCGAATAATCTATAATTTTCTCAAATATTTAATAATGATAATAGTGCTAAATTAGCACTTGCACCTATTAATTAGATACAGAAAGCAGGGGCGATTGATGTTGCAATTTTGTAGCTAGGAAAATAAACACCAAGATCTCCACTCGTAGATAAGCAAGACGCCTCTCCAGTTTCATCTATGCTAGGCGATCTCAGCCATGACAAATTCCCATAATCCTTATCAATTTCTTTTACATATAGTTCATAACCAGCAAAATTTTGCCCTCCTTCTTCTCTACATAAAAGGTCGGTACTTTCAATTGTTGGAGGGTCTTCAAGTGGGCACACAGCACCTTCATGACCCTTAATTTGGAATTTTTGTCTTTTTGAGTCGCTTTGCTCAGTGCAATCTTCGTAATACTCGTAAATCGGAACATCAACTTCTAAATCCTTTATTGGATATCCGAGTTCTTTTGAAGTTAACAAAAACAATGAATCGAGTTCTTGGGTTTCGATCCACTCATTATTATTAAATACTTTAACATTCTTTTTAGCAGGTATGATTGTATTTCTTAAATCATCAGGAAGCATCAGTAAAAGAGAATCTTTATATTCATCAGATTTCTTTGTTTTTCGAATTGTATACCATTTTGCAGTACCTTTTTTAGTATCGTTTAAATTATTGTGAATTGTTGAATTAAAATAATTATGATTAGAGGATTCAATATTGTCAGTATCATTCCAAATACTTGCTAAAGAATATCCATCTTTATCGCAAACAAGATTAGCGAATTCAAAAGTAATTCCTATCAAATTATCATCCTTATCTCTATCTTGATTAAAACCGATAATTCTAACATCATGATTTTGTTCATTGACTTTAACTTTCTTTGTATCTCCGACCTTAAAAAGATCATCCGCTAATCCCATTTCTGATAATTGGCTAATTTCTGACCATTTATAGGCTTCAAGATTTTCTTTTGGAGATTCTGCAACTGCTTTAATTACACATTTCCCATTATTAGCGACTTTAATAGTAATTTCTTTTTTTACTGGATTAAAACTATATGCTATTGCCTCAAATATGGTTAATCCATTTTTAAAAACCGGAAGATAATCTTGATTAGGTTCAATCTTTAAAACAACATCTTCGCCGGCCGGAATTGTAATTGGAGTATCCTTAGCATATCCAACATCGTTATAGTATAAGGTGCAGCCTACACTTTCTCCCGAAAAAGTAACTGTAGTTTGGAATGAATTAGATTTTCCGCAACTCTCTAAAAGAGAGACTGCCATCAATGGCATAATAAATACTAATTTTTTCATAATTTAATTATATATTAGTAAGAGCAAAATAACTTATAAAATAAGTTTCCCACAAAAATATTTTTTATTTTATATATAAAATCGCCTTACTTATTCAATCAATACTAGGAAATCTGGTGCCGACTAACGGAAAGGCACCGCATTTATAAAAAACTATAATTTTTAATAAAAAACTTAAATAATCTATAATTTTCTTAAATTATTAATAATGGTAATAGTGTTAAATTAGCACTTGCACCTATAATTAGATACAGAAAGCGGGGGCAACAGCGAACGCAAAACTGTAAACACTGTAGTGGCGGAGGCGGCCATCGATACCGACAATCCACGCGCCATAACTACCATTAGCACGAGGCGAGCGGATCCAATAACCTTCTCCATTTCCACTCTCGATACCAACTTTTCTTTTAATTCGATCTGCTTGATTTGGATATTCTTCATAATATTGATATTTAGTGCCTTCGCCTTCAGTTACCCAACTTCCATTATTAGCCATTTCATCATACGCTAATAGGAAAAGATAAGGATATGGATATGTTTCCCCATCATAACTAATTGCAGTGTAATATTGTGAACCTTCTGTTTCACTTTCATTAACCCCAACTTTCTTATCCACTGGTTTAATCACTTCTTTTAAATCAGGGTTATCTAGGTCACCACTACTAGGAAGCATATTTAATACATCGTTATTTAAGAATGTATTAAGAACGGATTTACGATAATCATAATTATTGCCACTAACTTCATATTCTCCATCCCAAATAGTAGTGACTGCATTACCATTAGAATCAGTAATTACATTCGCAAATTCAAAAGTAATGCCTAGCACTTTATTTGGATCAGGATTGCCTTCATCTGGTAGTTCACTATAGTCATGATTGAAATCAATAATTTTTACGATATGGTCTTTTTCATTAATTTTTACTTTTTTGGTTGCTCCAATCTTAAACCATTGACTTGGATTACCAGTAACTGCAATATTCCTAATTGTTTTCCAATCAAATTTAGTTAAATCGTCAGTTGGAGCAGTGGTAGGTAGATAATTAGCTTCAAGCGTGATATCACTAGTTACTACATCATCATAATCAATTGCGGTCCCATCACTATAAGTATAGTACGCAAAGGTTTTCCCGCTTAAATACGGAGGAGCAATAGTTTTAATGTTCTTTGAAAGATTGCTTTCTTTTTTAACATAGAGATTATATTTTTGTCCAGTAATATAAGTGCCCTCACCGGCATCTAAAGTAACTGTATAAGTGCTAGTTTTCCACCCAGAATACAAAGTATAGTCTTGATAAATTTTAATCTTACTAAAATCAAATACATTCTTACTTTCAGTATCAGTGCACCAACCAATGAATTCTGCATCTTCTGGTTGTTTAGTTGGAGTAGGAATTCCTTCAGTTACAATACTCCCTGCTTCAATGTTTTCAATCTTCTTATCTTCTTCGCCTTCGTTTTTAAAAGTAATAGTAAAAGTTCCTGATGGTTGTGGAGTGCCTCCACAACTCGCTAAAAGCGATATCGCCATTAATGGCATAACAAATGCTAACTTTTTCATAATTTAATTATATATTAGTAAGAGCAAAATAACCTATAAAAAAGTTCCCCACAAAAATATTTTTTATTTTATATATAAAATCGTCCTACTTACTCGATAAATACTGAGAAATCTGGTGCCGACTAACGGAAAGGCACCACATTTATAAAAAACTGTAATTTTTAATAAAAATCTTAAATAATCTATAATTTTCTCAAATTATTAATAATGATAATAGTGCTAAATTAGCACTTGCACCTATTGATTAGATACAGAAAGCAGGGGCGACAGCATTCGCTTCCGACAGTTTATATTGCTAATATTTTTAAGAAAACTAAATAGCTTAATGAGACATATCGTTATCGATAGTCCATCCGACAGGAATGGTTTTACCACTAAAATCGTTATAAGTATCTTTATCAGCACATACTTGAGGGCATACAAAGGTTCCTTGTGCTGCAACGTCAACAACCCAATTCATCAACCTATATTCAGTTGGATCATTAGGTAGCATCGGTTCTTCGAAACATACTTTGATATAAGAAAGAGTTGAGCAACCTTCAAACATACGCAATCCAAAAGAATATTTCCCAAAAGATTTAAAAGCTATTAAGGGAACACATCTCAAAGAAGTGCACCCACAAAACATAGATTCATAACAGTAACTAGATGGAGAAGAGGCTGGTAATTTTGGAGCTTCTACTAAAGATGAACAACCATAGAACATATGACCATAACAACCATCTACCATAACAGTTGCAGGTAATTTTGGAGCAACACGAATCCCGCTGTTTTGAAATATATTACTATAACAATAATCTACCAAAGCAGTTGCCGGTAACACTGGAGTCGAAACTAATGATTTGCAATCATTAAATAAATTTAAAAAACAATGATGTGATAACCCAGAAAAATTAACTAAAGACATTATATTGCCATCAGACAATACATTTGATGAACCATCAGAACCCGTATTAAAAGAAACGAATCCATGCGCTGCGGTAGATAATGTACTTTGCTTATTCCATACATATATGGTTTTCTTATCACCTTTTAATGTTATTGCATTTTCTTCTCCAGCCGCCCAGTCTTGCCAATCAAGTTTGGTTAAATCATTACAGTATTTGATATCTATTGGTTTAACAGGAGCGACTTCAGGGAAGTAATAGTAAATCTTTGATTCATCCGTTTCTCCAGTGAATGTTAAATAATGACAATACCCTTCAGTCTTAATATTTATATCACCGACAATCTCTTCCTTGGGTATTTCTAAATAAACATGATTATGATTATTATTTGAATAAATACGAAAATCTTTGATTTCTTTATCATTGCATGTAATTTCATAATAATATTCGATTTGAGGAACTTCGTAATTATTAAGATATTGTTCTTTTAATGAAATTTTCGCAAATAAATCAGTTTGATCTTTACATTCAGTTACATCAATTGAAAGATATTCACCCCCATCAAAATTAACTTTATGAAAAATTTCTGGTTCAGGGCTTTTACCGCCACAACTCGCTAAAAGAGATATAGTCATTAATGGTATAATAAATACTAACTTTTTCATAACTTAATTATATATTAATAGGCCTAAAATAACTTATAAAATAAGTTTCCCACAAAAATATTTTTTATTTTATATGTAAAATCGCCTTACTTATTCAATCAATACTAGGAAATCTGGTGCCGACTAACGGACTCGAACCGCCAACCTACTGATTACAAATCAGTTGCTCTACCAATTGAGCTAAGTCGGCTCATGGTGGGCGCAACAGGGCTCGAACCTGTGACCTCTTCCGTGTGAAGGAAACGTTCTCCCAGCTGAACTATGTGCCCGTTTTAATGTGGTGGGCCGTAATAGACTTGAACTATCGACCTCACCCTTATCAGGGGTGCGCTCTAACCAACTGAGCTAACGGCCCACAAGACGTCTTAAACGTTTAAAACGTGCTTAATAAATATATAACATAGTTAATTTTAATGCAATAAAATGAATTAGAAAGTATCATATTAGATATGAACGCTAAGAAGGAACCTTCAAAGAAGAGTGAAGGAAAAATCAAAGCATTTTTCAAAAGACGCTGGGAAATAATTAAATCTATACCTTGGTATGGTTGGGTAGCTGGCATCGTTTTAATGGGCTTACAATATGCGATTTATCGTTTAGCCGATGTAATCGCTAAGGCGGGTGGAGTAACTCCATGGGTCCCTTATGTCCCATTTGATGACTATATTCCCTTTATCCCAGGATTTGTGGTTGTCTATGTCTTTTCCTATGTCTTTTGGATATTTGGACCAGCAGCGGTATCTTTAACTAAGAAAGATAATTTTATTAACTTCTGCATTGGTTACACATCTGCGCTTTTAATTGGTTTTGTAATTCTAACGGCTCTACCTACAACTATGGATCATACTCCTCAAATTGAAATACTTGAAAAAAATGGCGACTTCCTAAGTAAATTACTACTTGTTGTTTATTCTAGTGATGGGAACCATCAAGCTATGAATCTATTCCCCTCGTTTCATTGCTTAATTAGTCTATACATGTATCTAGGCGTGGCTAGAAGAAAAGAAGTATCTTTAGCGTTTAGAATCTATTCACTTATAGCGGTATTCTTTATTTGTCTATCTACTGTATTCACTAAACAACACTTATTTATTGATATCCCTTCAGGATTAGCAATCTCAATTATCGTTTATTTCATCGTTAAGTTTATTGATCCAGGTAAAAAGATATTAGAAAAACACGCTAATAAGACTAAGAAGGCAAAAGCTTAATTATTTAGTAATGTTCTCGTTACGCTTTCCTTTACGGTAACGAGTAAACATTACCATACCAACAACGCCAAACACTACTACCGCGGTTACGGTATACCAAACCCATGGTTTGATAGCGTTAGGATTTTTAATTGTTACCGTAAAAACTCGCGAAACATATATTTCATTTTTGATAGCCGCTCCAATATAGAAAGAGAAATCCATCTTCTCAACATTTGTACCGGCTTTAGAATCAAGATGAACAATTGAATTGGTAGGGAGATCTTCTCGTTCGCATACAAAGAAACCACCTTGTAAGGCTGACTCTTTATCGCCCTTACGATCAGTAGTGACTTGACCATCAATCGAAATTGTTAAACCATCTAAGCTGAGCGTCTCTTCTTTAGTGGAGTCATATTCTTTTTTACTTAATTCACCAGTAACCACTAAATGTTCATTAACTTTTTCAGGTTCTTGACTATAACGATGTACGGGATAATCTTCTTTAGCCTTCGTACATGAAAAAAGCATGAAAAATGGTAACACTAGTAAGCTAGATAAAATCTTTTTATGCTTTAGCATGCTTTAATTATATAATAAACACATGAGTAAAATACTAATTGATTTATCTCATCTAGGTAATGAGAATAAAATCGCGATTCAAGGAATTAAAATATTTTTAAATAAAAATAAAGATAGTGAAATGATAATCTTGGGCGAACAAGATAATCTTTTAACGATTAAAGATCATAAACAAGTAAAGATTATATCAGTTAAAGAAAACGAGACTAAAGTTGATAAGCGCTTTAATAAGATTACTGATTCATCTTTGAAAGTCGCGATGTCTTTACTTACTAATCCAAATGAGAATATTACGGGCCTAGTTACTTACAGTAAAAAGAAAGAAGTCGCTAAGGCCGCAGATGAGTTTTTGCATAAGAGTGAATCATCACCCTTATTTGTGGCGACCTTTGCTAATTACAAAACCCATCGCGTTACGTGTATAGGCGATTTAGGCTATAGCGAAAATCCAAGTATCAAAGATTATCGTAACTATTTAGATTTAATGACGCGTTATATGCATAAGGCGTTTAAAGTTGATAAACCTGAGTTTAAAGCATTAGCGTTTGATAAAAGTGAGCCTAGTGACTTAGATAAAGCGTTTAAAGATGATGCTAACTATAAAGGCATAATCGAAGGACGTGAGTTATTTAAATGCGATACCGATATTGTGATAGGTAACCCACACGAGTTCTTAGGCATTATCTCAGGAATCGACCATGGTATCTCAATTTATGATGAATTCATTAAGGATCAAGCAAAAAGGAGCGTTGGGGTACGTTTATTCTCATATCCGATGTTTCGAAGCGTTCTAGCCGCGTTTCATATGGAAATCGACCAAAGACTCACAAGTGGGGGTAATATCCTCTTAGGCTTTACAAAAAACGTAATTGTGGTGGAGCCTAACACGATTAAGCAGGGCGTTAAAGTAAGCCTAGACCTCGCAAATAAATTAGAAACGCTATAATAAACTTATTTCTTTTCTGGATATTCATTCATAACCGCTTGGATATCAATATCATCAGCAGTTTGATTATCAAGTGCTTTATAATTATCGCGGTTTAAGCATGTATGTACGCCTGCTCCTCCATTACAACTTGTTAGTGATCAAGATAAAACCACTAGGGGAGCTAAAATCCTTAAACTTTCCTTATCTAATCTACTATAATTTAAATAAACACTAAATGTTAAATTGTATAAAAAAAAGCAGGACCGAAGCCCTGCTTTTTAATTAATGAAATATACTATCGAATTAATGCTGGATCAACAGGATCAATAATTATTGGATCACCGTATTCTTCTTTATTAATATCTTCGATACTAGCTTCATCAGTAACTTCTTGACCAAGGTATAGTGATAAATCAAGAGCGACATCGGCAGTTCCAAGGAGAACTGGGGTTTGCGTTTTATCTTTATCTAGATATACTTCACCACTTAATTTCGCTGCATTAGCATTAATAATGATTTCTTGTTGCTTAATGAAGTTATTCGCATAAGCGACAAAGTAATCGGCAGATAATGTTCCAGAAGCATCGATATCCGCACTATATCGAGAGCCGACTAGTGACTCAATTATTCCAGGAAGAATTGATAAATCGAAATTCTTAATACCAAGATTAATAGATGCTGATTTTTCATCATTACTGCCGAACTTGTAATAACCGCCGCTAATCGCTTTAATGATTGGTAGAAGTCTAGCAATTTTTCCTGTAGATAAATATTGACCAGGGGCAATAACATTCTCAAGGGTATATAATCTCAAACCAGGCTCACCTATTCTAGGATTTTCATTATAGTCCCAAGTAAGATAATTTCCAAAACCAGTTAAATCAAAACCAGCTCCTTCTAACATATAATTCCAAGCAATATGTTCACCAGTATCATCATCTTTTATTTCTGTTACACGAGGTATATAGACACCCAAATTTCTAGCGGCTTCAACCATAAGATAATTGTCGAAATAATTAATAATAGTTGTTTCATTTTTTTCAGAAGTATCTTCGCCATAAATTAATGGGTCGATATTGACACAATATTTCTTCCCATCAACATCATAATACTTAATGTAGTGATCACTAGTTTTCATGACATAACTAGTTGATCTAGAATCACTAATTTTTATCTTATCTTTTTCCCAAGAAAAAGTGATTGTATCAGCAAGACCGCCTTTTAAACCAGTTAAATCAATAGTTGGAACAATTGAAGGTGCAAAAAGTTTAAATTTACCAGTAGCTGCTACTCCATAATTGAAAGTGATAGTACCTTTCTCAGATGGCTTCGTATGGAAAATGCGACCCTCAGCATCTACAGTAACTTGACTTGGTCTAATGTGTCTATGTAGCACTTCTGTCAATTCAGTAGCTGAAACCTCTTTATAATCAAGACGTTTGAGTGGAGTAAACGGATTGGTACTACCACCGCAACTTGCAAGTGTTGCACAAGCAACTAAGGCTAATGGAGCAATAAGTTTAATGTTTTTCATGTTTTTTTCTCCTTATATAATATATTTAATTAACAAACAAAGTCTTCCACAATAAAGGTTGGCTCATAATCTTTGCCACCGGGAGTGAGTTTTACGGTCGTATAGTCTTTAGTATTAACTGTATCAACTGTACACTTATCTTTTATTACTTCTTCTCCGATGTAGGCATTTGCTGAGAAATCAGCGCTTACATAAGTGTAGTCATCATCATCTTCTTCTGGAAGCGATTCATAAACAAAACTAACTTTGTCTAAGTCAAAAATCAATTCCTGTTGTTTGATGAAGTTTTCGGCAAATGCAAAGAAATAATCAAGCGTCGCATTACCAGCAAGAGTTAAGCCTTCAGGAAGATCAAATGGTAATTTTAATTTATCGAGATAATCTTGAATTTTTGCTAAATTAAGATTTGTTAAAGCAACATTAAGGGAAACGCTATCGTCACCATCACTACCAACTTTACCAGTTCCAACATCTAATTCATCGATTCCATCAATGATAATAGCGATGCCTCCAAGAGTTTCTGGAAGCTTTTGATCAGCAAGAACAAGAGCACCAGGTATTTCATAGAAATTAATGAAATCATAAGTTTGTGGTTCGACCCACATTGTTCCTTGACCAGTTAGCCCAAAAGCAACTCCCATTCCCATACCACCATAATATAAACCACAATTTTTTGCAGCTTCAGCAATTACAATGTCAGAGAAATAAGGGATGTCAGAAGGATCACTATATCCTTCAAAAAGATCCACTTTATATTTTTGACCATCACCGATATCAAAACATTTGTAATATTTATTGTCAGCTTTATCATGAATAATGTAAGTAGTACCAGTCTTACTAGTAGCTTTCAAATACTCATCATCAATTGACCAAGAGAAAGTAACACTATTTTGCTCTGAAATGTTAATGCCATTGACATCAATAGGTGCAACACCATCAATATATGCACGGACATCACCGTTTAAAGATATAGAATAATTTAGGTTAATCGTTCCTTTCTTGAATAAATTAGCAATAACACCAGCAGCATACTGTTTCTCAAAAATCTTATTGAGTTGTGGCACCAATTCCTTCGAATTAACTTCCTTGTACTCAACGCGGTTTAAATGGGAAAAACTCTTTCCACCACCGCAACTTGCAAGTGTACCAAAAGCAACTAAGGCTAATGGCGCAATAAATTTTATGTTTTTAGTCATATCTAACAAATCTCCTTTTTTAGAATAACTGTGCCTATATACTAATAATATAAATAAGGAATGTCAAATATTTTTTCCGATGACATCTATTAAAACGCCCCCGAGGGGGCGCTTTAGAATTTGTAATTTTTTTATTTTTTACGTAAATATTTCACACAGTCAAGAGCCACTGCGATGAGAATAATGACACCCTTGATGAGGAGCTGTAAGTTGGAGTTAACACCTATATAAGCGAACGCATACGTTAAGAACCCTAATATAATCGCGCCTATAACTGCACCGCCGACTTTACCAACACCACCACTAAATGAGATACCACCTATAACGCACGCGGCAATCGCGTCAGTTTCAGTACCATAACCTGAGTTAAAGTTACCAGTACCAGTTTGAATCGCTTGGACAAATCCACCAAAACCATAGAGAATACCCGCCATTACGAACGCGAGCATTGTAATCTTAAATGGAGAAATACCAGAAACGGTTGCGGCTTCTTGGTTACCACCCACCGCGTACATGTGTTTACCAAACTTCGTTTTGTTCCAAATAAACCAAACAATTAATATCGCGATAATCGCGTATATAACTAATAATATAGATTGCGGGCCACGTAACGCAGCGAGTAGATCGGTATCAGGTGAGAAGCTCGAGGTTGCTGACCAGAAGATTTGGAAGAAACCATAAGAAATAAGCTGCACCGCTAAGGTTGAAATGAATGGATGCATCTTAAACTTCGCGGTAAAGAAACCAGCGAAAGTAGTAAAGAAAGTACATAAGAGGATTGAAATTAATAAGGCTGTAATAATTTTTACTGCGCCTGGCGCGGTCGTAAATATCCACCACGCGTTACCATTAATATCAGGATAAATATCGTTAGATAATATCATTAAGGTAAAGGAAACACCTACACCGGTTAGTCGTCCAATACTTAAGTCCGTGCCTCCTAATAGAATTAGACCCGCGACGCCTAACGCGAAGAAGATCTTTGGCGAAATCTGGACTAAAGCACCTAAAAGTGACTCACCTTTAAGTAGACCACCACCAGTCATACCGACTAAGGCAGCGAAAACTACAAGGATAACTACATATAATGCATTCTTTAATAACCAATTCTGGAGATTAAAGTTAGCAATGTAGTTTTCATATTTAAAGCGGAACCACTCACCAATTGGGTGATGATCATGCTTGAGCTTACCGGTATACGCGTATTTATTCATAAAGGATGAATAGCGTAATTCTTTAGAACGATCAATCGCTTCAACTTTAGCGGTCTTCGCTTCGTTAAGTTTACTGGAGTAAGCAATATTTTCAGCTTTTAAGTCAACAGCTAACGCTTTCTTATCTTTAGCTTCACTCTTTAATTGAATAACACGCTTCGTGTGCATTTCATTAATAGTTTTGCACATGTCCTTATATTGCGTACGTGATAAATTATTGTCATATTTATTACCCGCCTTCACAAGACGCATATATTGTTTAGAGTCAAGTTTAGATAACACCATGGCTTCATGAAGAACGGCTTTAACCTCTTTCTTCATTAACTTAGCGTTCTCTCTTGCTTTCTTTAATTCTTTAATATTGTTATCAATTAATTCTCTCTTCTCGTGTTTTTCAATTTGTTTATTCAAGATGATATCTTGGATTTCATTACGAAGCGCGATGATCTTATTTTCACCATCACGTCTTAATTTATTAAGTTCATCAAGATAATCTTGATACTTAACTTGTTGATAAGAGAAACAAACTCTTAAATCATAGAAATTATTCTTAATGGCATCATCAACGGTTTTCTCGATGGCCTTTTGACTAAGCTTAGCATCTATCTTAGCTTGTTTAAGCTGAGCTTTTAGTTCACTAAGCTTTGTTTCTTTAGTTTCAGGTTTTAATTTTTCATCAGTCTCAACATCGATGATTGCACGCCGAAGCGCAAAAACATGACTAATGTCTTTTTTGCGCGCCTCAAGAATACCGCTCACGAAACGCGCGTGTTTCTTGACATAGACTTCAATGGTGTTTGATTCATCCGTTGCGATCGTCATAGAAGATGAAGTCTTAACTTTAGCCTTAACCGTCTTCTTTTTAATAACTTTCTTTTTCGCCATAATATATCTCCTTTATATTATAAATATTTTGTGCATAGACGCATAATTTGCTCTTGCGTTGCTTTCTTAGTTTCTAGTTCACCCGCAATCCGGTAGTTACTCATCACTATTACTCGATTAGTAACTCCTAAGATTTCTGGCATTTCACTACTTACCATAATGATTGATTTACCACGCTTCGCGAGTTCAATCATTAATTCATAGATTTGGTACTTAGCCATAATATCAATACCACGGGTTGGTTCATCCATTAAGAATACATCCGGTGCTCTTTCAAGCCACTTACCAATAATAACTTTTTGTTGATTACCACCCGATAAGTTAAGAATCATATCATTACGGCTACTGCACTTAACGTGCATTTGACCAATTTGTAAATCGGCTGCTTTATTCATCTTGCTATTAATTAACATAGTTCTAGATTTATATTTATCTAGGTTAGTAATACAAGTATTAAAGGTTAAGTTACAATTAGCGAACATGCCTGATACCTTTCTTTCTTCAGTCACGAATGCAAAGTTATGATCCATTGCTTCTTTTGGAGTAGTAAATAATACTCGTTTATCGTGATAACGAATCGCACCAGTACCTATGGTACGGCAACCGAATAAGCATTCAAGTAATTCACTTCTACCCGCGCCTACTAGACCATATACGCCTAAGATTTCACCTTTCTTTAAATCAAAGTCAATATCACGTAAGTATGGTTTATATTTAGTTTCAAGCGCTCTAACTTTTAAGATTACTTCGCCTGGTTTATTAGTTAGAGGTGGGAAGCGACTAGTTAAGCTTCTTCCGATCATCGCCTTAACTACTTCATCTAAGTTAGTCTTTGGGATTGGTTTATCTAGCGTAACTAAACCATCACGAAGGACCGTGATGTTATCACATAGTTCAAAGATTTCGTTCATCTTATGAGAAATGAAGACGAAGCTTACACCTGTTTTCTTTAAATTATTAATAATTTCAAATAGTTTTCTAGTTTCTCTTTCAGATAACGATGAAGTTGGTTCATCTAAGATGATTACTTTTGAGTTATAAGAAATCGCACGGGCAATTTCGACCATCTGTCTTTGCGAAACTGATAAATCACGAATCATCATCTTAGGATTAAATTTCATGTCTAAGCGTGAGAATAATTCAAGTGAACGCTTATACATAGCCTTTTCATTAACAATGCCTGCATTCGTAAGATAACGCCCTAAGAATAAGTTATCTTGAATCGTTCTATTTAAACATTGGTTTAATTCTTGGTGCACCATCGCTACACCACTTTCTAACGCTTCTTTACTCGATTTAAAATCAATTTCTTTACCATCTAAACGGAAGGTTCCGGTATCTTTCGCGTACATACCAAATAAACATTTCATTAAGGTTGATTTGCCCGCACCATTTTCACCCATCAGACCCATAACCGTACCACGCGGGACTCTAATATTAACGCCACAAAGAACTTGGTTCTTACCAAAGGCTTTTGATAAGTTAATAATTTCGAGAACGTATTTGCTGTTGCTAACTTTCTTTTTCATCATCTGCTCCTCCGCTAATTTTCAAATTGCTCCATATACTTTTTGTTTAACCACGACTTAACCATTTGACCTTGTAGTTCGCCGCCTTGAGCCGCATCAAAGCCAATATAATAAGTGTATTTAAAGTATTTATTATTCATAACGGATTCAGTTGATATCGCGCCATGTAGATCAGTTGGTTGACGATTCCAGAAAATAATCGGAATATCACTTCGATTAATCCATTCATCTTCTTCTTGTAATTTAAGTCCGTCGGCAATTCTAGTAATGTATTGAACTGAATTAGGTTGTTGAACTGGATTAATTAAGAAAGCGTTTGGCCTCTCACTTTCACTTTTAGTTAAGACTGCGCTTAAAGCATTAAGGTTTTTATCTTCATTTGCCCCATCACTTTTGGCTGGTGTTACTGCTATATTAAACATATTTGAATCTTGTGTAATTACAAAGTAAGGATCCATATTTCCAGAGAAGAAAGTATCCGTATCACTATACCAAGATTGCCAAGCACGCACTGGTTCATCTTGTTTATTAGGGATAACTGGATTTTTATCTTCAACATTAGCGCCTTCAGCGTTATCATATATTTCTTTTGGCGTTAATGCTTCGCCAGTATCTGGATTAAAGAAGAAATTAGTTTTAATCGCACTTGGATCAATGCCTTCGGTATATTTATCTTTAGTTACCGTTCTATTCTTCAAAAGAATAGCATGGTTAGATTTAGGATTATTAGTTAAATCATCGTTAAGGCATCCATCAAAAGTAACTGTGCTATGAACATAGCCAGTACCATAAGAAATTTCATTATGTCCACGTACTTCGGTGCCTGCTTCAGCAGCATATTCTTCATCATCATATTGGAAACCTTCATAAATTGGGTTATAAGGTTTACCTTCTTCTTTCCACATCTTTTCAATAAGACTCATGCCATTATATTCCGCTCTCTTCTTTGAAGCATTGTGGATATTACGAACAATAACTGAAGTCACTAAGCATTGACCAGCGGTATTGGAATCAATCGTACCCATAATCTTATCCTGGTTAATTAGTTTTAAAGTCGACATATTGGCATCATAGCCAAAGATTGGCATACCTTGATACCAGTTAAAGGCTCGAATAGCGCCTTCCGCCATACCATCGTTATTGGAGACAAAACAAGTAATATTCTTACCATGTTTACCAATCCAAGTACCAGTAGTTGTATTAGCGGTAATCGGATCCCAAGTAGCGCCGGAAAATGATTTCTGTTCTAAGCTTTCAAGTTCGGTAGTCACAAATTTATGTTCATGAGCGGTGCCTTTGCCTAAAGTAACTTCACCTTGTTTAACTCCTTCAAGGTTGTAATTATCTTTCCGATATTTTTCTTCTACTCTAGTATCAAGCTGATCCCGCACACCACGGGTACGATTCATAGAATCGTTATGATCAATTTGGCCAATTAATAAACAATAGTTTATTTTGTAACCTTCAGTAGAAGCAGTCCAACTCCAAGTATGTTTATTTAATAATCCACACGAAGTTAATGCAATTATTGATAATGATGATAGAAGTAATAACGGACGTTTATTCATAATTATTTATTTTTAATGCTATTCTCGTATTGGCGTTCGAGATAACGAACAATCATATTTCCTTGTTCTTGTCCGCCATAAGAAGCATCGACTCCTACAAAATAAGTATACTTAAAGTATTTATTATTCATGGTATCTACATCGACTTTACCATCAACCGTTTGTGGCTGTTTATTCCAGAAGATTAATGGAGTGTCTAAACGGTCTTCCCATTTATCCCATCCACCTTTAGGTGGATTACCCTTTCCTTCTTTGGATGCAGCATATTTAGAAATGTTATCTACAAATGTTCCACCATCAGTGGTAGTAACCATGTTAATTAAGAAAGCATCAAATTGAGTACCTGCGCAAGCGCCTTCTAATTGGGAGAAAATCTTTTGTTCATCAACCCCATCGCCATCAATCTTTTGGATGGCTAAACCTAATTCATCATCATATTCAACATAATAGTCATGCATTGTTCCTTGTAAATAGACTTCAGCAGCGTTGTTATAAACATGACATATGTTATAGGTTTTATTAGGTTTTTTACTACCCTTTTTATGAACATAACCGATATCTGACCATGCTAAATCGTGTGGTTTACGAACTTCACCGCTTTCATCAACGAAAGTATCGATATTTGTATCGTCAATCGCGATACTTTTCGATAAAATTTGATGATACCCGTCAGTTTTGCTTAAATCCATGTTATTAGGCGAACGATCATCATGGAATGGATTAGTTATTCCTTCTTTCTCTAATTCAGTTATTTGGGTATCGCTATTAAAGCCTTCAATATAAATGCCATCCGCTGTTGCGCTTTCTTCCCCATTAAATCCACGATTTAAGGGATTATAAGCCGTTGTTCCGATGCCATTAGCCTTATTATCAATATCCTCTAGGATATTTCTAATCATTAAATAGGCGGCTGAAGTTTGAGCAGATGCATTTTGATCCACTGTGCCCATAATCTTGCCTTGAGTGATTAATTTAAGGGTTGAGGTGTTTGCATCATAACCGAATAATGGTAAATCTTTAATGTAATTAGAGGCGAATAAGGCGCCTTCGGCCATGCCATCATTATTAGAAATAATCATGGTGATTTTCTCATTATGTTTACTAATCCAGGTTGAAGTGGTCCCGTTTGCGGTAATTGAGTCCCAAACAACGCCTGCTAAGGACTTTTGCTCCATATGTTCAAGCTCAGTTACCTTAA
The DNA here is from genome assembly GCA_024408505.1 of Bacilli bacterium. Lineage (GTDB taxonomy): Bacteria > Bacillota_I > Bacilli_A > RFN20 > CAG-826 > UB1719. The sequence goes on along the minus strand of JAKSUZ010000006.1, from coordinate 56,902 downwards.
ATTCGCGTTCTGGGGCTGGATTTAATGGATCGGTTGAACTTTTGCCACCTAAGGTGAGTTGACCAATCTTAGGGGTGCCTAAGTTAGCATTTCCGTTAATTTCAGACGCAGCGTCACGTGTGTGTAAAGCTTCGCGCGTGTACCTAGTTCTTTCAATAGAGTCACTATGCTCATTTTGACCAATTAAAAGACAATAGTTAATCTCAGTGTTATTATTTGTAGATTTTAACCAGTCAAAATATTTGGTTTGAAATAAAGAACAAGATGTCGCTATAAAGGAAGCGCTTACAATGGTTATGATTTTTAAAGTGTTTTTCTTCATAATCACTAATAATGTAAACTGAATATATTATAAACTAAAAAATATCTAAATAATAAATTATTTATTTAAGATTAGTTATATAATGCTTACTATGAGGTAAATTTATGAAAGAATACTTCCCTAACATTAAAAAAATTAAATATGAAGGCCCGAGCAGTAAAAATCCCTTAGCTTTTCATTATTATGATGAAAATAAGGTAGTAGCCGGTAAGAAAATGAAGGATCATCTCCCTTTTGCGATGGCTTGGTGGCACAATTTATGCGCTCAAGGAACGGATATGTTTGGTACTGATACCATGGATAAATCTTTCAATAGAAAGATTGGCACCATGGATCACGCTAAGGCTAAAGTTGATGCAGGTTTTGAATTTATGCAAAAACTTGGCATTCATTATTTCTGCTGGCATGATGCGGATTTAATCCCTGAAACCAATGATATTAACGTTAACTATAAGCGTTTAGATGAAATTAGCGATTATATCTTAAAAAAGATGAAACAAACCGGTATTAAGTGTCTTTGGGGTACTTCTAATATGTTCTCTAACCCCAAATTCTTCGCTGGAGCGGGTTCCACTAGTAGTGCGGATGTCTTTGCCTTTGCAGCCGCAAAAGTCAAGAAAGCGCTTGATATTACCGTTAAACTCGGTGGTCGCGGATATGTCTTTTGGGGCGGAAGAGAAGGCTATGAGCATTTATTAAATACTGATATGCAATTAGAGCTTGATAATATCGCTCGACTCATGAAAATGGCCGTTAAGTATGGTCGTAAGATTGGTTTTAAAGGCGATTTCTATATTGAACCAAAACCCAAAGAACCAATGAAACATCAATATGACTTTGATGCTAATACCGCCATTAATTTCTTACGTCATTATGGGTTAGATAAAGACTTTAAGTTAAATATCGAGGCTAATCACGCTACTTTAGCGGGTCATACTTTTGAACATGAATTAAGAGTATCTCGTTTAAATAATATGTTAGGAAGTATTGATGCGAACCAAGGCGATCCAATCTTAGGATGGGATACTGATGAATTCCCATTTGATGTTCATACCGCTACGATGGCAATGTATGAAGTACTTAAGAGTAAAGGTTTAACCGGTGGATTTAACTTTGATGCAAAGAACCGCCGTGGTTCTTACACCAAAGAAGATATGTTCTATGGTTATATCTTAGGTATGGATACCTATGCTTTAGGATTAATTAATGCAGATAAGTTAATTAAAGACGGACGTATTGATAAGATGATCAAAGAGAAATATGCTTCATTTAATACAGGCATTGGTAAAAAGATTGTTAGTGGTAAGACTACTCTAGAAGAACTCAGTAAATATGCTTGTAAGATGAAGGATGCAAAGCTTCCTAAGAGCAACCATCAAGAGCTCATGCAGAGCATTATAAATCAAATCATTCATGGTAAATAATTAACCACAATAATAAAGAGCACCAAAAGGTGCTTTTTATTTTTTATTTATTTTAAGTTATAATTATAAATAAGATGGCTGAGAAAAAGAAAAGCTCTTCTTCCCAAAAACCAAACTTTTTTAAATCATTGTTCAAAAATAAAGTTTTTTGGATTTGTTTTGGGGTTGTTTTATTAGCACTAATTGTTGTTTGGTGTAATTTTGCACCACCTGATCCAGAAGGAAAAGTTGGTCCAGTTGTCGTCGGGCAACACTTAGCTAGATTTATTGGATTATTTTTAATTTTAGCTATCGGCCTTGCGATTGGTCGCATTACTATTAAAGGCGTTTCTTTTGGTTCAGCCGGTGTATTCTTAGTCGCGCTCGGAGTCGGCATCGCTTTTGCCGCTATACCTCCTGATACTCCTTGGATTGGCCAATTTGTATTAGTAGAAGATGCTACAAAAGGGATTCATGATATCACTATTTATGGTGATGTTCTTGAAAATTTCGGATTAATTTTATTTGCTTCCGCAGTTGGATTTATTGCAGGTCCTACTTTCTTTAGAAGTTTTAAAACAAACGCTAAATCATTTATTACTATGGGAGTTTCTGTCACTTTAGTCGGCATTTTATTAACCGCTTTAATTGGTTTGATTCCTGGCATTGGTCCATTCTACGCTTCAGGTATTTTCTCAGGCGCTATTACTTCTACTCCTGCTTTAGCCGCGGCACAAGAAGTAGCAAAAGCTGCTGGTGACCAAGCAGTTACTTTAGTAACGATTGGATATGCAGTTACTTATCCTTTAGGCGTTTTAGGTGTTGTTCTTTTCATTCAATTAATGCCTAAGATCTTAAAAGCGGATATGAGCATGGAAAGAGGTCTATTAATCGTCAAAGCTTTAAAACAAGAAATGAATGAAGAAAAAGCCGAAGAAGAAAAACAGAGACAGGGTTTAGATAAAACTTATTTTGAAGTAGATTCGTTTGGTTTAGTGCCATTCTCAATCGCCGCTTTTGCTGGTTTATTAGTTGGCGCAATAACTATTCCATTAACTCCAGATGGATTCGCAGGACCATGTTTCTCACTAGGCACCACCGGTGGTTGTTTACTTAGCTGTATTATCTTTGGTCACTTCGGACATATTGGCAAAATGTCATTTAAAGTTCCAGCGAATGTTAATAAAACCTTCCGTGAATTTGGTTTAATTGTCTTCTTAGCTGGTATCGGTATTGTTGGTGGCTATAAGATTATTAATAGCGCTTCTACAGGTGGAATTGATCCGGTTACTATTGTTTATGCAATTTTACTCGGAGTGATTATTACTGTGATTCCGATGATAGGCGGTTACTTTATGGGTAAATACATATTTAAATTACCTTTATTAAATAACTTAGGCGCTATTACTGGTAGTATGACTTCTACTCCAGCGTTAGGCGCATTAATTGGCATGGCCAAAACCGACGACGTGGCGAACGCATATGCCGCTGCATTCCCAATTGCAACCATTCTTACCGCAATTGGTATGAACTTATATCTCACATTAATTTAATCATGAATACATATATAGGAATTGATTTAGGCACTAGTGCAGTTAAATTACTTTTAGTTAACCACACAGGTAAAGTTCTTAACTCTGTTAGCGTTGCCTATCCAGTTAATATTCCACAAGTGAATTTTTCTGAACAAGATCCTAATCGTTGGTGGTCCGCTACTATTTCTGGATTAAAGACTTTATTAAGCAAAACAAATAAAAAGAATGTTAAAGCCATTTCCTTTAGTGGGCAAATGCATGGACTAGTAATGCTTGATAAAGATGATAATGTTATTAGACCTTGTATTCTTTGGAACGACAATCGGAGTGAAGAATTCACTCAGTTATTAAATAAAAATAAAAAGAAGTTAAATGCTTTAACCGGCAATATCGCTTTTAATGGATTTACTTCTCCAAAGATTATGTGGGTTAAAAAACATGAACCAGCAAACTATAAAAAGATTAATAAGATTATGCTCCCGAAAGATTATCTTATTTATCAATTCACTAAATGCTTTGCCACGGATTATAGTGATGCCGCGGGAACGCTACTTCTTGATGTTAAAAGAAAGAAGTGGTCAAACGAAATGCTAAAAATTGTTGGTGTTAAAAAAGAACAACTACCAAAGATTTATGAAAGTTATCAAGTAGTAAAAAAGATTAATAAGAAAGTCGCGAATGATCTTGGTTTAAATACTGATGTTAAGATTGTTGCTGGCGGAGCAGATAATGCAATTGCTGCGATTGGCACTAACACAATTAAGAACAACGCTTGTAACATTTCACTTGGTACAAGTGGAACAATTTTAATCGCTTCTGATACTTATCATGATGGTAAGACTTTACCGATTCATTCATTTAATCACGCAAATAGTAAATATTATTTAATGGGTTGCATTCTTAGTGCAGCTAGTGCTTATAATTGGTGGAGTAAAATTATTAATGCAAAAGTTAATCGTAAGATTACTATAAAGAAAAATGATATTTATTTCTTACCTTATTTAACTGGCGAAAGATGCCCATATAATGATCCAAGCGCAACGGGTGCATTCTTTAATTTAAGAAGTAATACCACTAATAACGATATGTCATTAGCGGTTCTTGAAGGAGTGACATTTGCATTAAAAGATTGTCTCAATATCGCACGCGATATGGGAATCAATGTAAAAGAAACTACCGTTTGTGGCGGTGGCGCAAAATCTGATGTTTGGCCAAGCCTAATTGCGAATATCCTAAACGTAAATGTTAAATTAATTAATGCGGATGAGGGGCCAGGTTTAGGTGCAGCTATTTTAGCGATGGTTGCAAACAAAGAATATAAATCAATTGAACAAGCCACTAATAAAATTGTTAAAGTTACTAAAGTAATTAAAAAAGATCCAAAATTAGTTAACTACTATCAAAAGAAATATTTAACGTATCGAAAACTATATCCTTTAATTAAGAAAATATAATTTTGTGAAACTATCCGTGAAACATTATAATATAAGTGCATGGGTAAGATTATTTCAATTGCCAATCAAAAAGGTGGCGTAGGTAAGACTACCACCACCATTAATTTAGCTGCTGCTTTAGGTAACTTAGATAAACATGTTTTGATTATTGATATGGACCCACAAGGCAATTCATCTCGTGGTGTTGGTATTGATATTAATGCAATTAAAAATACTTTATTTGAAGCTTTAATTAATCAAAAAGATGTCAATGAAGTAATTAGAACTACTTCGTATAAGGGAATCGACATCATACCAAGTAATCTCAACTTAGCGAATTTTGGTATCACTATTTCGAATGTCACTAATCAACCACATAATCGTCTTAAAGAAACCATGAGTCTAATTAAAAAGAAATACGATTATGTTTTAATTGATTGTCCTCCATCTTTAGGCTTATTAACCATCAATGCCTTAACGGCATCTAACAGTATTTTAATTCCTGTTCAGTGCGAATATTTTGCAATGGAGGCCATTGCACAAATCCTCGGAACCATTAGTGAAGTAAAACGTTTACACAATCCTAATTTAGCAATTGAAGGTTTTGTGTTAACTATGTTTGATACTCATACGAATTTAAGTAGCGAAATCGCTCAAGAAGTAAGATCGCTCTTTAAAGAGAATACATTTATCTCAGTTATTCCCAGAAACGTTTCAATTCCTGAAGCTACTGCTAAATTAATGCCAGTTAGTGAATATCGTCCTACGAGTGCTGGTAGCGTTTCGTATGCATCACTTGCGAAGGAATTATTAGATCATGAACAAAACAAATAGATTGCTAAAGAAAAACCAACTCTCTAAATTAGTTAATCGTTTTTCAAAGAGCTATGTAATCGAAGAGATGGAGAAAAATCTCCGTCAAGCTAAATCAACCGAATTGTTAGTGACTAATATTGATGACAATGCAATTATTAAAAGTGCAGTAATCCCTAATGATGCTTTAAAAAATATCGCGGATAGTATTAATAAAAATGGATTAACTAATCCATTAATTGTGCGTCCTAAGAAAAACTATTACGAAATCGTTTTTGGTCGTAAGCGTTTATTAGCGATGAAGAAATATAAGATTTATAAAGCACCCGCAAGAATCATTAATGTAAGCGATGAAGAAATGCTTTTTATGCTACTTGCGGATAACCGCGAACAACGGGATGCGAATATTATCGAAACTGCATTAGTCTTAAAAGAATTAAGCGAGAAATATAATTACAATCAAACTACTTTAGCGGAGCTCGCTCATCAATCACGTTCACAAATTACTAATATCTTAAGATTACTTAATTTACCAAAATGGATTATTGATGATATCTCGGTTGGTAAGTTAAGTTATGGACACGCTAAAGCGATTGCATCATTACCAGAAACTTCAATTGAAGAACTGGTGAATAAAATCTACGAAGAAGGTTTATCAGTTCGTGAGATTGAAGGTTTAGCGAAAAAGAAACATGCAAAAGGTAATCAAGATACTTCGGTAATCTTATTAAAGAAATTTAAATGCGAAGTAGATAATAAAGATAAAACTCTAGTGATTAGTTTCACTAACAATAAAGAAAAAGATAAGTTTTTAGAAAATATTAGTAAGAATAATTAATTCTTTGTAGTATCAGTAACATCAATAGTTTTTACTTTATCTTTTTTAATTATGTTCACTAAAGCGATAATTGAAGATGCAAGTAGGATAATGCCTATAACTAACCATAAAACTTTGGTTGTTTTCTCTGCGTAACAAAGAAGAAGAATGCCTGCGACAAGCAATAGGATACCAAGAATTAGCGCAACAACATCCGTGTTTTTATTATTAATTTTCTTAATTAAGCTAATGATAGTAGCGACAACAAAGAAAACGCCAAGACCGATAAGGAAACAAGGGATTAAATAACCGACCATAATATCGGCGACTTCTCCGGCTACTGGTAAAACTACAAAAATACCTGTGCCAAGTAATAGACCATTATAAATAACTAATCTAGCGTCAAAGTGACGTGGATTATCACCAACAACTAAACAAGTTGATAATATTGAAGCTAAAACAAGAAGAACACAAGCGATGATGCGGAAAGCGATGGTTTCCGATTCACCACTACCATTTTTCGCTAAATTAACAATTGCAAGAATAACCATTACAAGGCTCGCAATTGCAATTGTTGAAGCGGTGATAATTTTTAAAGTTTTGTTAGTCTTATTCATAGAATACCTCTCCTTATATTATAGTGGTCTTTTTTTAATTTGACTAAATTCGCGTGGATAGGATTTATCCGTACTTTTAATTTTAGTGAAAATCAGATTCATACGTTTTTCACCTGTAGGAATTGCGGTGGCTTGTATTTTATTTAATGATAAGTTTAATTTCTTGATTGCGTTATCGCTAGCGGCTAATTCATCGTTTGCATTTTTTCCTTTAAGCGCAATAACGTTTCCATTTACTTTTACTAGGTAAGTAACAAGTTCAAGATAAATTCTTAATTCTGCTAAAGCACGAGCAATTACCACATCGTATTTTTCTTTTTCGTTTAACTCTTCAACACGAGCGCATTTCACTTCAACGTTTGTAAGATTAAGCGCCTTAGCGACTTCATCTAAATATTTAACTTTCTTCATGGTTGAATCCACTAACACAAAATGTGAAGTTGGATAAAGCATTGCAAGCGGAATGCCAGGGAAACCTCCACCGCTACCAACATCTAAAATAGTTTTGTTTTTAAAATCATAAGCTTTACTAATAAGTAATGAATCATAAATATGTTTACTAATCATTTCTTCTTTATTGGTAATCGCAGTTAAGTTCATCTTTTTATTAGTCTCTAATAAATAAGTTAAAAACTTATCAACTTGTTTCGCGTTGATATTAAATTCTTTTTCTAATTCTTGATAAGTCATAATTATTTCTTCTTTAAGTTTAGCACTAAGATAGCGATATCACTTGGATTTACACCGGAGATACGACTTGCTTGTCCAATTGAATGTGGTCTAATCTTATCCATTTTTTGTCTAGCTTCTAAGGCTAAACCATCCATATGAAGATAATCAATATTATTCGGAATTAATGTATCTTCAATCTTATTAAATTCAGTTGCTTCTTTTAATTGCTTACGAATGTAACCTTCATATTTTACACTCACTTCAATTTGGAAAATAGCGATATCAGTTAATTTAAGTTCCTTTAATCCTTTAACATATGAATATAGCTCAACAAGTCTAACATTTGGGCGACGTAATAAATCTAAAGCCGAAGTACCTGCAGATAAATTATCGTACTTTAATGTTTTTAAATAGGCATTCACTTCACTTTTACTACCAAAGCGAGTGACGTTTAATAACTTCATCGCTTTTTTTATTTGTTCATTTTTCTTAATAAACATTTGATAGCGCTTATTATCAATAATGCCTAGTTTCTTTGCGATAGGTGTTAAACGAATATCTGCATTATCATGACGAAGCAACAATCGATATTCAGCACGACTTGATAGTAAACGATATGGTTCAGTAATGCCTTTAGTGACAATATCATCAATCATTACTCCAATATATGATTCATTGCGCTTTAAAATAAATGGTTTTTTCTTTTTAATATAATGGACAGCGTTAATGCCAGCGACTAATCCTAAGCCTGCGGCTTCTTCATATCCTGAAGTACCACATATTTGTCCAGCGCCATATAATCCTTGGTATTTTTTTACGCCTAACGAAAGATTAAATTCAAGTGGATCAATGGCATCGTATTCAATCGCATAAGCATATTTAAGAAAAACTGCTTTTTCAAGTCCTTTCAAAGAATGCACCATCTTTTCCTGAACTGGATGAGACATAGAAGTTGAGAAACCTTGTAGATAAATTGATTCTTGATCCTTATATTCAGGCTCTAAAAATAATTGATGTCTCTTCTTATCTTTGAAGGTCATCACTTTACCTTCGATACTTGGACAATAACGAGGACCAGTTGCTTGAACAGTTCCATTATATTGAGCGGATTCATCAAGATGCGCACGTATTAATGCATGTGTCTTTTCGTTTGTATAGATTAAATAACACGGTAATTGTTTTTTAATATCCACGAATTTGTTCGTAAGATAAGAGAATGCTAATTTACCAGGCGTTCCTAATTGAATTTCGGTTTTCTTAAAATCAATTGATTCGCGTTTAATGCGTGGAGGAGTTCCGGTCTTTAAACGAATTAGTGATAGTCCCATTTTACGAAGGCAATCACTAAGTCCAATACTAGGCTTTTCACCATCAGGACCAGCACTTATTTTATTTTTCCCATGATAAATATAAGCATTCATAAAAGTTCCAGTAGTAATAATGACTGCTTTAGCTTTTATACGTTCTTTTTTATTAGTAATAACACCACTAACCTTATGTTTATCGTAAATAAGTTCCTTCACTTCACATTCTTTAACCGTTAAATTTTTGGTATGTAAACATAGCTCTTGCATATAGTGTGGATAATCATATTTATCACACTGCGCTCTTAGACATTGAACTCCTGGTCCTTTACCAGTGTTAAGCATTTTCATTTGTAAATAGGTATGATCAGCTGCAATCCCCATTGCTCCGCCCATTGCATCAATCTCGCGTACCACAATTCCTTTCGCAGAACCGCCAATCGAAGGATTACAAGGCATGTTAGACATCTTTTTGATATTTAATGTGGTCAATAAGGTTTTAACGCCCATTCGCGCTGAAACAAGCGCAGCCTCAACGCCCGCATGTCCACCACCAACCACTATCACATCATAATTTTTCATTTTTGTTCTACCGCCACCGCTTGTTGACTATAAAGTTTTTTCGCCATTCGTTTTGAAGTCATTATTTTTAAATGAGCTGGATAACATTTTACTTCGACATTTTCCATATTTGCGAGTTCACCATCAATGCACCATGGAGTAGGTTTACTTAAAAAAGTAAAAGTAAAATGATCAGTCTGAATTTTGACCGTCTTCATCTTAAAGAATAGATAATGAAGCAAACCATTAAACACGCCCGGTTTAGTAATATAGATATTAAATTTGCCATCATTAATTTTGTTCTTAAAATTTAAATAGAAACCGCCAACATGGTTACCATTAAGCACTAACAAAAACGGTGTGTTCACATCATAGCTTTTTCCATTACAAGACAATTTTCCGATTACGCGTCTAGGAATAAAAACATCACGCATTGCTAGTAGATAATATGCTAAAGGGCCGACTGCTTTTTTGGTTTTTCTTTTAGCGGTATATGATATTTCGCTAAAAGCCCCACAAGCTAAAACATAAGCTACATATTTATTATTAACTTTAAAAATATCAAACGGAGCGGGAGCGCCTTTAATAATCTTTTTTAAGGCAGAGCGTATACTACGTGAAAGTTTAAAATTCTTTGCAAAATCATTAGTGGTCCCTCCAGGAATATAACCTAATATCGGTTTCTTTTCTTGATTGGCGATATTGTTAATAACTGAATTGACCGCACCATCTCCGCCCACAAAAATTAAATATTCATATTCTTTACATGCTAATAGACATGCTTCTTTTAATTCTTCCTCATTTTTAGTTTCAATAATTTTTAATTCTGAAAATTTCTCTTTCAACTTTCGCTCAATTAAAGGAATAAAACGCGTTATATTAATGAATCCAGAAAGAACTGAATAAACAAAGATCGCCTTCATAATCTAATGTATATTTTACAATAATGTTATAATGGCATTATAAAATTTATGTTAAGAGGTATACAAAATGAATAAACTCAACAATTATAGACACATAGTTTTCTGTTCGCTAATTATGGTCACTTGCACTCTTGTTACAAGTTGCGCAAACAATGCTAACGTCGACATCTTTCATCATGATGATTTAGAACCAGCAATTGTATTAGATGATGGTGACTATAAACTAGAAAAAGTACTTATTATGAGTAGACACAATATTCGTTCTCCACTTACTGGCGATGGGTCTACATTAGGTGAAATCACACCCCACGAATGGTTTAAATGGACTTCTAAATCAGGCGAATTATCAGTTAAGGGTGGTCAACTTGAAACCAACATGGGCCAATTTTTTAGAAAATATTTGGAAGCCAAAGAGATGATACCTGAAAATTGGATTCCCGATGAAGGAGAGACTTGGTTTTATTCTAATTCAATGCAAAGAACAATCGCGACTGCTAACTTCTTCGCTACCGGTATGTTACCAGTAGGAGATATTAAAATTGATTATCAAAAACCTTACGGAACAGTAAATCCAATATTCTGCCCTATCATTAAGGAGCACAAAGAAGGGTTCGAAGAAAAAGTTCGTTCCGACATTGACGAGATTTGCGGTGAACAAGGCTTTACTGGTGTGGGTTATAAATTAAAAAATGCTTATAAATTATTAGAAGATACACTAGACTTTAAAGTTTCTAAATACGCAAAGGAGAATAATATAGAACATATTCCGTTAGATGATAATGCAGTGAAATTTGAAGTTGATAAAGAACTCGGGGACAAAATGACTGGTGGATTAAAACTCGCTAATAGTGCAGTTGATGCTTTTAAACTTCAAATCTATGAAGAACCAAACATTAATAAAGCGTTATTCGGCCATCAATTAACTGAAAAGCAAATTATAGAGATTTGTTCGATTGGAGATATGTATCAAGAAATTTGTGAAGGCACTAGAACATTAGCAACACACGTAATGGTTGAAATGATGAAACTGATGAAGAGTGAATTAGAAGAAGAGGATAGACAATTTACTTTCCTTTGCGGACACGATAGCACTATAACTTCTTTAGTATCGGCATTAGATATAAAAGAATATAAACTCCCAGGAGCGATTTCTTGTAAATCCCCAATCGGTGTAAAAATGATGTTTGAAGAATATTCTAAAGCTAATGAGGACACTAAATATATCAAACCCATTATGGTTTATAACACGACTTCACAATTAAGAAGTTGTGAAATCACTTCTTTAGATAATCCGCCAATGTTCTATGATTTAGAATTTAATCGTTTAACAAAGAACGCTGATGGATATTATAAATATAATGATGTAATAAATAGATTTGACGAAGCTATCGAGCTCGGTAAGCAATATCGTGTAGAATAAATAAATTAATATTTTTGGTGATCCCACCGGGAATCGAACCCGGGATTCAACCTTGAGAGGGTTGCGTCTTGAACCGCTTGACCATGGGACCACGTGAATATTATTTTACGCTTATTGCTTGTTTAATTCTATTATTTATTGTCTCTTTTGGGAGAATATGTAAAACATAGTATAGATTCGGTGAATTCTTATTGCCGGTTAACGCAATTCGAATCATCTCCGCTACATCGCTCACCATTCCGAGGTATTTATCCTTGTTAGCCTTATAAGCTTTTCTATCGCTTGCAAAACCATATTTTTCACCCAAAACTTTAACCGTATTAAACCAATCTTGCTCATTAAGTGAAAAGTCGTTTGTATTCATAAAATCAGTTAACACATTAGCGATAACTTCTTTTTTAATATTTGGATTAAATGGATATCCGTTCTTAATTATTTCGTTATATTCGTCGTCGTAGAAGAAACGGATAACATTATAAATATCTTTAAATTTAGCGTAGTCTTTTCTTGGATTTTCTTTATCGCGTTCAATATTCATAATTTTCGTGAAATAAGCAATATCTTTATTAATAAGCGCTAATAATTTTGGATCATATTTTTTTGCATATTCTAGAGCACGTTTACTCATTTCATCCGCAGTTAAATGCGCTAAAAATTCTTTAGAGAAATATGCTAATTTATCTAAATCAAATAACGCACCATCAAGACTCATCTTATGAATGGAGAATGGGAATTTATCTAAATCAAAACTTTTATTAGCAATCATCCATTCTTCAAAATTTGAATTAGCAATACTCATTAAATAAACAAGAACTGCTTCAGGAGGATAGCCTTCTTCAAAGAAATAAGTCACTGCCGCTTCTGGATCTTTTCTTTTGCTTAATTTACGTTTATTGCCATTATCTAATTTATTAATTAAAGGTAAGTGAGCGAACTTAGGAGCCTTCCATTTTAATGCTTTAAACATTTCTAAATGAATTGGAAGAGAAGATATCCATTCTTCGCCTCGAGTAACCGTTGTAGTTTTCATAAAGTGATCATCCACAACATGCGCGAAGTGATAAGTTGGTAGGCCATCACTTTTTAAAATAACGACATCTAATTCATTTTCACTAATATCAATATCTCCACGAATTTCATCGTGAACGCGAATCTTATTATTGTGATTGCCGTTACTGCGGAAACGCACCACATAAGGTTTCCCTTCTTTAATTAATTTAATTGCATCTTCCGCACTTAAATAACGACACTTAGCATAGCTACCATAATAACCAGGCAATTGTTTAGTCTTTTCTTGAACTTGGCGAATTTCATCTAACTCTTCTGGTGTGCAGAAACATGGATATGCTAAACCTTGTTTCACTAATTCTTTAATGACTGTTTTATAAATGCTAGCACGTTTACTTTGTTCATATGGAGCATAGCGCCCTTTATCTGTACCATATCCTTCCATCGGTGCAATATTAAAATTCTTTAATTCTTTAATAAGCGCTTCGCCAGCGCCTTTAATCTCACGCTTTGTATCAGTATCTTCTAAACGTACAAAGAAAACGCCTTTTGTAGATTTAGCAAGATAATAACTTACTAATGAAGTAAATAAACTACCAGTATGTAAATAACCAGTAGGCGATGGCGCAAACCGAGTGATTTCAGCAGACTCAATTAAATTACGGGGCGGATATTTTGCCTCAAGATCACCAATTGTTTCCTTTATTTCTGGAAACATTAATTCTGCTAATTCAATCTGTTTATCCATAATTTTTTTAATACTTGAATACTTATTATACTTTATTTATAATAATACGGCACTCATTTGCAGGTGTAGTTCAGTGGTAGAACACTACCTTGCCAAGGTAGTTATGCGGGTCCGATTCCCGTCACCTGCTCCAGTAAAATTATAGCACCCACCATAGGTGCTTTTCTTTTTTACTAATAAAAAGAGGCTATTAACTAGCCCCTTCTAATATTGTTTTTCTCGTCTTCTTTTCGTTTAAGATAAGTTCTGATAAAGAACCAAACAATCAAGGTTACGAGTCCGATCAAGAAGATTCCTAATCCCGCCCACATACAATTAAAGTCTTTTAAAGGCGTTCCGATTGCTAGAAAGATTATCGCACCAACGGTCAATAAAACAATGCTAGCAATTAATAGAATCTTCTGCATAGAATTATCTTCTACGACGATTCTTTCTTTTCGCTTTACGCGCAGGACGTTTAACTTTTCTCTTTACGCGCTTAGCTTTTCTTACTGGACGTCTAGTTTTTTTCTTTGCTGGACGCTTGGCTTTCTTAACCGTACGTTTTACACGACGTTTTGCCTTTTTAGCTCTTTTCCGTCTCTTGGTTGGATTTGGATGTGAGTTTTTCACCTCAATCTGACCTTTTGAGTTGTGAATGACTAATTCACTACCATGGCGACGGGAAATAGCACGGGCTTTTCTAACCGCCGTTGATTTTTTACGGGTATGGTAAGTACGATGACCAGCATCATTAATCTTAACATCCCATCCGCCCTTCTTATTAGGGACAACATGATGTTCTTTTCTTGCCATAATATACTCTCCTATTTTTATTATACATAATAAAAGAAATTTTTATAAGCAAGAATTTAGTTTTTTTATCCAATGCTTTTATCCATGTCGAGTTTAATTAATTGATTAAGCTCAACCGCATATTCCATTGGAAGTTCACGCGAGAACGGCGCAATAAATCCCATAATAATTAACTGAGTTGCATCTTTTTTGCTCATGCCTTTACTCATTAAATAAAATAGTTGATCCTCATTAATCTTACTAACTGTAGCCTCGTGTTCAATAAAACTAGTATGATTAATCACTTCATTATTCGGAATCGTATCCGACTTAGAAATATCATCAAGAATTAATGTGTCACATTCAACGTGGCTAGAAGAATTATTTGCTAATCTAGTATGACGAACTGTGCCACGATAATTAGCAACTCCACCATCATGTACTACTGATTTAGAAATAATGGTCGAATGGGTATTGGGCGCTAAGTGAATCATACGTGCACCTGCATCTTGATATTGTCCTTTGCTTGCAACCGCAATTGAAATGCAAGTTCCTTTTGCGCCTTCTCCTTTTAGTAAACATGCCGGGTATTTCATATTTACAAGTGAACCGATATTACCATCAATCCATTCCATGCTGCCGTTTTCAAAAACACTCGCGCGTTTAGTAACTAGGTTCACAATATTGGTTGACCAATTTTGTACAGTTGAATAACGACATTTCGCATTTTTTAACACAACAATTTCTACCACTGCAGCGTGTAATGAATCTTTTGAATAAATTGGTGCAGTACATCCTTCAATGTAATGTACATCTGCGCCTTCATCGACAATTATTAAAGTTCTTTCGAATTGACCTGATTTTTCATTGTTAATTCTAAAATAAGATTGAAGTGGTTTTTCTAATTTAACGCCTTTAGGGACATATATAAAAGAACCACCTGACCAAACTGCACCGTTAAGCGCAGCGAATTTATTATCAGTATAAGGAACAACGGTGTTGAAATACTTTTTCATTATTTCAGGACACATTTGTAAAGCTTGATCGGTTGATAAAAAGATAACTCCTTTATCCTCTACTTCTTTAAGCATGTTGTGATAAACTGCTTCACTATCATATTGAGTAGTAACACCCGCTAAATATTTTTGTTCTGCTTCAGGTATACCAATCTTTTTAAATGTATCTCTAATTGTTTGAGGAACATCTTCCCATTTTCTTTCAACCTTTTCACTCGGACGAATAAAGTAAGTATAAGAATTAAAATCGAGTTTAGATAAATCCGGACCGAAACTTGGCATTTTTAAGCGCTTAAATGCTTCATAAGATTTTAAACGAAACTCTAACATCCATTTTGGTTCATGCTTAAGACGAGAGATCACACGAATTATTTTTTCATTTAAACCTTTTGGCGTTTTTAAAACTGCGGTATCTTTATCTTTAAAACCATATTTATAGTCAGTGTTTAGTTTTAATTTATTTCCCATGTTTATGATTTAAGATATCCTTTAATGCATTAAAGCCAATGGTCGCACACTTAATCCGCGCGGCTTGTTTACTTGTGTTAATAAAAGCAATTGCTTCGCCTAATATTTCTTCATCAAACTTTTCTTCATGAATCATTTTCAAGTATTGATCGATAATATAACGTGCTTCTTTTTCAGTTTTATTAATTACGAGTTCACACATAATATCAGTGCTAGCGGTAGAAATCGTACAGGCTACGCCATCCCAAAGACAATCTTTGACTTTACCTTTTTCTAGTTTTAAATAAACATTGATGTCATCAATGCAATTTTCACTTTTTGAATGAATTGAAACATAACCTTTCTTAGGCGTTTTCTTATGCTGTGGATTTTGATAATGATCCATGATGATTTGACGCATCATTTCATTGTTAAGCGAAATAGGCATTGAGATAATCTCCTTCTTTTAAAGCTTTAATTAATTTATCAATATCTTCTTTGCTGGTATATAAATATAGGGATATGCGAACTGTTGCTGGAGTATTTAAAAAACCATTTAAAATCTTTGCGCAGTGTTGCCCACTTCTAACAGCAATTCCACGGCTGTTTAAAAATGTTGCTTCATCTTGGGCAAAAACATTCTTTTTGTTAATTGTAACGATGCCTGATTCAGCGTGTTCGTTATAGATAACGACATCTTTAATTTTCTTTAATTCTTTAATTAGATAAGCGCGTAATTCCTGCTCGTGTTTTTCAATATTGTTCATTCCAATCTTTGTTAAATATTGAATAGCGGCCTTTAAACCATAGATGCCTGCTAGATTAAGCGTACCTGCTTCAAAACGCGCTGGAGGATTAAAATAAGTTACTTTTCCATCAGTAAAGAAATCAACATTCATTCCACCACCAGTTAAAGTCGGATCGGTTTTTTCTAATAATTCATACTTACCATATAAAACGCCGATCCCAGTTGGCCCGCACATCTTATGCGCGCTAAAGGAAAGGAAATCAACGTCTAAATCTTTAACATCAGTTAAACGATGTGGAACGGATTGCGCGCCATCTACAACAACAATAATCTTTTTTTGATGTGCTAATTTTGTGATTTCTTTAATTGACGCAAGGTA
The DNA here is from genome assembly GCA_024408505.1 of Bacilli bacterium. Classification (GTDB taxonomy): domain Bacteria; phylum Bacillota_I; class Bacilli_A; order RFN20; family CAG-826; genus UB1719. The sequence goes on along the minus strand of JAKSUZ010000006.1, from coordinate 39,962 downwards.
TCCTAAAACATTAGTAATCTGCGCAACTGCAATAATTTTAGTTTTACTAGTAATCGATTTCTTTACATTATCTAAAGTTAATCTTCCTTCTTTAGTTAAAGGAATGAATTTTATTTTTGCGCCCACGGTTTGTTGAACTTTAAACCAAGGCAAAATATTAGAAGCATGTTCGGATTCAGTTAATAAAATTTCATCGCCTTTCTTTAAATGTTTCATTGCATAACCATATGCCACTAAATTAATGGACATGGATGCACCTGAAGTAAAAACAATTTCTTCTTTTTTAGCATTAAGAAAATCCGCCACTACTTTACGAGTAGCATCAAGTTCTTGATCAATATGGAAACAAAGATCATAATCACCACGATGCGAATTACTAGTTTCCTTTACATAGTAATTGTTAATAGCATCAATTACCGCTTTTGGTTTAAAGGTAGTAGAAGCATTATCAAGAAAAACAAGCGGATGATTCTGCATTTTTTGTTTTAGCATCGGAAAATCTTCACGAATCTTTTTTATGTTATACATGACATTTCTCCATAATCATTTTATTAATCTTATTTTGAATATTAGTGTCAAAGTTTTTGGCAATCGGTTTTAGATAGCCGCTTACGATTAAAGCTTTAGCTTCTTCTTCAGTTAGTCCACGCGATTTTAAATAAAATAAGTGTTCATCATTTAAACGACCAACAACCGCAGCGTGACTAGCTAAAACATCGTTTTCATCAATACGTAAAATTGGATTAGCCTTTCCGCTTGCATCTTTATCAAACACAATAATTTTTGCGCTTTGATTGGTGTTACTTTTCTTGGCTTTCTTTTGAATATGATTAGTGCCTGAAAATACTAGGCGCGATGCATTAAGCGCAACACCATAGTTATTCATATCCGCTTTCGTATTACCTTTATTGTGAATAAAGGAGATATCAAATTGTTTTTGATCTTTTTTAGTGGCAAGAGATGCTAAATCCCAAGTTGCATTCGCGCCTTCTTCATTCAATAAAATTTTTGCGTTCATCTTAGCTTCACCATTAGAAAAATCCGCAACAACCGCTTTTAATTTAGCTTTCTTTTTAAGTTCACCATTAATCGAAATATTTTTAATTGGCGAAAAGAAAACAAACTTTAAAATAAGTGAAGCATTTTCAGCAATTGAAAAATTAATGGAGGAATTGTCCTCTACTAAAATTTCTTTAGTTTCGTTTTGCTTCACTTTAATATTCATTATTTTTTCAAGGCAACTTTCGTTGCACAGGTTCCAATTGAATGAACTTGTTTTTTATTAATTTCAATTTTTAGTTCATTCTTAATCCATTCATATCCTTCTTTATCAATGCGCTTAATTAAATCTGGTTTGCCATCAAGTACAATTTTTCCATTTACCATTACTACCGCACGATTCGGCTTAATAAGATTGAATAATCTTGCATAGTGAGAAATTACTAATAAACTTGTACCTTCTTTATGTTTTTTATTAATCATCTTTGCGACTTGATTAATACCATCAACATCTAAACCTGAATCAATTTCATCTAACATCGCAAGTTTTGGATTAAGAAGTAACATTTGCAAAATTTCATTACGCTTCTTTTCACCACCAGAAAATCCTTCATTTAAATTACGATTTGCGAATTCAAACGGCATCTCCATTTCTTGGTAAGCTTTTTCCAATTCTTTATAGAAAGTAAAAAGCGACATCGGCTTATCTCTTCTTACATTCATAATATTTTTTAAGAAATCACTATTATTTACACCAGGCACTTCACTTGGATTTTGTAATCCTAAAAAAATACCAAGTTTACTTCTTTCATCAACACTTAACTTTTTAATATCCTTATTATTAAAGGTAATACTACCTTGAGTAATATGGTATTTAGGATGTCCCATTATTGACATAAATAATGTTGATTTACCATGCCCGTTTGGTCCTAAAAGAGCAATATTATCGCCTTCGTTAATAGCAAGAGTAACGCCATTTAAGATCTTTTTACCATCCACGGTGACATGAAGATTTTTAATTACTAAACTTTTCATAATCGTTATCTATTTTAATTAAGGAGAAGAAAAAGTCTAATTATATGATAATTATTTTTGAAAAAGGTATGATTATTATATAAAGATTTAGGAGAAAATTATGGACTACTCAAAAGAATTCATTAAAGGCTTACCAAAGGCTGAATTACATTTACATCTAGAAGGTACACTTGAACCCGATTTAAAACTTAAACTATCGAAAAAGAATCACATTAATATTGGCCAAAAGAATATTAAGGAAGTTAAAGCATCTTATAAATTTAACGATTTAACTTCGTTCTTAAAAGTCTATTATCCTGCAATGAATGTTTTACAAAAAGAATCCGATTTCTACGCTTTAGCACATGCCTATTTATTAAAAGCGAAGAAGCACAATGTAAAATATTGCGAATTATTCTTTGATCCACAAGCTCACACTTCTCGTGGCGTAAGTTTTAAAACTGTCATTAATGGGTACTATAAAGCAGTTAAAGAAGCTAAAAAGTTAGGCATTGAAGCGCGCTTAATTATGTGTTTCTTACGTGATATGCCATATAAATCCGCAAAAGAGACTTATAAACAAATGCTTCCTTATAAGGATAAGATTATCGCAATCGGACTAGATTCTGATGAAAGAAACAATCCACCTGAGAAATTCAAAGATATTTTTAAACAAGCTAAGAAAGATGGTCTTCATATCACAATGCATTGTGACATTGATCAAATTGATTCCATTAAACATATTCGTACTTGTCTAAAAGATATTAAGGTTGAAAGAATTGATCATGGTACAAACATTGTTGAAGATGAATCATTAGTAAAATTTGCGATTAAAAATAAAATTGGATTTACTTGTTGCCCGGTTTCAAATAGCTTCGTCACTAAAGATATGAAAGGCAAGGAAATGAAATACTTACTCAAGAAAGGAGCACTTGTTACAGTTAATTCCGATGATCCGGCTTATTTTCAAAGTTATATCTCGGATGATATGTTTACACTTGCTAGTAAATATAAACTATGCAAAAAAGAAGTTATTCAATTAGCGAAAAATTCATTCCTTGCAAGTTTTATGAGCGATAAGAAAAAGAAAGCTTATCTTAAACTTGTTGATGAATACGTGAAAAAACACTAATTAGAGGTAATTTATGAAAACAAATGCATCAAAATCTAAAGCATTATGTTTATGTGCTTTTGCTATGTTAGGCGGCGCAATAATTTCTACCACCGGTTGTAATAATGAAGACATTAACAAATTATTCTTTACTGTGAAAGGAGATCAGTTAGAAGTAGTGTTCTGCGATCGTGGTGCATCCATTTATTCGATTAAATACAAAGATCAATTTGTCACCTATCATCCAAAGGATAAGAAAACATTTATCACTAATAACTTTTATGGAAAATGTTTAGGAAGAGTAGCAGGTAGAATCTCAGATGGCAAATTAAAGATTGGTGAACATGAATATAATTTAGACATTAACGAGACTAAAGGCGGAAAAAATAATTGTCTTCATGGTGGTACAAATGGTTTATATGCTAAAGATTGGACACATAAAGTAACGGAAAAGGATGATAATTATCAAGTTGCATTTGAATACATATCTCTTGCTGGTGAATCAGGATTCCCTGAAACTTTAAATGTTAAATATGTTTATACAGTAAGCAAAACTGATGGAGAATTAAGTTTAGCCATTGATGCTACCTCTTCTGGTTTAACTCCGGTAAATTTATCATTCCATCCGTACTTTAGACTAGGTAATAATGGAACCATAAAAAATCATAAATTAACTGTTAAAGCTGAAAATATAGCAAAATACGATAGCGAAGGGCATCAAACTGTTTTAGGCATTGAAAGTGTAACTAAGGAAGGCAATAACCCATGGAATTTTATTAATGGAAAAACTATTGGGAAAGATATTGAAGAAGCAGCAGATAAAGATAAAGTCTCTGGTGGATATGATCACATTTGGTGTTTCGATGATAGAAGTATTGATGAACAAGACTTCGAATTAAGTAACGAAGAATCAAATATTAGATTAAATGTCACATCGAAGGATTCGGATGCAGTTATTATGTACTCTAATTGTTGGCCAAACGAAGAACAAGAAATGAACGACGGCGAAAAAGATACAAAATATGCTGCAATTACTATTGAACCATACACCTTCTTTACCACCGAACAGGAATCAATGGAAAAATTATTTATTGATAAAGATAAACCTTTCACTCGCAATATTACTTATAAGTTTAGTTCTATAAAATAATTGTCCGTTTTTTGACCTATTTTTAAATAAGTTATGTTAATCTTTTATTTTTTGTTAAAATAATAGTAATTATTTTATGTCTTACAAAGTCTTATATCGTAAATATCGTCCAACGAAGTTTAGCGAAGTAGCTGGACAAAAAGCAATTGTCCAAACTTTAAGCAATGCTTTAAAGACGGGTAAAATCTCCCATGCTTATTTGTTTACTGGCCCAAGAGGAACTGGAAAAACCACAACCGCCAAGTTATTTGCAAAAGCAATCAACTGCGAAAAAGGTAATGGAGAAATTTGTAATGAATGTGATAATTGCATGAGCGCGAATAAAAATGCTCATCCAGATATTATTGAAATCGATGCTGCGAGCAATAATGGTGTTGAGGAAGTACGTTCATTAATTGAAAAATGTAAATTCGCACCAATTAAAGGTAAATACAAAGTTTATATCATCGATGAAGTTCATATGATGACCTCTGGTGCATTTAATGCATTATTAAAAACTTTAGAAGAACCACCTGCACATGTTATTTTTATTCTCGCAACTACTGAACCGCATAAAGTATTACCAACCATTCTTTCTCGTTGTCAACGTTATGACTTCGCAAAGATTGAAGATCATGCTATTACTGAATACTTAATGGGTATCCTAGATAAAGAAGGTGTTACTTATGATGCTAAAGCATTGACCCCGATTGTAAGTATTGCTGATGGCGGAATGCGCGATGCCTTAATGATGCTTGATCAAGCTTTATCGTATTCAAACAAGAAACTAGTAGAAAAAGACGTTCTTGATTTATTTGGTATCGCTTCACTAGAAGAGAAAGTAGATTTGTTAGTGGATATCGCAAAAAAGAATACAAACGGAGTATTAACTAGAAGTAATCACTTCTTAGAAGCAGGCATAGATATTAAACGTTTAACTGTATCACTACTTGATATCTTAAAAGATTTACTGATTTATCACACAACCAAAGAAACTGATTTAATGCTCACGCTAAAAGAAACTGATTTAAAGAAACTTGAAGGCTTATTTTCACCTCGCCAATTAAACGAAATGATTACCATTCTTATTAAGGCTGAAGTTGACTTTAAAGTTGTTTCTAATCCAAGAAGTCTATTTGAAATTACTTTACTTAAATTAATTACACTAGAACCAACTGAAGAAGAAAAATTATCTACGGTTACTCCATCAGTTATTTTTACTGACGTAAAAAAAGAGCCTACTAAAGTAAAAGAAAAACATGAAGATATCAAAGTTAGCCTAAAAGAAGATAAACAACTAGACATTGAAGGTGATGTTAATAAACTTGATGACAATACAATTATTAAATTAATGGTAAGCGGAAATAAAGATGAAAGAGTGGATTTATTAAATCATTGGAATATGCATTTATCACCACTAGTGAGTGATCCAAAGATTGGTAAATATGCAACTTTATTATTAGATGCAACACCATATGTAATTTGTAAAAATGTATTATTACTTAATTTTGATTTTGAACGTTTAGCTTACAAAGTAAACATCAAAACTAACCAAGCAAATATTGCTTCAATTATCGAAGCGATTGTGAAGCGAAAAGTCTTCGTTTACGCTCTTAGTCGTGGCGAAGAAGTACGCTTAAGAAAATTGTTTTTAAATCTTCGCCAGGTAAATAAATTACCAGCAAAAGAAGAAGTAGTAATAAAGGAGAAATAATTTATGAACATGCAAGCAATGTTAATGCAAGCGCAGAAAATTCAACGCGAACTTCAAAAAGCAAAAGCTGAATTAGCTAGCAAAGAATTCGTAATTGAAAAAGGCGGCGCGGTTAAAGTTACTGTTTTAGGTAATAAATCAGTTAAATCAATAAACATTGATGATAACGCCTTAAAAGAAGATAAAGAGATGGTTCAGGATATGATTGTGTTAGCAATTAATGAAGCGCACGAACAAATCAAGGCCGCTGAAGAAGAGATTAATCTTAGATTAACCGGTCGTAAAGAAGGAATTGGAATGTAATGAAAGAACTTAAGTCCATTAATCGTTTAGTTGATTCATATTCTCGTCTTCCAAGCGTTGGTAAAAAGAGCGCTGAAAGAATGGCATACGCAACTTTAAATATGGACGAAGAAGCAATCAAAGAATTCGCGGATGCCTTACTTGATGTTAAAAAGAAAATAAAACAATGCCCACAATGTGGTCTATATATTGAAGATGATGAATGCGAGATTTGTAAAGATACGACTCGCGATCACTCAACTATTATTGTTTTATCTTATGCAAAAGATGCTTACAACTTTGAGAAATTAAATTCATATCATGGGGTTTATCATGTACTTAATGGAGTAATAAGTGCAATTAAAGGTGTAGGAGTAGAAGATTTAAATATCGCTTCTTTAATTAAGCGCGTCGATGAAGAAGGAATTAAAGAAGTAATCATCGCAACTGATCCTACCGTCGAAGGTGAAACAACTGCACTATATATTGCAAAATTATTAGAAGAGAAAAAAGTTACAGTTACAAGATTAGCCTATGGCTTACCAATGGGCGGCCATATTGATTACGCTGATTCTATGACAATTATGAAAGCATTAGAAGGAAGGAAGAAGATTTAATATGTTTATTACTTTTGAAGGCGGAGAAGGAAGTGGCAAGACCACTGCAATTAAAGCCATTACTAAATTATTACAAAAAGATGGCTACAAAGTTATTTTAACGCGCGAACCAGGCGGTCCAAGAATTAGTGAAGATATTCGTAATGTTATCCTGGATAAAAAGAATACAATGATGGATAAAAGAACCGAAGCTTTATTATACGCTGCTAGTCGCCGCCAACATTTAATCGAAACTGTGTGGCCAAATCTTAAGAAAGGCAATATCGTTATTTGCGATCGCTATTTAGATTCTTCATTAGCTTATCAAGGTGGGGCGAGAAAAATTGGAATTGATAATGTTTTAAATATGAATATGTTTGCCACTGAAGGCACATTCCCTGATTTAACATTCCTTTTCGATATTGAACCAAAACTAGGATTAAAAAGGATTAGCAAAAACAAAGGACGTGAAGTGAACCGTCTAGATTTAGAACGTATATCTTTCCATAACGAAGTAAGAAAAAATTTCTTACTCTTAGCGAAACGTTATCCAAAACGGATTGTAAAAATTGATGCTAGCAAAACACCGGAAGAAATTGTGAAAGAAGTTTATCGCGCAATCAAAAAACGCTTAAAAAAATAATGCAAATCAAAGAATATTTAAAAACTAAACAGCCATTACTTTATCAAACGTTTTTAAATGCACTCAAAAATAATGAATTATCTCATGCTTATTTAATTGTTGGTGAAACTGGAACACCATTAAAAGAAACCGCTCTTTATTTAGCTAAATCTCTTTTATGTGATAAACCTGACCCCCTAGCGTGTGAGAATTGCATTACCTGTATGCGTGTTGAAAATAATCAATATGCTGACCTAATCGTTGAAGATGCCGAAGAAGGTCAAATCAAAAGAGAAGATATCGATCGAATTATTTCTACTTTCTCAAAAACTGCTGTTGAAAGCAAAGGCAAAGTAATTTATATCATTCATTTAATTGAAACTTTGTTGCCGACTTCGATTAATGCTTTATTAAAATTTCTTGAAGAACCTGGCAAAGATACTTACGCGATTTTAACCACACAAAACGAATCACGAGTCTTACCAACCATTGTCTCAAGAAGTCAAAAACTTGTGCTCCGTCTAACTCCAAGAGAAGATGTAATTAAAGAATGCGCGCAATTAAATTTACCTGTAGATGATGTTGAACTACTTTCTTATTTCTATAATGATGCAAATAAGATTAAAGATGTTATTAGTGATGAAGAATATGCATCCACTAAAGAATGTCTTAATTCTTATGTTAATAACATTAACAATAAAAAGGATTTACTTTACATTGCTGAAAGCCAAGTAATCGAAAATATTACTACTAAACAACAAGCTCGTGTCTTCCTTGATATGCTTACTAGTGTTCTAGAAGATGTTATTAGAAAGAAAAACGGCGAAAAGATATTCTTAACAAGTTATGATAAGATAATTAATGAATTAGCGAAGGCAATGCCGCACGTTGAATCAAGTTTATTAGAAATAATTACGTTAAGACGTAAAATTGATTCAAATGTTAGTATTCCAAGCATATTCGAACATTTATCAATTTATCTAACCAAGGAGTAATATGGTTAAAAAGTATCTCGTTCAAGTTAAATATTCACGGTTAAGTAAACCAACTCTTTTTGCTACTGATATTGATGACTTAAAAGTCGGTGATCAAGTTTTAATTAATACTGAGCGCGGCGAAGAAATGGGAGTGGTTGTAAGTGAACCTTCTAATATTGAATCAATCACAAGTAAGGTTGATGTTTCAACAATTATCGGTCGCCCTACTAAGACTGAAGTTCATATTTATAACGACAATCTTAAGCGTGGAAAAGATGCATTAAGAATTGCACAAGAAGAATCTGATGCCTTAAAGCTTGGTATGAGTTTTTTGGATGCAGAGTATGTTCTTGATGCTAGTAAATTAACTCTAATCTATACTGCTGATGGTCGTGTTGATTTCCGTGAATTACTAAAAATATTAACCGGAAGATTACATACTAGAATCGAATTCCACCAAATCGGTGCACGCGATAAAGCAAGAGCAACCGGTGGTGTCGGACCTTGTGGTCGTGAATTATGCTGTTTATCTTTCTTAAAGAATTTTGATGGCATTTCAATTAATCGCGCAAAGAATCAACAGCTCCCGCTTAATAACGCAAAGCTTTCTGGCTCGTGTGGAAAATTAATGTGCTGCTTATTATTTGAAGACGAGACTTATAGTCGAGAAGCAAAAGATTATCCACCCATTGGATCAACAATTAAAAAAGATAAAGTAACCTATAAAGTATTAGGGTTTAATATTGTGAGTAAAACAATTAAATGCGAAGGACCGGAGGGTATCGCCTTTATCAAATTAAGCGACATTAAAAAATAATGATTCGTAATTCTAATTTCTCAAGTAAAAAACCTATTCTATATTTAGTCGCAACCCCAATCGGTAATCTAAAAGAGCTTTCTACACGAACACTCGATGTCTTAAAAGAAGTTGATTATATTTTTTGCGAAGACACTCGTGTTTCTTCTAAGTTAGTTAATCTTTGCGGAGTGAAGAAACGTTTTATTTCTTGCCATGAACATAATGAAGCAATGGCAACCAAAGAAGCAATTCGTTTATTAAAAGAAGGCTATAAAGTTGCGTATATGTCAGATGCGGGTATGCCTTGTATCTCTGATCCTGGATATATTCTCGTAAGAGAATGTTTAATTAATGAGATTAATGTCTCGCCGATTAGCGGGCCAAATGCAGCGTTAAACGCTTTAATTGCGAGCGGTCTACCAACTGACCATTTCTACTTCCACGGCTTCTTAAACGCAAAGGACAGCGTCAAAAAAGAGGAATTAAGAAAACTCTATAAGCGACAAGAGACCCTTATCTTTTACGAATCACCTCACAGAATTGATAAAACTTTAAAGTGTATGCACGAAATCTTCGGTAGCCGTAAAGCATGTATCGCGCGCGAGATTAGTAAAATTCATGAAGAATTTATTCGTGGCAACCTAGAAGAATTCCTAACACTTGATAAAGAAACTTTAAAAGGTGAAATGGTAATCGTGGTGGAAGGCAACGACGAAGAAATAACAGCTATGCCAGAAGAAAAAGAAATCGTAAATTTAATTCGTAACTTTACTAATATGGGCATGTCCACCAAAGACGCAATAAAAAAGGCAAGCGATTTACTCAACTTGCCTAAGAATAAAGTTTATTCAATCTATCACGGCAATTAACGTGTGCCTACATAGTCAGTAACTGGTAATGCGAAAGCAATACCTTGGCCTGGGCTATCTAAACCAGCTGCTTCATTAACCGCTAATAAAACCTTATCAGTAATATCACTTTTAACAATCATCATAACAATTTCTTTTTCTGGTGTAACTGAAATGCCATAATACTTTTTAAATTGTTCACTACCAGTTCCACGAGCGTGCAACACAGTACCACCGGTAACACCGACCTTGCGTGCTGCTACCATTACCAAATCAGTAAAGCCACGGTTTACGATACAAAATACTGCATCCGCTAAAGCCTTCTTTGGTTGTTTAGTTTTACTTACCTTCTTTTTGTTTGCCATAATTTGATGCTCCTCCAAAATCTGCTAAATATTTATATGCGAGAATTCCCGCCATCGATTTAATATCAAACACAAACATTACACCTACGCTATCTTTGCTGATTATAAAGCGTGTATGTAGTGCTTCTTTAATTTCCTTTACTTTCTTTTCATTCATCACCGTTAAAATAGCTTCAATCTTATGCTCTTCACCGCCTAAGATATCAGCGACATATTTTTCTCTGGCGCCTTCCGCATAGACTAGTACACTCATTGCAACACCATGCGCGAACAATAATTCGTTGATTGCTACACCATGACCTTTTTTAACCAAAATAATACCCATTTTTAAATGATCAGCACGTTTCGGATCAAACTTTTTATTGGTTTGTTGTGGCATGATTTTTCTTAGACTAAGGAAATTTCTTAATTTAAACTTTGCCATAATTATGCTCCAAAGTGGATGATTTGATTATCATCTTTCTCCGCCACAAGTTTACGCGCAAGACGAAGGTTATATTGTTTTTCAAGGGTTGCATTAAGACCGAGCAATTGGATAACGATTAAAGGCATCATCGCAACCATCGCGACTGTGCCAAAAGCACGTGTAAGAAGGAATTGCCCATCGCCTGGATGTAATGCTTTAGCGATGCCTAACGTAAATGGGAGAATAAACGCGCTTGTCATAGGACCGCTTGCGACTCCGCCTGAGTCAAACGCAATACCGACATAAATATCAGGGACCGCGAAGGTTAAACCTAACGCTAAAATATAACCTGGCACCACATAATAGAAAATTGAGAAATCGTAAATAATACGAATAACCGACAACATAACAGCTAAACCAATACCACCTGCTAAAGCAATTAGCATGTTAGATTTCTTGATCATACCATCGCTAACTTGTTCAACTTGTTTAACTAAAACTTGAACTGCGGGCTCGCAAAGCACAACAACAATGCCAATTACTGCTGATATTAAAAGAAGCATCCAAAGTACTCCATTAGCTAATGATGTACCGACATAGTCAGCAATTGGAGTGAATGCACCTTCGACACCGGTTAAGAATAACACTAGACCAATATAGGTATAAACTAGGCCAACAATAATTTTAAGAATTTGCTTTTTAGGTAAGCGAATAAAGACCGCGTTATAGATAAAGAAGAATAAGATGATTGGCGCCATCGCAATAGAAACATTGATGCACTGATCTTTGAATGCAATAAACAACGCTTCACCAAACGGTAATACTTCCGTTGTCTTAACTTCCATATCTAAATTGCGCATAAATAATCCAAAGATTAAAACAACAAGTAATGGGCCGATTGAACAGAAAGCAGTTAGACCGAATGAGTCAGCATTACTCGATTTACCTGCACGAGTAGTTGCGATACCAACGCCCAACGCAAGGATAAACGGAACGGTAACTGGACCAGTGGTAACGCCACCGCTATCGAAGGTTAGTGGTACGAACGATTCATCTACTAAAATTGCTAAAGCAAAGATTAGAGCATAAAAAGCCAAAAGCCAAACCTTTAAACTCTTTTGCCATAAAATTCGAATAACACCGATAACAAGAAACAAACCAACTCCGACACCAACTAAGGCAATAAACAAATAATTTTCAATCGGTAATCGTGAAGCAAGAACTGATAAGTCTGGTTCAGCTATTGTAACAAATATTCCTAGAAGGAAGACAATTAGAATTAAGCCTATAAAATTCTTTTGTTTGGTCATATTCGCGCCTACGATTTCACCGATCTTACTCATCGCGTTTTCGGTACCGACCGAGAAAAGGGCAACACCAAAGAAAAGAAGTAATGAACCAAACAAAAACATTAGATTCATGTTGTTATCAAAAGGAGCGACTTTACATAGATTTAAAATGAGCACAATAACAATAACAGGCGCAGTTGATAATAAAGCATCAAGAAGAATCTTAGCCCACTTTTTCATGTATGATTTATTTTAGAGTATTATCACTACTCTTGCATTAAATTTTTTCTATTTCTTTGGAAATAAAGTTTGGAATTCTTTAGGAATTGGAGAGTTAAAACGCATCACCTTATTGCTATAAGGATGCTTAAATTCTAATAGATAAGCGTGGAGCCCTAAACGATGAATTGGATTAGACGGCTCTCCGTATTTATCATCACCAATCACGTAGTGATTAATATGCCCTAATTGAACACGAATTTGATTTTGTCTTCCGGTATCAATCGTGATATTTAGCAAACTGTAATCATTATTTTCGTTGATTGCTTTGTAGTGAGTAACCGCGCGTTTCCCATTAACCTTATCATCGGTCACATACACAAGATTAATCTTACTTTTCTTTAAATAATTCACGAGTGTTCCTTCATGATCGCGCATCTTGCCTTCCACAATTGCATAGTAGCCACGCTTACTCACAAGCTTTTGCCAAGATAGTTGAAGCGCATCTTTTAAGCGCGCATCTTTTGCAAACACTAGAACGCCTGATGTATCTTCATCAAGGCGATGAACAACATATATTCTCTCATGTTTATCGCGTAACGAAACATAATCACTAACGAAACGATAAGCCGTACGACGATTTTCTTTTTCGGTTGCAACAGTTAATAAACCACTCGGCTTATCAACAACAATAAAATCTTTATCTTCATAAAGAATACTAAAAGGTAGTTTATTACTTCTTGTATCTTTGAAAGAAGTCTTAACAATTTTTACAACATCTTCTTTACTCAATAAATAATCAAAACGAGTAATTGCTACACCATTTACTAATACTTGATGATGTTCAAGCATTGATTTTATTTTGCCTCGAGGAATTACTTGAATATGTGTATATAAAAAATTTAATAATCGATCTTCATTAGCAATTTTGAAATTAAAAAGAACTGGGGAAGAACGATGATGATGTTCAAATCTTCTTTTATTTTTATTCATAGTTATAAACCTGGTGGTTCTTCTGTAGCTTCAGCGTAAATTGTGATTTCACTATTAACATGTTCGCCGGGAATAGTAAGAGTTTGAGTGGTTGGTTCATAAAGATGATATAAAGATAAATCGTGTATTTTATTTTTAACAACAAAGTCACCGTCTAGTAAATAAAAACCTAAATCCGGAATAATCTTTATACTGTAATCTTTTCCATACACTGCATCTTTTACCGGCTCTTCCCAACTACAATATTTTCCGGTCACAGAAACTTTAAAAGTTATTTCCTTAATACAAGAAGAATTAAAAGGGATAGTGAATAAAAGGGCGAATGGTAACAACAACTTTTTCATACCTTATATATTTTATCTATTTTTCTTGCGATAGTCTTTAAAAGCTCTTTTAATCTTTTGATATTTACCAGCAGGGCAAGAGTCGCAACCATTGCGATGCTTGATTAAACGCGGATAAATAAATGCAAAGAAAACAATCGATAACATAAAGAGAGAAACTATAACAACAATGACAATATCCGCTGTACTCATAACAACACTCCCCAAACGCCAATCAGCGATGCAATCAGCCACGCTACTAATAACTCCATCAACATAATTAAAATAACTTTCCTAACCGATTTCAATTCGGCACGCATAGTAGAAATTGTTGCGATGCAAGGAATTGAAAATAAATTAAAGGCCGCATAAGCAAATGCGGTTAGAGGAGTGAAACTATCAAATAAACCTAAACCTCCCGCTGCTTCAATTACGCGAATTGATGATACCACTTGTTCTTTTGCAATTAATCCTTGAATCGCTGAAACACTAGCCGCCCAATTCCATTGACAGCCAAGCATTGGATAAAAGAACCATGCAAATCCGTTACCAATACCAGCAAGCATGGACTCGTCAATATTGATTCTTGTGCCATCTACATATTGGAAATTCCAAGTAAATGATGCAAGGACACAAACAATTACAGAGAAAAATACTACTACTGTTCCTGCGCGTTTGACGAAGGACCAAGTTTTATCACCGACATCGCGACCAACGTATTTAAGACTTGGGATTTTATAACTCGGTAATTCACTAATAAAAGTCGAATGTTCTTTTTTCTTAGTAAACTTTTTAATAATTAATGCTAGAACAAAAATAATAACAATTGCCATTAAATAGAAAACTAAAGCTAGAGCAAATCCCCAAGCTGGAAAGAAGGTGGCACATACTAATGAAATAATTGGTAACTTCGCACTACAAGGAATAAAAGGCACCAAAGCTAGTGTCGCTTTCTTTTCGTTTTCGTCTTCAATAATTCTTGTACTCATCACTCCAGGAACGCTACAACCAGCGCCAACAATAAACGGAATCAATGATTTACCAGATAAACCGATTTTATGAAACACACGATCAAGGAAAAATGCAATACGCGACATATAACCAGTTGTTTCAAGAACACTTAAACAAATAAATAACATAATTAATTGTGGGACAAAGGAAATTACCGCACCAGTACCAGCAATGACACCATCGGTAAGTAATCCAATCGCCCAAGAGGAAGCACCAAGTCCGCCTAACCAATTAGCTAATAATGGTCCTAGACCAATCGCTCCTTGGTCAAAAACAATCGGATGAGTACCAATATAAATAGTTAAATGTTCAGTGCCATTAAAAGCTGCATCAATAAGACTAGCTGTTAATCCACCAACAAGGGAAATTGATACAAAGTAAACTATTGCCATAATTAAAATGAAAATAGGAATAGCTAAAAATTTATTTAAGAAAATACGATCCACTTTATCGGTTCTAGTCTCTTTTCGCTTTTGATAATGGACACATTTTCTTCTAATGCGCACGATATAGTCATAGCGAAGTGATGCTACTAATTGTTCACCATCCATTCCATAAGATTGCTCAAGCGCAAGATGTGCAGCTTTTAATTTCTCATCCATTAAAATACGATAGTCACGATCTTCTTCTAAAATCTTCACGGCCCCGAAACGTTTATGTGGTTTACCATTTTTAGTCGGCCTCACATATTTAAATTCTTTAGCGACTCGTTGAATAAACTCTTCAACATCATCTGGATAAATTGGTTTATGTTTATTTCTTTTATATCGTCTTTTAAAGATTGTTTCTTTAAGGCGATTGATACCCGCACCAGTTTTTGCTGAGATGGGAATAATCGTGACTCCTAGTTCATCTTCAAGTTTTTTAACATTAATCTTAATGCCTTTATGTTGAAGCAAATCATACATATTTAGCGCTATAACTACATCAACATCTAACTCAAGTAGTTGAGTGGTTAAATATAAACTTCTTTCAAGTTGCGTGGCATCAACAATATTAATAATTAAATCAATCTTTTCATCTAAAACAAAACGACGAGAAATTTCTTCTTCGCTTGTATAAGGAGATAAAGAGTAAACACCAGGTAGATCAACAATAGTTGAATTATTTTTCTTGATATATCCTTCAACACGATCAATCGTAACACCTGGCCAGTTACCAACTTTTTGATTAGAACCAGTAAGCGCATTAAAAAGAGAAGTTTTGCCTGAATTTTGATTTCCAAACAATGCTAATTTCATAAGACGCGGATATCGATTCCCTCCATATCAGCCTTACGAATGCATAATTCATAACCGCGTAAACGAATATCAATTGGATCCCCTAGTGGCGCAATCTTTTTAATTTCAATGATGACGCCTTTAGTAATTCCCATATCTAATAAACGACGACGCAAAGCAGCGTTATCATTATGAAAGTCAAGGACAATACATTTTTGCCCGCGTCGTAAATCGCTGAGGTGCCCTTCTTCACCGCTATGTAAAAGAATATGTTTTGCTTTCTTCATAAAAGTTAACTTAGGTTAACAATTATATTTTAGTCATCAAGAGTGGTTAGTCAACTTAAATTGTAATTATTTAATTAACAATGTATTATGAAGGAGATGGCAAATCTAAGTCGTTCATTAGAAGATTATCTAGAAGCAATTTTTGTTTTAGAGATGAAAGGCGGACGCATTCACTCTATTGCAATCGCTAAACATTTAAACGTGAGTAAACCAGCTGTAACGCGTGCTTTAAAACGCTTAGCAACTCTTGGTTATGTTACTAAATCAACTTATTCTGATGTAACACTTACCAATAAGGGTAGAACATTTGCAAAAAGCATTTACTATCGCCATACAACCATTAAAAAATTCTTAATCTCCATTGGCGTTAACGAAAAGATTGCTGAAATCGATTGCTGTAAAATTGAACATGTAATTAGCGAAGATACTTTAAAAGCAATTGCTAAACACGCTAAAGACTAAAATAAAATATTTTTGCGTTTATTGGCCATAACATAGCCATTTTTATTTGTTGTATCTTCTCGGTTATAAGTAAGCCACTTGCCATGTGGTTCAATAAATAAACCATTCGCTTCCTTTAATATAATTTGCGAAGCAGCCGTGTCCCATTCTTTAGTTTTATCATTTAAGCCAATTGATAATTCCGCATCGCCTTTAGCAATTAGACAAGCTTTTATAGCCGCACCAACATATTTTTTATCGATAATTTTCCTGCCGTACTTTTTAAGAACCTCTTCTTCTTTTTTGCCATGGTGCAAACGTGATAATAAAACACGAATACTTTCAGTATTACGTGAGACATGAATTTCTTTTATTTTTCCATTGATTGAATAAAATGCGCCACCATGATCGGTTGCGTAATAAATCTCATTTGTAATTGGAATGATAACAACCCCTACCACTACTTTATGTTTATGAACTAAAGCAATATTGATGGTGAATTCATTATTCTTATCAACAAAGTTAGTCGTACCATCAAGTGGATCAACTATCCAAACAAAATCATTAGTAAGACGACTTTTATCATCTTTACTCTCTTCAGTTAAAATAGCGTACTTAGGGTATGCTTGTTTTAAATATTCAGAAATTATCTTGTCAGCCTTTTTATCCGCAGTGGTAACTGGGGATTTATCCTTTTTTAATTCTACTTTAAAAGGAGTTTTATAAATTTCGAGAATAGCGCGTTTAGCAAGTTCGCCAGCTTTAATGGCGGCCGCTAATTGTTTTTCCCACATTAGGCAGCTCTATTGTTACAGCCAAAGATTGCACACTTAGCTGTGACAACGTTAGCGATACCTTTCTTACCAGGACCAATGACTTTACGTGGGTCATAGACCTTATCATCTTTAGCTAAGACTTCACGAACAATCTTTGTCCATTCTTGTTGACATTCAGTATTAACATTAATTTTTGCTGTACCACGATCAATTGCTTTACGGATTTGTTCATCAGGAATACCTGAACCACCATGTAAGACAAGTGGAATACCTAATAAGTTATTAATTTTTTCCATTTCTGGGAAACCAAGTTTTGGTTCACCATGGTATGGGCCGTGAACGCTACCTAAAGCTGGTGCTAGGCAATCAACGTTAGTTTCTTTTACTAATTTAACGCACTCTGCCGCATCCGCATAAATAACACCTTGAGAAACAACATTATCTTCTTGTCCGCCAACGTGACCAAGTTCCGCTTCAACGGAAACGCCACGACTGTGCGCGTATTGGACCACTTGTTTAACAATTTCAATGTTCTTCTCTAATGGGAACTTAGATGCATCAATCATAACGCTTGAAAAACCAGCATCAATAGCTGCTTTACAAGCATCATAAGATGAACCATGGTCAAGATGAACTGCCACTGGAACAGTAATTTTTTTGTCGCGGATATAGCCTTCAACTGCACCGACAACCGTATGCCAACCACCCATATATTTCATGGCGCCTTCACTAACACCGAGAATAACTGGCGCTTTTAATTCTTGAACTCTGTCTAAGATAGCACCAATCCATTCAATGTTGTTGATATTGAATTGACCAACGGCATAGTGACCTGCACGCGCCTTGATAAGCATTTCTTTCATGCTTACAAAATGAGTTACTGGACGACCAGTGAACACGGTTTTGAAATCTTTAATACTCATATTTAATCCTCCTTAATATAAGTTATAAATTAGCCCCTTCTTCAGCGGGAGCTTCTTCTTTTTTAGTTTCGTTCTCTTCATCGTCATCG
This sequence comes from Bacilli bacterium, assembly GCA_024408505.1. Lineage (GTDB taxonomy): Bacteria > Bacillota_I > Bacilli_A > RFN20 > CAG-826 > UB1719. The sequence goes on along the minus strand of JAKSUZ010000006.1, from coordinate 21,529 downwards.
CCTTCGGTCTCTTCTTCTAAGTCATTATAGAAATCACTTAAATCAACATGAACCTTCTCATAAGGTAAGCGATCACGAAGACTCCATTTGTTATTGCCAAGCGCTACAAAGCGACCATCTAACGATAATTGTGTATAAAAATTTGGCAAAGCTTTTTCTTTCTCAGCATCGGTAAGTTCAGCTTTCTTGCTAACCGTTGCCCAAAGAGTAGAAAAACTAATACTTTTCTTTTCTTGCATCACTTCGTATGCGTATTCAATCATTGCTTTTTTTGCCATACTTTTCTCCTTACATTTTATCTGGAGCATTTACTCCAATTAAACCTAAAGCATTATACAAGACAACCTTGCTTGCTTCAACTAATCCTAATCGATTAGCGGTTAATTCAATATTTTCTTTATTTACTATGCGACATTCATTATAGAATGAATGAACCAAAGTTGCTAGTGAATGTATAAAAATCGCCATTTTATGGACTTCGTGACTTTTTGCGACTGTTTGAACAACATGCGGGAATTCCTGCAAGATCTTTAAAATATCAAGCTCGGCTTTTTCTTTTAAAAGCTTTCCTGAATAATCAATTTTCATACCCTTTGCGAGCTCAAGAACATTGTGTAAACGAGCATGAGCATACATCGCATAATAAACCGGATTATCGTTAGTCTTTGATTTGGCTAATGCATAATCAAAATCAAGGTGAGAAGTATTACTTCTAGCTACAAAGAAATATCTAACTGCATCAACGCCAACTTCTTCACAAAGTTCTCTTAATGTAATTGCGTTACCAGTCCGCTTACTCATTTTAACTTCGACACCTTTATCCATTAAACGTACAACCTGAATTAATGGGACTTCCAATGTTTCTTTTTTATATCCTTTCATCATTAATGCGCTCTTCATTCTATTTACATAACCGTGGTGATCAGCGCCTAAAACATCAATTAAATAATCAAATCCACGACTTAATTTATTATAGTGATATGCAATGTCAGGTAAGAAATAAGTATAGTCGCCGTTGCTTTTAACAATTGGGCGATCTTTATCATCAAGATATTCGCTAGTCTTAAGAATCTTAGCGCCACCATCAACATAAATATGTGGTTCTAATTCTTTTAAGGCCTTTTCGATTGCACCGCTATTTCTAATTGCGGTTTCTGAACTATACACATCAAATTTAACTCTAAATAATTCAAGGTCTTTTTTGATATTTTCAAGTTCTAAGGCTTTGCCTTCATTAGTCATCTTCTCAACATTTTCTTTTGTATGTTCTAGTAAAGAATCACCATATTTATCTTTAAATAATTTTGCGATGTTCTTCACGTCCTCGCCCATATAACCATCTTCAGGAATCTTAGCTACTTTACCAAATAATTCTATGTATCTTTGATATAGCGACTCTCCAAGATTAGCGATTTGATTACCAGCATCATTAATATAATATTCACGAGTAACTTGATATCCTGCGAACTCCATAATTCGAGCAAGTGAATCGCCATAAGCAGCGCAACGAGCATGACCAACATGAAGATTACCGGTTGGATTTGCACTCACAAATTCAATATTAATTTTTTCTTTTTTCTTTTCGCCTTGACCATATTTTTTATCAAGTTTTACAATTTCTTCAATAACCGATGTCACTAAATCATTCTTTAAAAAGAAATTAATGAAACCAGGCTTAGCGACTTCAACTTTCGTAAATAGTTTTTTGTCTAACGCATCAATAATTTTATTTGCGGTATCGATCGGAGTTGGTCCTAAATCTTTATTTACTTTAAAAGCAATATTAGAAGCGTAGTCACCATGACTTGGGTCTTTCGAATGATCAATCGTAATATTACTAGTTTCAAAAGTAACACCTAATTTTTTAAGTGCTTTACTAATTTCTTCTTTTAATGTTAATTCAATAGCCATATTACTTTTTTAACAAGACAATCGCATAAGCGATAACTGCTTCTCCTTTACCGGTCACACATAATCCTTCATTAGTATTTGCTTTAATGCTTATTTGATCTAATTTAACTTTTAAAATCTTTGCCAAATTATTTCTCATCTTACTAATATAAGGAGCAAGCTTTGGTTTATCAAGTTCGACACTAACATCAACGTTTTCAATTTGATATTTTAATTTATGAATCCGTTTATTAGTATCAATTAAAATTTCTTTGCTAGCGATATCTTTATATTTTCTATCATTCGTTGGATAGAAAGTTCCGAGATCTCCTAAAGTAGTAGCGCCTAACATCGCTTCTGCTACTGCATGCATAATTACATCACCATCACTATGCGCAAGTTCACCTTTATTAAAAGGAATATGAATACCTGCAAGCATAAGCTTACGACCTTTAACTAATTTATGAATATCTTTGCTAAAGCCAATTCGATACATAATTACACATTGAATTTAAAGAAGACGATGTCGCCATCTTTAAAAGCATACTCCTTTCCTTCAATTCGTAGTTTGCCATTTTCTTTAATGGCTTGTTCACTACCATATTTTTCAAAGTCACTATATGAATAAACTTCGGCTTTAATAAAGCCACGCTTAAAATCAGTATGAATAATACCAGCGCAATCAGGCGCAAGCATTCCATTTTTAAACGTCCAAGCACGACACTCATCTTCTCCGACTGTAAAGAAAGTTGATAGATTAAGTAACTTATAGGAAGCTTTTACTAATTTATCTAAACCTGATTCAGTCTGATGAAGCGATGATAAGAATTCTCCTCTTTCATTAACTGGAAGGGTTGAAATCTGATATTCAATTTCGCAAGAAACCGGAATTACTTCTGCTTTTTCTTTACTTGCAATTTCTTGGACTGCCTTTAAATGCTTAGCGTTTTCTAAATTCGCATAATCTTCTTCGCTAACATTCGCGACATAGATAATCGGCTTAAGAGAAAGTAGGTGTAATTCTTTAAATAAATAATTAAATTCGTCTTCAGTGAATTCAATTTGGCGAATTGATTGACCTTGGCTTAAAGGTTCAACAACTTTCTTTAAAGCATTGAATTCCGCGATTGATTCTTTATCTTTTTGAATACGCGCTTTAGTTTCAACTTTACTTAAACGTTTATTAACGGTATCTAAGTCCGCTAAGGCTAATTCAAGATTAATAGTTTCAATATCGCGTTTAGGATTAACGGTTCCATCAACATGAATAATATCCGCGTTTTCAAAGCAACGGACCACTTCCACAATTGCATCACATTCACGGATATGCGCTAAGAACTGATTGCCTAATCCTTCGCCCTTACTTGCACCTTTAACTAATCCAGCGATATCGTAGAATTCAAATGTAGCATAAATAGTTTTCTTTGGTTTAAAGGCTTTTACTAAAACGTCAAGACGATGATCAGGAACCATGACTACACCGGTATTCGGATTAATCGTAGCAAATGGATAATTAGCGGCTTCAACATGACTATTTGTAATAGCATTAAAAAGGGTAGACTTCCCTACATTTGGTAAACCGACAATTCCAGCTTTTAATGCCATAGCAATAATTATTATAACAATAATTATTTTTTATAAAAGATAATCTTAATTTTTCATCATTTTTCTTAAGGTAAAATTGCTAACTAAATAACTAATAATGGTTGGTAATAACATCCCCACTATAATAACAATGAAAAACGGTAATACATTGATTGTTAAAGAAATGGTTGTACCAAAGAAACTCCCTAAAAAGAAAGATAAAAAGATTTGGAAAATAATTAATTCGACTACTGCTATACTAGTTGTAATGATGCTCATTACTAGTGAATGAGAAACAATATATTCATTAATTGATTTATGATTATGTCCTAAGTGTTTCAATAGATTAATTTCGCCTTTGCTTTCAATTGTATTGAGATAACTAATTAATGCTAATAACAAAATTGTAATAATTAAAGCAATACACGAAAAGATGATTGCAATACTGGTAACATAGTTCATTGTTTCATCAACGGTAGCTCCAATTTCTTCAAGCGGACAAGCAAAATTATATTCTTTAAACGAAGAAGAGAGATCAGCCATCAATAAATCAATGTTTGTGTCTTCTAATAGATTAATTACCATGCTTGTCGGCACTAAGTTAAATGAAGAGACTCCTAATTTATCTCGGAAGAAAGATATAGAAAATAACGGATAATGATAAATATAGTTCTTTTCTTCTTCAACGATTCCAACTACTTTAAATTTATTAAGAATCACTTCTTCTAAAGTCGATGAATAAATTGAATAATAGAGATTTTCATATAGTGGTTTCTCAATTCCTAAGTATTTCGCTAATCCGGTTGAAATAACAATTTCGTTATAGTTATTTGGCAAATCGCCTTCACTGATTTGATCTAAATCGCTTGAAAATAAAACTGGATTTTGATTAAAGCGAGTAATGCCTCCAATTGCGGTGCCAGGAAAATTTTGCATATCACCTTCGATTTGCTTTGAAAAATAATCACCTACCGCTAACGCTTTATCCTCATCAAAAGAAAAGGCGATGTTATTGCTAAATCCCATTATCATTCCTGAGGAGTGCATTTGATAACCACTAATAGTGGATAAATAAAAGCTTTTAACTCTAGGAGTTATTTTCTTAAAGGTAATAATGTCAGATACATCAACTGCATTTTTATCCAATGTAAATACAAAGACGATATTGCTTGGACAGGTATCGGTGGCAATGCACGAATCTTCTAAAAAGTTTTGTGCGCTTTCAATTAAAATATCATCGTATTTTTTATCATATTGCAAGCTCTCGACAAAATATGATGGTGTCTCCGCTAGATGCAAAGTAAAAACCTTTTTAAGTGTCCACGGCTTTTCTGGTTCGCTCATAATATCTAAAGTAGTAGGCATTTGTGCTTCAATTTCAAAAACGTGCTGATTAAAGAAGCTATCAGTGTGATAAATTTCCGGTTCAGAAGATGGGTATACACTTTTTAAAGTAAATTCAATATCGTTTTCATATTCCCAACTCATATTATCAATGCCTAAATAGAGTGGGACACTATGTGTCGCTAAATAACTACCAAGAATTTGATAGGTTTCATCCGCTAAACCTAATTGACGACATAAATTACGCATATCGCTATAAGTTAAACCCAACACAACTTCGTTAATTTCAAGTTTATCTTTTAGAGTCGGAAAAAAGACATCTGATGTACATTCTTCTTGCCATACATAAGAATTAAATTTCGCTGAATGATAGGAAGGTAGAACAATTTTTCTTCCATTTAACTCAATATAGACTTGGTCGCGATCAGGAAAATGCTGAGAAAAATTATTTAAGTAAGTAACACCCATTCCATACATATAATCGCTATATTCATCTGCAATTTTCTTCACTACTGTTTCATCAGTCGAGATATAACTAGTGTACGGGTTCGGATTATTGCTTTTCTTCGTGACAATAATTTGATTTGGATTAATTAGATTCGCAAAGGATGAAATAATTTGATTTCGTAAAGAAGTTGTAACAATAACGCCAATCCCTAACGCTAAAAGCGAAATCGAAGAAATTAAATTAGTAAAAATAGAGCGAAATTTCTTTTCTTGGATTTTTTTCTTGCCTGACCTAAAACGCAATCCCCAAGATAATGAAATATTACTTTTCTTATTAATTTTTATTTGTGGAGTCTCACCTAGTTTAATTTCATTAAGTTTATCAATATGGTTAATTTTGCCATCTTTCAAATAAATAATTTCGTCTGCGAATTGAATGGTCTTTTCTTGATCGTGCGAAACAAGTATTACCAAATGATTTTTACTATATTCTTTAATTAATGAAAAAACCGCTAATGCATTTTTATCATCTAAGTTTCCGGTTGGTTCGTCACATAATAAATATTTAGGTGATCCCACAATCGCACGCGCGATGGCAACTCTCTGTTTTTCACCACCGGATAATTTATTTACCGCTACTTTCTTTTTCTTTTCTAAACCAACAAATTTAAGTGCATCATCTACTAACTTATTCTTCGCATCTTTTGATAAAGATGAAGCCGCATCTAAATTAAAAATTACATTGTCAAAAACACTCAATAAATTTAGTAAACGAAAATCTTGGAATACATATCCAATGTTATTCAAACGGAAGGTGGAATTTTCAATTTCATTAAGTAATTTGATATTGATATCATCAATTCGTAAATTGCCTGTGTAGTCACTATCAACCCCGCTAATAATGTTTAACAAAGTTGATTTACCTGATCCACTATCACCTAAAATTGCGATTAAACCAATATTAGGAAAAGAATAAGAAAAATTGCTGATTACATTTTCCTTATATCGTTTATTAATATTTTTTAGAACAATCATTCGTCTTTAAGCTCCTCAACAATAAAACCGTTCTCGTAAAATAAAAACGGGATGGCAGTCGCTAATATTGATAAAACAAACGCAACAATCAAAATCACAAATGGAACATATGATAAAAGTGGGACGGCAATCAAATTACTTAGATGAAATGATTTCTCGATGATCGAGTTAATGATTAGTGTAATCGGCATTGATAATAAGAAAGAAGAAAAAATACCAACTGCAGCCACAATTAGATTCTCAATATTGAAGATATTGAAGATAGCTAATTTATTAGTTCCAAGAACTGATAAAATAGCGCTCTCTTTTTTATTCTGTGTGAAGTTAGAATACGCGGTAATAACAATAATAAAAATCGCTCCAACAATAGCAATAATCACAAACGCAATTAATGAGGTTGAAATAATGTCAGTCATCTCTTGATAGGACGAAGAGATAGTATAACTAGTTGAAGCGATATCAAAAGTTCCTAATTGATCATATTCTTTTTTAAAATCATAGAGTTGATTAACTTCGTTAAGATCATTAACAAATAAACTATAGCAATAGCTACTATTTGCATCTTCTTCACTAGCGTCACTAATCATTTCCTCAATTGAAACGTTATATCCTACTTCTTTTGAATAATTTAGCAAAATGAAATTGCTTAATATTTTTTTAAGACCTAAATATGGATAATATACGCGGGGCATATTTAAATAAGCAAATTCTTTTACTACACCAGTAATTTTTACTTTTTGATTAAAATAAATTTCATCTTTAATGATTTTTCCTAAAGGACTTTTACTATTTATGTCGCTTAAGGAATCAAGATTAAATACATGGTTAATTATTTCTTGATTTGAGTAACCGAAGTGATGCGCGAATTCTTCATTTACCACAACCTCAAGAAAATTATCTTGCTGTGGTAACACCCCGCTAGTAAATAAATTTTGAAATAATGAAAAATCATAAACTGGTGAAAATTCAATGTCACTAATATTTTTATTATCAAAATTAAATGATGGCACAGAGGGAAAAACAATTTGATAGTTATTCGCAACTATTAAAGATGAAATATTGTCAACTAAAAAACTAATTTCTTCTAACGAAGGCCTTGTTAGTTTTGAAATAATAATCGGTGAATCAGGGACTTCTATTTTTGTTTTCTTTGCAACCGTCGCATAAGTGTATAAAAGCGATTGTTTTTTATAATTATCAACTGATGTCTTTGCACCATTGATGTAACCTAAAGACACTAACAAACAAAGTGAAGAGAACATAATTGAGCTTGCTGCAATAATATTTCTTACTTTATGTTTAAATAGATGCAATTTAATAAAACGAGTAACCGCACTGAATTTTATTTTACCGCTATGCTTTACTTCATATCTTTCGTTAAAAACGGCTTTAAATTCACTGGTCTTACCATCAACAATATTTATTCGATAATCTTCATAATCTTTAATTAGTGCTTCGTTGTGTGTAACAACGATAACTAGGTGATCCTTTGCTAGAGTTTTTAATTCTTTCATAATAAAAACACTATTTTGACTATCTAGCGCGCCAGTAGGTTCATCTGCGATAATAATTCTTGGTCTATTTATTAACGCTCTTAATAACGCTACTCTTTGTTTTTCGCCTCCAGATAGAGTTTCATACCGTTGATTCATTAAATGTTCAAGATGATATTGTTTAAATAGATTAGTGGCTCTTACTTTACTATCCTCTCTATTAACTCCGTTAATTAAACTTGGGAGCATTACATTTTCAAGACAGCTTAAATCATTAAATAAATTAAAGTGCTGAAACAATACACCAATAATTTGATTTTGATAAATCTTCTTTTCTTTCTTGCTTAGTCCATTCAAATCCTTGTTAGAAAAGTAGATTTTCCCATTGGTTGGTTTATCTAATCCAGCGATGATATTTAAAAGTGTAGATTTTCCACTTCCTGACTTGCCTAAAATTGACACCAAGCCTACTTGTGGAAAAGTAAGGCAAACGCTTTTTAAAACGTTAATTGAATTAATTCCCTTACCATACGATTTACTTACATTTACTAATTTATACATACTAATATTTAACCCCGGACCCAAAGGATCCGGGTCGGCACTCGCCCCTTTACAAGACTCCTACGAGGTGCTATCATTATTTCGCTTAATGTTGAGGACGGGATGACCGCCCTTTTTTCATTACCTTCGCGAGATTAACTCAATCAGTAACGTCAATACTACCATCAGCAAAATGGTATCGAGCACGCTCTCCTCCTTTGTTGCAGCACCAAGGAGATAAAGGGTAGGCGCCTAGGAAAGATAAAGTGCATATGCACAATATCCTCCTTATTAGTTACTTAACAAAAAGAGGCTAATTTCCTCACTTATTTTTTTATATTTACAAAGTAAATATAGAATTTACTTACTTTTTGTTTTTGGAAGATCTTTTAGATTATTTACGCCTACGATGTAATCAAGACGGGCATTTACTTGTTTAAAACCAGCATCCATTTTATCATCCATTTTTTGGATCATATCAACGACTTGCTTCAATGTGACTCTATCTTTTGTATTTTTCACTGGTTTAGCTCCATCTTCGTTTTCAGTATACACCGGAACTTTTAAATTCGGTGAGGGATTTTTTAGAAATTCTTTTAATTCCACCATACTTTTTAAGTCTCTTTTCATAATTATCTACCTCCACTTAAAAATAACCGTAATAGGCTTATTAGTTACTTAACAAAAAGAGGCTAAATGATGTGTACCCGATTTTTTGTACTCGGTTGAGTTAGTACTATGGTACAACTTTTTGGCAAATAAACAATATTTTTGCAAAGTGCAAAAGTTGACGGGGGGTTCTATGATAAATTAGACTTATGAAAACGAAGACCATATTTTTAAGTTTCATCGCTCTATTTTCGGTATCTGTTTTAGCGTCTTGTTCAAAAGGCGGTGGAGATGATCCAGGGCAGAACCGACTTCTACTCCTACATCTACTACTTATAGTTTTACATTTTTTGATGGTCATTCAGTTAATAAAGAAGTACCTACTGGCGAAGATGTTAAAAAAATTACCCTGAGAATACTCCTAAGCATGATGATTACTACTATGAATACACATATACATGGGAATATAAGCAAAATTGCAATTATCAAGAAAAACAAGAAAGTGTAAAAATTTCAACCTCTTATTATTTTGAATATGCTGATGGCAAACCAACCGAAACAGTTGAAGTTCCTAGAGGAGGGGATGTAGAAAATTATTTTCCTCAAACACATTCAGCTGTTTCATACGACTACGAAAAGCAAATTAAATATACATATACAGGTTGGGTTAGTAAAAGTCTATATACATATGTTGAATCTTATGATTCAACTGATTTATGTAAAATTGAATACATTTTGCCTGAAGATGCTATTAATCCACCTGAAAATAAAACATGGCTAGAAAAGGTGAATCACTTAGTCTTAAAAAAAGCAACTCGTGAAGGATACAATTTCGATGGTTGGTTAGATAAGGCAGAGGGCGGAAATAAAATTGATGACAAACTAGTATAAGCGCCGAGAATACTATTTTGTACGGGAGATTTAGCGCAATATCATATGGTATTACTTGGTATCTTAATGGTGGGACTAACGATAAGGATAACCCAGAAAATTTCACGATTGAAGACGTGATAACATTAAAAGATGCTGTAAGGATGGGTAAAACTTTATTGCTTGGTATGAAGACGAGAATTCTACCACACCTATTACCACTATTGAGAATAGACATAAATATTTAAAATTAACCATGCTGCTATTATATTATTTTATTTTTTTAATAAATTGCATAATTAAATAATATTAAAACTTGCTTTATGGTTAATTAAGAAGTTGCTTTACAATAATTTTTGCAATTTTGTTTCTCGGTTTTTCGTCTAACAATTCATCATGCGAAGCATCAATATCGCATATTATAAAATTTGCTTTTTTCTTTAAGTATAAGTTTCTAGATGAAGAAATTTTTTGGTATGTTGACTTTGGTAACCCCGCAATCTTTTTATTCTTTTTGTTAGCCTTAAAGAATGTTACTTCTCCATCATATCGAGATGGTGAATAGCCATTTAAATCTTCGGATACAAATAACGAAATTGTCTTATAAGCAGTTGCCATTTCATTAGTTAAATTCTTTTGTTTGATAGTGATATTTTTTGTTTCCGCATCGACTAATTTAATCATCTCTTCCTTTGATAGCGGTACGCTTCTTGTAGCTGAATCGAGCAAGAAAAGGTTCCTAACTTCTTCATGATCTTTAGCTAAAATAACCGCCATTTCATATGCAATATTGCCACCATAAGAATAACCGCCTAAATAATATGGCCCATGCGGTTGCTGCGCTTTCAATAATTTAACATAATATTTCGCAATGTTTTTAATTCCTTTGATTCTTTGATTAAGGTGGAATAAATTGTAATGCTCAAAAACCGAGAAGGAAACATTCTTTCCTAGTAATTTTGCTAATTCTTGATATGATTCACTACCACCTTGTCCAGGGTGGACAAAGAATAAATGTTTTTTGCCCTTGCTTAAATTGAAGGTATGAATCGGTTGATATGTGAACTTTTTAACAAACGCAATCTGCTTTTCAATAGTTGGATTATTGATAATATCGATAGCGCCAATACTAATATTAGCGCGTGCCTTATAAAGAAGTGACAAGCGTAATGCTATTAATGAATCTAAGCCTAGATTATTCATGTTTGTGTCGATTCCTATTTTTTGTGAGGCAAGTTTAAATAAATTTTTCGCACAATCAACCATTCTTTGTTCTAATTTATTACGAGGTGGTTGACAAGAATGAATATTCGCGCTGACATCTACTTTCGGTAACGCGCGTTTATCAACTTTGCCATTAACATTAAGCGGTATCTTATCTAAAACCATCACGTGGCTAGGAACCATATAAGCGGGCTTATGGCTCGCGACATATTTAATAACTTTATCTTTAATGGCTTTATCACTAGAGACAAGATAGGCGACAAGTTCTTTATTGTTATTATTAATCATAGTTTGAACTGTGACATCTTTAACTTCTTTAACTTCGCGAATGGTTGCTTCTACTTCACCTAGTTCAACACGGTTACCACGGATTTTAACTTGAGAGTCCACTCGACCAATAAAGCCAAAGGTCCCATCAGGTAAGTATCTAACGATATCTCCCGTCTTATACATTCTTTCATAACCTTTTTCTTTCGAGAATGGATTAAGATAGAAAGCTTCTTTATTTTCTTTATCTCGATTTAAATATCCTTTCGCGAGTTGATAACCGGATAGGTAGAGTTCACCCATCGCGCCATAAGGGACGAGACGCCGCTCATGATCTAAGACGTAACCTTTAATATTTGCTAAAAGATGACCGACACTAGAAGCTGATATTTTCTTTTTTACATCAATTACTGTTGATAAGACCGTCGACTCAGTTGGTCCATAAGCATCATATAAAGAACAAGTAAGATGTTGATTAACTTCGCCTAAGGCTTCACCACCAGTAAACATGACCCGCAATTCTTTTGGTAGTTGATTATCAAGAAGGATTCTGGTTAAAGCGGTAACCGAGAAGACATGGCTAATATGATATTGGTTAAAATAATTAATAAGCTGGTTTGGATCAAGACGGATATCCGTAGGAATAACGTTTAAACTTGCCCCGGTTAATAAAGGGGAATAAAGCGAACCAATATGGACGTCAAAACCAATTGAAACATATAACGCGAATACATCAGTTTTAGTTAAAGAGGTGAAGTGCGCGCACCATTCCGCTAAATTCAAAATCGCTTTCCGAGGCAAAATCGTACCTTTTGGTGTTCCGGTTGTCCCTGAGGTATATAAAATGACCGCGGCTAAATCATCTTTATTGTTAGTCTTTAACGGTTTCAGTGTTCCTGATGATTTAATATCACTTACATTAATAACAGGAATATTAGTAAGTTTCTTAACACGGTTAATGGTTTCATCTGTGACTAACACTACTTTCGCATTACTATCTTTAAGCATGAACTTAATTCTTTCATCCGGATAAGTATCATCAATTGGAACATAGGCGGAACCATGATTTAAAACGCTTAAGGCCGTTAATAGATAGAAGTGGGATCTATGAGTAAGGATTGCGATATTGCTCTTCTTAGGAACGTTATTTAGTTTATTAGTAAGATTATTAATCCATTTCGCGCCTTCAGAATATGTATATTTAGTATCGAGGTAACTCACTAAAGTATTATTCGGATATTTCTTAAGTGAATGATTAAAGGCTTCTAAGATATCGTGATAAACGAGTTTAGTTGAGGTCGCATTAATTTTATTAAAGACACTAAGATCTTCATTAAGAGTATAATTGATATCCGCTAAAGAATTCTTCACTAAAATCTCGTTAAGAATCTGCTCATAGGTAGATAACATCTTTTTAATGGTCGATTGGGCATATTTTTTGCTACTAACAATATTAATTTCGTTATCGGTAGCAACAATCGCTAAATCACTAATTAAATCGGTTCGTTTCTTTAAGTTATCACGATAAAGTAAATTATGCGCGTTCGTATCCAGATGACTACTAAAGTTATTTGGTTGATATTGGAAATCAATATTCGCGGATAAATTATATTTATTCTTAAGTAATCTAAACGGATAGAAATTATAGTTAATGGTTTGATAAATCTTTTCTTTACTCTTCTTAATAAAGTTAGCAATTGAATCATTCGAGCAATCAATAAGTAAAGGTAAGGTATTGACAAACATTCCAATCGCCTCACGCGCATCAAGACGACTTCGCCCGTTTTCAATCATTGTGAAATAAGCATCATTGGTATTAGTAAAGCGTGAAAGCGTATAGGCAAAGACACTAGTAAAGAGCACGTTCTTGGTAATTTCGTGTCGTTTAATAAAACTATCAATGCGCTTTTGATCAACTTTTAATTTTAAAGAAGTATAACTTGGTTGATGTTCACCAATATCCGGGAGAGGCTCCACAATCTTTTCACTATCAACGAATTCTTTTTCATAGAATATTTCGGCTTCTTGGTATAAATTTGTTTTCTTAATTTCTTGACTAAAGGCACTGGCTTTTAAGAAAGCAAGATCAGGTTCAACTTCCTTTTTATTAAGGATCGCTAAGAGGTGATTTCTAAAAACAGCACGAGATAAAGCATCAAAAATTATATGATGGAACACCGCATATAAAGTTTTGCTATTCTCATCAATAAGGAAACGTGATAATGATTTATGAATGTTAAAAGGCTCAGCGATATAACTATTAATATCATTTTTCCTTAAATCCTTTAGAACCTCAATCATAGGTGTATGGCCGATTTTTAAATAAGGATTATTATCAGAATCATTTTCAATGTAACCAGTTAAAATCGGATGACACTTAAACAATTTAGTTAGAGCATTCTTGATATCATTCGATGTATATTTATCATATTTAAAAACAAGTGGGTTAAGATAGGATTCAACCTTCTTATTCATTACAATATCAAGATAAATATTAAGTTGCTGTTCGCTTAAAGGCGCACCAGTTACAAGACTATATTTATTTAAATCAAGACTTAATGACTTACTACCCGAAATCTTCTCACTAATGAGTCTTGGAGTTTTTAAGTTAGTAATATCCGCAGCGGTTAATTGATAATCTTTTAAGAACGCTAATAGACGAATTGCGGTAAGTGAATCACCACCTAGACTAAGGAAATCATCATTCACACCAACTTGTTTTAAATTAAAGACTTTCGCGAAGGCATCACAAATAGTCTTTTCAACATCATTAGTTGGAGCAACATAGCTAACTTTCTTACTACTGACATCTACTTTCGGTAACGCACGTTTATCAACTTTGCCATTAACGTTAAGCGGAATCTTATCTAAAACCATCACGTGGCTAGGAACCATATATTCAGGTTGGTTATTTCTAACGTAATTAATAATGATATTTTTAATATCTTTATTTGAAGAAACGACATACGCGACAAGTTCTTTGTTACCATCATTAACAATGACTTGAACAGTAACATCTTTTACCTCTTTAATTTTTCTAATTGTAACTTCAATTTCGCCTAATTCAACGCGATTACCACGAATCTTTACTTGTGAGTCTTTCCGACCAAGGTAGGCAATCGTTCCATCAGGTAAATAACGCGCAACGTCACCTGAACGATATATTCTTTCGTAGCCCTCTTCATTAGTGAAAGGGTTCTTAAAGAACGCTTCTTTATTTTCCTTATCGCGATTAAGGTAACCTTTGCATACTTGGTAACCACATAGATATAAATCACCCACACCACCAAACGGGGTTAAGCGATGTTCCTTATCAAGGATATAACAACGAGAATTCATTAATGGTTTACCTACACTAGTCGGATCAATTTTATCCTTCACGCGAATAGCGGCAACGTTAATTGTTGCTTCTGTTGGTCCATACACATCTTTAAAATCGCAAGGAAGATTGGTATTTACTTTTCCTAACGGTGCACCACCAGTAACCATTTGTTTCATACAAGATGGAATTTCGTGATTAATTAAAATTTTAGTTAAAGAGGTCGGTAAGTGGACATGTGTAACATGGTGAGTTTCAAAATGTTTAAGTAACGCAATTGGATCTAAACGCACATTAGTAGGTGTGATGTCTAAGGTAGCGCCGGCAAAAATTGGTGAATGGAGAGCTTCCATATGAACATCAAAACCAACTGAGGCATAAAGAGTGACTTTATCCGTATCACATAAATTAGCAACTTGGGTAGCATAGCGTTGTGCGGTATTGATAATTCCTTTATGAAGAATTAACGCTCCTTTTGGAATCCCAGTTGTACCAGAAGTATAAAGAATACAAGCAACATCCTGATGATCAATTTTTGCAGTTAATGGTTTAACTTTATCTTGGTTAGTGATTATTACTTCGCTCATATTGATAATTAATGGTTTAACTTTAAAATCTTTAATTATTTCTTTCGCACGGTCTAATGTTTGATTAGTAACCAAGATGGCGCTGGCTGCTGTATCCGTAATCATAAATTTAATACGGTCGTTTGGGTACGCTTCATCAATTGGTACATAAGCAGAATTATAATTTTCCACCGCTAATGCTCCTAATTGATAATAGTGGCTACGATGCGGGAAGACAGCAATATGGGAGTAGCGTTTTATCTTTTTGCTAATAAAGATATCATCTAATTTATTAATCCATTTTGCGCCCTCAGCATAAGTATATTTTTCATTAAAATAACTTACTAATATATGGTTAGGATGCTTTTTCAAAGAATTGTTAAAAGCTTCTAAAATATCGTGATATTTAAGCTTGGTTCTTGTTGAATTGATTCCATCAATAACTTTAATATCTTCAGCAAGTGTATAATTAATATCTTTTAAATTATCCTTAATCAAAAATTCGCAAAGAATCCGCTCATAGGTTAAGAGAATTTTTTTGATAGTTGAAGATGCGTATTTTTTGCCCGCAATCACATCAAGATAATTATCAGTATCAGAACTAGATAGAACGAACGAAAGTTCAGCGTTAAAATCATTACGATTGGCTAAATCATCTTTACCAATAAATCCCTTATCGTTCATCGATTTGGTTTGCTTAACACCGGGCTGATATTGAAAGAGAACGTTCGCGCTTATTCGATATTTATTATTTAATAATCTAAACGGATAGAAATTATAGTTAATGGTTTGATAAATCTTTTCTTTACTCTTCTTAATAAAGTTAGCAATTGAATCATTCGAGCAATCAATAAGTAAAGGTAAGGTATTGACAAACATTCCAATCGCCTCACGCGCATCAAGACGACTTCGCCCGTTTTCAATCATTGTGAAATAAGCATCATTGGTATTAGTAAAGCGTGAAAGCGTATAGGCAAAGACACTAGTAAAGAGCACGTTCTTGGTAATTTCGTGTCGTTTAATAAAACTATCAATGCGCTTTTGATCAACTTTTAATTTTAAAGAAGTATAACTTGGTTGATGTTCACCAATATCCGGGAGAGGCTCCACAATCTTTTCACTATCAACGAATTCTTTTTCATAGAATATTTCGGCTTCTTGGTATAAATTTGTTTTCTTAATTTCTTGACTAAAGGCACTGGCTTTTAAGAAAGCAAGATCAGGTTCAACTTCCTTTTTATTAAGGATCGCTAAGAGGTGATTAGAGAACACTAAGGTTGATAGACCATCAAAAATCATATGATGGAACACGGCATATAAAGTTTTGTTCTCTTTGCAATATAAGAAACGAGATAATTCGTGATAAATGTCAAATGGTGTCGATAAGAATTTAGTTAAATCGATTTTTGTGTTATTGTCGACAACTTTCGTGTTTGGTTTTTTACCTATTTTAATAAAAGGAGTGTCATTTTTATTATCAACATATCCTTTCAGAATAGGGTGAATTTCAAACATTTTATCTAAAGCTTTAATAACATCATTAGATGAATATTTTTCTAAATTTGTTACCAGCGGAATAAGATAGGCATCTACCTTCTTATTCATTACAATATCAAGATAAATATTAAGTTGTTGTTCACTTAAAGGCGCACCAGTTACGAGACTATATTTATTTAAATCAAGACTTAATGACTTACTACCCGAAATCTTCTCACTAATGAGTCTTGGAGTTTTTAAGTTAGTAATATCCGCAGCGGTTAATTGATAATCTTTTAAGAACGCTAATAGACGAATTGCGGTAAGTGAATCACCACCTAGACTAAGGAAATCATCATTCACACCAACTTGTTTTAAATTAAAGACTTTCGCGAAGGCATCACAAATAGTCTTTTCAACATCATTAGTTGGAGCAACATAGCTAACTTTCTTACTACTGACATCTACTTTCGGTAACGCACGTTTATCAACTTTGCCATTAACGTTAAGCGGAATCTTATCTAAAACCATCACGTGGCTAGGAACCATATAAGCGGGCTTATGGCTCGCGACATATTTAATAACTTTATCTTTAATGGCTTTGTCTTTAGTCGCAACATAGGCAACAAGTTCATTATTACCATTAACTTGAATAGTTTGAACCGTCACATCGATAACACCATCAACTTGTTTAATACATGTTTCTACTTCACCTAATTCTACGCGGTTACCCCGAATCTTGACTTGAGAGTCAACGCGACCAATAATCCCTAAGGTATGATCAGGTAAGAGTCTAACAATATCACCTGTCTTATATAAGACTTCGTATCCTTTTTCGTTAGTAAATGGATTTTTAAAGAAAGCCGCTTCGTTTTCTTTCTTTCGATTAAGATATCCTTTCGCGAGTTGATAACCGGATAGGTAGAGTTCACCCATCGCGCCATAAGGCACTAAACGGTGTTCATGATCTAAGATATATCCTTTAACGTTATGAATGAAGTTACCAATAGATGAATGATGAATTCGTTTATTTGCAAAGATTGAAGTCGTAATCGCTAAGTTTTCAGTTGGACCATATGATTCAAACGCTCCAATTGAATTAGGCGCGTGAAGTTCGCCAAGCTTCATACCGCCAAAACAAAGAAGTTTAATTGGTGTTTTATATCCGCCTTCCGCATATAATTTACCTACTTGAGCGGTCATATATGTATGAGTGCCACCAACTTTATTAAAATGTTTATTAAGATCATTAAGATTTAAGCGAACATTGAACGGTACAATATCTAACGATGCGCCGACAATTAAAGGCGTATAGAATCCTAAAGTATGCATATCAAAAACATATGATACATACATTGAATAAATATCATGATTTGTTAATTTCGTATCATGAACATACCATTCAGCGAGATTAAGAATGGCTCTACGAGTAATTAAAGAACCCTTAGGTGTTCCCGTTGTGCCAGAGGTATATAAAATTATGGCCACGCTATCTTCGTTAGTGTTTATCTTAAGAGGCTTAAGTTCTCCAATTGCCCTAATATCACTCACATTAACAAACGGGATATCAGTCAATGTCTTAATGCGAGAAACCATTTCGCTAGTAACTAAGACACATTTCGCCCCACTATCTTTAAGCATAAACTTAATTCGTTCATCAGGATAAGTATCATCAATTGGAACATAAGTAGAACCATGATTAAGAACCGCAAGGGCTGTTAATAAATAATAGTGAGAACGATGAGTTAAGATAGCTATATTACTACCTTGAGGAATGTTATTTAGTTTATTAGTAAGATTATTAATCCATTTCGCGCCTTCTTTATAGGTATATTTATTATCAAGATAAGTTACTAATGTGTTATTTGGGTATTTCTTAAGCGAATTATTAAAGGCTTCTAAAATATCGTGATAAACAAGTTTAGTTGAAGTCGCATTAATTTTATTAAAGACACTAAGATCTTCATCAAGAGTGTAGTTGATGTCCTTTAATTCTTTATTATTTAATAAGCCAATAATAATTTTTTGATATGTTTTTAGGAAACGAATTATGGTATTTTTTGTGTATCTACTAGAATGCTCGATGCTTAATACATAACCATTTTGATAATCATTGATAACGCCTAATAAATGCGATACATGAGAAATGTGCTTTTCTTTATCTGGTTTATAATAAATCGATTCACTGACACCAGTCACATCATTTAGATTCGTATTATATTCAAACGAAACATTTTTCTTAAGGTGATATTCACTTGCAACTAAGCGGAATGGGAAAACGCTATGCTTCATTGCATCTAAAATGTGCTTTGAAGATCCTTTTAGATAATCATCCACTGATTTATTATTTGTATTCAAAACAATTGGAATAGTTTTGACATACATACCAAGCGCGGCATCTAAACCATCTAAATCACGACCATGATTTGTAAAAGTGAAATAGACTTTATCATTATTGATAAATCGAGATAGAGTATAAGCAAAAGCGCTTGTTAATATATTATTTGGTGTAATTGAAAGACGATTCGCTAATGCGATCAGTTTTTCCTTAATATCACCAAGATAAACGCTTGCAAGACCACCATAATCATTATTTATGTCATCAATTAATTCAATAATATTCCCGCTATCAACAAAGTCTCTTTCGTAGAATTCTTTTGCTAATTTTAATAAATCTTGATAATCACGTTTTAAGTTTGCATAAGCTTTTTTCATAAAGCCCAAATCAATCTTTTTAGTAATTTCGCCTGTTAATTCTTTATTAATTAAGAAGCGTGAGGAAGCATCGCTTATCATATGATGCATATCATAAGCGAGATAAGTATTATTTTTCGATTGGATAATGAAGAAACGAGATAACGATTTAGCAAAATTGAACGGCAACACTAAATCATTTAAATCGATTTCGGCAAAGTTTTTATTAAGAACATTAATTCCCACTTCGCCATCAGTTAAACCATAAGGTAGGCCATTAACATCAAGAATTCGTGTTTTTAAAACCGGATGGAAGTCAAGAAGTTGAGAGATTTTTGCTTTAGCCGTATCAAGTGATATTTTTTGTTCAAATTTTACATAGCCAAAGCACGAATACGATGTTCCTTTATTATTAACCTTCTCATCAAGATAAACGCCAAGAGGCTCTTCATAAAGTGGATATACATAAGTTTTACTATTTAAAGCTGTTGCAATATTTTTTGCTTCTAATTTAAGATTAGCGATAAAGGATTGATATTTGTCGCTTAAGTATGTGTGCTTAGGACAAGTGCCCGTAATAATATATTCATTATGCGATTTGCTAATATTAAGCGTCAAGCCATAAATGGTTTCCGCTACATTCATTCGCTGCGCAATTTCTTTATCATTATCTAGTGATAATGTTCTAAATAAATGATTGTTATAAGAAAATTCGTCGCTTAAGAAATTAAAGGTAACTGGTGAATGTTTAAATTTAAGTTGTTTTAAATAGTAACACGAAACTAAATAATCAATCCCTAAGTGTGCGTTATTTACTGTTGCCTTTTTAATCGCACATAAATCATTAATTAAATCAAAATGAGAATTCTTTGTAGATACTTCAAATAATGACGGATAAATTGCGGTACACCAGCCAATCGTTTGATTAACATCTGTTAACGTTTCATCTCGGCCATGCGATTCCATTCCACAGATAATATCACGACCATACGTTTTCTTATAGGCGCGAGCGATTGCCAATAAAAGATAATCATTTTCCGACAATTCATACGGATTATTGGAGACAAACGAAGATTTAAAATGGTCAGCAATCGCGATTGGACTTCCTTTAATAGCTTCTTCATCTACTAAATCATTAATCGATTGATATTTTTCAATTGTGCTTTGAGAAATACCACTACTATACTTTCTAATGTCTTTAATAAAGGAAGAATAAGGATAAGGACGCGTAAATTCTTTTCCTTCGTATAATAAAGTAAGATTATCGAGTAAGATTGACCACGAAACACCGTCAATAATTAAATGGTGAATAGTCAAAACAAGATAGCGATTATTAATTAATTTAATATCAATAAGATGGTTATTTTTTAAGCTAAGTGAAGCAATTGACTTATCGATTTCATGAATAATTGCTTTTTGAATATTTTCTTTAGTCGTTATTGCTGTAATTTTACTTACAACCGTATTAAGCGGACGGATAATTTGTTGATGATTAACGTAACTTGCACGCAGCTGATCTTGAAGATTAGTTAATTGATTGAATGCCTTTTGCAAGCGATCTAAGTCAAGTGGCTCAGCGGCCTCAACAACGTAAAATTGTTTGTAATTATCCTTATCAGTAACGCTATTAAAGAAGTATTCTTGAATTGGCGATAAACCGATTTCTCCTACAACCGGATCATAAATTTTCATTTCTTTCTGGCTAATTGCGCTACTAATAGCTTTCGGAGTACGCAAAGAAAGAATTTGGTTCGCTTCGACTATTAAATGTTGACTATTTAAAACACTTACTAAACGAATAGCTTTTATGGAGTCACCACCAAGTAAATTAAAATCATCATTCACACCAACTTGTTTTAAATTAAAGACTTTCGCGAAGGCATCACAAATAGTCTTTTCAACATCATTAGTTGGAGCAACATAGCTAACTTTCTTACTACTGACATCTACTTTCGGTAACGCACGTTTATCAACTTTGCCATTAACGTTAAGCGGAATCTTATCTAAAACCATCACGTGGCTAGGAACCATATAAGCGGGCTTATGGCTCGCGACATATTTAATAACTTTATCTTTAATGGCTTTGTCTTTAGTCGCAACATAGGCAACAAGTTCATTATTACCATTAACTTGAATAGTTTGAACCGTCACATCGATAACACCATCAACTT
>JAKSUZ010000053.1 GCA_024408505.1 Bacilli bacterium | reverse complement strand
GGAGATTCTTTAGGCGCGATTAGATTACTTTCAATCTTAAAAGATTATCCAATCACCGCAGCGGATATTACGAACTTAAAAACTCCTAAACTAATCGCAGAGAAGCTTTTAGGCACGAAAGCACTTAACCTTAATCTTGATCAATATACTCTTACTTCAGGCGCGCCTTTAAGTGAACCTCAACTAAATATCTATTTAGATATTGTGATGCATCAAAAGAAGGAATCTTATCTAATTCCTTTAAAGATGAAACTAGATAAGTATTCACTTAATGATATTACTAAGGCTTTAGATAAAATCGTGGATGTTCATCCAATATTAAAAGGTTATATTGATAATTCCTCGGACACTCCATTTATTAAAATCGGTAAGAAACCACTTGTTAAGGTCGTTAATAAAATAAATAGAGAAGGACTAATTAAATTCTTAACTAGTAGTTTTGATATTAATCAAGAACTCTCTCGTTTCTTATTTAATAAAGAAGATAAGAGCTTATACGCGGTCTTCCATCATATGATCTTTGATGGATTATCTACGATGGTTTTCTCTAACCACCTATTAGATATTCTTAATAAGAAAGAAGTAAGTAAAGACACGACCTTCCTTAAAGCGAGTAGTTTCTCTAGTGAAATTAAAAAGACTAAATTATATAAAGAAGCAGAACTTTTCTACGAAAAAGAATTCGTGGATAACGAGAACATCGTTGAAGTAATTTCTGATATTGGAGTTAATAAACCTAGTTTCAATTCACTTAAACTTAAAGTTGATCAAAATAAGATTAACGAATTTATTAAGAAACACGAAATCACGAAGAACGTTCTCTTTACGTCTGTCTTCGCGTATACTCTTTCGCGCTTTACGAATGCCTCTAAGTCTTATTTAGCGATGATTGAAAATGGTCGTGACCGACTTGATGCAATGAACAGCATCGGTATGTTTGTTAATACCTTACCAATTCTCATCGATTGTGCGAATGATAGTATTTCTAACTTCATCAAGAAGAGCAAAGAAAAGATCTATCAAACGATTAACTATAACTTCTATCCATTTAGAGAACTTAAACATAAATATAA
>JAKSUZ010000052.1 GCA_024408505.1 Bacilli bacterium | reverse complement strand
GTAATGTATTGGTTGATACCGCAAGTACCTTTACCTCTGGAGATTCTGAAGTAACCATCTTCTCCCCAGCTTTTACCCCATGAGTTTTTAACAATCCAGTAGTCAAGATTAGTGGCTTTGTCATAACCATAACCAACTAAAGTAACAGCATGGTTCATACCACTTGGGGAGCATCTAGAAGAGTTTAAGTCTAAGATACCACCAGTATAGGTTTGTAAAGGATTGGCATTAAGAGCAATAGCTAATGGACCAGTTTCTAATAAGAAATCTCTAACTTCAACTTCGTCAACTGGAGACCAAGTAGAGGAGGAGTCACCTAATTTAACATAACCAGTAACTTTCATATCAACGAATTTAGATTTATCTTGTTTGCAGGATCCTTTGTATCCAGTATAAGGATAATCAGCATCAGTCATGAATCCTCCGTTAGATTTAAGCCAATCGAAAGTTAATTCCATTAAACCACCATTGCAACCAGAATCTTCAGTATCACAATCAACTAATAATTGTTCAGAGAAAGTTTTCATAACTCCTTTTGCAGCATAATAGAGACCTTCTAAGTTACCAACAGTAGAGAAAGCCCAGCATGAACCGCATGAAGCTTGATCTTTAACAGCGGAAACTCTACCTTTTTCTCTCCAATCGAAGTATTCTGGAGCATCATCATTTCTAGCAGTAGCATGAGCTGGAGACATGTTAACTAAAGCGAAGGCATTGAAGTTTAAGTTCAAATAAGTTTTGGCGAATTCTTGATAAGTTAAGTCAGAGAATTTAGTGATACCAGTTTTATAGGTTTTTTTGGAGTCATCAGCTAAGACAGTTTGTAAATTAAGTTTGAAAACTTGGAATCTAGCAAGATATTCTTCCATTGAAGCATATCTTTTACCGAATTTAGCGACGAATCTTTGGAAACTTTGGAAAGCAACTTCGTCATCTAAGCAGGCTACTAAAGCGATGGTAGCAATGAGGATGAATTTGTTCATTTTATATAATAATTAATTTTATTTCAGATATTTATATTTTATAAATATAAAAATAATTATTTTATTAAAACATAATATTTATTTTGTTTTTTTTATTATTTTACACATATTT
>JAKSUZ010000051.1 GCA_024408505.1 Bacilli bacterium | reverse complement strand
TGAATTTCTTTATTTATTCACCGTGTTTCTTGGTGAAAGCCTTTCTTTATTTCTTGTCTTTCTTTATCTTTTCAATCTTTTACTTTGATTTTTATTCTTAGAATGGGTTTAACTTCTTCATTAAAGCCTTATTCTTTAATGGGTTCTTCTTTTATTTGTTGTGGATAACTTAATTTCCTTTCTTTTCATTTAATACTTTTTATACATTATCAGAGTTGATTATAGAGTTTATATCTGGGTTCATTACTTCACCTTTGTTTATTATGTAATTTCTCTTCTTAATTCCAGCGAAGTTAGTACCATATTATAAAGCTAATTCCTTTAAAGCTTCTTCAGTATAGATAGTTAATCTACCTAATTATCCGCCTGGAGCTAATACTAAGATATTTAATCTATTAGCATAACAATAGTCAACATTCTTTAAGTTCTTCATGGCCTTTACTAAGTTCTTTTCATTTTCAGTTATTACGAATAATACTTTTTTATCTTAGTTGTAGAATTATTTTAATACTTAAGCGAAGTTCTTAGTCTTAGAGATTTAAGCAATATCAGAAGATACGACTAAGGGGGTTTATGGGATTTTAGATAAGTCATAACCTCTGGCTTCGATTAATTAAGCAACACCAGTAGAGGCTAAAGCACTGGCAATAGCAGCAGTCTTTAACTTTAGATTAACTTTTCTATGCCATCTTCTGTATGTCTTTAATGGGAAGGCCATTCTACCTTTTCTGGTTGAGTTAGCAAAAGCACCTTAGCCAGTTCTGTGAGAACCACTTCCGGATACTCTTGGTACTCTAGCCATAGCTCTACCTGTACCCCAGGATTCAGCTGAATGTTTCATACCAGCTCTTGGATCAACACCGTGAGCTTATTAAGTGTTTCTTCTTAATTAGTCATGGACGAATTATACGATATCATCTCTGATTGGGGCATTGAATACTCCTGGTAATCTTACTTCCTTGACTTTGCTCTTGTCTTTGTAATTGAATACAGTAACTAATGGTCTTTACATTCAGGTATTTATTATTTTTAATGTGTAATATTAATGTTAATAATTTGTGGATAAAATAAAATATATAAATTAGGGGTTTGGGGTTTGGGGTTTGGGGTTTGGGG
>JAKSUZ010000050.1 GCA_024408505.1 Bacilli bacterium | reverse complement strand
CCCCAAACCCCAAACCCCAAACCCCAAACCCCTAATAATAACTATAAACTATATTAAATAAGGGGATTAAATAAGATCCATAAAAAATAAAAAAGTGAATCATTATTTTTCTAATTATTTCTTTTATTTGAGAAGAGCAGCTTTCTTCTTTTAGATTTTAGCCTTTCTTTCTTTGAGGGTGAGTCTGACATCATTTCTGTATGGTTTTTTAGCAGAGACGATGATATTCTTATCCTTTGGATCTCTCTTGACTTCAGTCTTCTTGTATTATTTCTTCTTATGGTCTGGATTCTTCTTGATTTATTCGAAGATAGAGGCGAAGAGGTCTTTAACTGATTTTTTGCCTGATTCCTTTAAGTTTTTGATCCATAATGAGAATTGCTTGTTGTATTTTTCTTCGTCTTCTTTCTTTAGTTTTTCCATGTATTCGTCGATGTGGGCACCGAAGATTCTTTCGCCGTGTGTTTCAGCATCGTATTCGTCTTTGCCTCCTTTTTCGCCTTTTTCGAAGCCTGGGAACTTTCCTTCGCTGTGTGGAATGTTCAATCCACCGTCAGCAGCGCCCTTCATAACAGCGAACACTCTGTTACCAATGGTTGGTCTGACTAAGCCGATATCCAAAACAGCTTTGAATGGTCTTCTCTCGTCATTTTCTTCAGCAGTGACATCGTAATTTTCTCCGCTGATTTTTTTGGCTCCCTTATATATGGTGTCCATCTTGAATTATTTCAATAATCTTCTAGCTAATAATAAGCCAGTGGCGTAAGCAGCAGGATATGATGAAAAGGCGTTCTTTAATCCGAATTATTCTAATTCTTTACTGTTAGCTTAGCAGATGATTTTATCACCTTATATTGTCTAATAAGCTATCTATGCTATTATCTTATTGTTGGTTATTCTGGCTATTAATCTGTATTTAGGGGTTACATACATATTCAAGTCTTCCATTATTAAGTTCTTTCTCTTGTAGTAATTTGTCTTAAACTCTCTTCTTCTTCTGTATTTGGTCTAATATCTCATGAAGTATGCTTTGTTCTTAGCTACCTTTACGAAAACCATTTATAAAAAATTTAATTAAAAATTAATTAATTAATTTATGATAATTAATACATAATTTAAAATCAGGGGTTTGGGGTTTGGGGTTTGGGGTTTGGGG
>JAKSUZ010000005.1 GCA_024408505.1 Bacilli bacterium | reverse complement strand
TTATCGATTTTTGCTTCATGGATAGTTCTTAAATCTTTAAGTTCGGTATAGTTTAAGAAGTTCTTATCTAAAATAACAAAGTCAGCATTTTTATTAACTTTAATTGAACCGCATTTATCATCGATTCCTAATTGTTTAGCACCATTTATGGTTAGACAATCAAGCGCTTCTTTTACAGTTAATAATTCATTAGGATTAAAAGATCTTCCGTTAAATTCTGGATCAATCCCAGTGGTAGAAACTTCAATAATATTTTGAATGTTACCTTTAACCTTTTCTCCACACGGAGCATCGGTTGAACTAGAAATAAGTGCGCCTTTATTTACGAACGATTTCATCGGATAACCAGAGGCGTACGCTCCTTCAGGGTATAAAGATTCCATAAATTCAAACTCATCGTCATAACCCGCGCCCTCCTCGATTGGAACTGAATGCCAAATCATATTGGATACCACACCAATATCGTGTATAGCCACACGAGAAATATCGCTATCTTGAATGTTCTTAACGTGCGCTAACGAATTGTTAAAATGTTTCCCTAATTGCTTTTCTGCTTCAATATAAGCATCAATCGTATAGTGACAAGCAGCATCACCGAAGGTATGAGTGTGGACATTTAAACCTAACTCATTAGCTTTTAAAACTAGTTTAGCTAATTCTTCTGGACTCCAAATGATGTTACCATGGTCACCTTTATCAATTAACCAATTAAGTGGATATTCATTAAACATCCAACCCGTAAACGCTTCAACCACTCCATCCGCGAATAATTTAACGTTGTGTGGATCAAAATGTTTACTCTTATATTGATCCGCTAATAATTTAATTTTCTCCATTTTAGTTTCATATTCTTTGTCTTCAAAGGAACGAACGGTTGAATAAGATGCGATGTTACACGTTAATTCATTTTTCTTATCGAGTAAATTCATGGCTTTATGGAATCCATCTTCGGTAAAGACGTTGATATAGGCTTCTAAGTAATTAGTAAATCCTCTACTATGTAGTTCATCGATTGCGTTTTTAGTTGAATCCATAAAGAATTCATCGCCATACGAGGAGAAGTCAATGTTTTCTCTTATAACATACATGACTAATTCATCACATACCCAACCACTTATTTCATCATTCTCATTAAATAGAACTAATCCGCCTCGTACATCTTTTATCTTTTTATAGTCGTCATCTATTAGGCCGGCTTTTTTAAGCGCATATCCATTACATAAAGCTTGATGACCGCTATTGTCAATACAAACGACTGGATAATCTTTAGCTACTTCATCTAAATCTTTGGCGTAGTTCATTTTTGGGCTCCATCCCCCTTCCTGTGCCATATAGGCCTCGTAATCAAGACCCCAGGAAATATGGAACGGAAGTGTTTTGCCTTTAAGATATTCTTTGATATATTGATAGTCTTGATTATGACAAGGCAATTTTTTGACGACTGAATCAATTCCTAAGAAGTGACCATGTCCTTCAGTAGCGCCAGGAATAACTAAACCGTTTTCCTTATTAATGACATTAGTGGTTCCTTCTTTTATATATTTTGTAACACCAGATTTATCACCCACATAAATAAATTTTCCGTTTTTTACCGCAAAAGCCTCTGCTAGTCCATTGTTTTCCTTTTCAGCGGTATAAATGTTTCCTAAAACAACCGTATCTGCAACTACATTAGAATTACCACAACCGATAAGGCAAGAGACGATAGGTAAAATAAATAATATTTTCTTCATGCCTTAGATTATATATGATTAAGTGTCTTTATGTAAAATTAGTGATTCTTCTTTTTCTATATCCTTTAAGGATACATGGAAGGAGATACGGGTAGTAGCGTTCACCATTAATAGAGCATCACCTTGTCCTGCCATCGAGAGGAAGTCGATTTCTTCTTCAGTTAATGCTCCGACTGTACTCTTTGAGTACATAGTCTTTACTTGGTCGATGTCATCTGGTTTTAAGCCGAATAAGAAAGTATATTGACAGTTATTGATAACTGCAGTGTCTAATGCTTAATTCAATATATTTCTTATCGTTTTTAATTTGTTATATAATAAACTTGGACAGAGAGAAGAAGTAGTAGTCGACTCAATTATTTATGATAGTGAAGACTAGGTAGTGGAAATAGTCTAATAAATAATCGATGAATTCACCTTTGAGTCCCTTAAGGCGGAGTTAACGCTAAGTAAATTAAGTGCGCCACTAGCGAATAAGGATGGTACCGCGGTAATTCGTTCCTTACGGTATTTACATCCTTTTTATTTTTTAGGAGGAACTTATGGATTTAGAAGAACTAAAAGAAAAAGCACTTAAAGCCATTAAAGATGCTAAAGATGAGTTAGAGCTCACTAATGTGCGTAATCTCTTTTTAAGTAAGAAAAGCGAAATTAACCAAAAGATGGGTTCGCTTAAAGACTTAAAAGAAGATGAAAGAAAATCATTAGGGCAAAAAATTAACGATACTAGAAACGCAATCTCTAATGCTTTTTCGCAAAAGTTTAATGACATTAAAGCATATAATCTTAATTTAAAATTAAAACGCGAAACGATTGATATTTCTCTTCCGGGTGCTGGAATTAAAAACATTGGCATTAACCCGCTTTATTTAGTAGAAGATGAAATTATTAATATTTTCTTAGGTATGGGTTATAGCGTCTATGAAGGTAGCGATGTTGAAACGGACCATTTTAATTTTGAATTAATGAATATTCCTAAGGATCATCCCGCTAGAGAAATGCAAGATACATTTTATATCGATAAAACGTTATTAATGAGAACACACACTTCTCCAGCACAAGCCCATGCCATGAGTGAAGCAAACGGTGGACCAGTAAGAATTATTTGTCCGGGTAAGTGTTTTAGAAGAGATGACGATGATTTAATTCACTCTCATCAATTTAGACAAATTGAAGGTTTATTAATTGATAAAAACATTAATATCGGTCACTTAGAAAAAACATTAGAAACATTTGTAAAGAAACTATTTGGCGAAAAGCGTGAAATTAGAATGAGAAGTTCGTATTTCCCATTTACTGAACCTAGTGTTGAAGTAGATGTTAGTTGCGATAAGTGTGGTGGCAAGGGTTGTCCAGTTTGTAAAGGAACCGGCTATTTAGAGATTTTAGGTGCAGGTATTGTTAATCCTCGCGTTTTAAAATTAAATGGTTATGATCCAAAAGAATATAGCGGTTTTGCCTTTGGCATTGGCATTGAACGTGTAGCTATTCTTAAATATGGCATTGATGATATTCGTCGTTTCTACACGAACGATATTCGTTTTTTAAATGAGTTTAAAAGGAGATAAGTTATGTTAGTTTCATATAAATGGCTTAATGAATTGGTAGATCTTCATGATTTAACTCCTGAAATCATCGCTAAACGAATGACATTAGCTGGAGTTGAAGTTGAAAGCATTAATAAATTAAGTAGCGCGAATCACTTAGTGGTTGGTTATGTTAAAGAATGTGAATTAGTTAAAGACACTCACTTACATCTATGTAAAGTGGATTTAGGAAGTAAGTATGGCGAGAAACAAATTATTTGTGGAGCGCCTAATGTTCGCAAAGATTTAAAAGTTATCGTTGCTCTTCCTGGCGCTGAACTTCCAGGCGGCACAATTAAAGCTGCAACGATTCATGGTATGGAATCTAATGGGATGTGTTGTTCATTACTTGAATTAGGTGTTGATGCTAAATATGTTGATGAAATTGATTTATCAGGTATTCACGAACTAGGTGATGAATTTGTAGTGGGCGATGAAAATGTTCTAGAACATTTAGGATTAGACGATACAGTGCTCACTCTTAAATTATTAGCAAATCGTCCTGATTTATTATCGATATATAATGTCGCAAAAGAAATTGGTACTTTATTTAATCGCGAAGTAAAAGATATTCCAATTGAAAAAATTAATGGTGAACCTGTTGACTTTAAAGTCGGTAGCGAGACTAAGAAATGCCCTCAGTTCTCCGCGCGTGTAATTAAAGGCATTACCGTTAAAGAATCACCGGTTGAATTAAAGAAACATTTAATTGCCATGGGCGTTCGTCCTATTAATAACGTTGTTGATATTGGTAATTTAGTAATGCTATTAACTGGTCAACCAGTACATATGTATGATTTAGATAAATTACCAAAACCTGAACTAATCGTGAAAGATAAAATTGAAGGCGAATTTAAAGCCCTTGATAAGAATGCTTATCCAATTAGAAAAGGCGATTTAGTAGTTACAAGCGATAATCGTGCAATGTGCTTAGCAGGAATTATGGGTGGCATTGAGAGTAGTGATTCTTCATCAACCAAAAACATTGTGATAGAAGTCGCGAACTTTAACCATGCCGCAATTCGTCGTACTTCAATTTATTTAAATTTAATCAGTGAATCTTCGATTCGTTACACGCATGGCATTAACGATAGTCAATATGTGGATGTCATGAATCTTGCTACTAGTTTAGTTAAGAAATATTGTGGCGCAAGTAGCGTTAGTGAAATTATTACCTATGACACAATTAATCATAAAGAAAAGAAAATTACCGTTTCGGCAAAGAAGATTAATGCTATCCTTGGCACTAACTATGATTTAAACAAAATCATGAGTACACTCAAGCTTGATCATTTTACGATTCAAGACGTAAAGAAAAGTAGCTTCGTAGCAATTGCTCCTAAACATAGAATTGATATTGATGGAATTAATGATTTAGCAGAAGAAGTAGTTCGTATTTTAGGTTATCAAGATGTGAAAAATGAATTACCCGCTTTAGCGACAATTCCTGGTGTATTAAGTAATAAGCAAAGAAAAGAGAAGGAAATTAAAAAATATTTAAGCACCTCTCTATACCAAGTTCTTACTTATGTTTTAGTGAACGCAAAACGCGCAAATGAATTTATCTATCTTAATAAAGATAAGCCATACAAGTTAATTAATCCTATGACCGATGATCATGAATATGTGCGTCCCTCACTTATTCCATCTTTACTTGATGTTGTTAGTTACAATTTAGCACATCAAAATAAAGATTTTGGTATTTATGAAATAAGCGATATTAATGTAAACGATAAGAAAGAAACTTATTTAGGAATCGTCCTTACTGGCGAAGAGAAACTCCAAGGCGAACTAATGAAGGTTCCATATTCTTTCTACTCTCTAAAAGGTTATTTAGAGGCAATTATGTCAATGCTTGGCATTAACAAATCTCGCTATTTATTGAAAGAATGGGATTTAGGTGGAACTGAACTTCACCCAGGAAGAAGCGCAACTTTATATCTAGGTAAAGAATTAATTGGTTATCTTGGTGAGCTCCATCCAAGTGCTTATCCAACTTATAACATTAAAAATCACAAAGTTTATGTGATGGAAATTAAATTAAGTAGTCTACTTAATCTTGTTGCTGGTAATGAAAAGTTTAAAGCAATTTCTCGTTTCCCTAGTGTTACACGTGACCTTGCCTTAGTGGTAAAAGACGATGTAAAAGCTGAACAAGTTATTACGATTATTAAAAAGAATGGTGGTGTCTTAGTAAGGAATGTTGAAGTGTTTGATATTTATAAAGACGAAAACATGAAAGATACTAAATCGGTCGCGGTCACAATTACCCTAGGTAAAGATGATGCCACACTTAAAGATCAAGAGACAAATGAAACGATTGAAAAGATTAAAGCCGCGTTATTAAAGGAGAACATTTCGATTCGTTAATATGAAGTTTAATAAAAGCGCACTTAATCCTAAAGAAATAAAAGAGTTAGAAGAAACACTTTCTTTTAAGGATGTAAGAAAACCGCTTTTAGCGTTAAATAACATCCATGTTAAAGCAACGATTTTCTCGGACAATCATTTAATTAATGTAAGTCTAGAAATTAAAGGAACTGCACAAGTTGAATGTGCATATACCTTAGAGTCGGTTGATTATCCGCTCGACTTTACTGAATCAATTGATATTAGTGAGGATGAGAATAATCTTGATGCTTATTTCATCAAAGAAAATACAGTCGTGCTTGATCCAATTATTTTAGATTTAATTGTTGGAGAGATTCCTACGCGCGTAACTAAAAAGGGTGCGAAGTTAAAAAAGGAAGGCGAGGGTTATCGGGTTTTAAGTGAAGATGATTTAAAGAAAGACAAAGAAGAGGAATATAACCCAGCTTTTGATAAATTAAAAGATCTTGATGTATGAATCATATTCCGGTTTTAAAAGATGAAGCAATTAAATTATTAAATATTAAGCCTAGTGGTGTTTATTTAGATTTTACTTTAGGTCGTGCTGGACATAGTAAAGAAATACTCAAGCGATTAACCACAGGTAAATTAATAGCTTTTGATTTAGATAAAGATGCAATCAAGGAAAGTAAAATAATCTTAGATAAGATTTCTCATAACTATGAGATCATTCATAGTAATTATTGCGATTTTGATAAATACGTTAAAGATAAAGTCGATGGAATCTTAATTGATTTAGGAGTTTCATCTCCGCAATTTGATGATCCTAGTAGAGGCTTCTCTTATAAAGTAGATGCTCCACTAGATATGAGAATGGATTTAGATAATAAAGTTACTGCTAAAGAGTTAGTAAATTCTCTTTCGTTAAATGAATTAACTAAAATCTTACGTGACTATGGTGAAGAAAAAGATGCTTTTAAGATTGCTAATAATATTGTTAAGAGTCGACCGATTGAGACTACTTTCGAGTTAGTTAATATTATTAAAAAGAGCAAATCTAATAAAGAATTAAATAAAAAGGGTCATCCTGCAAAACAAACTTTCCAAGCACTACGAATTGCAGTTAATGATGAACTTAATTCATTAGCATTCGTTCTTCCAAAAGCATTAAAGGCCTTAAAAAAAGATGGACGATTAATCATTATAACTTTCCATTCATTAGAGGACCGTATGGTTAAACAGGCTTTTAATAAAGTCGCAAAAGTTATTGGTAATCGTAATGATGATTATCAACTACCATCCAAGGCAAAAATTGAATATGCCTTATTAAATAAGGATGTCATTATTCCTAATATAAAAGAATTAGAAAACAATCCTAGAAGTAAAAGCGCAAAGCTCCGTGGAATCAAAAAGTTATGAGTAATAACGCAACATTAATTAAAAAGATTGTAACCGCTGGTGTTATGCTTGCGATTATTATCATCATGCAATTATTGAAGAATGTTATCCCAGCCGAAGCATCTGGTTCAGTTATCAATGCGGTTTTAGCAATTGTTACTATTAATTTAGGAATTTGGTGGGGTTTAGGTTTTTGCGTGATTACTCCAGTAATGTCAATCTTAGTAGCGTTCGCTTCACCGATGACTGCATTAACTTATATTACTTTTGGCTTAAACATTCCGATTATCGCTATTGGTAATTTTATTTCGGTCTTTTTAGCTAAACTCGGTCATGACTTATATATTAAATATAAAAATAATAAATTATGGTTATGGACAATTATCTTTATTGTTTTTATTGCATCAGGTGCGGTATTAAAATTCCTATTCATGTGGGGATCGGCTAAATGGATTATTGAACCAATCTTTAAAAATCAACTAGATGAAGCTACTACTAAAGTTTTGTATGCACTGTTCTCGTTAACCCAATTAATTGCTGGAGCAATTAGTGTCCCAATTATTTATGCTTCAACTTTAGCGATTGATAAAATCACTAGTAATAGTGTTAATAAATAGCATTTAAATATTAAGAAGGTTTCTTAGTAAAGTTAATGGCCGGGCGA
This sequence comes from Bacilli bacterium, assembly GCA_024408505.1. GTDB lineage: Bacteria > Bacillota_I > Bacilli_A > RFN20 > CAG-826 > UB1719. The sequence goes on along the minus strand of JAKSUZ010000005.1, from coordinate 69,318 downwards.
GCGCAATAGCTACCTTCAGTAATGAGGTGTTGAATAATATGACCATCTGACATTACAGAGTAGGCAGTGGTGTCATAATATGTCGCTATATCACCACAAGGTGATCTTGTCCAATATAGACCATAATTTTTATTATAGGCCGCACCACTCGCACGGGCGAAGTCGGTGGTAAGCGCTAAGCGTGCTTTATCAGCATTATCTTCTTTGAAGAAACCATATTCAGGGTCTCTTAGTTCTTGTCGGCTTAAAACAAAAATATCATCATGGGTAGGAGAATTTTCTGCGAATGGGTTAGGTTTATCACAAGTAGAATCTTCATTATTTATCACTTCTGTATTTTCTATGTTCCAATTTGAATCGAATAAATGTACATTCATTCGTCCATAGAATCCGCCAATCTCAGCACTAGCGGTATCTTCGTTTAACCATGCACGAATGTCGCTTGTACTATACACATTTTCTTTATCAGTCGCTTCTGCCTCTTCTTTTTTATATGGTTGAGTAATTAACAACCGATAAGTGGTACATAATAATTTTGTAGTCTCATCTTTAAGTATTTTCCATTCAATTGGTTTTACCAAATAATAATTTTCATCGCCTTCTTTAATTTTTATATTGTCATCGGTAGTGTAATCTTTTGAAGCTTTAAATTTGTAGTATAAATTTCCTTGTTCATCTTTGCGATAGCCATGCTCATCTGGTTCGCCCTCTACTATTTGTGGATTGAGCACAAGTTTTTGCGGATAACTACCATATAGGAAATTATGATCATAAGTAGCGGTGTATGTTGTATCTTCAGTAGCTTTAGCAATCTCTTTATCCCAACCACTATAAACATAATCGTAATTTTCATCAGATGATTCGCGAGTTGGAATATCGCCTTTATAAACTGGTGTATGATTTTCTTCAACTTCATTAGTGGCTAAAAGAGTCCCATCCCAATCTTTCCAAGTAATGGTATATTTTTTAACTACACTAGGAGTTGAACCACAACTAGTTAAAAAGAAGATAGTTAATGCTGAAGTAATCCAAAACCTCTTCATAAATTATTAATAATTCCTAAAGATTTTAACTAAGTTGTAATCCTTTAATTGATTTTTATATTGTAAAGCTAGACGTAAAAGAATAGCAGCTTTATGCGGTGGTAAATCGTTTGCTGCAATGGCGTTTTTACATAATACCGAGTCTTGCGTAATTACACCATTATCAACTCTTGAACTGATAACAACAGTACAATTGCCACTAATGCTATCAATTGCTTTGATGAACGCTTCTGAGAATTCACCAGCACCTGCACCAGCAATCACTAAACCATTATAAAATTTACCTAATGTTCTAATGATTTCGACATCAGCATCAACGTTAAAATACGCTACATTTACTTTTGGTAATTTTGTAATTTCATTGTCCTTGCTAAATATTTGAGCAAATTCACTAGTAGAAGTATGTAATTTTGTTGAAGCTTCGTAGAAGAAGACTTCTTTATTACGAACAAAACCTAAGGCTCCCATTGGGCCGGCACTAATGGCGGTAACGTTGAAGGTGCTAACCTTTTGCATTGACCGCGCGGAATAAATCGAATCGGAGAAAACACCGAGGACGCCCTTACCGATGGATTCCTCACTATGGGCGACAACAACTGATTGATATAAATTCATTGGCCCATCTGCACTAATGGCGGTAGCCGGGCGCATCGCACCGGTAATAACAACTGGTTTATCGGTATTAACGGTTAAATTAAGGAAGCAGGCGGTTTCTTCCATTGTATCGGTACCATGTAAAACCACAAATCCAGCTACTTCGTCTTTGTAATCGACAGAAATTTGATTGATAGTTCTTGCAAGTTTAATCCAAATTTCAGAAGTCATATCATCCGAATTAATGTTACATACTTGAACAGCAACTAATGGAGCAACCTCCTCAATCCCCGGAACAGACGCTACTAAGGACTCAACCGAAATGGTTCCTGGTTCATAACCAGTTTCTTTTCCTTCTTCGCCGCTTCCTGCAATCGTACCACCGGTTGCTAGAATCACAACTGTTCCTGATTCTGTGATGTCAGGAATAACAATTTCTTCGCTTTGGTTACCTTTACAACCAATCAAAGTAAAGGCCAAAGCAATTGGTAAAATTTTTGTTAATTTTTTCATAAAAATCTCCTTTTAAACCAGTTTAAATTTTATCGTTTTTTCTAATAACTTGCATAATTTTAATTTTTGAGTAAGATAAATTATGCTAAAGAAATTTAGCAACTCTTATATCAAAAGTATTTGAGTGGCCTCGGCCGCTCTTTATTTTTTAGGAGCCAAAGATGAATACTTTAGAAGAGAAAGTTTACGAGTTATTAAGTAAGAAGCTAACTAATCTAGGTTATGAACTCGTTAATGTCCACTACCAAAAAGAAAATGGTGAAAATTATCTAAAAATCATTGTGGACAAAGACGAAGATGTTTCCTTAGATGACATTGTAAAGCTCTCGGATTTAATTTCTCCCCTACTTGATGCAAGTGACATCATTGATGATAAATACATTCTTGATATCTCTTCACTAGGCGCGGAAAAAGAAATTAAACCCACTAAACTTGATAAGTATGTAAATAAGTATCTAGACATTCATCTCTCTCATCCCTACAAGGGATTAAATAACATTACGGGTACATTATTAAAAGTCGATAGTAATAATGTAGTGATGTTAGTAGTAGAGAAAGCGCGCAAGAAGGAAATTATTCTTGAGCGCAAATATATCGACAAAGCTCATTTAGCCATTAAATTTTAAAGGAGATAAATTTATGTTTAATGTAAAGAAACTCATCAGTGCTGCTGAAGAATTAGGCGCAGCCAAGAACATTGAGCAATCAACCATCAGAGACATTACGGTCCAAGCACTTGAACGCGCTTATATCCGTATCTTAACCGGCGGTAATCAGCCCGATGATTTACCTGATCCAAAAGTTAAGGTTGTTCTTGATGAAGAAAAAGGCACCGTTGATTTTTATCAAATCAAAACGATTAAGAAAGACGTTGAAGATGATATGTTAGAAATCGATTTAGAAGATGCCCAGGAAATCTTCCCTAAAAAGAAACTTGACTATGATCAAGACATTGAAATTCATGATGACAATATTGATATTGATGAGTTAAGTAAAATCTTTATTAAACAATTTAAGAATGCTTTCCATCAAAGATTAAACGATGCTGAGAAAGCCGTTTTATATGATACCTATAAAGACCATATTGGTGAAATCGTAATTGGCACCGTAGAAAAAGTTGAAGATAGAGCCGTGACGGTTAATATTGGTAAAAACAATGTCTATCTTACCCGTAAAGAGATGATTGGTGATGAAACTTTTACCGTTGGTCAACAAATTAAATTATATTTAGACGACGTTTCTACTGAAAAGAAAGGTAGTATTCAAGTAACAAGAGCCGCACCTGGATTCTTAAAAAGATTATTTGAAGAAGAAATTCATGAAATCTATGATGGCACGATTGTCATTAAAGGTATTGCAAGACGCGCTGGTAAAAGAAGCAAAGTCGCCGTTTATAGTAATGATCCAGATGTTGATGCAACGGGTTCATGTATTGGTAAAGACGGAAGCCGTATTAACAAAGTTGTTAATCAATTAGGCGGCAATGGTCGTGATAAAGAAAAGATTGATATCGTGGCATGGAATGAAGATCCTTCCTTATATATTATTGATGCACTTCGTCCAGCGGAAGTTGTTGGTATCAATATTGACCAAGATGATGAAGAAGCAAAAGAAGCAACTTGTATCGTTAAAGATGGTCAATATTCTAAAGCGATTGGTTTACGTGGCGTAAACGTTCGTTTAGCGGTTCAATTAACTGGTTATGATTTAACGATTTTAGAAGAAACTCCAGCGAAAGAAGAAGGCTTAAAGTACACAACTAAAGAAGAACTTGACGCGAAAGACGCTGAAAGAAAAGAAGCTAAACGCAAGAGTGACTTTGCTAAACATTCACTCGAATATAAAGCTGAAAAAGAAAAAGAAGCTGAACTTAAGAAAGTGGCGGATAACGCAACTGCTTCTAAAGAAGAAGCTAAAGTTAAACGTGCAGCCGCTAAGAAAGCTAAGAAGACTGAAAGCGAAGAGGTTACACCTGTTGCAACTGGTCCAGTCTCTAGCTTAGAAGAAGAATTAGCGAAAGCTAAAGCTGCAGCGACTCGTGCACAAAAACGTGCTGAGGAACATGTTGAAATTAAGACTACAACCAATATTCTTGATCTTGAAAAGCAACTCGAAAAAGAAAAAGAAGAGGAAGCGAAAAAGAGCGAGAAGAAAACTCGTCGTCCAAGAAAAATCACTGAAAGTGAAGTTCCTAACGAAGAAAAGAAAGACAAGACGGACGAGAAGAAAGAAGAAGTCAAAAAGATGGACATCTATACCGAAGAAGAACTTCGTGAAATTGAAGCAGAAGAAAACGAGAATGCCGAAGAGAACTTCGATGAAGAAGATGATGTCGATTATGATGAATTCGACGAATACTACGACGAAGAGAAGTAATATTCTTTAAACTAGTTTAAAAGGAGGGGTGAAGATGAAAGATAATCGTTCTTATAACAATAATAAGAGAATCTCGAATGTGAACAATCTTAAATCACATAACAAGAATCTTAATAAAGTTAATAATGGTGTCTTTGTTTTCACTCGTTCACTTAGTGTTGGTGAACTCGCTAAACAATTAAACATTTTGCCTAGTGACATTATTAAGTATTTCTTTATGAACAAGAAGATGGTTACAATTAACCAAATGCTTGATGATGAATCGATTGGTGAAGTTTGTTTAAACTTCGGTTATGACTTTAAAAAAGAAAAAGTAGTAAAAGCCGAAAACTTTGAAGAAGTTGAAATTAAAGATAAGAAAGAAGATTTAGTGGAACGTCCACCAGTTGTTACAGTTATGGGTCACGTCGACCATGGTAAAACTACTTTAATCGACGCGATTAGAAATTCTAATGTCGTTGCTACTGAAGCAGGTGGTATCTCTCAAGCAATCGGTGCTTACCAAAAAGAAGTAAAAGGTAAAAAGATTACCTTTATTGATACTCCAGGGCATGAAGCATTTACTGCGATGAGAAGTCGTGGCGCTAGTGTGACTGATATTGTAATTCTAGTAGTTGCGGCTGATGATGGTGTTATGCCACAGACCGTTGAAGCAATTGATCATGCGAAAGCCGCGGGTGCACCAATTGTAGTGGCTATTAATAAGATTGATAAAGAAGGCGCCAATATTGAACGCGTTAAAAATGATTTAATGAATTACGAAATTATTCCTGAGGAATACGGTGGCAAAAATATTTTCTGCGAAATTAGTGCTAAGAAAAATATTGGTATTGAGAATTTAATGGAAAATATTCTTTTACTTAGTGAAGTCCTTGAACTTAAAGCCAATCCAAAACGTTATGCAATGGGAACAGTTCTAGAAGCAAAGCTTGATAAAGGTGAAGGACCAAAAGCAACTCTATTAATTCAAAACGGAACTCTTAATAATAGTGATTACGTGGTTGTCGGTACTTCTTATGGTCACATTCGTAGAATGGTAAATGAACATCAAAAGGTGATGAAAACCGCAACACCATCTACACCAGTAAGCGTTACTGGTTTAAATGAAGTTCCGAATGCGGGTGATCACTTCATGGCATTCCCAACCGAGAAAGAAGCTCGTGAGATTGCCGCAAAACGTCATTTACAACGCGAAGAGCAAGAGAGAAGTGGAACCGCTGCTAGAAGTCTTGATGACTTATATAAACAAGCCCAGGAAGGCGAAATTACTACTTTAAATTTATTAATCAGAGCGGATTCGACTGGTTCAGTAGAAGCGCTTAAAAGTAGCATTATGAAAATTAGCATCAAAGGTGTAAAAGTTAATATTATCAGAGCAACCGCTGGTGCAATCACTGATAGTGATATCGCTTTAGCGAGTGCCTCTAACGCTATTATTTATGGCTTCAATGTTCGCCCAACCGCCAACATCAAAGCAAAAGCAGAAGAAGAGAAAGTTGAAATTAGATTACATCGTATTATCTATGCTTTAATTGAAGAAATCGAAGGCGCCTTAAAAGGCTTAACTAAACCTGAACTCAAAGAAGTTACGATGGGTCAAATGGAAGTTAGAAATCTCTTTAAAGCTAATAAGCTTACCATTGCTGGTTGTTATGTGACCGAAGGTCATATCAAAGCAAGAAGCAAGATTCATTTAATCCGTGATGGCATTATTATTTATGATGGTGAACTTGCTAGCTTAAAAAGATTTAAAGATGATGCTAGTGATGTTAAGAGCGGATTTGAATGTGGCGCAACGATTTTAGGTTATAACGATATTCATGAAGGCGATGTAATTGAAGCCTTTGAAATGAAAGAAGAGGCCAAATAATATGGACCGCAAGCCGAAGATTAAAGCGATTATTGACCGCAATATTCGCGATATCGTTTTAGCAAACGCTAATAACAAAATTGGCTTTGTTTCGGTTAATAATGTTGAAGTTAGTAATGACTATAGTGTAGCCAAAGTGTATGTTTCATTCTTAGGTAGTAAAGATGCTAAGAAGTCATTTGATAAATTAGTGCAAATGGCGCCATATCTTCGTCACGAATTAGCGCAAAAACTTTCGATATATAAGACCCCTGAGATTCGTTTTATTCACGACCAACGTTTTATCATTGATGAAAAAATGAATGATTTACTAAAGAAGGATCATGCTGAACTCGAAAAAATAAAAAAGAAGAAATAATATGTTTAAAGACTTAAATTTAGTTAAAAGATATGAACACAACCCAATCCTTTCCAGAAAGGATATTCCATATAAAGCAGATTTAATTTTTAATGCAGGAGTTATTAAATATCATAACGTTTATTACATGATATTCCGTAATGACTATACTGGTACACCATGCGACAGTGTTGGTCTAGCGGGTACTAATCTTGGTTTAGCGAAAAGTAAAGATGGTCTACATTGGACTGTAGATAAAAATACTCATTTTGTTTTACGTGATAATGAAATTAAAAGAATATATGATCCACGTTTGCAAATAATTGATGATGAAATCTATATGACTTTTGCTTGCGATACTCATCATGGCATTAGGGGCGGAGTTGGTAAATTAAATAAATCATTCACTAAATTAAAGATAATCTCTTTAACCACACCTGATAATCGTAATATGGTATTGTTCCCTGAAAAGATAAACGGAAAGTATGTTCGCTTAGAAAGGCCGTTCCCAGTTTATTCTCGTGGCGGAGAATATTTTGATATCTGGATGAGCGATTCAGCTGATTTAAAATATTGGGGCAATTCTAAATTAGTCCTAGGTGCTGAGAAAGTTAAATTCTCAAATGCGAAGATTGGACCAGGAACCCCTCCAATTAAAACTAAATATGGTTGGCTTTGCCTATTCCATTCGGTTGAATTTGATCCAAAGCGCGGGAAGAATGGTTGGGAAAAGAAATGGCAAAAAATCTACTATGTAGGTGTTATGCTTTTAGACTTAAAAGATCCGAGTAAAGTAATTGGATATTATAATAAACCTTTAATGTCACCTGTCACTAAATATGAAAGAACTGGTGGATATCGTAATGATGTTATTTTTCCTGGTGGTTTAATTTTAGAGAAGAATGGTGAAGTCAAAATTTACTATGGCGCAGCCGACACTGTTGAATGCGTTGCGTTCTCAACGGTTAATGATTTAGTAAAGCTTTGTTTAAAGAAATAATTAGATACCTAAGTAGTGAGATGTTACTACCCAAATTGCTAGGGCAATTAATATAACTCCACCGATAATGCTGGCGATTTCGTATTTGCCTTTTAAAAGACGATTAAAGACATTGCCCAATAAAACACCTAACAGGGAAATGATAAAAGTGCATACTAAAATAATTGAAACGTGTAAGAAAATTGAAATGTTATCAGAGATGCCAGTATGGAATGAAACACCGACTGCCAAAGCGTCAATTGAAGTTATAATGCCAAAGAGTAACACTTCTTTAACGCTAAAATTTTTAGCTTCTTTTTTAACCGGAGAACGAAGAGCTTTGATTCCATCAAAAGCCATTTTCCCGCCAACAATTAAAAGTAAAGCAAAGGCTACCCAAGTAACTACTAGAGCAATTACATTGCCGACTGCAATTGAAACACCCTCAACAATCCAATAACCAATCAAGGGCATTAAGGCTTGCATTAAACCAAAGACACTGGCAATAAAAAATGCTTTCTTTTTATTGATGTCTTTATAGATTAATCCATCGGTAATTGAGACCGCAAAAGCATCCATGCTTAATGCAATACCAAATAGCAATACTTCAAGGATAATTTGCCAAGTCATATTGGGTTATCATATAACAAAAAAAGAAGGATGTAAACATCCTCCTTTTTGTTAATTATGGTTAACTATTTTTTCCATAGTAACACCTGCTCTTCATTCTTAAGAGCGGTATAGATATTTTTACTGATTAATTTATTATTTTTAGTGATACTCGCTAACCAATCTTTAATCTCTTTTCTAGATGTTTGCTTATCAGCCGGGCAATTAGATTTTATTACTGGCATTTTTTCTTCTTTTGCGCATCTAGCGATATCTTTTTCTTTGGAGAAAATTAATGGACGAATGAAATCAATATTTTGACGTGATAAGTGCATCTTAGGTTCGAAGGTTGCAATCTTACCTGTATAGAAGATATTCATGAATAAAGTTTCAGCCGCATCATCAATGTGATGAGCGAAGGCCACTTTATTAGCCTTCACTTCGTGAGCCACTGCATTCATAATCGCCTTCTTCATTCTTGAACATATCGAACATGGTAAATGTTTTTTGTTCTTTTGATTAGCTTTTAAAATCGGGTAAACATTCTTTGAATCATTGATAATTAATTTATAGCCTAATTTCTTTATCCATTTTTTGATTTTATCGGGTTTAAAATTTGGAAAGCCTAAATCGATCATCACTGGATAAAGCGTAAAGTCAGTATGTTGAAATCTTTGATAAAGTGTTAATGCATAAAATAATACGAGTGAATCTTTACCGCCACTAATACCAACGACAATCTTGTCGCCTTTATTAATTAGTTTATAGGTCTTATCGGCATTACGTAATCCCGCTAAGATAATGCGTATCGCTTTCATACTTTTATTATTATAGTATAAAATAATAAACATGAAGCACGGGATTGTTTTTGTTAAAAAAGAAAAAGGAATGAGTTCGTATGATGTCATTCGTCTTTTAAAACGAAAATTCCATACTAGTAAAATTGGTCACGCTGGTACACTAGATCCTTTTGCGTGTGGTCTTTTAATTTTAGGAGTTAACGAAGGCACTAAGGTGTTACCTTATTTAGAAAATGAGAGTAAAGAATATATCGCTGAATTAATTTTAGGTAAAGGGACTGATACCTATGATGTAACAGGTAAAGTAATCAAGAAGAAAAAGATTAAGAAACATACCTTTGAAGAAGTCGATAAAGCACTTCATTCATTTGTGGGTAAGATTAAACAAACCCCGCCTATCTATAGCGCTATTAAAGTTAAAGGTAAGCCTTTGTATGAATACGCTCGAGAAGATAAAAAAGTAAAAGTTAAACCAAGAGTTCAAATTATTTATGATGTTCGTTTAATCGCATTTAAGAAGGACCATATTTACTTCTACGTAAAATGTAACAAAGGAACATATATTCGTAGTTTAGGTGTTGATTTAGCGCACAAATTAAATGAAGTAGGTTATCTTAATAATCTTGAAAGAATTGCAATTGGGAATTATAAAATCGCAAATGTTAAAAAGGTAAACGATATTACTGAAGAAAGCATCATAGATTTAAAAGAAGCGCTTAAAATTAAAAAAGTTAATTATCCCGATAAAAAGAAAATCATGAATGGTTTACCAATCAAATTAGATTTAAAAGATGATTTAGTGTTAATTGTCGATAAAAGTAAAGCTCTAGCTTTATACGAGTTAAACAAAAGTGATATGCTATATTATTGTAAACGCGGATTCCGTTATGAAAGTATTTAAGATTAACTCAACTCTTACTAATGTGCCTAAGTTAAATAAAAAGCTTTGCTTATGCTTAGGATATTTCGATGGCGTTCATATCGCGCATCAACGTTTAATTAATGAAGCAAAAGTTACTTCAGATGATCAAATCGGAATCATCACTTTTGATAGCGGAGTGAAGGGTAAAGAAAGTATCACTAGTCTTGAAGACCGTTTAAATTTATTTAAAGCGTTGAAAGTTGATTATGTTTTTGTCTTTCCTTTTTCTAAAGCTTTCAAGAACTTATCCGCCGAACAATTTAAAAAGAAATTTTTAGATAAAATTCATCCTTCTTCTTTAATTGCCGGCCACGATTTTAAATTTGGAAAAAATCGTCAAGGTGATATTACTTATCTAAAAAAATATTACACTGTTCATATTGTTGACTTCTTAAAAAGAAATAACAAAAAGATATCTAGTAATGACATCATTTCTTTTATTAAAGAAGGGAAGATTAAAAAGGCGAATGAATATTTAGGAAGAGCATATCAAATCAAAGGGAAAGTAATTTCGGGTTATCAAAAAGGTGGCGAACTTACATTCCCGACTGCGAACATTAAGATTAATAAAACTTATGTTGTTCCAAAGTTCGGGGTCTATAAAGTTATTACCTATGTGTTAGGCATTCCTCGTTTAGGGATTGCTAACGTTGGAGTTCACCCAACGGTTAATAAATTAAAAGAACCGATTTTGGAAGTTCATATTAAAAATTTTACTGGCAATTTGTACAATAAAGAAATCTATGTTGAGTTTGTAGATTTCGTTCGTCCCGAAAAGAAATTTAAAAACGAGAAAGAATTAATTAAGCAAATCAAAAAAGATGTTTCCTCTTTAAAGAGTTTGCAATAATTTTGATTTGTTGTATTCTTATTAGGCAACTATTTCTAGGGTTAGCGATACTCCAACGCTAGTCTTGGATATAGCCTAGATTAATAAAAAGGAGAAAAAAGATGGCATTATCAAAAGATAAAAAAGCCGCATTAGTGAAGAAATTCGCTAAGAATGAAAAGGACACTGGTAGTGTAGAAATTCAAATCGCATTACTCACCGAGCAAATCAATGCTCTTACTCTTCATTTAAAGAATAATCATAAAGATCATTCTTCTCATCGCGGCTTAATGCGTTTGGTTGGTCAAAGAAAATCATTACTCAATTATCTTGAAAAGAGTGATCGTGATTCTTACATCAAACTTATCAAAGATTTGAAGTTACGTAAGTAATTGTAGTTAAAAATCTAACATTAAAGGACCTAAAGGTCCTTTTTTGTTTATTCGCCAATTCGGTGTGCCAATGTGGTAAAATTACTATGTATGAAGTTCTCAGTTGGCGACTGCGTAGTCCATCGCCACGAAGGTGTTTGCAAGATCACCAAAATTGAGAACACTGACTTTGGCGATGGTAAAACCAAGTACTATGTACTTAAGCCATATTTTGGAACGGCCATAAGCATCATTCGTATTCCTGTTGATAAAGCGGATCAAATTAGACCGCATATTTCTAAACGGAACGCTCAAGAATTAGTTAAGAAACTAAAGAAGAGCAAAACCCACTGGATAAACGATAACCGGAAAAGAAAAGAACATTTCCAAAATTTAATTATTTCCGGCGATTTAGAAGCATTAGCTAGTATCGCCCATACGATTTTAATTAAGAAAAACGAATTTATTAAAGCCAAGAAAGCCATGCCTTTAACTGATCAAAACCTTGCGACTTTCTGCGAAAAGCTCCTCAATGAAGAATTAGCGGTCGCTTTAGGCATTAAACTTGAAGACGTCGAAAGTTACATTGCAAAACATAGTAAATAATCTTAAAAAAGTGTATTATATATGAGAGTTCATATTTTAATATGAAAAAAAGTATATTATTTGTATTTGCGCTTATTCCAACACTTGCTAGTTGTAACAACAATAGTAATGGTTTTCCTAATCCGTTTCCGGAAGATCAATATCCTCGAATCGGTTTAAATATTACAGAAGACGAAATGGTGAAGGAGCCCCTTTCTTCGCAAGAAACCGCATTGGTTGATAGCACTTATGCAAGACTCGATGAATACAATCAATTAATTACAAAAGTTACAGGCGAAGTGCACGAACGCAATTATGAAAGAGCGTTTGCTGGAGTGTTTGAGCAAGGATATTCAATTTCAAATAGAATGTTTGATAATGAGTTTTCAACCGTTCGCGTTGGTAAGAGCCAAAGTCCTAAGTATGAGTGTCGTCAAGAAACTAATAGTGAAACAACCACTGTTGTTGATTATTCTTACGGTAAAAGCACTGTGCATAGTACAACTAAATCATTTCATTATTTAGGTGAATATGATAATGCAGAAGAAGAATATAAAGAATCAGAGCAAGCTGATGATAGTGAATATGTTTTAGAACAAACGCTAGAAACATATTCAAGTGGGAAGCCTACTACCATTAGCGCTTCAATATTAGAAGAAAAACCTCTAAATCAACTAGCAACAGATGATTGGTACAGCACAAAACATTTTGAAATACCGATGACGGGTTTTATTTTTCCAATCGCTTCCGCCACGAGCATTCCTGGCGTAACTAAAAATGATGAAGTTGTTTTAATTAAGGAAGCGCATACCCCATACGAAGAAAAAGGTATTTATTCTTTACCAGATGGTCGTAGTTACGAGGCAATGGTTAACTCAATTGTGGTTACGCGTTTAAAAGTTATGCAAACAAAAACGCAGGAAGATTGGTATATTGTCAATCATGTTCGTCAATATTCAGAAACTGTAATTACAAGTGATATTATTCAACCAAATGTGCCAATTTCTTATTTAACTAATCCTATCATCATAAAATTCAGAGAAGAAACTTATCAATTCTCAGTTGATGATAAAGTGACTAGCATAGATACAATTCCAGGAGTAAAGATTAATTAAATATGAAAAAATATCAATTAATGTTTTTCCTTATTTTCTCTCCTTTAACTCTTTTTTCTTGCGCGAAGCCATCAATTGATACGCCTGAATCACCTTTTGAAGATCCATATGTACGAATCGGCATGAGAGGAGAATTTGATATTACTGATTCAATGCCGCAAAAAGACTATAACGAAATAAAAAAGTATGTGAATGATGAAGAAAGCAAAGATATTGATGTTGCTCGATATAAACGTCAAGAAGAGTCACGAGATTTAAAATATGCTTATTTCGGGCAAGAAAGCAGCACTATTTCTCAATGTTCTATGGTATCAATTGATGAAAATGGATATAGATACAATAATAATGTTTCAATTAGCGACACGATTACCAATCAGCAAATTCAATCTGCTAATAGCGGGATTATTAAAACAGCATCATCCTTAACCGACTATACTTTTGATGATAGTTATCCGCATAAGTCTAATGAGACTAGTACTTATTCTCAACGAAGAAAAAGAAAAAATAATGATGAACCTGAAACGGTAACCTCTTTGACTACAGGAAAAGAATATGATTTAGAAGACGAAGAGAAAGTCGATTCTATTTTTGGCCAATCTCCATATGTTAGTCGTATTAAATCTCATTTCTTGCCATCGATGGTTCGCGATGTTCCTTATGAATTTAAATTATTAGCCGATGATAACAAAGCGATTTATGGAATGTCTAATGGTAAATATTTAATTCGCGAAGGTTATTCAATCTTTCCTGATTTTAAGACAACGATGGGTCGTTCATATAAAGCAGAAGACAATTTCTTCTACGAAGGTTTGTTAGAAAAATATGAAAAAGACGATGAAGACGTTTATCGTTTTACCAATTTTCGTTTTTATCATGAATTATTAATTTTAAGTAAGGCGTTTGACGGTACAGGAGTCCCAATTCTCTATCTTGACAAACCAGTTCTTATTGAATATAGCGAAATTAAGTATGAGATTTCATATGAAAAACTTGGCAACTATTCCGGGGAAATTCCTAAGGTTACACCATCATTTGATAAGTAGACAATATGTTCAAGAAACTTCGGAAGCTTTTTGCATCGCGTATTCTCTGGATTAGTATCCTTCTAGCGTTGGAAATTGCTTTGGTTGTTATTTTTGCCTATTCCATCGCCGGATCGTTCGCATCGCTTTTTAATCTTGATGATTGGCAATCATGGATTATTTTAATTGTTTTCCTTTATCTACTTTCTTTTATTATTGTTGTCTATATCGTAAATAGCCACGCAAAGCCAGCTTATAAAATTACTTGGCTAGTAGTGGTAGCGATTTTGCCGTTATTCGGTTCTTTCTTTTATCTACTTTTTGGCAATAAGAAAATTACCTATCGACAAAGAAGAAAAATTAAACCGATTTACGCTATGCTTACCAGCACCCAAATTGAAAAGTCAATTGCTGAGAAAATCAAAAAAGAAAATTTTGATGCCTATCAAATGGCTAATTATATTACCAAAGCAAGTGGTGGCGACTTATACCAAAATTCAATTGTTTCTTATTACCCTAGTGGCGAGAAAGTATATCCAGAAATGATTAAGGAATTAAAGAAAGCTAAGAAATTTATTTTCATTGAATATTTTATTGTTGCGCCTGGTATCTTTTGGAATAGTATTTTTGATATCTTAAAAGAGAAAGTAAAAGAAGGTGTGGATGTTCGTCTCATCTACGATGATGTAGGTAGCGCTGGTTATATACCTTGGCATTATGATAAAAAACTAAATGCCATAGGAATTAAAACAGTCGCCTTCCATAAATTTAAACCACTTCTAGATGTAAAAATTAATAACCGTGACCATAGAAAAATTATGGTAATTGATGGAATAGTTGGCTTTAGTGGTGGTATTAATCTTGCGGATGAATATATTAATAAAATCGAACGTTTTGGCTATTGGAAAGATAATGCAATTAAAGTTGAAGGTAGTGCGGTTGATGGATTGACTACTTTATTTTTAACCCAATGGTTAAGTATTTCAGAAGCTGACTTTACACAAGCTAATTTCTTTAATGAAAATTACATGCGTTTCTTCCCGACTCATAAAGGCATCTACGGAAATGGGTATGTTCAACCGTATGGTGATCTTCCTTATAATGAGGAGTCAGTAGGTGAGCGCGTTTATCTAAATTTAATCGCGAGAGCCAAAAAATATATTTATATTACAACTCCATATTTGATAATCGATGATGAAATTGTAAATGCTTTGACTAACGCGGTTAAACAAGGCGTGGATGTAAGAATAGTGACTCCGCATATTCCTGATAAAAAGATTACCTTTGGTATTACTAGAAGCCATTATCGGGTTTTACTTAAGAATGGTGTAAAAATTTACGAATATACTCCAGGATTTATTCATATGAAGATGTTCGTGGTTGATGATATTTATGCAACAGTCGGAACCATCAACCTTGATTATCGAAGTTTATATCTCCATTTAGAGAATGGTACATTTATGTATCGCTGTCGTTGTATTGACGATATGAAAAAAGATTTTATTGACATTTTTAACGTTTCCGAGCAAATTACTTATCAGCGTTATAAAAAATATTTAGCGCCACGTCGTTTTATTTGGTCAGTGTTAAGAATGTTCGCTCCGTTATTATAAGTTTATGAAAAGAATTGGTCTATTCGCTCCTTTATTTAGTCTGCCTAATCAATATGGAATCGGTGATTTTGGCGAATGTGCAATTTTATTTATCGATTTTTTAACTAGGATTCGTTATTCTTGTTGGCAAATCCTTCCCCTTAATCCAACTGATATATACGGTTCACCATATACACCAGTTTCTTCTTTTGCTTTAGATGATATTTATGTTTCATTAACCGATTTAAAGAAAAGGGGATTAATTGGTGAAATTACTCCTTATATGAATAAATCCAAAAGAGTGAACTACACTAAGGTAAGAAAATACAAAGAAGCTTATTTTAATCTTGCTTATGATAACTTTGTTAAGTATGAGCAATCGATGGATGTCTTAAATGATTTTAAAAAGAAAGAGCCAAGAATTGTTGAATACGCGATTTATAAAGTACTCCGTCGTCTTAATAAAAGTAAGAGTTGGAATAATTGGACAATAACTAACATTGATGAAAAACATCAAAACGATGTTAATCGTGAAATCTTTAAACAATATATTCTATTTGAAGAGTGGAATGAGATTCATCAATACGCAAAGAGTAAAAATATAACGATTATTGGCGACCTTCCTTTTTATGTTGGCTATGATAGCGCGGATGTTTATTTTAACCGTGATGTCTTTTTACTTGATGAGAAATTTAATCCCACTGTAGTGGCAGGCGTTCCACCTGATTACTATAGTGAAGATGGACAACTATGGGGCAACCCAATTTATAATTGGGATTATTTAAGAGAACATAATTTTTCATTAGTGATTGAACGTATTTTATTTACAAACAAAATTTATGATGTTACACGTTTAGATCATTTTAGAGCCTTCGATACATATTACGAAATTCCTAGTGGTGCCGAAAACGCAAAAATCGGCGAATGGAAAGAAGCGCCTGGTTACGAATTATTTGATTATTTGTTTTCGCAAAAACCTGATATCCAATTAATTGCCGAAGATTTAGGGGATATGCGTGAAGAAGTATTTTATCTCCGCGATCATTTTAATTTACCTGGAATGCAAGTGATTCAATTTACGTTAATTGATGAAGAGATTCGTCACAATTCTTTCCCTCACGTTTTTAAAAGAGAAAATTCGGTTATTTATGTTTCAACGCATGATTCTTATACTGGTATGCGTTGGATTGAAGTTTTAGATGAAGACACTCGTAACGCAGTTATTAACTACTTGGATAATACATATGGTCATCATCATGTAATGACTAATTTGTTTAATTATGTAGTGTGTCAACCGGCTGATACAGTTATCATTTCGATTACCGATGTTCTTCGCTTAGGCAAGAATGGTCGAATTAATATTCCTGGTGTTAAAACCAAAAACAACTGGACTTTCCGCTTAAGAGACTATGAAGGATTAATGAAAAACGAGGCCAAACTCGTTAAATTAGCCACGAAGAGTGGGAGAATAGCATGAAAGTTGGCATCGTCTCTTTAGGCTGCGCTAAGAACCTCGTTGATAGCGAAATGATTCTTGGCGCTTTTAAAAAAGCTAAGTATCAACTAACTAGTAATCCACGCGAAGCAGATATCATTATCGTTAATACTTGTGGTTTCATCGAAGATGCTCAAGTTGAATCTTTGAATACGATTCTTGATATGATGCAATATCGAAAGAAATTAATTGTTACTGGTTGCTTTGCAGAATTATATGAAAAAGAAATTAAAAAGGATTATCCAGACATTGATCTAATTGTTCCGTTTTCGCGTTATCCAAATTTTTCTAAATACGTTTCCTCTTATCTAGAAGATAAAAAGAAATATGATCTTAATTATATAAATCGTCAATTAATTACTGGTGCAAATTTTGCCTATTTAAGAATTGCGGATGGTTGTAATAACTTTTGTAGTTTCTGCGCGATTCCTAATATTCGTGGAAGATATCGTTCACGAAAAATTGATGACATAGTTAAAGAAGCTAATCATTTAGCGAAGCAAGGAATTAGTGAAGTAACTATTATCGCTCAAGATGTTTCAAATTATGGTAGCGATTTAAGAGATGGCACTAATTTAACTAAATTATTAAAGAAATTAGATAACGTTAATGGGATTAAACATTATCGTCTTTTATATTTATATCCTAGTGAAATTACCGATGACTTCATTAAGTTCATGAAAACGAGTAAGAAGTTTTATCATTACTTCGATATTCCACTTCAGCATGCTGATGAAACAATATTAAAATTAATGAATAGAAAAGGTAGTCACGCTAATACTCTTAAGATATTAAGGAAGATTAAAAAAGAAATTCCCGATGCGATTTTTAGAACTACATTCATGGTCGGCTTCCCAGGCGAGACTAATAAGAGCTTCAAAACATTGATTAACTTTGTTAATGATTTTAAGTTTGATCATGTGGGTGCGTTTTCTTATTCTCGTGAAGCGAACACAAAAGCTTATGACTTACCTAATCAAGTAAACGAAAAAACTAAAAAAGAACGTTTAAACATTTTAATGAAAGCGCAAAAGAAGATTTCTTTAGCGAAAAATAAATCTCATATTGGCGAAACTATCACTGGTTTATATTTAGGAATTAATGATGACACTGGTTATCAGCAATTTTTAACAAAATATAATTCTCCGGATGATACCGATGGAAGCGTATTTGCTGATGCGCCGTTTAATTTAGAAGTTGGCAAATACTACCAATTAAAAGTTAAAGATGCCTTTGTTTATGATTTATTTGTAGAAATCAAAAAGAAAGATAAGTATAATACTTAATTGCGCCCCCATAGTTAAGTGGTATAACAGATCCATGGTAAGGATCCGTTCGTGGTCCGATTCCGCGTGGGGGCACCAAATCGACTTACTTATACGATAAATACTAATTTTTTGAAAAAACGGAGACATGACTTTAATTTTTTTATGTCGCCAAAGGTGTTTTTAGGTATATAAAAACAATTAATTACTCAAATCCAACTTCGTCTTCTTCGACTTCAGGTTCAGATTTTTCTTTTAATGAATTTAGTGAATCGATTTTATTGTGTTCATTTTCATTTATTTTTTCTATCGAAAAATTGGCAGCATTGTTTAAATCATTAAATAAAGCCCATCCCTTTACCATATTTTTGGATAAGTAGGTTTTTAAAGAAAGGGTGTTCGGTGTATCCTCAGAAAAAGCCAAATATCCTTCATATTCTTTTCCATTATTCAGCGGGAAAGAAATTTTAATGAACATGCAGCCTTTATTTTCATAGATTCCGTAGATAGGTTTTTCAATACCTTTTCTAGCGCAATTAATCCCATCATTGATAAGGGTTATAAATTGTTGTTTTTCCATTTTTGAATATTCTTCAATGTATCTTTCGTTTGGCGATTGATAAGATACGCGATCCTTTTCGACTGATATGCGAGGTTCGATGATTCTTTTATATGCATGATCCGGAAACTCATTCAGAGTAACATTTTTAAAGGTCAGACTATTAAAATTTTCTAAAAGGTATTTCCCAGAATTTAAGGATAATAAATTTCTAGGATTTAAGCCGTGTTCCTTAATCAAGTGATGATCCTCTGGATAAAAACCTAGAAAATATGGGCTCTCATGTCTTGAGTCTTTTGTGGTTAAGACCAGTATTCTTTTATGTAAATATGTTTTTAGTCCTGTATCAAAGCATACATATTTTTTTAAACTTCCTGTCGAATTATCAAAATATTCCATTTCATGATAAGCATTATTCAAATATGCAACTGTATTTGCACTATTTAGATAACTAAGTAATAGCTCGCGCTGGATACTAGTTCTCATTAAACTATTTAGTGCGGCAAAATAATTCGGTTCCCTACTTGGATTTACGAAGAAACTGGTTTTAAATAATAATTTTGAGTTTTCTCTTGACATATTAAGCTCCGATATGTAATATTATTATAGCATTAAGAAATTAATGGCTATTATGGAAATGCCGGAAACGGCGTTTTCTTTTTATGTCTATCTACTTTCTGTAGATCACCTCGATAGCCGAAAAAGAACGTTTTTGAACGAAAAAGAACAATTTTAAAACCGAAAAGAAACAAAAAGAAAACAAAAGAGCATAAAAAGAACTTTTTTGCTCATTTTGGAACAATATAGTTATGTAATCCCGCGTGGGGGCACCAATTGATAAATTAAATACTGATTATGTCAGTATTTTTTTAATATGAAAACTATATTTATTATTCGAGAATAAATTAAAATTAAAGGTCTTCTAAATAATTAAGAAATTCATCTACTGGTGCGGTCTTTTCAACTGTAACTTCGGCTTGTTGTTCTTTCATGATAACAAATTCACTTAATCCATAACGATTGTTATCCGACCAATCATAGGTGTAACCTAAGCATGTCCAGGGGAATGGATTATCACCATAGTAACAAGATCCACATTGTTTATAGAACCAGTCTTTATAATCTTGAGTAATGTCTTCGTCAAAGGTTAATTTCATTGGTTTAGTAATATCAGTGACGTAAGCAGGACGGAGTAAATCATCAGGATTAACCCAATAGGATGTTATATATTGGTTTTTGCTTTCATAATTTAGACCTAATAGTTGTTTAATTCTTAAAGATGGGTCATTTTTAAATGAATTCTTTTTTTCTTTATAGACCACGCTAAATTCTTTTGCAGATGTTACCCAAGCTTCCCAATAAAGAGTAACGGTTTCCCCTTCTTTATATGAATCTGGATAATTATGAAATGTTGTCATCAGCACTTTATCGTCTTGCCAAACGGTTTTAGGATCGTCTTTACTAATATTAACTAAAGTACGAATATTCTCTTCTTTCGTTTCCATCGCACGAACGATTGATTGTTTAAACTGCGCTTCGAGACTATTGTTGCCACAACTAGCTAACATAGAAATTGCCATTAACGGAACGACAAATATAGACTTCTTCATAGTTCTATTATACATTAACTGTTTGCTTTATACTCTTGTTGATCCAAAAATAAGCATGCTCTTAATGGGAGTTTTTCTTTACATTATACTTATAGTATAATATTAATAACATAAGGAGATTGTTATGATCTACATTTTATATAATCCATTAGCGAATAATTCGCATGGTCAACAGGATGCCGAAAGATGGGCAGAACGTTTAACCACTAAAGCGATTTTTAAAAGCGTGATTGGCTTAAACTTTAAGGAACTATTCAAAAAGGTTAAAGCAAGTGATGAAGTCATCCTCTGTGGTGGTGATGGAACACTTAATCGTTTTGCGAACGATACTTATGGTATCGATTTTAAATGTAAATTAAGTTATGCAAAATGTGGATCAGGCAATGACTTCTATCGTGATGTTGCTAATAAAGAAGAGGAAGGTCGTGTTGATTTAAAACCTTATTTAAAACATTTACCTTTAATTAAGGTTAATGGAATTAAACGTCGTTTCCTTAATGGTATTGGCTATGGTATTGATGGTGATACTTGTTTAATTGGTGATGAGATTCGTGAAAAAGATCCAAATGCAAAAATTGATTACACGAAAATTGCAATCGGTCTATTATTAGGTAAATTTAAAACAAAAATAGCTGAAGTCGAAGTTGATGGCATCAAGGCTGTCTTTAAACATGTTTGGTTAGCAAGCGCTATGAATGGTAAATACTATGGTGGCGGTATGATGGCGGCTCCTAGTCAAGATCGTTTAAACGAAAAACATGAATGTGATTTAGTAGTCTTAAGTAGTGTTGGTCGAATTCATACATTACTTCGTTTCCCAAAATTCTCAGGTGGGAAACATAATAAGAAGAGATTCATTACTCACTTCCAGGGTAAACATATTAAAGTGACTTTCTCTGCTCCTTGTGCATTACAAATTGATGGCGATGTTGTTAAAAATGTCACAACTTACGAAGTAATTAGCGAATAAGATATATGAATCCAGGAATTATTGCATTTATTGTTATTTATTGTGTAGTTCTTTGCTGTTATTTCTTTACCGAAACAAGTGGTAATATGAAATTAAGAGCACCCAATAAAATTACATTGGCATTGATGTTTTTTATTTTTGGTGCCTATTTTATTTGCACTCAATGGGGACAAATTCATTATTTAGCGCTCGCTGCATTATTTCTAGCAATGATGGGTGATATCTTCCTTTTATTTTCCTTCCAGCGTGGTGGTGATTTCTTTTTAGCAGGAAACATTTGCTTTACCATTTATGAAATAATGATCCTTCAACTTAGAAGAATTAGCATCAGTCAATTTTGGTGGGTTTTATTAGTTGTTTCATTATTAGTTTCTTTGTTTGCCTTCTTGTTCTATAAGTTTCAAGATATATTTAAATTAGGTGTATTACGTTTGCCAATGTTGATGTATTTAACCACTATTATTTTAAATGGCACTTTTGGCATTGCCTTAGTGGCCTACGTTCCTAATTTTTTACTATTTGGTATTGGGACGTTTTTATTTATGCTCAGTGATTTTGACATTGTTTTGCATAAATTCGTTTTCCCTAAGAGCAAATTTATTCATCGTTTGAATAGCGCTCTATATTTTACGGGTTTATTGCTAATAGTTTTAAATTTTGCATTAATATAAGGAGATAAATTATGAAAGATGTTCGCAATCCAAAAATGAAACGCATTACCAATAAGGCTTTGGCAAATGCATTTGTTAATGAACAAGTTAAGGCTATTAGAAAGCAAGTTGGTAAAAAGAAAGTTTTATTAGCGCTTTCTGGTGGAGTTGATTCTAGTGTAGTTGCCGCACTTTTAATTAAAGCCATTGGTAAGAACCTTGTGTGTGTCCATGTTAATCATGGATTACTTCGTAAAGGTGAACCTGAACAAGTAATCAAGGTGTTCCGTCATAACATGAAAGCTAATCTAATTTATGTTGATGCCAGCAATGAATTTTTAGGTAAATTAAAAGGTGTCAACGATCCCGAAAAGAAAAGAAAGATTATTGGTAAAGTATTTATTGATGTATTCGCCCGTGAAGCAAAGAAACTTAAAGGTGTTAGTTATTTAGCGCAAGGAACGATCTATCCGGATATTTTAGAATCAAAAGGAGTGAAGGCTCATCACAATGTTGGTGGTCTACCAAAAGATCTTAATTTTGAATTAGTGGAGCCAGTTAAATATTTATTTAAAGATGAAGTAAGACAAGTTGGGTTAGCGCTCGGTCTACCGCATGACATGGTTTATCGTCAACCGTTCCCAGGCCCGGGTTTAGGTGTTAGATGTTTAGGTGCAATTACATTAGATAGATTAAATGCACTTAAAGATACTGATTATATTCTCCGCGATGAATTTAAGAAAGCAAAACTCGATCAAAAAGTTTGGCAATATTTCACCATCATTCCTGAAGGAAAAAGTACTGGTGTTATAAATGGTAAACGCCTATATGGTTATGTTGCAGTTATTCGCGCGGTGAATACAAAAGATGCAATGACAGCTACGATTGAAGAACTTCCGTATCCATTCCTTAAGAAAGTCACTAATCGAATTTTAAAAGAAGTTAAAAATGTTAACCGCGTTGTGTACGATATAACCCCAAAACCAATCGGAACGATTGAGTGGGAATAATTATTTAATTATCTTTTTTAATTTTGCTTTAACTTGTTTTAAGTTCGAGTTAGTTAAAAGAGGAATGAGTTTATCAATTTCTTCAATCGACTTATCCCACCATTTTAATTGTTCTAATAATTTAATCATTTCGTTATCAAAACGTTTTTTAACGACACGTGCGGGGTTGCCAACCGCGATTGAATAAGGTGGAATATCTTTAGCAACTGTAGCATTTAGTCCAATAATAGCACCATCACCAATATGAACACCAGGTAGAATAGTTGCATTTTGACCAATCCATACATCATTACCAATTACAATGTTACCTTTATAAGGCAATTCACTTTCATGAGGAGCCATATTGCCTCCCCAATAACCAGTTCCACCCATAATATAAAAAGGATAAGTAGTCGCACAGTTCATTCTATGATTGGCGTTGTTCATAATAAAATTAACGCTATTTGCGATTTGGCAAAACTTACCAATTATTAATTTGTCTTTACTAAAAGGGTAAAAATGTTGAACATGCGACATAAATTCTTTGGTAGTAGTGACATGATCCATATAGGTGTAATCGCCAATTTTAATTCTCGAATCTTTTACTAAATTTTTAATAAAACAAACTGACGGATTCACTTTATTAGGAATGATTGCATTTTTATTTGGGAACTTTTTCATATTTTTAATTATAAATAAAAAATAAGCGAGTGTATAATGTTAATTATATGAGAGCAATATTTGTTACTGATCAAGAATGGCAATATAAAAGAGTCTATGATCAAGACGTTAAAAATAAATTAGCTAAACTATTCACTTTTGATACTGCTTGTTATAACAAGGATATGTTATTAAAAGGTGATTTTAAAGATGTTGAATGTATTTTTGGAACTTGGGGCATGCCAGTATTAACCGAAAGTGAAATTAAAAAAGTTTTCCCAAAGTTAAAATATATTTTCTATTCTGCTGGAACCGTTAAATATTTTGCTGAACCATATTTGAAATTAGGGATAAGAGTATTCTCGGCTTGGCAAGCAAATGCAGTTCCTGTAATTGAATATGCGACTAGCCAAATATTATTAGCTACTAAAGGATTTTTCCAACTAAGTACTTATGCGAGAAAAAATTATAAAGATGCTCACGAAATCATGAATATTTTTCCTGGCAATTATCATACCAAGATTGGAATTCTAGGTTATGGCGCTATCGCTAAAGGTGTAGTAAAAGAATTACTTAAACATAATGAAGATATTTATGTCTACGCTCCTAATATCACTCATGAAGAAGCGAAAACCTTAGGAGTTCATAAAGTAGATAAATTAGAAGAAATTTTTGATAAGTGTATTGTAATTTCTAATCACATTGCCAATTTACCTTCAACAGTCGGAATGATTAATAAAGATTTAATTAATCGCTTAAAAGATAATCAAACATTTATTAATACCGGTCGTGGCCAACAGGTTGATGAAAAAGCTTTATTAAATAAATGTAAAAATAATCCAAAGATTTGCGCTGTGCTTGACGTTACTTATCCTGAGCCACCTGAACAAGATTCTTTATACTTTAAACTTACAAATGTGACGGTTACACCTCATATCGCTGGTAGTAGCGGTAATGAAGTAGTTCGTATGTCTAACTATATGTATGAAGAAGCGCTTCGTGTTTTACATAACGAAAAACCTAAATACGAAATCGATTTAGAATTATTCAAAATTCTTGCTTAATTATTTCTTTAAGCCGAAATATTTTACTGAGTTATTGAAGGAGATATCTTCAATGACTTTACCGATGCTTTTAATATCATCGGTCATTTCCCCGTTTACAATTGCTTTACCTAAGTAGTCACATAGAATTCTTCTAAAGTAGTGGTGACGAGTATAACTAAGGAAACTTCTTGAATCAGTAAGCATGCCAACAAAGACTCCTAAATGACCAACAGCGGTTAAGTCTTTAAGATGCTTAATCATGCCTTCTTTGTTATCAAGGAACCACCAAGCAGGTCCATATTGAATCTTTCCACGATACGAATCGTCTTGGAAGCAATTGATAAGGGACATAATTTCTAAATTCGCAGCCGGGTTAAGATTAAAGATAATCATAGGTGGTAAGGAATTTTCTAAGTCTAACCGATCCATTAATCTAGAAAGATTATAGATTGAATTATTTTCTGCGATTGAGTCGTAACCTGTGTCTAATCCTAACTTATTAAACATTTTGGTAGAGTTATTTCTCATTGCGCCATAATGAAGCTCACTACGAATATGATATTTGTGATACATCTTTAATAAAGCATAAACCATATAACCTTTATATTGTTTAGCCTCACTAATTGATATGCATTCACCTTTCATTCGCTTTGCGAAAAGCTTACTAGCGATTGCTTTTGATGAAACTGGATAAACATTTTCAACTCCCATATCAGAAGCGGTGCAACCAACTTTCACGAACGCTTTTAACTTACTCTCCAAAGTTTTTAATAATTCATCAAGCGAAGAGATGTTACCTAATTTTTTTATGTAGTCTTTAAATAGCTTTGCTTCAATGTTTAAAAACTTATCGGTTCTAAAAGCAGGATAAACTTTAAATTCTTTATATTTTTTATTAATCTTGGTAAAGATAGTTAAATCATCCCAAGCTTCATTAGTGGTAAATATATATTTAACATTGCTATTTTTAATTAAGGAACTACGTGTGATCTTATGCTTCTTTAAATAATCATTACAATGATTCCAAATCTTTAATGCGTTTGCTTTATTGATTTCGATATCGCAATTAAAATAAGCCTTAAGTTCTAGTTGGCTCCAATGGGTTAAAGGATTTAAATAGGCAGTTCCAAGCGCTTCACAATAAGCAAGAAACTTTTCTTTTGGTGAGGCTTTACCGGTAATAAACTCTTCATTCACTCCAGCGTTTCGCATTAATCTCCACTTATAGTGATCACCACTTAACCACATTTCATAAATGTTATTAAATGGCTTATCCTCTAAGATCTCTTTTTCGCTGATATGGCAATGATAGTCAAATATCGGCATTTTTTGAGCATATTTAAAATATAGCTCTTCACTTACTTTGTTAGAAAGTAAGAAATTCTTTTTTATGTAACTCATATTTACATATTATATGTTATATAAAACGCTTTGGATACATTTTTATCTTCTTTAGAACATTTTTTGCTTTTATATATTAATATATAAAAATACCTTTGACTTACATTTTTACAAGACTATAATAGATACTACATTAAGGAGAGCATTTTATGAAAAATGTGACAATTTGCTATATCGGAGGCGGCAGTAAGAACTGGGCCCAAAAATATTTTTCTGATTTAGTTTTACAAGATAAACTTTGCGGAACCATGAGACTCTATGACATTGATAAAACAATGATGAAAGTTAATAAAAAATATTTTGAAAAATTAATGAAAAATAATAAAGGTAAGGTCAACACGGAATGGAAATGTGAAGTTTACACTGACATCAACACTGCTTTAAAAGGTTGCGACATTGTCATTATTTCTATTCTTCCTTATACGATGAAGAACATGTATCATGATGTCCATCATGCTGAGAAATATGGGATTTATCAACCAGTCGGCGACACCGTTGGTGTTGGTGGCTATTCACGTGCATTAAGAACATTAGGTACTTATAAGTACTTCGCACTTAGGATTAAAGAGAATTGTCCGAATGCATGGGTAATTAACTACACTAATCCAATGAGTATGTGCACTAATGCTTTATACTTTGCATTCCCAGAGATTAAAGCATTTGGTTGTTGCCACGAAGTCTTCTCTAGTCAAAAAATGCTATGCGATTTATTAGATATGTATAACGCGATGGATGAAGAAGGCAAGAAGTGCTTTATGAAGTCGGATCTAAAAGGCACGATGGAAGCATTAAAGAAAACTAAATACACATTTGATCATTTTAAGAGCTTTAATCCAGATCTTGACCGCCATGAAATTTATACAAATGTTCAAGGCATTAATCATTTTACTTTCATTAACGAAGCTCATTATAAAGATATGGATTTAATGCCTTTATACAAAGCCTTTGTTCCAATGCACGAAGAATACACTAAACAACATTTAGTTAAATTTGATATCTATCAAAAAAATGGGATTTTTGGGGCAGCGGGCGATCGTCACTTAGCGGAATTTATTCCTGAAAGATTTTTACCGCTTGGTAAAAAAGAGTATCATTTTGAAAACGGATTTGAACTAACTACGGTTAAATCGAGAATTCATAATGATATTAAAAGAAGACGGCAATTAAAATTTCAAGCTTATTGTCCATTCGTTAAACTTAAACCAGGCAAAAGCGGTGAAGAGGGTACTCTTCAATTAATTGCTTTAATGGGATTAGGTGATTTAATTAGTAACGTTAATGTTGTTAATCGTGGACAAGCGAAAGATTTACCTATGGGTACAGCGGTTGAAACCAACGCTAAATTTACAAAAGATCATATTGAACCTATTAAATGTGGCGTAATTAAAGATAAATATCTCCATGACCGAGTCACGCTTCATGCCACTAATCAAAAAGAATATGTCGAAGCATATTTTAGAAAAGATAAAGCTGCACTTCGTGCTATCTTTAAAAGAGATCCACAAGTCTCTCGTTTAGAACCAAAATTACAAGATCAACTATTCGATGAATTAATTGAAATAAATAAAGAATGCTTAGAAGATTGGCTCCTTAAATAATGTCGGTTCCTTTATTAGTTATAACAATCGTTGTTCCTATATTAGCTCTAATTGCTATTTTCATCTTTCTTTATTATGTTCATAAGATTTTTCCTAATCTTTCAAAAAAGAAAGTTAAAGAGCATAAACCTTGTATTGTTGAATTTCATAACGAAGGGAATGAAACGCCATACCTAATTAAAAAGAATCTTGATGGTTCAATTTCAGATGAAGATTTTCGCGTTGTCTCGTGCGCAGATTTACATTTCGCAACTGAAGAACATGTGTTTGGTTTAACCGTGTTAGAAAGATTAGTTGATAAAGTTCATCCTGATTTACTAGTTTTATTAGGCGATAATGCTTGCGGTCGTCTTGACACATATATTGAAGAGCAATTGATCAAATTCTTTGAAAGAAAGAAACTTCATTATGCTTTTGTTTTAGGCAATCACGATAGTGAGCCTTTAATTACAAACGAAATAAAAAAACATAACGAAGTTAATAAAGAACTGTATGATTCAATTCAAAAAAAATATCGTACTTTTAAATTTAAAGCTTTAATGAATAGCAAATATTGTGTGGGCCGTTTAGGCGAGCCAAATTTGTTTGGGGCGGGGAATTATTCAGTTAATATCAAAAACTCATCAGGCGTTGTTAAAACACTGTATTTTTTCGATAGTGGTGATTATATCTTTGGCGTTGAAAGAAAGGATCCTGGTACAGAAAGAAGATGCTACGATCACATTCATGATGACCAATTAGAATGGTACAAAAATGAGGTTAAGAAAAATAATGCTAAAAGCATTGCGTTCTTCCATATTCCGTGTACCGAATATATTAACGCTGCTCGTTTAAGCCTATTGCCTTTTTATTCGTTTAATAAATCTTTTGGCAATAACTATGAAAAACCTTCTTGTAGTGATATGCCTGATAACACATTCAAAGTATTTAAAGAATGCGGAAGTACTAAAGTAGTAGTGGTTGGTCACGATCATAAAAATGATAGTTGCATTAGATACAAAGGTATTAAATTAATGTTTTCTCAAGGTCTCCAATACGATGGTGCTTATAATAGAAGAAAACATAATCCTAAAATATTTAGTCGCTTGTATAAACTTGGATTTAAATGCTATATCGAAGGCGTTTCAGTCTTTGATTTGAATAAGGACAAGATTGATATTACTCCTGTATATGCCGAGAAAGAAAAAGTATACTATGGTCTTGAGAAATATTATAAAAGAGCGTGGTTAGAGGACACTAATTTTAAAAATGAACTATGATAATTTGATAAATTTTCGTTGGGGCAGCGAGCCGCAAGGAAAAATAAAAAGAGAATATCTTTCAAAGAAATGGATGTTTATTAAACCAGACATTGGCAATCTTTCAGCCGCTCCACAAGTTCCATTTTGTTCATTTAATGTTGTTCCGTATTTTGGTGGATATCCATCAGGCTTTTCTAAATATGAGTATTGTGCATGGGGAACGCCAAAAAAATGCCCAAATAGTCAGTTAATGGGTTTTACCCATTTCTCTTTTTCAGGTGCAGGAGATCTCCATCATTTCCATAACTATTTCTTAATTAAACCGAGTAAGGAAAAAGTTGATATTGTTAAAGAAAAATTTTCTTTGAATGGTTTTGATATAACTACTCCAATTTATTCTATTAAAACGATTGTGAATGCTAGATGCGCTTATTACAAAATTAATTCAAAGGAAAACATTACAATTATTCCTGGCTTTAGCGGATTAACAACCGAAAGGTATAAAAACGAAATAGTAAAAGTCGAAATCAAACAAGACAAAAATTATTTCAATATTTATGCCGATTATTCATTTATTCAACTATATTGGTCAATTAAAATTATTAAAGGTAAATGCATCAACGTTACTAGTAGTAAAATCGTCTTATCTAACGATGCAGAATTTATCATTGGATTTTCTACATCTTCGTTTAAACATGCAATCAACTACATTTCCATCTTCGATAATCGTCAAGCGGTTAAGCAATGGGAAGATTACTTTAAAGTATTTGACGTTAGTGATAATTCAAATTATAAAAAACTGTTCTACACTGCGTTAATGTTCGCGCTTAAAAAACCATATATTTATAATGAAGAAAAAATTTATGATTTTGCGACCATGTGGGATATATATAAAACCCTTCTTCCTTTAATCTTTTTATTCTATAAAAAAGAAGCAAGTATTATCGCGAATAATTTCCTTAAGATGGTGAATGAAAAAGGTCAATTTTATCATTCCTATTTATTTTCATCTGGAAAGCCTGAATTATCCACACAGGCTATATGCCTTATGAATATTGCCTTGTCTACCGCTGCTTTATATGGTGTTAAATTTGATCAAAAGAAAGCGAAAGAATTGCAAAAAAGAGAAATTACATATTATTTAAATAATGTAAATAAACTCCATTCCCCAACTTATTTATTAGATTTATCTGATGCGATTGTTGCATATTACAATGCTTACCATATCGATTTAGGTTTAGCGAAAGTTAAGGGACTAATGGATAAAGCTTTTGAAAGCGATAAGGTTTATCTTGATAAGAAAGCAATTTACTATGAAGGTAATTATTCTAATTATAGTTTTAGAACCTCCGCATCGACCATATATCGTTTAGAAAACAAAGAAGAGATAATTAAAGCGTTAGATAGTTTCTTCGGATATAAAGGTTTTAATACGATTAGATTCACTCATCCAGTAAATGATCCTCGTTCAATCAAATGGTATATGAAGCACTGCAAACGTTTTGAAGGATTAAATAATGAACCCGACATGGAAACGATGTATTTATATTCATATTTTGGTTTATCAGAAAAACAAAACAAAGTCATTAAAGATGTTGTTGATAATTCATTCTCACATAAAAATGATGGCGTTCCAGGAAACGATGATAATGGAGGCCTTTCAAGTTGGTTAGTATTTAATTTACTTGGTATATTCCCGATTGTTGGTACAAATAAACTTAAAATAGGTCTTCCTTTCTTTAATGAAGTCAAAGCTGGAAAATTATTAATTAAAAAACACGCTAATGGTGATAGTGCATTTACAATTGAGAAAGTCATTTTAAATAATAAACGAGTTAACAATAATGAAATAACCGCTTCTGATGTTATTCGTGGCGGAACATTAGATATCTATCTAAAGTAATTAATTTTCTTTTCTAGTGTAGTTTTTAAAATCAATCACTAATTTATGATTTTTGCTAATGAAAGTCAGTGGCTTATTTTTAGTGTAAGTATATTTCTTATTTAAAATAAAATCGCTTGCAAAACGCGGATATGAAGTTTGAATTAACTCGTGATTAAAATATGACGATTTATTAAATGAGTACTCTAAGCCTTTATAAATAATGTGTTTTTTATCAATACACGGAAGATTCTTTTTGATATTGTTAATAAACTCATTAAATGGTTGTCTATCATCGATTTCAAAGATGTAATAATGATCGCCTTGATTCGAATTAACTAAGTCGTATTTCTTCAATTTAAAGTTTGGCATCTTTTCATCTTCATTCATGGCCTTATCTTTTTTTGAATCAACAAATTTTAATTTTTCATTTGTTCTGATAAACAAATTAATATTATGGTAGCGGGCAAAGATTAACCCATCTTTTAAGTTATTTAAATTTACTTCATCAAATTTTTCGATTGGGAAAAAGATGTGTGTTAATGAAGGTCTATCATAATACGCTACTAAGATATTCTTATGTTGAATACAGTCAGGATTCTTTTTTGAGCCGACCCAATAACTTGGACTACCGGTTTTATCCATTGATGTAGCAGGAGCAGTTGTAAACACGCCTAATCCATCAAGATTAATAATATGAGTAACTTGTTGGAAACACGGTTCGTTTATCTGATATCTAGTTAAACTAGAAACGCTGTAATTATTTTTTACATATGTATAAACATTGCCTCTTCCATAACTTAAAGGACGATTATTGTTGGCCATTGTTGGGTGATCTAGCATTTTTATTTTGCCAAGATATTTAATAACGTTTTTATATCTTTTAAATGATTCAGTAGTCCCAGTTGTCATAATATAACGAGCGTTAGCATCTTTATTAGTTAATAAACCATTCTTTTTATATTCACTAGCATTTAGACCATTGGATTCTTTAAGTTCTTTCTCTTTCGCTTTAAAGATATCAAGGAAGACTTTCGGAGTTTTATATTTATTAGCTTTTATCATCAAATAAAAGCATGCTTCACGTTCATGATTAACTTTAATTGTTTTGTCTAATAAAGCACTGATATGTGGCTTAGAATAATTATAATTATTAATTTTGTTATCGACATAAGCACGCGCAGTTGCTTTGTTATAGGTTAAATCAGGTGTCATTGTTGAGAAGATATCATAGACTAATAAATCTAAAACGATTTTACATTTCTCAACAAGTTTCTTATCCTTAGCGAATTCAATAATGTTTCCTAACGCACCTAAGGTCTCTGGATAATAATTGCAACTGCCAAATTCGCTAAATCCAAAACGATACACGCACTCACACCATTCGTTTAAACGAGTATAGGCTCCTTTCGCTAAATCTCTGCCTAAAACATCATCATGAAATTTTTTATTAGGATACATATTACCTAATAAATATTCACTCACATATATAATCAATTGGTGATTTTCGGTCCATGTACACATCGCATGGCAAGATTGATCTTCAAACGGAAAACGAAAAAGAGTTTTAGTGATTAAATTTTCGACTTCACGACCAATAACATTTTTATAACTATAGAGAATGCGTGTAAAGATTTCGATGCGAAAATCACTACAGTCATAACATTGGTTGATTAAAGATAAGCCATGGTGACACATCTTTTTAATCTTTGTTTTATCTTTACCGCCATTAGATAAATACTCCAAAAGTTTAGGAGTATCTTTATCAAAGTCTCTTTCGTATTTATAATTATAAATAGTACTCATTTATTTAACCTTATTTAATTCTCCAAATTATTATATTAAACCACTTTTATTCTATGTAACACATTTGCTAATTATTTCATCATTGATTGAATCTTTCTCATTGCACGATAATTTTCTTTCCAATACGCTAGCCCTTTTTCAAAGGTATCAATTTCAGGATCCGCTAAAATCTCAGCGACTAAATCGCCTTTATAATTAATCTTCTTTAAACCCTTTACCACATCTTTATAATTGATACTTCCGCGGAATGGAATCCAATGTTTGTCGTGAATTTTATCGTTATCATGGATATGAAGACAAACAACGCGTTCATTCATTTCTTCTAACATTTTTCTCGCCGAGTATTTCATATGAGCAAACATTTCGGCATGGCCAATATCAACACATGCTTTGACATATTTACTATTTACACCATCAACAATGGCATTAAATGTATCGGAAAAGGAGCAAGAACAAGGTTTAGCCTGTTCTTTTTCTTTATTCCATCGCCACATATTTTCAACACAAACAACAACATTTGCTTTTTTAGCATATGGTAATACTTTTTTATAGAATTTAATATTTTCTTCGTTAGTGTGATCATTCCAAGGATGAATAACTAGGTGTTTAATTTTTAATATTCCACATATCTCAATTGACTTTAATAATTTTTTCCACGCTAATTTATTGTAACGAGGCTTACCATCCAAATAAGATGGAAAGGGAGCGTGAGCTTGCACTAACGGAAGTTTAATCTTATCCGCGTATTCTTTTAATTCTTGTGCTTTTTTCTTATAGTCTTTTCCTGAGAAATAATTAGTCAACTTACGATTTTCTCCGGTTTTTTGAATTGTAATATCCGCACAATCAAAACCTAAATCTTTAATTACTTTTAAAGCGCCTTTCATCCCGGTAAAGCGACTAATTGTTTCTGTCATCATTCCAATTCTTAACATAAATAGTGACCTTTATTATTAATAGTCCTAATTTTTTTGTTTGATAATTTAATAATTGTCGCACTATGAGGAAGAAGCGCAATATTAATTTTATTTTGTGATATTTTATTTTGATAAAAATCAACTAACCAACAATTATTGTTACCCTTATTATCATTAATATCTTTACTTGTAATAGTCTTAACTAATTTTTTCTTATCATTGTAATTAATAAGCGCAAGGTATTGATGGTTGATTCTAATTTCATTAGGGAATCGCGAGGAAGACAATATGTCTTTAATCTCAATATCAACTTTCTTTAAAGGTAAAACGTGATAAACATTATTTAGTCTATCGTTATCAATTTGATCAAGCGGTTCGGTCATAGAGAATAAACCACCGCCTAATAATTGATTAATGGTTGAAGTTTTTACTTCTTCATCGTTTAATAAGCCAAGGCTTAACTTTAGACCATGATATTTCCATTTATTGCGACGAACAATAAATGCATCGGGATCGTTATGCCACCATTCATTCATGTAGTAACGAAGGATGTTTTGTTTCATAGTGTATGGTAAAGTCTTTCCGCCTCTATTCATCGCGCTCCACATACTTAACACATCGCTTCCGCTTCTTTGTGCATCAACAATTCCGATTAATGGATCATATAATCCACCGCACATAAGGAAGAAAGAATCGCCCATACCTTTTCTAATGCTTAAACAAGCATTACGATATGCTTCGACAATAGTGATGTATTTATTTTTATAATTAGCGTTATTTATAATCACTGGAGCTCTAGTAAAGTCTAATTTATGGTATTTAAATCCGTAGACATTAGTGAGCCTACGATATAATTTTTCAAAATAAGTCCAGGTTTCTTTAATTGTAATATCTATGATATAAAATCGATTTTTATTCATTTCAAAGATGCATGGTTTATTATTTTTGTCTTTTAAAATCCAATCAGGATGAGACTTCGCAAGTTTAGAATTTTTATCCAGGATAAACGGAGAAGTCCATAAGCCAGGAATCAAATGATGTTTATTAATCATATTAGATAATTTTTTCATATCCTTAAATTTCTTATTTGGATTCCAATCGCCAATATAATCTTCCCAGCCATCATCAATTTGGAATGTATCTAAAGGTAATTTTTTGCTTTTAATTAATTTCAAGTTAGTTAAACAATCGTTTAAGGTAATAGTTGGGCCATAATAATACCAAGTGCAATAAACCGCAGGACATTTCTTTGTGTGGATTTTAATACCTTTAACTTTCTTTTTAGCAAAATTTTTAATGGCTTCATTTACATTATCAGTATGATATAGTTCAACTTTTTCAGTCACAAACGTTTCGTTTGCTTTTAATAGTTTGTTAATTTCCGCATACACTTTTAATGAAATAAAATTACCCTTATTATCAACTTTAATTTCAGTTCGAATTAAATGTTTCTTTCCACCCAAAAACGCGATTACAAGAGCGTTATTATTGTTACCAATAATGGTTAAGTGATCACTAATAATAAGGTTAGACTTATCTTTAATTAACGAAGCACCAGTTTCGCTTATTTTAATAACGGCATCTTTCATTGCGTCATCAAATTTAGAAAGAGTAAAAATAGTCGGCATATCATTTTTATGTCTAGCGGAACGAAATACTTTGATATCTTTACTATTAACTTTCAAATCTTTTAGATGGTTAACTTCATAAAGAAGAACATCAGAAATATACTTATCTTTTTTAAGATTATTTGTGATTTTTTTGCTGAGAATCTGATAATTTGTAATTTTCATTGATAATATTATAGAACTTTTTAACGATAGTATTATAATAATCATAAAGGAAATTTATGATTAAGATATTACAATTTGGTGAAGGAAACTTTCTTAGGACCTTCGTTGATCTATACTTTGAAACTTTAAATCAAGAAGGATATGGTCCTTATGAGGTCAATATTCTTAAACCTATTACTTTTGGTAATTTATCTAAATTTTATAAGCAAAATAATAAATATCACATTATTTTACGTGGTAATAAAAATAATAAAACCATTGAAGATGTTTACAAAGTAAATTCAGTAAAAAACGCAATTGAAAACTTTAATGCTGATAGTTATTTATTTACTTTAATTAAAGATAAGGATTTAAAAATAATTGTTAGTAACACTACTGAAGCTGGCATTGCCTACAACGGAAACGATAAGATATATGATTATGATCACATCACTTATCCTGGCAAGTTAACTTCACTTTTATATTTACGATATAAAGCGAATCTCCCAGGATTACATATTCTTCCAGTTGAGCTGATTGAAAATAATGCGACTGAACTAGCAAAGTGCGTTGATAAATATATTACGCTTTGGAATTTAGGTGAAGATTTTAGAAAATATAACAATACGCAAAACGTTTATTCAAATACTTTAGTGGATCGAATTGTCTCTGGTTATCCTAGAGATGCTATGACTAAAGATCATTTAACAAAGCTAATTGGTGAAGAAGATGAATTAATGAGTGTAGGCGAACCTTTTGGGTTATGGGTCATTGAAAAGAAAGGTAATATCGCTAATCTTATTAAAGACGGCACACACAATATTGATATTATCCTAGCGGATGATATTACCTATTATAAAAAGAGAAAAGTAAGAGTGCTTAATGGTAGTCACACTAACTTAGTGCCAATTTCTTTATACTATGGAAAAGAAACTGTTTTTGATGTTATGAAAGATGCAAAATTATCTAAGTTTGTCTATGACACCTTGAATAACGACATTATTCCATTTGTCTCAAACGATATTAATATGACTAAGAAATTTGCAGATGAAGTAATGGAAAGATTTTTAAATCCATTTTTAAATCATCAACTCACCAGCATTGCGCTTAACTCCATTTCTAAATGGAAGGCTAGAGATTTATGTAGCTATGTTGACTACTATCACAAGCATCATCAAATCCCAAAATATTTAACAATTGGTTTATCTTATCTTATTTATATGTATCAACACATCGAAAAAGATGGCGACAAATACATTTGTAAATTACCAAAGCGTACCTTTGATGTTAAAGATGATTTAGTATACCTAGAATATTTCAAAAAGCATTCTGTTCACGATTTCTTAGCGGATAAATCAATTTGGGATATCTCGTTAGCGGAATTTAACGGCTTAGAAGAAACGATTGATAAATATTTAACATTAATTAATGAAGGCAAAGAACTAATATGAATAGTTTACTAATCATTAACAAAAAAGATAATGTTGGTGTTTCGCTTAAAGCGGGTAAAGTTAAACTTGGTCATAAAGTTGCTTTA
This sequence comes from Bacilli bacterium, assembly GCA_024408505.1. Taxonomy (GTDB): domain Bacteria; phylum Bacillota_I; class Bacilli_A; order RFN20; family CAG-826; genus UB1719. Next base: position 32,363 of record JAKSUZ010000005.1, on the reverse strand, counting down.
AAAGATATTAAAAAAGGTAACCAAGTTATTAAGTATGGTGAAGTGATTGGAATTGCAAAATCAAATATTAAAAAAGGTGAATGGGTGCATTCGCACAATCTAGTTTCTCATCTTAATCAAAAATTTACTTATTCGTATAATCCTAAATTAAGTAAATTAAAGAAAGAAAAAGGTTATTTTTTGGGTTATAAGAGAAAGAATGGTCCAGCGGGCATTCGTAATGATATTTATTTAATTCCGACTGTTGGTTGTGTTAACTCATTAGCGAAAACATTAAAAGCCAAGGCCAGTAAATTAAAATTAGGCAGCATTGATAATATCTTTGCGGTTACTCATCAATTTGGTTGTTCTCAATTAGGCGAAGATCATAATGATTTTAAAAAGTTACTAGTCTCGTTAGCGCTTAATCCAAATGCTACGTATGTTATTTTTATTGGTCTAGGTTGCGAAAATAATCAAATTAATGGAATTAAAGAATTATTAAAACCATACAAGAGAGGTAATATCTTTTTCTATAACGCACAAGAAGTTGATGACGATATTACTTATGGTTTTAATTTATTAAAGAAGTTAGTAGAAAAAGCTTCTAAATTAAAAAGAAGCAAAGTCAGTCTATCCGAATTAACAATAGGCTTAAAGTGCGGTGGATCAGATGCCTTTAGTGGATTAACTGCTAATCCAAAAGTTGGTGAAGTTAGTGATAAACTAATCGCCTGTGGTGGTTCTTCGATTTTAACGGAAGTGCCCGAAATGTTTGGCGCCGAGCAAATCTTAATGAATAAATGCATCAACAAAAGTATTTATCAAAAATATCTAAGACTAATTACTGATTTTAAAAAGTATTATACAGATTTAGGTTTTCCGGTTTACGAAAATCCATCTCCTGGAAATAAAGAAGGCGGCATTACTACTTTAGAAGAAAAATCATTAGGATGTATCACGAAAGCTGGAAGTACACCAATCGTTGATGTATTAGATTATACTGAAATCGTTAAAAAGAGCGGCCTAAACGTTTTAAATGGTCCAGGTAATGACTTAATCGCCGCGACTGCTTTAGCGGCCTCTGGTGCGCAATTAATTTTATTTACAACCGGACGAGGAACTCCATTTGCGACCATTGTTCCTACTATTAAAATTTCTACGAATAAGAATTTAGCCAAGCATAAAAAGAATTGGATTGATTTTGATGCTGAAACTAATTCAAGCGAGCAATTATTTAAATTAGTAATTGATACCGCTAGCGGTAAATATAAAACTAAACAAGAAGATAATGGTGAGATTGCTTTCTTTAAGAAAGGAGTCACGCTTTAATGAAAGCCGATTGGATTAGTGTAAAAGAAATTGATTACACTTCCTACTCTCTAGTTAAGAAATTCAATTTAAAAAAGAAGATTAAAAAAGCTACCATCAAAGTTTCAGCTTTAGGTTGGTATCATCTTTATGTTAATAATCAATATCCCAAACAAGATGTTTTTAAACCTGGTTATACAGAACTTCAATTACGCGTGCAATATCAAATTTATGACATTACTAAATTTTTAAAGAAACAAAACGAATTAAAAATATTGGTTGGTGAAGGTTGGATGGCCAAAGAATTTGTGGCGCCAATCAAAGATTATATTACTTATCCCGCTTCGCTAATTTATGAGTTAACCATTATCTATCAAGATAATAGCAAGGAAGTTATCACTAGCTCAAAAGATGATCAACTATTTACTAATCATGTTAGTTACGCAAATATTTATAATGGTGAAACGCAAAATAAATTATTAAAACCTTTAAAGCTACACACTAACTTAGTTAAAGTTAAATCTAAATTAGTTCCACAAGAAGGTGAAAGAATAATTGATGGCGAACGAATTAAGCCGCTTAGGATGTGGACTAATGATATTGGCGAAACGTTAATTGATTTTGGACAGAATTATACTGGTATTGTTGAAATAAAAGTCAAAGGAATTAAAGGTGATGTTATCACCATTAAACCTGCCGAAGTATTAGATAAATGTGGTCATTTTTATGATGAGAATTATCGTGCAGCAAAATCAACTTATTCTTATACCTTAACCGGGAAAGAAGAAACCTATCGTCCACTATTTTCTTTTATGGGTGGACGTTATATCAAAATTTTTAGATGTCCTAAATATTTAAAGAAAGAAAACTTCACTGCAGTATTAGTGCATTCGGAATTAAGAAAAACCAATACGTTTGAATGCGGTAATAAAAAAATTAATCGTTTATATAAGAATGTTATTTATGGACAATTATCTAATTATTTAGATATCCCTACTGATTGTCCTCAACGTAACGAACGTTTAGGTTGGACCGCTGATACACAAGTATTTGCGAAAACTGCAGCAATTAATTTTGATGTCAAAAGGTTTTTGAATAAATGGTTAAAAGATTTAAGACTCACACAGAAAAAGGATGGCACAGTTTATAGCGTCATTCCTACACACAATTGGGGAATGAGAATTGGTATTGGCTGGGGTGATGCTTGTGCGATGGTTCCGTATCAACTTTATCAAGCGTATGGCGATAAAAAGATTATTTACGATAATATTGAATGCATTAAAAAATGGATTAACTATTTATTAAATAGCGCTAAAGAAAAATATATACCTTACTTCTCTCATATTTGGGGCGATTGGATTGCAATGGATAGAACTGATCTATTAACTGGTCATGGTTCTTCCATTGGTGGGACTAGCGAAAAGCTTCTTAATGTCGCGTATCTAGCGATTGATTTATCAATTCTTATTTATTTTCTGAAGGAAATTGATAAACCTTACCAAAAATACGAAGAACTATTAAAAAAAGTTAAACAAGTTTACCAAAAGAAATTTATTAAAAATGGTCACATGATTGGTAAGAAGGGACTACTCTTCTCACTAAAAGTGAATGAATCTTGCTATACCCAAACTGGACTAGTTTATTCACTTCACTTTAATTTATGCAAAAAAGAAGATCGCAAAACTTTAATTAAGGACTTAGTGAATTTAGTACATGATTGCGGCAATCGTTTAGCAACTGGTTTCTTAGGCACTCCTTATTTACTAGAAACGCTTAGCGAAAATGGATATCATAATTTAGCCTACGCAATTCTCTTTCAAGAGAAGTTCCCTAGTTGGCTCTATAGTGTTAATAAAGGTGCTACCACTATTTGGGAACGCTATAACGGGATTAAAGAAGATGGAACATTTTCAACTCCTGGTATGAATTCATTTAACCATTATGCTTATGGTGCGGTTTATTCTTGGATCTTTAATAACGCAGTAGGAATTAAAATTAAAAAACCTGGATATGAAGAAATTGAAATTTCACCAATTCCTGATAAAAGATTAGGCTATGTTAAATCAATGACGAAAACTAAGTTCGGTGATATAAAAGTTTATTGGGATGACAAGGTCTATAAAATTAGTGTACCCAAAGGAATTAAGGCGCGCATTATTTTGGATAATCATTATAATAATGTAATAAGCAATAAGGAAATCACAGTGAAGCGATAATATGATCTGGTTAATAAATTATCTCATATCCCATCACTCTAAAACTTGCCCAAGAAGACCGCCTGCTAATGTTCATGCCACTTCAATTAGAAAGCTTGTTTGGGTGTGTGAACATCGCGACAAGAAAAATCCTAATATTGAATTTACCTTTAACGATATTGATGAGAAGATTCTTTCTGCCAGCGTCTTGCCGTTGCTTGATTATGTTAATCATCGTTATGATTGCAGCGACTTTCGGGTTATTCAATTGCTTAAATTAAAATTTATTGGGCAAGACTTGCTAGATAGATATCCTGAAATTAATCAGAAGATTAAAGAAAGTCTTTTAGGATTTAAATTTTGGATTACTGAACTCGGTAACGATTCAATGTGTTACTACTCAGAAAATCATCAAATGTGTTTTATTGCTTGTGAATATTTAATTGGAAAATTATATCCGGATGAAATATTTACTAATGATCACAAAAATGGATTAGAACATCAAAAAATAGCCTTAGAGCGTTTTAACGCTTGGATTGAATTAAGAAGCAAATATTCTTATAGTGAATTCTATTCAAGCAACTATATACCGATTTCTTTGACCGCCCTTACCTTTCTTTACCAATATTCAGATAGCAATGAGATAAAAAGAAAGTGCAAAAAAGAAATTCATACTATCTTAAGATTCTTCGCTACTAACGCTTTTGAAGATACATGGATTAATGCGAGTGGTCGTGATTACCCACGTAATGTCATGAACTGCAGTTATGATGAACCTCATAGCAAAACAATAATTGATAATATTTGGGGCGATGGTAATTTTGCTTATAACAATTATTCAAGTGCCGAATCTATATTTACTTATTGCTACCTAAAAGATAAATCGCTTCAAATTCCTGACGAAATTAAAAATTTATATTACGAAGATGAAACAATTACTAAACGTCGCTTCTCGTTAGATGTTTCTAATTACGCGAGAGAAGGGTTAGATAATAATTCGACTAAATCTTTAATGATGCGTTTAGGATCAGGCGTATTGACTAACCCTGGGGTTTTTAATTTAACAATTAAATTGTTGAAAAATCATAAACAACTTTACCATAACAATTTTTTATATTGGGTTCGTTCATTTTATTCACCTTTATTATATAAATTAGGTTTAATGGATAAATTATCAAAGAAATTTAATTTCTATAATAACCGAATGGGTATTGAAGAAAGCAATGTTTATACTTATCGAAATAAATATTTCAAGATGTCCACTAACCAAGCTCACCATATGAATAAATTAGGAGCGCAAATGAACACGATGGTAGTAACTCTTCCTAAAGGAATAACCGTTTTTACAATGCATCCAAGTTACGAAAATGATAATCCAAAAATTGACTATAGTAGAGCTCCTTCGTATTTCGCTAGTTTTTGTTTTGCTCCGTTTGCGGTACAAGATAAAAACGTTGCGATGTTAATCTACGATATTCCAAAAAGAACGCATGCATTCTTATATGAAAATAAATTGTTTGGTTCATTCACTAAAACTTTAGACTATACTCATACTTTCTTCCCAACTGAATTATTTGATGAATATACTGTAGAGGGTCGTTACGCTTTCGCGCGTGTTAAAGACTCTTATCTAGCCTTGATCGCTAAAAACGAATTATTCCTAAAGAGAAATAGCGAGTATGTTATAAACGCTACTCAAGGAATGTTAAAAGATATTAATAAGAGTTTTGACTTAGTGCAACCAGGTCGTAATACTTATTGGATTTATGAATTGTCTTGTAAAAAAGATGAATCGTTTGAAGAATTTAAAAATCGTATTAAGAATAACAAAGTTAACTTTAATCACTTATCGTTAGAATATATTTCTAAACATAATTACAAAATAAACAACGTAAAAGATTTCCTAATTGATAATTCAAATATTAATTTAAGATATGAATATGATGTGAAATAAATTTCGCAATTATTCAATTATATTTTCGCTTTTTGTATCGAAGAATAAAATTCGATCGTAAGGAACATAGAAGTCTAATGGTTTATTGACTTCGTATTTAGTGAAAGGATTGGTTCTAAAGACTACTTCGTTTTCGCCAATCTTGCCGTATATGTTAAGAGTGTCACCAAGCATTTCGCTAACTTCAACAATCATGGTTAAGTTTAAAATGCCTTTATTTTTGCTTTTGCCTAGACCACATGATTCTGGTCTAAAACCCATAATTACTTCTTTATGTTTTGCCACTCGACTTAATAAAGCGTGGTCATAACCAGGGAGTTTAATCTTTGCTCCGTCTTTGCTAGCCACAAAGGTATCGCCAGTAACATGGCCTTTGATAAAGTTCATTTGTGGATCGCCAATAAATCCCGCGACGAATAAGTTAGTTGGATGGAAATATAATTCTTTTGGTGTACCAATCTGTTGAATGTAGCCATCTTTCATAACTACGATTCTATCTGCCATAGTCATTGCTTCAATTTGGTCGTGGGTAACATAAACAGTCGTCGCACCGGTAATATTATGAATTCTTCTAATTTCACTACGCATGTTAACTCTTTGTAAAGCATCAAGATTACTTAAAGGCTCGTCCATTAAGAAAACATTTGCTTTTCTAATTAGAGCACGACCTAACGCAACTCTTTGTTGTTGGCCACCAGAAAGAGCTTTAGGTTTACGTGGTAAATAATCTTTTATCCCTAAAATCTTAGATATTTCTTCAACTCTTTTTTCAATGGTATCTTCATCAACGCCAGCAAGTCTTAAGCCAAAGGCTAAGTTATCGTAAACGGTCATTGTTGGATAAAGCGCATAACTTTGGAAAACCATCGCAATCCCACGATCTTTTGGTTTTAAGGCGTTGACAACCTTATTATCGATTTTTAATTCACCGCCTGAAATGCTTTCTAGACCGGCTAGCATTCTAAGCGTGGTAGATTTACCACATCCAGAAGGGCCGACAAGAATAACGAATTCGTTGTTCTTAATAGTGAGATCTAAATCATGAACAGCGTGATAGCCATTCTCGTAAATTTTATTTACTTTTTCAAATTTTATTTCTGGCATAAGTTTCTAGAGGCATTATACCATAATTTAGCTATCGTAAAGTGTAATTCTAAATTTATTATTTAGATTTTCAAATTTTGCCTGATTGAAAATTGACGAAAAATAAGGTAATATTAGCATATGACTTTGAAGCAATTTAAATGGGTAGATTTATTGCTCTTTTCGATTGTGGCTATTGTTTTTGAAGTAATTAACCATTTTGCAAGTGTTAATTTTTCTTCTTTCCAGCTAATTTTCATGTCATTTACCGTTGTTTTAACCCTCATATCTATGTATAGATGGGGCATTTCAGGTATCATCGTTTTAGTGTTTGCTTCTATTGTTTCAGTTTCGATTTCTACTAATAATAAAGAAATTGAAGCTTATACCTCATATGTTTGTGGCGGTGTTTTAGGAATGTTACCTGGATTTATAGTCTTTCAGATTATAATTGGTAGAAAAAGAATTAAGAATCCTTTTATCCTTATTTCTTATCTTTTATTCGATTCTTTTCTAGTAATTTTATTTAGAGATTTAATATCTTGCTTTTTCCACATTGATCAATTTAATGACGTGTTCATTAATAACTTAAAATATTTATTGGTTCAAGAATGTATGTCGATGTTTACTTCAACAATCTTGTTACTTATCGCTAATAGAAAAGGCGGCAACATAGTTGTTGAGATGAATAAATATGTCAAGGAAGTAAAGGAATTAAAAAAACTCGGTGGGTTAAAAGAAATGAAGGAAAAACCTAATTTTAATAGTGATAGTTCTTTTACTGAATTCGGCCAGATTGATAATTCAACCCTCTTAGACGGAGGGACTCTTACTGAAGACCAAGAAAAAGAATTGTTGAAAATGTACTCTGAAAGCGGTAACATTAAAATAGATAATCCTATGGATTGCCTAACTGAAAAACAGGATAAAAAAGACAAAAATGTTTAAGGTTGACAGTAAAGAAAAGGAAATAGTTACTCTCTATTATGAGAAAAACCATTGGAGCATTACTTTAAAAAGAATGCTCAAAGATTGGCGTCTTTATGTCATGCTTATTCCTTTGATTCTAGTATTCTTTTTCTGGAAATATTTACCAATGTATGGTCTTACCTTATCATTTAAAAACTACGATAGTGGTTTAGGAATCTTAGGTAGTGATTTCATTGGTTTAGCCGGATTTAAGTCATTAATGACTGATCCTACTTTTTGGCGAGCCTTTAGAAATACCTTCATGTTAGCCTTCTATGGGTTGCTCTTTGGTTTCCCAATTCCAATTATCTTAGCGTTACTCTTCTCTGAAGTTAAAAATAAAGGTTATCGTTCCTTCCTTCAAGTTGCAACTTATTTACCAAAATTCGTTTCTATTGTTGTTATTACATCATTAGTAACCTTATTATGTACAAAGCAAACAGAGGTGTATCAAGGCGGCTTAATTACTCAACTTCTTACCGCAATGAAACTTATTCCTGAAGGAACAGACTTACTAAAGAGCCCTCAATACTTTAGAGCTATTTATCAAATCTCTGGTATTTGGGAAGGCGCTGGGTATGGTTCAATTGTTTATTTCGCTGCTGTTCTTGCTATATCGCCGACTTCTTATGAAGCTGCGAAAATGGATGGTGCTAGCAAATGGGCGCAAATTAAAAACGTCACGCTCCCAGGTATGGCCTCGACCATTACTATTATGTTAATTCTTGATATTGGTAAGCTATTTACCATCGGTTATGAAAAGGTTTACTTGTTATATCAACAAGAAACATGGGAGACCGCAGATATTGTTGCTACTTTCGTTATGCGACACTCTGGCATGGCCTCTGATGGTGTTGTTGATCAATTATCGAAAGCAATCGCTGCTTCGGCCGACTTACTTAACGCCGTAATTGCGATGCTACTTGTTGTAGGTAGTAATATCATCGCTCGTAGGGTGTCTGAAACTTCGCTATATTAATGTAAGGATAAGTTATGCATAAAAGATTAGATCGTTCAGAAATCGGCTTCAAAATAGTATCCTACTTCTTACTAACTATTTTTGCAGTAGCTTGTTTATATCCGTTTATATATGCCATTTCCTGTTCGATTTCTGGTAAAGAAGCAATTGAAGCTGGCAAAATTATTTTATGGCCGGTGGGTATTCAATTTGATGCCTTTACAGATATTTTCCAAAGAACAAGCTTCTGGTTATGCTACGCCAATACATTATTCTTAACTTTCTTCGGAACATTATTCTCAATTTTAGTTTCGATTATTGGTGCATACGCATTAAGTAAAGAAAGACTACCGTTTGGTAGAGCGCTTAACTTCTTACTTGTCTTTACTATGTGGTTCTCGGCTGGATTATTTGCCACTAAATTCTTCTATGACTTAACTAATAACGCCTTTAAGAGCATTGGCATTATCGATGAAAAATGGATGGTTGTTATTGCAATGGGCTTAAATGCTTATAACGTGGTTTTATTGAGAAACGGCTTTAGGGGCGTTCCAAAAGAAATTGAAGAAGCAGCATTAGTTGATGGCGCGAATGAATTCCAAATTGCTTCTAAGGTTTATACGCCTATTTCAAAAGCAACGATTGCAACGGTTGCCTTATTCTATGGTATTTCTCGTTGGAATGGATACTTCTGGGTGGCGCAGACAATTACATCTGAAGAACAAATTCCGCTTCAAGTGTATATCCGTAACTTCCTTGATACTTATGTTAAAGGTACTGATACCACCTTCAACCTAGAAGTATTCTCAGTTCAATCTTTGTTCTATTGTATGATTGTGGCATCGGTTATTCCGATTATCATTATTTATCCTTTCATTCAAAAATATTTCGCAGCTGGCGTTAACCTTGGAGGCGTAAAGGAGTAATTATGAAAAAAGCATTTAAAATTACTTTTGCTCTAGCTTCAATTACTTTATTAGTTGGTTGTAATTTAGAAGCTAATCCAGAAGGCGCTGCGATAATGACTGCGGTTAACTATGAAGGTGAACAACGTATTGTTTATACACTCGACGATGATTTTTCTACTCCTACCTATCATGATGAACGGACCGGAAAAGATTATGGCGGTAGACATATAAATAAAGGTGACTATAAGCCAGTTTGGAGCGCATTACAAGACCGCTTAGGTATTAACTTGCTTGAACATCAACCTGCGGCTAACTCAGGTACTAAGAAATCAGTTGATTATTTCCGTGATAACTGGATGATTAAAACTCATGCTGATATATCAATGGGTACGGTTTATGATATTAATAACTATTCAGTCGCTGGTAATAATGAAACGATTCTAGATTTAAAACCATATATTGAAGAAACAAAATTTGATGAAGACGGAAATATTACTGAAAAAGGATCACTACCTCACATTGCTAAATTCTTAAATGATAATCCAGGCGTTAAGATGTCAATTATTACCGCCAAACATTCTCAACCTGATAAAGGTGCAATTTATTATGTTCCATATTTTGATGGATTTGATGAAATTGATAAGAGCCCTCTTATGAGAGCGGATTATGTTAAGAGACTTTTAGATGATGATCCTGATAAAATGACTGATGGATACAAATTTAGTACTAAAACAGGAATAATTAAAAAGCATGGTACCGCTGGCGATAAAGAATATGACCAAAACTACGAACCATGTTATGAAGAAAATGGGGAAGCTCTTACATACAATGTAACAATTCCTAATGTAAATGAAACTGGTGAACTTATAGATCCTGAAGTAAAAACAATTTCTTTTGCTAAAAAACCAGCTGAAAATATTATTTCGTTACAAAATGATATTATTAATAATCACCCGGAAGAAGCTAATTCCTATACACTAGCAAAGCAGTTTAGAACTTACATTGATAAACGCTATCCAGCAGGAAATAACGGAGAAAAATTTATATTCGGCAATCATTATTCCGATTTATTCTTGGGTTATAAAGCCTGCTATGATTCTGATGAATTAGTGGCTTTAATGCGATTAGTTAAAGTATCATCAGGAACTTTATTTAAAGATGATAAAGGTAATGAAATTATAAAAGAAATGATTACCATGATGCCTCGTACTTGTGATAATCAACGTTCAGCTGATTTATATCGTTGGGCAGGACAAGCATTTGGTGTTAGAGGTACTGAATCGCGCAATAGTAACTTATATATGTATATGAGTGGCGAAAAGAGTTACGGCCAAGAATATGGTAGATATGGTAAAATTCACGATGCTTGCGGTGATGAAAGCATGCTTGAACTGCTTAAAATATTAAGAGCCCTTTATCAAGAAGGTTTAATTTTACAAGACTTTGATTCTAAGACTGCAACTGGTACTTCAGAAGGTAAATTTGCTGATGAAACGCTATTCTCTGGTGGCGGTGAAAAATATGCTGGATTTATGGTGTATGATTGGGCAAGAGATCTCAATGATTGGAATAAATACGGAACTTCTGAAAGAAAGACACCATGCGATTGGATTACACTTAGTCCTAACGGAGATAAAGAAGTCGAAGGTAAGAAAGGTTATTCATACGGAATGAAGGCGGTTGTTGGCGCTATCGCCCAATGGGATATTGATGGAGACGGAACGCCAGACGGAGCTGATAAGGGCGAATTTATGCCATTCACCGAGTCTTGGACTTCTCTTAAAACTTCAGCGCTTTGCTTAAATGCTAGACTCGCTGATAATGATGAGAAGAGAGCCGCTACTTTTAAACTTATTGATTATATCTTTAGTGATGAAGGTACATATCTTTATAACTATGGACCGTGGGAAGATGGTTATATTACTCAACTTGCTGGTGATGGTGGAGAAACTTGGACTCCTGATTTAGAAAAAGGAGACCCAGAGGTAGATTACATCGAATTCCAAGGTAAAAAATTCCCTCGTTTAACTCTGAATGCTTTAAAAGAATATAAGGGCATCGTGGAAGAAGGCGGAAAGGCTAAAACTGGTTATCAACGTAGATTTATTGGTGCAACTATTCCATTTGGGTTTAGAAAATTATCTGCGGTTGGATATCAAACTATGGAAGACAGAACTAAAGAAGGCATGGATATTGTCAATAAGGCTCTTGAACTCGGAACATTTAAGCATGTCTTAATCGGCGCAAAAGACGACACGGAAAAAGCGAATATTAAGATACCATTCTATCAAATTTGTCCTTCAGCATTCTTCTTAACCAAAGGTCAATCAAGCGCGATTTCTAATTTACTAGATAAGAATAAATTAGGATCAATCTTTACTGACTCTAGTACAAGTAACTTTAATATATGGGATTCACTTATTATGGGCCAAGATGCACGTGGTGGTGTAACCTTCAATAATTACATTGATAAAATGAAAGAGTGGGGCGTTGAAAAAATAGAAAATTATTATCAAAGCGCTTTTGAAATTATGTCGGAGCCTCTTGAATAAGTTTTAGAGTAAAGTGTTTATGGAAAAAAGAGACGAAATATTCAAATCAGAAAAACTTGGAAAAATTCTAAGTCCAGCTCAAAAAGTAATTATCTTTGGTACTTTAATTACAGCTATTTTAGTCTTTGTATATTCTTTAGTCTTTATGACGCCATTCTCTGATATATATCAAATTGATGGTGGTTTCTTATATCAACAAATGGCTCAATTAGGAATAACTAAGGAAGTAATCGCTACATATAAACTTTCTAGCGAAGCATTCTATGTTTCGCCTTTTACCGGAAAAGAAATAGGCCTTAACTTAGCTTACTTTACCTCATTTACTCGTAATGAATTACAAGTATTTAACCATTGGTTATTTGTCTTTGGTTTCTTTGGTTTGCTTGCTTCACTCATTCCGTTTATATATTTCTCACAAAAGAGAAAGATTTATTACAAGACTAACTTAATTGTAATCCCAGCGGTAGCAGGATTTAATTTATACATTGGAATTCATATGTTAATCCAACTAATCGCTAACCATACATCGGTTTTGTCAAAAGTAGATGATTATTATTTACTTAGCGCTTATCAAACCTACATCAATGATTCAAGTGCCGAAGCGGTTCACGAATATTTCCGTGTTACCGATTCTAATCCAATGTTTATTATCGGCTATATAATCGCCGCCGCACTTATCTTATTTGCAATTTCTTCGTGTTTATTAACATTCTTTAAATATATGCATCAAAAGAATCAAGAACAAGTTGATTTAAGTAAGGTGGTTATTCACGAATAAAGGGTATTTGTATGAGTGTTTTAAAAAGAAATCATGCTATAATCCGCACCGATAAAACTCTAAAAGAGTATCGTGAGAAATTCGGTCACCTTTATGATGAAGGTAGTTTAGTTTCATACACTAAAGAAGATTATGAAAATCGTTTCAATAAATCGCATTCCGCTTATCGTTCAAATCAAATTAAGGAATATTGGGTGATTGACAACTTATATTACGAAGTACCTGAACTCACTGTTATCGATAACGAGAAGCCTACGGCTAAGTCTGTTACAAAAGTAGAACTTTCTGAAAAAAGAAAAATATCTTTTGATATGATGCACTATCGAAACAATAGAAGTTCCTTTTGGCTTATCCTATTAACCATTGCTTTAAATGTTGCGATGTTTATTATCATTTATAAGACAAATACTGATGATTTAAAAGCCGATCTTCAATTAGGGTTTGATTTAATTATCAATGTTGTGTTTATGTTAACGGCTTTCTTAGCTGCAGAAAAGACTAAAAGATATTCTAGAGAATGGGGCATCGTTTCGTTTGTTTTAGGCGGTGTTCAAGTAGCAAGAATATTCTGGATTCCTTTATATTATTACTTAAATGGCGGTATAACTCCTGGTGCTTTCTCAGCCTGTGTTATTTTATTAGCTGGAGGCGCTGCGTGTATGATTATCGCTGGAGCACTTACTCTTATTAAATATCGAATTTTAAAAGACCATGAGCCACTAATCAAGAAGGAAGGAGCGAAGAAAGATGTCAGAACTTAATCTCCAGCATTTAAAGAAAATATATGATGGTGGCGTCGTGGCTGTCCACGATTTTAATATTGATATTAAAGATGGCGAATTCATCGTTATCGTCGGTCCTTCTGGCTGTGGCAAATCTACTTCTTTAAGAATGATTGCTGGTCTAGAAGAAATCAGTGAAGGTAAAGCCCTTCTTGATGGCAAAGATATTACTAATGCCGCAAGTAAAAATAGAGATATGGCAATGGTGTTCCAAAACTATGCCTTATATGCTCATATGACCATATATCAAAATATGGCTTTCTCGCTTATGTTACGTAAAGTTGATAAACAAGAAATTCATCGAAAGGTTATGGCGGTTGCATCAATGCTAAACCTTGATGAACAACTTAATAAGAAACCAAAGCAACTATCTGGTGGTCAAAGACAAAGAGTCGCGTTAGGACGTGCGCTAGTTAGAACGCCTAAGATATTCTTGTTCGATGAACCTTTAAGTAACTTAGACGCGAAATTAAGAGTGAAAATGAGAAGAGAGATTAAGATTCTCCATCAGAAGCTTAACGCAACGATGATTTATGTTACACACGATCAAATCGAAGCTTTAACTTTGGCAGATCGAATTGTTGTTATGTCGATGGGACATGTCCAACAAATCGGGACGCCTTTACAAATATATTCTGATCCAAATAATAAATTCGTTGCATCCTTTGTTGGTAATCCTCCAATGAATTTCTTCTATGGCAAGATTTCTAGCGATGGAAATAAGTTTGTTTGCGATGATTTTTCATTCAGATTGGATGCTAAGAGAAAGAGATTGCTTAGTGGCCATGTTAACAAAGAAGTAATTCTAGGCGTTAGACCAGAGCATTTTGTTCCAAAAGGCGATTTAATAGCTAAAGTTGGTATTGTTGAGCACTTAGGCGCGCATACGTTATTTAACTGCACAATCAATAAGGCCAGAGCGAAGATTAAATTTGAAAAGTGGCTTGATTATAAGGAAAATGATGAGATTGAGTTTTCGTTTAATCAAGATTTAATTTGCTTCTTTGACAAGAGCAGTGAAGAGAGGATTAGATAATGAAACCTAAGTTTAATAACTTCACTAGAAAAAGAATTGCGAGTTTAAAAAGAAACTTTTATACTCTTCCTTTTGCATTAGTTTGTATTTCTTGTTTCTTCTTCTTAGCAAGTTTATTTATTTTAATTAAATCCGTCGGGCGTATTGAATATCGACCAACTGCAATTTTCTTATTTATTGCTGTTCTTGCTAGTATCTTATCGATTGTTGCAATTGTCAATTACGTTCAAAAAGTTTATGGTCAAAAAAGACCATTAAAAATGCTAATTGCTTATTACATAATAATCGTTGTTTGCTTAGCGTTCACTATTACCGTATTTATCTATAATGAAAAGCAAATTACTGCTGAATTTATTGCTAGAGAATCATTTATTATTGACGGGAAGAAAATGGCTCAGTGGTATATTTGTCAAACTTATATTAATTATGGCGTTTGTTCAAGAACGTTAATGATTATCTTCTTTATTCTTGAATTAATCACAAACGGCTTATTAATCGCTTCTCCTGCCATCGAAAAGAAATTAAAGACAATTAATTTTGATGAATTAGCCGCTAAAAATGAACAAACTAAAAAATAATCCTAATGATTATAATAAATATCAAAAACGAGGTTTTTTTCGTCGACTTCCGTTCGGTTTAAAAGCAACCTTTATTAAATACTGGTTCTATGGAGCGTTATATTTCTTTTGTTACATGGGATTAGGCCTTTATATCAGTAACGAAGATTTCTTATTGCTAGTAACTGGATTAATAGGAGGTGTCTTATTTGATATAGCGCTTTATAACATTTATATCCTTATAGCTGACACAAGAGAAGAGGCCAGTAAATGGTGGATATTTAAAAATAAATGGTTCTTTTCCATTTTTATAAATATCGCCGCTTTAATAGGAATATTTTTCCTATTCCATTTTATTGCCGCTCCTATTACAGCTGCTATGATGGAGGCGATGCCAGGACAAACGATATGGTTGTTTCATGAGCCGCTAACAGCGGCAATACTTTTAACAGCTTTAGATACAGGAGTCGTTTGGCTTAAGAATTTAATTATTATGTGGTTTAGAAAAATACTTAAACGAGATGAACACGGCAATGTTAAAAAAGAAGATTATATTAAAGTATTAAACGTCACCCCGGTATCGGTTAGCGTTGAAGTAAACAATAAAAGTGTTTATTACTCCGATAAGCCGTTTAATATTTTACTAGATAATGAAATTATCTTAAAAAAAGTTAGCGCTAATGTTTTAACGATTTTTGATTTAAAACCCGATACGCAATATAAGTTATCAATTAATCGACAAAGCATCGTGTTTACGACACCTAAAATATATAAGGCTTATAAGGTGTATGAAGGTAACGATTTACAAAAAGTAATTGATATGGCTGATCAATATTCGTTAATTATGGTTAATAAAGGAACATATAAAATCAAAAGTCTTGTTTTAAAGAGTAACATTACTCTTTATTTAAGAAAAGATGTTACATTACTTGCTAGTCCAAATGAAGATGATTATCCAATTATAGAAGCATTTAGCAATAAAAAAGAAGAAGTATATGGAAATTATAAAGGTGAAGCGATGAAGATGAGGCAATCAATTATTCATCTTGATCATCTTAAAAACGTTACTATTGTTGGAGAAGGTACTATTGATGGACAGGCGAATACATCGACTGCTTGGAAAAAGAGTAAATTTAAAATCGCTCCTCCTCATTTAATATTTATTAACCATTCTACCAACATCACTATGGTTGGTATAAATTTAAAGAATTCACCTCAATGGGCAATTCATCCGTTCTTTTCAAGCAACGTAAATTTGCTAAATTTAAATATCACTAACGAAAAAGATTCCGTAATTGCTGATGGAATCACTCCTCAGTGTTCAAGCGATATCAATATTATTGGTGATTATTTTTCTAACCTTAATAATTGCGTTGCGATTAAAGCTGGCAAAAAAGAAATAGCAGATGACTATCAAGTTTCATCTAGAGATATCGTAATTAGAAATTGCTGCATGGTTAATTCTAAAGGAGCGATTACATTAGGTAGTGAGTGTTCTTCTGGCATTCATTCTGTTAATGCATCTTATTGTAATTTTGTTAGTACTGATACTGGTGTATTAGTTAAAACCGATAGACACAGTGGTAATAAAACTATTATTAAAGATATAAGTGTTAATAACATTAATATGGACGGCGTTCTTACTCCAATTGTGATGAATATGATTTATACCATGGATGCTAGTAAATTAAATAAGAAATTCATGCCAATAGATAAAGATACTCCTTATTTTGAGAATTTCTCTTTTAAAGATATTAATGCAAAGAATTTTGAATATGCAGCAGGATATTTCTATGGCCTACCAGAAAAATATATTTATGAAATAAAAATCACCGATTCAACATTTACTCCTAAAGAAGAATGTAGAACTGGAACACCAATTATGATGGATGATGCAAGTAAATGTAGTAAAAAAGGATTTATTGCTAAAAATGTTAGATCAATGACTTTAAAGAATGTTAAGTTAAACAATATTGCTGGCAAGCGTTTTGATATCGAAAATGTTAGCGAAATTTCGGATAATCCGTAGTCTAAAATATTTATCTTAAAAGATAAATATATATGGTAATATAAAAATAAGAAGATCTAAGCGAGGTAAACATTATGTACAAAAACAAAAAAATTATGTTACTAGCAATAGTTCCAGCATTCCTTTTTGCTTGCAAACCAGTACCCGCATCGAGGGTTACTTATAATCTACTTTGGGATACAAAACTGGAAAAAATTGAAAATCACGTTAAGCTTCTTGAATCTCGCGATGGTATTCCGACTATTTGTAAAACAATTGGCGATGTTGAACATGATGACTTTAAAATCTTAATGTTTACTGATACCCATTTAGATCATAAAAAGCCTCAATGTAATTATACCTACACCATGATTGCTAAAAACATTATGGCCGAAAAACCAGATTTAGTTATTTTTGGTGGTGATAATATCACTTCTTGTGAAAACGAACCACGCGCTAAACAATTTTGCCAAATGCTAGAAGATCTCAATGTATATTGGTCCTGTTGTTTAGGTAACCACGAAGGAGATCAAGGCAAACCCGAGCTAGGAGAACACGGCATGACTCGTCCAGAAATGGTCAAATTATTTGATTCGTATCCGCATTGTTTACTTGATTCAACTCCAAAAACTACCAAAGCGGGCTTACCAGTCCACGGGAACGGAAACAATGCGATTCATATTCTTAACTCAGAAGGTAAAATCGCTGAAACGTTATTCTTCTTAGATACGGATAAATTAATGTCTGCTGAAAGCATGGAAGAATATAAACCGGAGATTCAACAATTCATAAAAATGGGTAAAGCTGATCCTGATGATACTGAATTCTATGATTATATCCATGATAGTCAAATTGGCTGGTACAAAGAAGTCATGGAAGATAGCAATAGTCTAAATTCAATTGTCGTTAGTCACGTTCCTTTAAAAGACATGGAAGATGCATACTTAACTTATTACAACACAAAATATTTAGGAGAACATCCACAAGGTCCCTCTGGCAATGAGAATTTTTGGCCATACACATCAACGCCTGGAGAAGTGGTAGGAACTAGTTTAGGCGACATCAAATTAATTACCGGTTGTCGTACAGAAGGCATGTGTTATAGTCCACATGATTTAAGAATGATTGAAAATCACAGCCCGATGTTTAATGCTATGTTAGAAAATGGCGGTAAGCATCCAGCATTCTTCTGTGGGCATGATCATTCAAACGATTTCTTCTTGGAAGTTAAACCTAAGACTAATAACGATAACGATGCAACCGTTATGATGGGTTATATTGAATCAGGTTGTTATTCTTCTAATAACTATTGGTCAAAAGGATTATTAAAATGGGATCCATACGATGCAAAAAGCATGCAGCAATATCATCTTACTCAAGGTTACTCTGTGTTGAATTTAGATCTTAGTAATCAAGAAACCCCTTTTGCTGACCCTATTAATTGCACTAACTTTGATAAGTGGAACAGCCTTTATAAAGAGGCTCTTGATTTAGTGAAAGCTAACCGTGATGAATATAAACCAGCATGGGATTATGATAAAAGCGTTAGTAAATATCCTTATGATCCTAATGATCCATTAAAAGGTGGACCTACCGCTTTAATTTAAAATTAAAAGCACCATTATATTTCTTTAAGAAATTCTCAGCGTAAGTCTTTAAATTAAGGCTTGCGCTGTTTTCTTTAAATATAATTTCTAATTTAATCACGGAGAAGTAATCACCCATAACTTGGCCTTGTAGTAATAAACGATTTGAGGAGCTTTCTTCTATGCCGACATATAAATTATAGGTATCAGCCTTAGGAAGCTTTACAACTCTTTCTTTTGAGTAAATATCCTTAATTGTTGTCTTGGTCGTTTGTTTATCTTTTAGTTTAATTGCATAAGTCTTTTTATTAACCACAAATGATATTTCTTGCTTAGTTAATTTAAACGATTTAATAAATCCATCTCTACTCTTATATGTTTTGTTTGCGTATTTCTTTAATAACGACTTATCGATGCTTTTATTTTTAAAGATATCAATGGTGTTGTTATACTTAACCATCTTATTGGTAATCTTCTCTTTTTTACTAATAACTTTATAAACTTCATCAAAGATGTAATCTCTAGCGTATGGCACCTTATCAAAGGCATTACCGGTCATAGATACTACAATATCAAACTTTGGATACATAATAGTTACTTGATTGCCCATGCCTAAGAAAGCGTAGCCACCTTTAGTCATCCAAATTTGGTAACCATATCCATATCTTTTACATCTAGCAATCTCGTTAGGAGTAGGCAAATACTTTTTAGTTGCTTTGGTGATATATTCTTTACTTAATAATTGTTTATTACCGACTCTACCTTTATTTAACAAAAATCTTCCTAATGATAAAGTCGCAATGGTAGAACACATCATACCGGAATCGCCCCAGGTTCTACCAGTAGGAGTCTTTAACATGTAAGCATCGTCAAAATATTTAAGGTGTTTTAATACTCTTTCATATAGAAAGGTAAATAAATCTTTTTTAGTAACTTTTTCTACCAAAGCGGATAAAACCATACTGCCTGCGCTATCGTATTTAAAATATTCCATACATTTACGGTTATGTTTCTGTTTAAAATACAATTCAACGCGATCTTTAATCAGAGAAGTGAACCAATATTCACAATTGACACATGTTCCCATTTTTAATGTATCTTCAATCGTTTGATTCAATAAAACCTTATCAGTGTTTTTATCAATATATTCCGGAAAGTATTTTGATAACTTATCAGCTAATTTAATTTTTTTATCATCATAAAGTAGACCAATCGCTAGTCCGACAAATGATTTAGTCTCAGAATACATCCTGTGGATACTTCTTTCGTTATATAAACCATTATTGATGTTAAAGAAGATGTTATCTCCTTTAGCAATCATTAAAGTATGTATTCTTAAATTATGACTGTCTAATTTATTTCTTAATTCTTTAAGTGAGGTAGAGTTATATCCAACGGCTTCTGGTTTAACAAATTTAAACATTAATAGTTACCTCAATCGGGTAATGATCGCTAGGGTAAATATCACCAAATTTAGTAGTTACAACTTTGTAGTCTAACTGCTTAATATCTTTAGATAAAGCAATGTAATCAATTTTTTGTTTATCAGTTCCGTAGTTATGGAAAGTGATTTCGTTAGGATCATTTCTTAATTTAGAGGCATCAACATAATTCGAGAATAATTCGTTAACGGTTGCACTTCCATAATGTTCATTCATATCACCGATAATTAAATGAGGAATATCCATATATTTAAATTCACCAATTAATCGTTTGATTAGTTTAATTCCTTTAATTCTTGCATTATCGCTTTTATGATCAAGATGGGCATTAAAGATACAAATTTCTTTATTAGTGTTTTTATCTTTTAAACATACGTACGAACAGATTCTTGCGCAACTACCACCAAAGGTATTACTCATTTCTTTATAAGTATCAGAGAGCCAGAATGTATCCCTTGCTAAACAGGTAAAACGATTTTTCTTATAAAACACCGGAGTAGCTTCTCCATCTTTTCTTTCGTCTCTTTTTTTGTATTCGTATTCGTAATCTTTTAATATCTTAAGTAAATACTTAAATTGATTAACTTTTACTTCTTGAAAACCAATAATATCAGGGTTTTCTTCTTCCAGAACTTTACGAATATAAGGCAGTCTTACTTTATAATATTTATTACCCTTATCAGCATCGCTAATGCAACGAATGTTAAAAGACATCACAATGATATCTTTGTTATCTTTGATTTGAATCGGTCTTTGCGAACGATAATAATTAATGAATGCTTTTAAATTCATGCTTATATTGTATACCATTTATTTTTACAAAATAAAAAAATAAGTGTCATTAGTGTTAAAATTAAAACATGAATATCTTTGGTTACATTAAGAAATACGGCAACTTTTCTTTTAAAGAGAAGCCTTTCACTGATGTTGATGCACTTATATTAGTTACCCTTTCTTATTTAAATTTTGAATTATACATAGAAAAAGGCGAATCGATGCGTATAGGCGATATTCCTGATAATTCGATTGTTAGATTGTGTGCTGGTGAATTTACCACTAAGCCAAATGAAAAGATGATTCGTCTTTTAAAAACAAAAAAGCGGTATCAAAACATTGAGGTTAAATATATCCGTAGTGTACATGATAAATTAAACACGATTCAGTTTTTCGCAATGACATTAATCATTCCTGATTATTATCCATTTATTTGTCTTCGCGGTACTGATTTAACCTTAGTAGGTTGGAAAGAAGATTTAATGCTTCTTATTGATAAGGTTATTCCTTCACAAGTCGAGGCTCTTAACTATACTGACTATATTAGTAAAAAAATTAATGGACCATTTTTAATCGGTGGGCATTCTAAAGGTGGAAACCATGCTATGTTCGCAGCGATTTATGCAAGACAGCATATCCAAGATCGAATTAATAAAGCCTATATTTTTGATGCTCCTGGTTTTAAAGATAGAAATATCTTTGGTCTAGATAAGTATGTTCGTGTCAAAGACAAGATAGTTCAATTTGTACCTAAGAATGATGTGGTTGGTTGTCTTCTTTACACTCCAAAGAACAAATTAATTGTTAAAGCAAAGAGCGTGCATTTCTTGCAACATAATCCTTATGCATGGGCTATTAATAAGGAAGGCAACTTTAAATATTCAAAGAAAGAGACTAAATCGGTTAAAGCACGTCGTCGGACGTTAATCCAATGGATTAATTTAATAAGCGTAGAAGATTGTGAATTCATGATTGATAAAATGGTTAATTCATTAGGGGGCATTGATTCTATTCTTAGTTATAGATTACATCTAATAGCGCTTAAATTTAAATCATTTATCACCAATCACATTGGCTATTCAAAGGATGTTAGAAAGCGTTTAACAAGATTAATGTTACTCTATTTTAAAATTTGGCGTGAGTCGTGGAAATATTACCTAAAGAATCCTAATGAGGATTAATACTCCATTTTGATATGTTTCGTTTTATAATTAATGTTAGGAGTTAATATGAAAAAGTTCTTTCTTTCATTCTTATTATTATTAGGCTTTAGTCTTACTAGTTGCGCTAGTAAGCCAACCCCTGTTCAAGTAACTTTAAATGGTATTTGGGGATCGTTCAATGATGCCTCGCTAGTAGCGACAATGAAATTAAACGCTATCAAAGGAACTAAATTAAAAGACATACAAGGATTTGCTAATCCCGTGCCTTATTTTAAAGATGTGCATACATTTAAAGGCTGGGCACTTGACATGTATGGCGAATCCCCGATTGATGAAAATTACATTATTAATGAAAATACAGTAATTTATGCTCAATATAATGTTAAAAAACATTCGGATAAAACTTATCTTTTACACAATTTTTATAAAGACTCTACAGTCGAAAGTCATAACCAAATCATGTTTAAGTACAGAAATAAAACTTGTAGAAATGTTGAAGTAGAAGGGTTAGAAATAAATAAAGATTACACAGTAACAAAAAGCGAGGAAGCTTGTACCATCACTTATAGCGATACTGCACCAGAAGGTAATTATGTAATTAGAATCGATGGACCGATTGATGATTTTAGTTTGGCAGACGGCACGAAATTTATCGATTCTACATATACCGATGGTAATACTTTTATCTACGGAATTTCCTTGTCTGATTCTAATACCACTATTCCGCCATATGCATATACGACATGCGATTGGTTGATGGCAATTGATCTACCGAACACTATTAAAGAAATTCCTGATAGTGCTTTTAATTTATGCATAAGTTTAGATTTTATTGATATTCCTAATGATGTAACTAGAATTGGCGATTATGCCTTTTTTGCTTGCCCAGCTCTTCACCATGTTTATTTTAATAGCGAATTAAAAGAAATAGCCAAAGCAGCTTTCTTTGCTTGTGTGAGTTTAGAATCCATTCATCTTCCCGATTCACTTAATATATTAGGTGAAGAAGCATTTCGTTTTTGTGCTTCAAACAGGAATCTTACTCTCGGCAAAGGACTTTCAGTTATTTCTAGAAAAGCATTTAGCGAAAACGCCTTATTAGAAAATCTTACTATTCCTAATAACATTACTGCAATCAATGAAGCGGCATTTCAGTATTGCAGTTCCCTTTCTGATATAACGTTTGAAAACGGAGAAGGTGAATTAACATTAAATTCTTCTTTCCAATATGATATCTCCATTACTCACATTAAAATTTCTAATCGTATTAAGAATATGGGTCATTTATCTTTTAACCACACCATGCTTTCTGAGCTTGATTTAACGGCTAATCCTGAATTTGTTGCTTATGGCGAAACCGGGATTGGAGTCGACACTCCAGTGGCTTATAACTATGGCAAAATAATTGTCCCTAACAATATAATTGATTCGTATAAGAATGATCCTAATTGGAGCAAGCATGCGGCGATTATTGTTGGCCAATAGATTTTTAATTTAATATAATAGACTTAGTATGAAAAAAATATGTGTAATAGCAATATCAATAATGACATTATCATTATTGGCTAATTGTAATAAATCAGAACCTTTATTAACACTAGAAGAATGTAGTTGGGAAAAAATTAAAGAAATTTCACAAACTGGTAAAGCTAATGACTATTTCAAAATCGGGGATGAAAAAACTGTTACCGTAAATAGCTTACCTCACAAAGTGAGAATTATTGATTTTAATAAAGATGTTGATAAAGATGGAAACAATATCGGTATTACTTTTGAATTCGTTAATTTAATTAGTGATAGTAGTGGTTATTCACTAGCCACTCAATGGAACGATATTAGTAACCAATCGATTTCTAATCATAATTATCTCGATTCATCAGTTCGTATGGCATTAGTTGGCGAGAAACAAGATAAAGGTCATATCTTATGGGCGCATTTTAACGCTACTACATGGTCGAGTGATAAAAGTTCAGTACTTGACATGTTAAATAAAGATAATCCAGATTTACTGAATGCAATAACCGCTCCTAAGAAAAGTGTAATGTGTTTTGAAAAAGGCGTATGGGTTAGCAAAGAAATAGTGAATAGTAATGGCGATTACGATAAGTTATTCTTATTATCACCAGAAGAAATGGGTAATACCACAGAGCAGGGTGACATTTATGATTATTATTTAGGTGATAAGGACATACTTAAAAGGCGTGTTAAAAAACAAATAAAATGCGATGAAATAATGACTGAGTATACATATGTAAAAAGCGATGAGCAAAAATTTCAATATCCCGTTATGAGTTATGCTGGTTATAACGAGAAAGATGGTGGAGGCTATGCATGGAGTCGCTCTCCTAATACGAATAATAATGATTTTGCTTGGCTCATTGGATCAAATGGCAGCATAGGTAACAATCGTGTTGATTCTTATGCAAGATCACTTGCTCCTGCTTTTTGTATATGATATTGAGATATAAATATGTTCACCTCAACCAGAAGTAACTTAAAAGTCACCAGTAGCGAAGCAATTATTTATGGCATCGCTAAAGATAAAGGATTATTTACTCCGATTAAAATTAGTAAGATTAAACCTTCTAATAAATATCTAAAATATTCTTATCAAGATTTTGCTAAATTAATCTTTAAAAGTTTTTTCTCTGATTTTTCAAACAAAGAAATAAACGAGATAGTTAATAAAGCCTATAGCAAGAAAAACTTTAAACAATGTTTTTATAAAACAAAGATTATTAATGATATAGCGTTTCTTGAACTATATCATGGCAATACCTACGCTTTTAAAGATATGGCCTTATCCGCTCTTCCATATTTTATGGATATCGCTAAAAAGAAGCTAAAACTAAAAAAGAAAATTAAGATTGTGGTGGCTACTAGTGGTGATACTGGTGGAGCAGTCTTAAACGCTTTCCATGATTATAAAGATATTGAAGTAGTGGTCTTATATCCAAATAAAGGCGTAAGTAATACGCAAGAGAATCAAATGAAGAGTTTACAAACTTCTCATTCGCATGCTTTTGCCATTAATGGTAATTTCGATGATTGTCAAAGAACAGTCAAAGAATTATTAAATGATCAAAAGAGTAAAAATGTTTTATTAACGAGCGCGAATTCGATTAATATCGCTAGATTAATTCCTCAAGTCGTTTATTATTTTGCTTCTTATTATGATTTAGTTAATAAAGGATTTATTAAATTAAATAGTCGAGTTAATTATTCAGTCCCAACTGGTAACTTTGGAGATATCTTAGCAGGTTATATCGCAAAAAAGATGGGATTACCGATTGATAAACTCATTTGTGCTTCGAATGAAAATAATGTGTTAACTGATTTCTTTAAAACTGGTATTTATAATCGGAACCGTAAATTTTATAAGACTAATTCGCCTGCAATGGACATTTTAGTGTCGTCTAATCTAGAAAGATTATTATTCTTAAATTCAAGCTATAAAGAAACTAAGAAATATATGGATTCATTAGATAAAACTGGCAAATATAAAATCAGTGAACAATTAAAGAATAAATTAAAAGATTTCTTAAGCGTATCTATTACTTCTAAACAAACGGTTAACGGAATTAAAGAATTATATTCTTCTAAACATTATTTAATTGATCCACACACTGCGGTTGGCTATTTAGGGCAAAAGAAATTTAATCTAAAAAATAAAACCGTTATTGTCTCAACTGCTTCTCCATTTAAATTTGTAGAAACAGTTAATCTCGCTACTGGTAAGAAATTTAAACCATTTAAATTTAGAAACGATATTAAGACTAAGGTTCTAACTATTACCGATATCAAAAAATATTTATATATATAAATTTCCACATTTTCATTTATTTGTCTTTTTATTGTATAATAAATCATAGAGGTTTTCATTATATGAAAAAACTAGGTTTTATTGTATTGCCTTTAATGGCTATTTCTTTTTTAGCGTGCAACAAGGGTGGTGGCTACACTTTCACTTTTAATTGTTCTAACTGTAAAGTTTTGAACGCCGAAGGGAAAGAGATTACTACGGACATATCTGTGCCAGAGAATTCAAAAACGCTGTATGCAAAATTTTATCTTAAAGGCACAGCAGAATATCATAACCCACTAGAAAGTTCTATTTCGGTTAAGAATGGTGAAGAAACTATCCCCTTTGAATATTTTCCTAAGACTGGAGAAATTATAATTCCAGTGGTGGGCAATTTATCTATTGCCGCACAGGGAATTAATAAAACATTAGAAGAATGCACCTGGGCAGAGATTAATGAAATATCTATGACTGGTAGAGCAAAAGAATTTTTTGATATCTATGATTCAGCGAAACCGGAACTTAATTGCAAAAAAGTTAATCTTATAGAAAATGGAACGCCTCAATCATTTCCTCATACTGTAAGAATTATCGGATTCAATCATGATGATTTAGCGGATGGCTCTGGCAAGGCTGGCATTACTTTTGAATTTGCAGATGTAATTACGAAAGGCATAGATGCACCTACCGATACATTTATGACTGTGTGGGATAAATATGATCATAACTTCGATTATCGTGAATCGGCCCTTAATAAAGCTTTGAATAGTAAAGCTGCTGAAATCGATAGTGTAATTAATCGTTTTCCCGATAATTTAAGAGAAGTGATTAAACCGGTTAATAAGAAAGTCGGGGTATCAATTAATGAATACAATGAATATGAAGCGTTATCTTTTGAAGAAGACAGATGCCCTTACCTTTTCTCATTAGCATACAATGAAATACATAACCCTGATGGCGAAGCGGTCACTCCTGGTGAAACTAATGGTATTTATGAATATTATAAAAATCATGGCAGCGATGAGGACGCCGATAAGTCCTATCGAGTCAAAAAAGCGGTAAATGGGGCTGACGGAGAACTCTATTGGCTCCGTTCACCTAATACATCTGACATTACTGTCGCATACCATATTCATGACGATGGTACTCTTTGCGACTGGTCTGATGTTACCTTTTATTCACGCGCTGTTGCCCCCGCTTTCTGTATTTAATTGATTAAATAAAAAATGGTCGGAACGACGAGTTTAATTATGAAAATTCGGTCATTTAAAATAATTTTATTTTACTATTTAACAAAAAAAGTTTTAAAATAAATACGGTTTTAGTTAGATTTTCTAAAAAAACTAAGATTTTAAACTAGGTTTAAAATTCGTTGTTAAGCAGTTATTAATTATTGCATTCAAGATGATTAAATTTGTATTTAAAAACAAAAGTTTACTAATAGCAATATTAATTATTTCTTTTTTAACTTTGTTTCAAATTGCTTTTGAATTCTTAATTCCTACTTTCATGGGTTACATTATTCAAATAGTCAATAGTCCTTCGCGCCAATCTCTATTAAATGATATTTTACTCTACTCTTTATTTATACTTCTTTCATCGTTCGCTTCGATTATAGTTAATTTGATTAATTCCTGGATTGCGTCACGCGCTTCTACAAATGCGTTAGCAAAAGTGCGGTCTAATTTACACAAAAAAGTATTATCTCTTTCTTTAAATGAAATAAACAATTTCGGAGTTGAAAGCCTTGTGACTAGAACAACCGAAGATATTAGAATAGTTGGTTCTATTACAACTGTCTTGTTACAC
Organism: Bacilli bacterium; assembly: GCA_024408505.1. Classification (GTDB taxonomy): domain Bacteria; phylum Bacillota_I; class Bacilli_A; order RFN20; family CAG-826; genus UB1719. The sequence continues at coordinate 4,717 of JAKSUZ010000005.1, read as the reverse complement.
GATTTGTTTCATGGTCCTCTATTGGTACTTGGGGCTTTATCGTTTTTAATTATTGAGGGTTGCCACTACCAGTTAGTTCTAGTCATTGTTATTGCGGTGGTAGTGCTAATAACTTCGATTATGATTGGTGCAATATTTGTCTTACCTCGTTTCCGTATAATTGAACAACAAATGGATGATATTAATAACATCAGTAAAGAAAAATTAGATGGATTACGTACTATTCGTGCTTACAACGCAGAAATGTATCAAGAAACTAAATTTAGAAAAACGAATCATAAATTTACTATGAATAATCGTTTTGTTAATCGTGTCCTAGGAATGTTAACTCCCGTTCTTCAATTAATTACCGGTGCTGTTACATTATCTATCACTTTAATCGGCGCTATATTAATCAAAGATTCGCAAGGTGATTTACGCTATGATCAAATAGCGGTAATAATTCAATTTGGTAGTCTTTTGTTGTCTGGATTTATTACTATAATAATTGTAATAGCCATGATTCCACAAACTTCGATTTGTATAAAAAGGATAAACGAAGTGTTGGAAACGGAGATGAAATTATCTAATTCAAATAACGATATTGAGGACAACAACAGTCCTGTTTCTATAAAATTCGATAATATTACTTTTACTTATCCTGGCAGTACAGTCCCAGTGTTAAAAAACATCACTTTTACTGTTAAAAAGGGCGAAACCATCGCGTTTATTGGCTCGACCGGATCGGGTAAAACAACGATTGTTAATTTGCTTTTACATTTTTTCGAACCGCAAAAAGGAAATATTTTAATAAACAATCAAAATATTAACGAGGTTTCTTTAAATTCACTCTATGAAAAAATATCATGGGTTCCACAAAAATCTTTTCTTTTCCATGATTCAATCAAAAATAACGTTTGCTTAGGAAAACCAAACGCGACCAACGCTGAGCTTAAGACCGCACTAATTGCTTCGCAATCATTTGAATTTGTAAATAGAATGAAAGGTAAAATTAACTCAACTATTTCGCGAGGTGGGAAAAATGTAAGCGGGGGACAAAGCCAACGCTTATGTATTGCTAGAGCCTTAATTTGTAATCCAGAAATATTGGTATTAGATGATTCTTTCTCTTCTTTAGATTACTTAACGGTTAAAAAGATATATTCAGCCATTGACACTAACTATAAAAACATTACCAAAGTAATAGTTTCACAGCGGGTTAGCGCAATTATGCGTGCAGATAATATCATTGTATTAGAAAACGGAAGAATAATTGGCCAAGGTAAGCATCGTGAATTATTTAAAACATGCAAGACGTATTATAATTTTGCTACTTCTCAAGTTGGTAGCGTGGAGTTATTGTCATGAAAGCTAGACAAAAGCCTAATACTAATCACCTTAGTTTTGCATTGCGGTTTTTACTTCCATATTTATCTCCACATAAATTTTCAATTTTCATTTCCTCTACGTTAGGCTTGTTTAGTTCGGTTGCTTCTCTATGCATTCCTTTGACAATTAAGGAGATATCTAAGTTAATTATTGTGGCTACTCGTCCGGATGGAACTTGGAATTTTGATGCTATTAAGATGTGGGGGTCGATAACTTTAGCCCTGCTTTTAACCGCTTTTATATTTTGTGTTATGCAAACTTACATAGTATATGGAGTAACTTCAAAAATAGGTAATAAAATAAGGAGTGATCTTTCACAAAAAAATGATTTACTTCCGATTTCTTATTTCGATAATCACGATATAGGAGAAATTTTAAGTTATATTATCAACGACACCAATTTGCTTTCATCTTCGTTGGATATTATCTTATTTAATTTATATTCCACAACTATAACTTTATTTGGTTCCGTCATCATTTTATTCCTTTTCCATTGGGCTATCGGCTTATCGGTTTTATTATCGTTACCACTTGCCTTAGCTGTTGTTTCATTTGTAGGCAAAAAGATTGTAAACCGGTTTTGCGATGAACAATTATTGATTTCTAATATTACGATAAAAAGCGAAGAAGACTATGATGCTCAGATTCTTATTAAGTCATTCAACGCTACTGAGAGATATCAAAAAAAATTTGATATTGTTAACGAAAAACTAAGAAAAACCTCTATTATCGCGGAATTTCTTAATGAATCTTTCTCCCCGATTTTGAACTTTTTTGGCAATTTTATATTTACCATAATTTGTTTACTTAGCGGATACTTAATTGGAATGTACGGTGGTTCGCCTGATGATATTGCAACCATCGTTGCAGCTGTTTCATATGGCGCGCAATTAATTGCTCCTTTATTGGCGTTTGCTCAAATCTTTTCTAATAGTGGAAGAATTGTTGCTTCGTCTAAAAGATTATCCTCGTTCTTAAACGAAAAAGAGGAAATTGATGAAACTAATAAGACTTTAAAGATTAAAAAAATCGAAGGTAAGGTTACTTTTAATAATGTAAATTTTGGATATAAAAATAAGAAAAATGTGATTGTTAATTTTTCGGAAAAAGTTTTAAAAGGACAAAAAATTGCTATTGTTGGACATACTGGCGCGGGTAAAACTACTCTTATAAATTTATTAATGCGTTTTTATGATGTTAATAGTGGAAGTATTGAAATTGATGGCATCAACACTAGAGACATGAATCGCAAGTATGTTCGTTCACTTTTCGGAATGGTCCTTCAAGATACATGGGTTTTTGAGGGAACTTTTATGGAAAATATAAAATTTGCTAATAAAAAAATTACTGATGAAACAGTGTATAAGATTTGTAAAGCCACGCATTGCGATCAATTCATTAAGCAAATGGGTGGGTACAATAAAAAAATAAGTAATAAAACCGGGCTTTCTTTGGGTCAAATCCAACTACTTAATATTGCTAGAGCTATGGCGCAAAATGCCCCTTTTTTAATTTTAGATGAGGCAACAAGTAATGTAGACGTTTATACCGAAACGCTTATTCAAGAAGCTTTAGATAAACTAATGAAAGGAAAAACCTCTTTTATAATCGCCCATCGTTTATCGACCATTAGAAACGCTGACCTTATTCTCGTTATGAAAGATGGGAAAATCGTTGAAACTGGGAGACATGCTGAATTGTTATCTAAAAACGGGCTTTATGCTGAGTTATACTACGCACAATTTTGCTTATAGTAAACAGTGTTAGTCAATATTAGTATTAAGTTTTTTTGGCAAACGTTAAAAGTTGAGATTGAAAACTATTATTATTGTATAATAATAAAATATGAATAAAATTTTTGGTTTCATCTATCAAAAATATGAAAAAACTCCTAACGCTATTGCTGTTATTGATGAAAAGGGCGCTTTTACTTGGAATCAATTATTAAACCTTTCTTTCGCAATCGCGAATAGGCTCAAATTTAACAAAGTTAAAAAGAATGATACTGTTACTATTGAACTATCTAATTCTAAGGAGTTTATCTCTACTATCATTGCTTGCCAAATGTTAGGAGCAATATATGTTCCTCTTGATAAATTATATCCAAACGATCGAGTTAATTATATTCATCGAGATTGCAATGTTAAAGCAGTTGTTGATGATGATTTTCTAAAAGAAATCAATTTGAATTGTGTAAAGTCCATTAAGCCGGTTCAAAAGAACAGTAATGAACCAGAAATGATTGTTTATACCTCGGGTTCAACCGGCAAGCCTAAGGGCGTTATACATAGTGTTAATAGTTTGTTTAATGCGATAACTGGAATGCACAATAAGTACACTGATTTAAATGAAAATGACAATTTTGCTAATGTTGCGCCATTTAGTTTTATTTTGGGAATTCAGTGTGCCTTAGCAGTGCTATCTTCTCCTGCTAATCCTAGACTGGTGCTCGTTAATCCTTCTATTCTTTCTAATCCCTCTATCTTTATAGATTACCTAAATAAATACCATGTTAATAAAATCGCAATTGGTGCAAACCTCCTTCCAATTATCAAAAAACAAAAGACAGGTTTAGAACGCGTATACATAGGCGGTGATCGTTCTCAGGATGTCTATATTGATACTATTAAAACATATAACAGTTATGGCGCCAGTGAACTTGGCGGCGGCGCCTTTATGTTTTGCATTGATAAAAATTACTCAAACGTTCCAATAGGCAACCCCTTTTCTGGTTTAGCCTATTACATTTTAGATGATAACAACAAAGAAACTAATGAGGGTGAATTATGTATATCGGGCGCAGTGGCGTTAGGTTATCTTAATTTACCAGAAGAGTCTAAAAAAGCATTTATTTCAAATCCGTTTTATGAAAAAGATGGTTATAAACGGATGTTTAGAACTGGTGATATCGCGCGAAAAGATAAAAACGGTAATATCACTATTATCGGCCGAAAAGACTTCATGGTAAAAATAAACGGCCAAAGAGTTGAACTAGAAGAAATTGAAAATAATCTTAAACAAATAAAAGAAATTAAAAACGCCGCGGTTAGATATTTTAATATAGATAATCAAAACTATTTAGTTGCCTACTATGTAGCGGATGCTAAGTTAGACGAAAAATATCTAACAAAAAAATTATCTTCTTCACTCGCAAGTTATATGATTCCTAACTTTTTTGTTAAGTTAGATAAATTGCCTTTATTAATGAATGGTAAGGTTAATCGCCTTGCTCTACCTAAATTTAATCCTGAAATAAATAAGATGATTTACGTTGCTCCAACTAATGATATTGAAAAAGCTATCTGTAATGCCTTCTCTAAAATATTTAATATTAAGCAAGTTGGCGTTA
>JAKSUZ010000049.1 GCA_024408505.1 Bacilli bacterium | reverse complement strand
TACTTCATTAAAAATACCCCCTATCCTTTTTGTCCAGAATAAGGGGTACACTTCAAACTGGAGGGGTTTTCTTTATGAGATGGACAGTAGAAGAGAAGCTTAGATTTATTAAGCAGTACAAGAAGAATAGAGCTGTCGAAAAAGTTGATGGTTGTACAGAGCATACAATGCTTAATCGAGTTAAAAGATGGGTTGCGGTGTATAACGCATATGGAATAAATGGAATTAGGCACAATAAAGGTAAATCCTTTTCTCTTAAAGAAAAGATGAAAGGAATTGATTTAATCAATCAAGGATGTTCTTATGCAGAAATTGCTCTTAAATTTAAAATAGCTAGTCCGACAACAATTAGTAATTGGCATAAACTTTATCTAAAATATGGTCCTGATGGTTTAATTGATAAACCGAAAGGGAGAAAGTCTATGGCGTTATCTCAATTCATCGATCCTAATTTAAATAGTCGTGATCGATACATTTTATATAACCAACTAAGAATTAGGGAGGAATATGTTAATTATATTAAAGATGAAGAAATTAAACCTACCGCGAATAATTCATATAAATTAATTGAAGACTTAAAAGTTGGACATCATATTACTGATATATTAAAAGCTTTAGATATTCCTCGTTCATCTTATTATTACCGTAAGAAACGAATCGATAAAGATATGAAGAACAAGGATTTAGTGAATACTATTCACGATATCTTTGTTAAAAGTAAAAATAGATATGGATATCGTAGAATCACTATGGCGTTACGTAATGAATATGGTTGGATTGTTAACCATAAGAGAGTGTTGCGTTTAATGAAGAGGTTTGAGATGTCTCCACCAATTAGAAAAGCGAAATATAAGTCTTATAAGGGAGAAATCGGTAAAGTAGCAAAGAACATTCTAAAACGCGATTTTAAGGCGAATGAGCCAAATAAGAAGTGGGTAACTGATGTAACTGAATTCCATTTCCCCTGGGGTAAAGTATATCTTTCTCCCATCATGGATTTATATAATGATGAAATCATTGCGTATGATATTTCTAAATATCCTAACTTTAATCAAATTACTAACATGCTTAATCATGCGTTAAATGGTATGCCTAAAAAATTAAATCTAATATTTCACTCAGATTGGATAAGAATTCAAGCACTAAATAATTATAAGAATTTTTGTATATTAA
>JAKSUZ010000048.1 GCA_024408505.1 Bacilli bacterium | reverse complement strand
GCGACCATATAGTTCTTGCCTTCGTTAATCTTTTTAGCGTAGAACATTCCAAAATATGGTTCATGAATAGCGACCTTACCAGCAGCCATCATTAATGCATGTCTAAGATAAGAAGAGCCTTTCTTTACCATTCTGCCTTTCGTGTCAACGGTTCCTGATTGATAACGTGACACATCAAGTCCGGCGAATGCGACTAATTTATCGGGGTGAGAAAAATTATGAAAATTATTAATCTCTCCAACAATAGTAGAAGCATAGCCTGGTCCGATACCTTTAATCGAAAGAATTGGATCATGATAGGATTCTAATAATTGAATTTCTTTTTCTTCAATCTCTTCAACTTGTGCATTGATATTTTCAATATCATTAACAATTCTTTTTATGATATATTCTTGAGAAGATGAAGTGTAACCAATTGAATCTTTAGCTAGATTAATTAACTCTTCAATTCTTAAAATTGAAAACGAATTGCGCGATAATCTTCTAAGTTTATCCTTAAAGACATTGCTCATCTTTTTCATCGCTTGTGCGGACGAGTAATGTTTAAGTAGAAACAAAATTGGCTTAGTGTTAAATCCTCTAGGATTATTAACGAATTTCTGAAATTCCGGGAACGTTTTATCTAGATTAAAATACAAAGAATTAAGTTCTCGATTAAGTCGATGAATTAATCCGTATCTTCTTCTTGATAATATTTTTAATTCAGATTTAGTATAATCTAAACTACAGTAGGCCTTAGGATTGTGGTCCATCATATAGATTGCTATTTCTCTAGCGTCTATGTGATCGTTCTTCTGTCTACGAAGAGTTTTGGATTTCTTGTCCCTTGCGACAAGGACTGGATTTAGTTCATAAACATCAAAGCGTTTATGGATTAGGAAATTAATCAGGTTCTTTCCATAATGACCAGTAGATTCTAGACCTACTTTTATTTTGTGATTTTTCGATAATGATTTTATCGTGGTAATCAACAAGTTGAAGCCATCACGATCATTATTAAAGTCAAAGCTCTCTTTAACAATTTCGCCTTGGTCATCAATGATGCAGCAAGTATGTTTAAACTTACTAACATCAATACCAATAAATAATTTAGGCATATTGCCTTCCTCCTTTACCGTCACATGGTCATTAGCTTTTCTTAAGTATCATCGTAAGTTTGATAAAACGTCAAAGCGTTAAGCAACTACCAACTAAAAGAAAAGCCATGACTTGA
>JAKSUZ010000047.1 GCA_024408505.1 Bacilli bacterium | reverse complement strand
TACCAATTAATATAATTAATTAACGCTCTTTTAAATTGATTAAAGTTATGATAATTAAATTCACTACCATAAAACATTTCTCTTTTTAATATTCCAAAGAATCCTTCCATTTTTGCATTATCTAAGCAATTACCTTTTCTCGACATACTTTGAGTGATTCCATATTGTCTTAACATTCTTTGATATGGTTTCATTTGGTACTGCCAACCTTGATCCGAGTGAAATATTAGATTTAGTTTCTTAGGTGCGTCCTTTAAAGCGTAATAAAGCATATTAGTAATTTGATCAAAATTAGGAGACTTAGAAATATCGTATGCAATGATTTCATCATTATATAAATCCATAATGGGTGAAAGATACACTTTACCCCAAGGGAAATGGAATTCAGTTACATCGGTTACCCACTTCTTATTAGGCTCATTCGCCTTAAAATCGCGTTTTAGAATGTTCTTTGCTACTTTACCGATTTCTCCCTTATAAGACTTATATTTCGCTTTTCTAATTGGTGGAGACATCTTAAATCTCTTCATTAGACGTAATACTCTTTTATGATTTACTATCCAACCATATTCGTTACGAAGTGCCATAGTTATTCTACGGTATCCATATCTATTTTTGCTTTTAACAAAGATATCGTGAATAGTATTCACTAAATCTTTATTTTTCATGTCTTTATCTATTCTTTTCTTACGGTAATAATATGATGAACGAGGAATCTCTAGAGCTTTTAAGATATCAGTAATGCGATGTCCAACTTTTAAGTCTTCAATTAATCTATATGAATTATTCGCGGTTGGTTTAATTTGTTCATCTTTAATATAATTAACATATTCCTCTCTTATTCTTAGTTGCCTATATAAAACACATTGATCGTGCAAACTTAAATTAGAGTCAATATATTGAGATAACGCCATAGCCTTCCTTCCTTTCGGTTTAGGTAATAAACCTTTAGGACCATATTGTAAATAAAGTCTATGCCATTTGCTAACTGTTGACATATCTCTCACTTTAAATCTCAATGCAACTTCACTGTATGTTAATCCCTTGTTGATTAATCTTATTGCTTTCAATTTTTCTTTATAAGAAAACACTTGGCATTTATTATGAGCTATACCATCAATCCCATATAAATCATATAGCGCAATCCATTTTTTAATCGTGCGGCGCATTGATTTTCTGGTATATCCTTCTGTAGAAGGAACAACCATCGCTTCTTTATATTGCTTAATGAATTTAAGCTTCTCTTCTACTTTCCATCTCATAAAGTAAAAACCCCTCCAGTTTGATGTGTACCCAATAAACTGGACGAGTTAATTGGATTATATCATAAGC
>JAKSUZ010000046.1 GCA_024408505.1 Bacilli bacterium | reverse complement strand
TATACCTACCCCCAAATTTGAGTTCACTTAATCCTCGCTTTTAGGAGGATTTTTTCATGAGATGGACTTTTGAAGAAAAATTAAAGATGGTTAAAGACTATCTAAAGGATGGAACAATTCCTTATGTAGAACATTGTTCAAGAAAATCTTTAGCACATGCAATTAGGTTATGGGCACGCGCCTATAACCTTCATGGTGATGCTGCGCTTAAGCATAAGCAGAACCATGTCTTTACTAAGAAAGATAAAGTTAATGCCGTTAAGCGTATCCTAGCGGGTCAATCTAATAACAGTGTTTCAATCTCATTAGGGATTCATCCCTCAACCATTGCCAAATGGTTAGAGATATACGAAAAAGAAGGATTCAAAGGATTAAAGGATCCACTACCCGCGATTAAAAAGACTTATCTAGATATTAATAACCGAGAAGAACAATATCTTGATGTTAAACACGATGATATTAAATACCAACAAGCTTTAATAACTATAGCAAGACAAAAAGCGGAGATCGCCTACTTAAAAAAATTATCCGCCTTAAGTTCACCAAGATAGACAATATTTCGTTAATCATCAAAGCGAACATAATTAAGAATTTAAGGCGTGAACATCCAAGTCTATCATTAAAGCTATTACTAGAAATCGCTAAAATACCACACTCAACTTATTCTTATAACTTAAAAAGAATCCCTTATTTAACACGTAATAAAAAGATTGTTAAAACAATCGAAACAATATTTAGGAAGAATTATTCAAATTATGGTCTTCCTCGTCTTAGACTTGCTTTAAAAAACATTTATCACATAGATATCAACAAAAAGAAGATAGAGAAAATCATGAATCTATTAAACCTAAAAGTTAACTACCCCAAAGGAAGATATAATTCTTATCTAGGTCAAATAGGAAAAATAAAGCCTAATATTCTAAATAGAAACTTTATCGCTCTTAAACCCTTAGAGAAAATCACCACAGACGTCACTGAATTTAAACTACCCTGGGGCAAATGCTACCTACAATGTTACCTTGACCTATATAACCAAGAAATACTTAATTATCAAATATCTAAAACCGCCGAATTTAAATACACCAAACGACTATTAGATAACCTAATCAAAAAATACGACACCCATCTAATAAACACCATCATCCACTCTGATAGAGGCTGGCAATACCAACACCCATACTACCAACAAACCATCCAAAACCACCACCTCATCCAATCCATGTCCCACAAAGGAAACTGTTACGATAACGTCATCATCGAAAACTTCTTCGGCAAACTCAAAATCGAAATGTTCTACAACCGAGAATATAAATACAAAAACTTCAACCAATTTAAAAGCGC
>JAKSUZ010000045.1 GCA_024408505.1 Bacilli bacterium | reverse complement strand
TGAAATTACCCCCAAATATTGGACCAACAATTGGTACAATAATTGGGAGGTTTTTATTTTATGAAGATGACTATGGAGAAAAGACTCGAAATTGCTAAAGAGTACTTTTTTGATAGAACCAGCATCACTAAATTAGCGAAGAAGTATGATACCGAGAAAGGTAAGGTACAGTATTATGTTCGACTCTATGAGTTACATGGTGAAAAGCCGTTTAGTGAAGATCAAATGTTTCGTCTCTATACTAGAGAAGAGAAACTTGAAGCGATTAAAGAAGTCTTAAGTGGCAAAAAATCTGCTCGACAGGTTGCATTAGAGCACGCCTTACCTAATCCACATACCATGCAAGACTGGGTAAAAATGTATTTAGAGAGAGGAATCGATGCTATTCAAGATTCAAAAGGTCGTAAGCAATACATGCTTCACGAAGACCGTCAAAAATATTTAGCTAACAAAGAACTAAAAGAGCGATTAGAGTACTTAGAAGCGGAGAATGCCTACTTAAAAAAATTGTATTCCCTAAGACAAAAGAAGAACAAACAATCGAAGAAAAAGTAAATATTGTTAAAAGTCTTAGGGAAAAATATCCATTAGTTCTTCTCCTAAAATTAGCGGATTTATCAAAATCGACTTATTTTCATAATTTAGTGCATGAGAATTTAAGAAAACATAAAGATGATGATTTACTAAAAATTATTAAGGAAATATACGATAAACATTATAAAAAGTACGGATATCCTCGTATTACAATCGAATTAAATAATCGGGGAATTAAGATAAACAAAAAGAAGGTTGCGAGAATAATGCGCGAAAATCATCTATCAGCAATTTCGTTAAAGAAACGGTATTGCTCATATCGTGGTGAAGTTGGTGTTACTGCTCCAAACTTAGTTAATCGAAGATTTGATTTAGGTCTACCTTATAAGGTGCTAGGTACTGATGTAACCCAATTTAGAATAAAGGATGAAAAATTGTATTTATCTCCAATCATTGATTTTCATACAAGAGAAATTCTTGCGTATGATTTATCGATTCATCCAAATATGCTCCAAATAAAGCGTATGATGTACGAACTTATTAAAAAGCACGGAGATAAACTAAGAGGAGCGATTCTTACATCAGATCAGGGATGGCAGTATCAACAAAAATGGTATCAAGATTTCTTAAGGGAAAACGGAATAGCACAAAGTATGTCAAGGAAGGGTAATTGTTTAGATAATTCTCCAACCGAGAACTTCTTTGGAAGATTAAAAGAAGAAATGTTCTATGGTCACGAATGGAGATATGAATCAATTAATGATCTTAAAATAGCGATTGATAGATGGATTAGATATTACAATAACGAAAGAATTGTAACGATTCTAAAGAATAGTCCTATTAAATATAAAGAAAGGTTATATAATAGTTGTTGAGTGTTCAATTAGTTTAGTCCAACGTTTTGGGGTAAGTACA
>JAKSUZ010000044.1 GCA_024408505.1 Bacilli bacterium | reverse complement strand
TAGAAACTTTTGAACATCTAGAAAATTCTAAATCCATCGATTCTCCTAATTATTACATAATTATCTATAACAATAACTTAGCGAACCTCCGTAACGACTGCGATCGAGCGGTCCGTCTACTTAACAACATGGGACTCGCCTCTTATCAACTAGATAAGAATGAAACTTATCAGTTTTACCTCAACTACTTCAAGACTGAAGTTAATCAAGATAAGAAAATTAAATTCCATTCTCTAAAAGAGAAAACTAAATATATTGAAAAGAATGGTAAGAAGTATTGTGTCCAAACTATTTCTGAACTTCCTTATACGGTTGATAATGCCTGGCTAGCGTCTGTCTCCTTAATTAAAGGAGTGAACCTAGTAATTAATTTTAAAAATAACCCCGACTTAACTAAAGCCATTAAACGTATTAACAAAAGAATTGTTAACCTAGGCGAAATGCTTTTAGGTAAGACTACTGAATCGGAAAGAATGGAAATTGAAACCCAAACCGCCGCCTATCAAGAATTATTAGAAGAATTAAAATTCTCTAAAGTCCAACTTCATATTGTAGAAATAATGTTAATCTACGAATATTCTAAAGAAACCCAAAAAGAAATCGCTTCTATTGTTAAAAACAATATTAAGGCTAAACTTGATCCCTTAAGCTTCCGCCAAATGGAAGTATATATTAATTCCTTCCCTCATCTACCTACTAAAAACATTAAATGGCTACAACGAGACTTCCCATCTAGCACCTTTGCAGGTTCATTCCCCTTTATCTCCGACTTATTTATAGATAAATATGGTGACTATATCGGTAATAACTCAGGACCGGTATTCTTCGATATGTGGAATAACCTAAACGAAAAAGGTGGAACTAGAACGAACGCTAACATAATGACTATAGGCGCCTCTGGTAAAGGTAAATCATATTTACAAAAGATTCTTATTAAGAATCAATTATTAAGAGACGATAAAGTATTTATTCTAGATCCCGAAAACGAATATCAATATATCGCCATGATGTTCGGCGGTAACATCATTGATGTTTCTGGCGGCGAAATCCGTATTAATCCATTTGAAATATTCCCTGAACTTGATGAAGACGGAAAGACCACTCGCACCTTTGGTGCACTCTCTAAACATCTGGCTTTCTTATCCGATTTCTTTAAAGTAGTAATGCCCGACTTATCTCCATTTACTCGTCAAGTACTCCAAAACAAAGTAACTATGTTATATAACGAAAAAGGAATATACGCTTATGGTTATAAAGCTAATAAGAACGATAAGAAATATATTGAATTAAGTAAACTTAAATCAAGTGACTTCCCAACCTTCGATGATCTAATTAAATATCTAGGCGATATAAATATCGATAAATTAGGAACTCAAGAACAAGAAGCCATCGTAGAACTTAATGCCTTCTTACAAGACTTTGAAAAAGAAGGACGCTTTGGAAGTATCTGGAATGGTCCTAC
>JAKSUZ010000043.1 GCA_024408505.1 Bacilli bacterium | reverse complement strand
AAGTTTCGCAATAATTATATCATTATATCTTTCTAGCAAGCAATTTTAAGGATGTTAATATTTATATTATCAAAGTTATATAATTATATCATTATATCATTATTTTAAAATCGAAAAAAGGGCGCCCCACTGTAATGTGTTGCGCCCAAATTTATTACTTAATTGAATTTAGATATACGTGTCCAGAGATGGTTAATTTAATGTTAGACATCTTACTAGCATCATCTCCATCTTGTTTAGCCTTCCAATTACTTAAATCAAACATCATCACATTCGCATGGTAATAAAGCTCTTCAATTGGATGATCAAACTTATAACTTCTCGCGCTCTCACCTTCATAATCATAAGAATAAGTAACATCTAAGTAATTATCTTGTAAGTCTAAGTGGTATAGATCATTCTTATCTATTTTCGGCATAAAGAACATATGAGCCGCGAACTTTTGGGTATCGCTATCCTTTAATTCAAGATTCTCATTAAAGTACGTATTAAGCGGACTTTTCTTATAATCTAAGCTAATTACATACTCTTCTTTAGACTCACTATATTTAATGGAACCCGTATGTAATGTAGATGCAATCGCACGCGACACATCCGCCTTATACGCTACGTCCTCATGTTCTTTAAGTGTGATATCTTTTATTAACTCTTGATAATTCTTATCTCGTTCGATCTGGTTAAAGACGGCTAATTCTAGATTACCCGTAACTACTTTATTATCGCCGTATAGAATGACATTCTGGTCAAAGCTAGGAGAGGCTCCACAAGCAATCATTAAAGGTAGGGCGCCTATTACAAAAGTTATATAATTATATCTTTTCATAACTACCATTTAATCCCTATAATAACTATGTTATTACAAGAATTATATAATTATATCATTATATTATTTATTAAAGATGTCTTGCCATCTCTTCCGCATGCTTCGCGTTATTGCGGTTTTCTGGTCGATCAAGATATTCAAGTAATGCCGACTCAACAATATTATTTAAGGATTGATGAGTAAGATTACCAAACATCTTTAATTGATTGAAGAACTCCGGAGTCGTTCTAAATAAATAAGTCTTAGAATTTTCCGCAGTAGAATGACGTGGCTTCACCATCGTACGTTCACGCGTAACCTTCTTAACTTCTTTTTTAATAGGCGCCTCTTTAACTTCAACCTTCTTCTCTACTTTCTTCTCCACTACTGGTTTAAAAGTCTTTTTAGAAGTAACCGCTTTAACCGCAGTCTTACCTTCTTTCGTTTCTTTCTTGGAATCCTGTTCCATCATGTCTTCAAAGAAATTTCCTTTCTTCATAAATCTACCCTCCTAGGTATCAGTGCTATCATTATATCATTATATCATTATATAACAACAAATAACGCTTACGAAAAAGCCTATTTTATAAATAAAATAAAAAAGTTATATCATTATATCAATATATCAAAACGCTAGATAAAATCTCGCATCCACGCGTATCGCACACCCAAAAACCTTATAGAGATTTTATGTTGCGTGCTGCGCGAAAGGTGGTGGGGGAGATTCTCCACCACTGTCATTTCGCGGTGGGGGACC
>JAKSUZ010000042.1 GCA_024408505.1 Bacilli bacterium | reverse complement strand
TATCTCATTAACAATATATGTATCCATGGGGATACATTAATGATGACCCCTAGGGGTCACTTTTTTTCTTCCATGGTAAAATAAAACGAAGTCGCGGGACCTCTGTAATAGTACTACTGCTAGACAGTCTGCCTTTCATACTGAGGACGCGACTTTCCATTTAAACGTTGTTTGTAGGATAAGGCTTTGACCTTTTATTTGAGATAATACGTTTGGAAAGTTAGCGGATTGTTCGCGACATTAGTAAAGGAGGATTTATTACTTATGCCTATTTATTACGTAGGTATTGATGTTAGTAAGTTTAAGCACACTTGCAGCATCATTGATGAAAACGGAGCGATTATTAAAAGTAGTTTCGATTTCAAAAATTCAAAAGATGGATTTGATTTATTGATTGAGATCCTAAAATCAATTGGTGAATCGCAATCTATTCAAATTGTAATGGAAGCAACCGGACATTATCACTTATGTTTATTCCGTTACCTAGTTAAAAATGGTTATCAGGTTCAAATAAAAAACCCTGTCGTTATCCATCGATTCAAAGAATCAGAATATCTCGACAGGGCGAAGACTGATAACCTTGACGCCCTTTTAATTGCACGTTATGCATCAAAGCATCCATTCAGTGCTTCTATGCTTAAATCATATAACATTGAAAGGATAAGGTGTATAACAAAAGCAAAATATTCTTTATTTCAAAGTAAAGTTAGGACCATTGAACATCTTCATCGTTATCTAGATGAAACGTTCCCCGAATTAGTCTCTTTTTTGCAAAAAGGGAGTGGCAATAAAAGATTTTATGGTAGGAATATCTTTGTCTCAAAAACTAATTTATGGTTAATAAAGAACTTTCCTTCAGCCGAGCGATTTGCTTTAGCAAGAAAAGAAACAGCTAATAAATTGAAAAGCATGTCAAAAGGATCGTTTAGTTTAATTAAATTTAACGAACTTAAAAACATTGCCAAGAATTCAATCGGCGTTTCCTATAAGGAAAGTGAATCAATCATTGTTCAATTGATTGATGAATTGATTTCTAATAATAAAAGAGATGAAGCGTTAGATGAACTTTTAAAACCTCTAGTGGATGAAACTGCTTCTAATCTATTAACAATTCCAGGCATTGGATATCGCTTAGCGGGTTTTCTTATTGGAGAAATCGGAGACGTTAATATGTTTGCGACACCCGATAAATTAGTTAAATTTGCGGGTTTAGATGTAAACATTTATCAATCTGGTAAAGTCGAAAAACACGGGAAACTAAGAAAAAGAGGGTCACCTCTTCTTCGATACGCATTATTTCAAGCGGCTGAAAAAGCACGCATTCATTGCGTAGAAATTGCTGAATTTTATGCGAAGAAAAAGAATGAAGGTAAACACCCTATTTGTGCATTAACACATACAGCTAGAAAAATATTACGTATCGTCTGGGCGTTATTAAAAACTGGACAAAATTATCAGCAAACTTTTTCTAATTAGTGCTTAAATTAGAGAAAGAAAATTAATCTCTTTATCTAAAGATAAGATTCTTTTGTTATGGACTTTATAAAAATTTTACTTGATAATTGTAGGTATGAAAGCGA
>JAKSUZ010000041.1 GCA_024408505.1 Bacilli bacterium | reverse complement strand
CATGGAAGTAAGATCGCCTGATATTGTCTATATTCAAAAATACCATCAATATTTTGATGCTAATTTCATTAAGTCTAAAGAATATAATAGAAGGCCTGCTTACTATAACACTTTAATAAAGAAGTCCGCATTCTATAGAACCCCTAAATCATCGGTTCATAACATACTTACCTACCTAACACGTAAATCCGCCTGCGATAAGACCTCAATCCAGGATGAACAAGACGAAAGATATAGAAAAGCCTTAGAAAGCCTAAAAACGATTAAAAAGGCATCTATTGATGATTATATGAAGAATCGACCCGGCTCCACTGGGCTATTTAACCAATATGGCGATATTAAGCCTAACGACCTACGCGCATTACGTAAACAGTTATCTACGATAAAAACTAATATCTACGAAGGTGTCTTATCCTTTACGCCTGAATATAGTGAAAAAGTAATCCATAATAAACAAGAAGCCTATGAACTTCTAAAAGAAGTAATGCCTAAATATTTTAAAGATAAAGGTCTAGACCCTAATAATATGACCTACTTCGCCGCCTATCATAACAACACTAATCATAAACATTGTCACATTATCTTCTTTGAAAACGAACCATCTCGCTATCTTCAAAACGGTAAACCCGGTAATATCAGATATTTTGTTAAAGACTTAAATCATTTTAAAGAACTCGTCGCCCTCGCTAGACCTATGGAACGCGACTATATCTATCTCCGTGATCCCGTTATTAAGTCAATGGAGAGCGAATCCACTAACAAGCAATATCAATCATTCTTAAATGATGTAAGAAAAGTTATCGAAGATAAAAAGCAATATTCTAGATGTAACAATAATGAAAAACAAGTTATTCAAAATTACGCTAAGTTTATTTATGAACATTCATCTAACTTTAGAACTAATTACGACAATATGATGAAAGCACTAGATAAACGACAAGACGAAATTATTAAAAATTACGAAATGCTCCATCTTAAACCAACTCCCTACGCGCTTAACTTCGCCGCAACTAGAAAAGATGAACTAAACACCAGACTATATAACCAAATCATGAAAACTGCTAAAGCTACCCCACTACTATATCCAGACTTAAAGAAACATAAAGGCTTTAACTATAAAATCATCAAAGACGAAAAATTAACTAGAACCATTAACTTCACTAATAAAACCTTAGACAAAGCCTATAAAGGAAATGCATCTAGATATTTAGATATTAAGAAACTCCCCTTCACCACTAAAGTCCATATGGCATGTGTCATCGATTCTTATTCCCAAGTAATTAACTCGGAACGCATCTGGCGAGAAATAGAAGAAGATCGAAGAAGACTACAAGCAAGTGTCGAGCAAGACTACGGTCGAGAAAGAAATGAGAACGAATAAGAAAACGTCACGAGACTAAGATCAAGTCGAGTGTGGTTTTCTCACTAGCGCAGAAATGATTAGGCGCCACCATCCGGCGACTAATGGATTTCAAGCGGGCTCCCCCACTAACAAAAGTTATATCATTATATCAAAAGGCACTCTCAAAAAAATATACCTTACAAAGTAACTGAAATTATACAATTATATAATGATATCATTTTTGCAAAAGGTCGCTCAACCT
>JAKSUZ010000040.1 GCA_024408505.1 Bacilli bacterium | reverse complement strand
TTCTTTATTATAAACTCTATTTGATATAAAATATATCAAGTATGAGAGAATACGACTTTCTTAACATCGAAAAGAAATGGCAAAAGTATTGGGATGAACACCATACTTTCTTTTGTGATACGCATGATTTCTCTCGTCCTAAATATTACATCTTAGATATGTTCCCTTATCCGAGTGGACAAGGTTTACATGTTGGTCATCCAGAAGGCTATACCGCAAGTGATATCATTGCGCGTATGAAAAGAATGCAAGGATTTAATGTACTTCATCCAATGGGATGGGATGCCTTTGGACTTCCCGCGGAACAATATGCTTTAACTAATAATGTTCATCCTGAATCATTCACTAAAAAGAACATTGAGCATTTTAAGAGTCAAATTAAAGCTTTAGGTTTTTCCTACGATTGGTCTAAAGAAATATCTACAATTGATCCTAGTTACTATAAATGGACCCAATGGATTTTTCTTGAACTTTATAAACAAGGCCTAGCCTATGTCGCAAATGTTCCGGTTAATTTTTGCCCTAAGTTAGGAACCGTTCTCGCGAATGAAGAAGTAATCGATGGAAAGAGTGAGCGTGGTGGTTATCCAGTTATAAGAATCCCCATGAGACAATGGATGCTTAAGATTACATCTTATGCGGATAAATTACTTGATGGTTTAAAAGATTTAGATTGGCCAAAATCTACTCTTGATATGCAAACCAATTGGATCGGTAAATCATTAGGCACAACGGTTACATTTAGAATTAAAGGAACAAATAAAACTTTTGATGTTTTCACTACTCGTGTAGATACTTTGTTTGGTTGTACTTATTGTACGTTAGCACCCGAGCATCCACTTGTTAAAGAAATAATGAGTAAGGATAAAGAAGAGGAAGTTTTAGCCTACATTAAAAAATGTCAAAGTAAGTCCGATTTAGAAAGAACGGATTTAAATAAAGATAAAGATGGAGTCTTTATTGGAGCCTACGCTATTAATCCAATCAATAATAAAGAAGTACCAATTTATATCGCAAGTTATGTATTAGCGAGTTATGGTACAGGTGCAGTTATGGCAGTCCCTGCACATGATGAACGTGATTATGAATTTGCGAAGAAACATAACTTACCAATGATTCAAGTTCTTGAAGGCGATATTTCTAAAGCTGCAATGGTTGAAGACGCTAAACATATTAATAGTGATTTTATTAACGGATTAAAAATTGATGAAGCGAAAAAGAAAATTACTAATAAGTTAATGGAATTAAAATCAGGTAAATTAACCGTTCATTATAAATTAAGAGATTGGTTATTCTCTCGTCAAAGATATTGGGGTGAACCAATTCCAATGCTTATTGCCGGCGAGAAATTAATTCCGTTAGAACTTAAAGATTTACCACTTACTTTACCTAAACTAGATAAATATGCGCCTAGTGGAACGGGCGAATCTCCTTTAGCGAACGCAAAGGATTGGTTAAATGTAAAACTAAAAGATGGTAGCATCGCAAAAAGAGAAACTAACACGATGCCTCAATGGGCCGGTTCTTGTTGGTACTATATTCGTTATATTGATCCAAAGAATAATGATGCCATTGGTGATAAGAAATTATTAGATCACTGGTTACCAGTGGATTTATATATTGGTG
>JAKSUZ010000004.1 GCA_024408505.1 Bacilli bacterium | reverse complement strand
GCTTATGATATAATCCAATTAACTCGTCCAGTTTATTGGGTACACATCAAACTGGCGGGGTTTTCGTTTTAATAATTCCCAAGAATTATAATTGACGGTTATACCATTCAATGATTTGGTTCTCATCGATTTCGCGTGGGAGTTCATTTCTTTCCGCTTCGCGAACGAATGTTCCTTCAAGTTTCTCAATGTTTACATTAACGGTTGGGAACTTAGTTTTCATACTTTCAAGCGATTCTTTAATCACTTTTAAGTTACGAGATTGTTCGCGTACGCTAATGACGTCATTGACGGAACATAAGTAACTTGGAATATCAACGCGTTTACCATTGACTAAGATATGACCATGGTTAACAAGTTGACGAGCGCCTTTACGGGTTCTCGCAAAGCCCATACGATAGACTAGATTATCTAATCTACTCTCTAAGATTCGTAAGAACGCAATACCAGTAACTTCAGCATCGGCACGCGCAATCAAGAATAAACGACGGAATTGACGTTCATTTACGCCATATAATTGAGCGCATTTTTGCTTTTCAATTAATTGACGGCCGTATTCACTTGGTTTCTTGTGACGATCCGCACCATGTTGGCCTGGACCATAAGCGCGTTTGTTAAGTTCCTTGCCAGTTTCTAAGGTTGAAAAACCTAAACGACGGGAACGTTTCCAATCACTACCTGTGTGTCTCATTTGTTTGTCCTCCTTTAGACTTGCATCATAAAGTTAAGGTGCTAACTCCTTTCTCCTATGATGATTGCTTTTCACCGTCATAGCTTGGGCTACTTGAAGTAGTAATCATTAGACAAGAAGTGTTAACATGCTCTTTACATGCGAATAATATCTTTACATATCTAGTGAAACTAGTCAAATAATTTAGAAAATAAATATATAGATGGTTTATACTAATAGCGATGAATATTGTGTTAGCGTTAGACTCACTTTCTTTGACGCTAGTTATCGTTTCTAGTGCGGTTTTCTTTATCCTTTTGCTTGTGCTTCTCTACTTCCTATTCGTACGTAACCGCGCTTTAACTCATCAAGTAAAAGAATTAAATCGAAGATATGAATATCTTCATTCTTTATTAGTGAATCAAGATAGCAAACATTTAGAGCATATCGAAGAGATTAGCCAGGTTAACCTTTTATATAGTCCAATTTATGATAAGCAAATTGCGCGTCTTAATCATCTAAGAGATGATAAGGACATATATGCGGGTGAAAAGATGGCTGAATTTAATGAAGCCGTAAATGGAAAGCGTTATAAAACCATAAGAAAAGAAATTAGTGATTTTAAACATTTCATGAACGAATTTGAAGACGATGTTAATAAATTAAATAATGATTTACTTCAAATTATTCGTCCGGAAGAAGAATGTAATCAAATGCTATTTGACGCTAAAGGAACATTTAGTAATATTAAGCAAGAATACACTCTTCATTTATCCGATCTTTCTTTGTTAAAGAAAAGTTATAACGAAGTATTTAAATTAGTTGAAAAACAATTTATTGAATTTATGGGCTATGTTGAGAAGGCGAATTATGAAGATGCAAATAATTTAATGCCATCCATTAATAAAATATTAAGCGAACTTCAAACGATTAACAAAGTGATGCCTAAGTTATGTATATTAGCCTCGCGCGAGATTCCGCTTCGTTTATCAGATTTAGAAAGCGAATATAAGCGTCTTGATATGGAGTCATATCCACTTTATCACATCGTTACTCCCAAGCAGATTACTAAACTTCGTGATGAAGTAAAAGATATTGTTAAAGAATTAAAGAGTTTTAATTACCGTGGACAAGAAGAGAAATTAAAATTTATTAACGCTCGCATTGACGATTACCTATTCGCTTTCCAAAAGGAAAGAGATGATCGGAAAGTATTTGAACAAGAAGAAGCGCCGACTTATCAACGCGTTACTAAAATCGAAAAAGATTTTATTAAGCTCTGTAACTCTATTCCTAAGATTCAAAAGGTTTATGCGATTAACGATGAAAAGGTTTCAAGTCGAAATAAGATTCAGAATCATATTAATCGAATTGGCGTCTCTAAGCGCTCACTAGAAACGTTTGTCCACACGGTGGGTAAAAGACAACCCTACTCTGCTTTGTTAGCTCGTACGATGGAATTAAAGCAAGAAGTCGATCAAGTAGAAAACGAGATGCTTGAATTTAAAAACTATCTTACTTCTTTAAAAGAAGATGTTGAGAAGGCATATGATTTAGTTTCAAAGTATTACTATCGTGTTCGTCGCGCAGAAAAGATTTTGCGTGATATTGCGATTCCAAGCGTAAGTGAAAAATACAAAGCAAAAGTTGATGATATTTATCAACACTTAGAAAAGATTAATACCACTGCGATGGTATTACCAATTCAAGTACATGAAATTAATGAAGCAGTTAATTTCCTTAACTTTGAAGGTGAATCAATTCTTAATCAAATTGATCAAGAAGATACGATGCTTAAATTAGCGGAGTCTTCCCTTATTTATATAAATAAAGATCGAGCAAACTTCCCTGAATTAAATAATTTAGTGAAGCAAAATGAAAAGTCCTTCTTTGAAGGTGAATTTGAAAAAGCTTATAACGATACCAGCAAAATTATTAAACGCTACGCGGAGTTAGAAGAGTAATGATTTATTTTGATAATGCAGCAACTTATCGTAATGATAATGAAGATGTTCTACGTGTCTATACCGAAGCAAATAAAAAGTTTTTTGCAAACGCAAATAGTTCACATCGACTTGGTTATCTAGTTAATCAAGAAGTAAATAAGGCTCGTTTAAGTATACTTAAAGATTTAAAGTTAGATGATAGTTACGAAGTAATTTTTAATAGCGGAGCGACTGAAGGAATTAACCATGCATTAAAAGGCTATGCCTTAAGGAATAAGAGCCGTGGTAATGAAATTATCGCTTTTAAAAATGAACATCCAGCGGTCAGTGAAACTTTACTAAGTCTTAGTAAATTAGGTTATAAGATTATCTATATTGATCCAGATAAGAATGGAGAATTTAATTATGCGCAATTAAAGAGCGCGGTTAATAATCAAACCATTATGGTAGTAGCGATGAGCGTGAATAACGAAATTGGTTCGGTTAATAATCTTAAAAAAATTTATGAGATAACTAAAAGTTATCCTAAGTGTGTTTTCTTCTCAGATGTCACTCAAAGCATCGCTAAAATCAATCTCGATTATCATATCTTAGATATGTTTACTTTTTCTAGCCATAAGTTCGGCGGTTTAATCGGAAGCGGAGCGCTTATTAAAAAGAAGAAAATTCTTTTAGCAAAGCTAATGGATGGTGGAGCACAAGAAAATAATTTACGAGCTGGTACAGTTTCTGCTCCTTTAGCAATTACTACAAGCTACGCTTTACATAAGATGGTTAAAAACTTAGATGTAAATCTAAAACACGTTTCTAAATTAAAAGATGGTTTAATCGAAGGATTAAAAAGTAACCCAGAGAATATTATTAACTCTAAGCATGATTTTCCTTACATAGTAAATTTCTCTTTAAAGAGTAAAAAAGCAAGCGTTGTAATTGAAGCTTTATCTAATAAAGAAATCTATGTTTCTAGCCAGAGTGCATGTCACGCTAAAAGCAATGTCATCTCCTCTTCTTTATTAAATATGGGGTTAGATAAGAAATTAGCCGAGAATTCAGTTCGAGTCTCTTTTAGTGAAACTAACACTATTAACGAAGTCAAAACCTTTCTTAAGGAACTTAATAATATCCTAGGAGCGATTCAATGAATTATACAAGCATCATGGTTCGCTTTGGTGAGTTATCTACCAAAGGTAAGAACAAAAAAGATTTCATTCGAATGCTCGCGGATAATATTAAGCACGCCTTAAAAGATTATCCTAATCTTACTTATGATGTTCTTTATGATCACATTTATGTGAACTTAAATAATGAAGACTATGAACCAATTGTTAATATCTTAAAAGATATAAGTGGTATTCAGGCATTAAGCTTAGTGGTTAAGATTGAATCCGATATTGAAGTAATTAAAAAGACCGCACTTGATTTAATTAAACAAGAAGAAGGTAAAACCTTTAAGGTTACATGTAAGCGTGGGAACAAACGTTTCCCAATTGTAAGCGATGATATTATTCGTATGGTCGCTCCAGTTATTTTAAAGAATACTGATTTAAAAGTTGATGTCCATCAACCCGATATTAAATTATCCATTGAAGTGAGAGATGAAGGAACTTATGTTTTTACTAAAACAATTTTAGCAAGTGGCGGTTATCCAATTGGAGTTGCTGGTAAAGTGATGATGATGCTATCTGGCGGGATTGATTCTCCAGTTGCGTCTTATCTATTAATGAAGCGTGGAGTTATCTTAGAGTGTATCCATTTTGCTTCGCCCCCGTATACGAGTGAAGCCGTCATCGATAAACTCAAAGATATTCTTAAACAACTTAATAAGTTTCAGTATTCGATTAAACTACATATTGTTCCATTTACTAAAATCCAAACTAAGATTTACGAAGTAAGTGATGAATCATATGCGATTACCATTATGCGTCGCATGATGTATAGGTTAGCGGAAAGACTTGCGGATAAACACAAGTGTTTAGCGATCGCAAATGGTGAATCAATCGGACAAGTGGCGAGTCAAACGCTTGATTCGATGCGTGTAATTAACGAAGTGGTAAAGATACCTGTGATTCGTCCAGTATGTGTCTTAGATAAATTAGAAATCATTAAAATCGCAAAACAGATTAACACTTATGAGATCTCAATTCGTCCGTTTGAAGATTGCTGCACCATCTTTGCGCCCAAGAATCCAAAAACAAAACCCCGTTTGCACGAGGTTGAGTTTTTTGAGAAGAAATTTGAATATCTTGCTTTAATCGACGAAGCAATTAAAGATACCAAGACAATTGTTATTTCTTAGGAGCGACTTGTTTGTTCGCTTCGTTTGCGGTCTTCACTAAGTTAGTGAATGCTGCTGGATCACTGACTGCAATTTCGCTTAACATCTTTCTATTGATGTTGACGTTAGCTTTCTTAAGTCCACACATAAAGCGCGAATAAGAAATATTGTTAGTGCGGCAAGCCGCATTAATTCTTTTAATCCAAAGCTTACGATAATCACTCTTAAGTTGTTTACGATTAACGTAACTATATCTTTCACCACGTAAAACTTGTTCTTTCGCAGTTTTGAAAAGAGTGTGCTTACTTCCAAAGTAACCACTAGCCTTCTTTAATACTTTCTTTCTACGTTGATGAGTAACGGTTCCACCTTTTACACGCATACACTAGCCTCCTTATTGAATAAGATCCTTCTCACGTTTATAGTCAGCATGGCTAACTAAACGAGCATTCCGAAGATGCCTTTTTTGTTTTGTGGTCTTACGAGGCGCTAAATGGCCTTTATAAGCACAATGTCTTTTCATCTTACCGCTTCCGGTAATTTTTACGCGTTTATATAAAGCGCGTTTGGTTTTCATTTTTGGCATAAGTTTCCTCCCTATTTCTTAAACTTAGACGCGAGGATGGCAATCATGAATCGACCCTCCATATATGGAGTCTTTTCAATGGTTGAAACCTCGGTGAGTTGAGCAATAAATTTATCTAATACTTCACGACCAACTTCGATATGGGCCATTTGGCGGCCACGGTATCTCACGACCACTTTGACTTTGTCACCCTTAGTTAGGAATTCATGTGCACGATTTGCTTTAGTAAGTAAATCATGTTCACCAATTTGTGGTGTTAATTGAATTTCCTTCAATTCCACGGTATGCATGGCTTGATTACGTTTATTTTCTTTAGCCTTCTTTTGAGCTTCGAAACGATATTTACCGTAATTAAGTATTTTACACACGGGTGGTCTTGCGTTTGGAGCAACACAGAGTAAATCAAGATCATAGTCTTGGGCTCTCTGATAAGCTTCGCGAGAACTCATCACGCCTAATTGTTCGCCTTCGGGACCAATTAACATGACTTGGGGAAATCTGACTCGTTCATTAACTAGGTCAGTTTCCTTTTTTTCTGGCATACGGCCAGGTTGTTGATAGTAGTAAGAGATAAGTTATTTCCTCCTTAGTAAGAAAAATGGATGCGAACCGCACCCATACTCATACGTAACTAACAAGTTACTTATGTAGCTTTTACCAATCTACTTTGTAGATCTGGTGTCCAGGTGTGGAACTTTCTACTTTCTTAACTGCGTTAAATAATAGCATACGAGGGAAGAAGAATGCAAGTAAAAGTGAATATTTGATATATAATAAGATTATGAAAAAGAAACTATTATATTTATCATTAGTGTCCCTTTCGCTTTTAGCGTGCACACATGGTAGCGACTATGAAATTAAAGACTATTTAATTGAAGTCCCGTATCAAAAGGATTTTAAAGTATTACAGTTAACTGACACCCATTGGCTGGGTGATACTAATTGGGAAGAACAAGGTCTATATGACTTTACTCGTGATGTAGTCAATAAAGCTAATCCTAATTTTATTGTTATTACCGGTGACCTCATTAACAATGGAACATTGAATGATTGGATGAGATATTGTGATTTTATGGACGAGTTTAATATTCCATGGACATTAACGTTTGGCAATCACGACGCTCGTTGTTATACTTCAATGGAAAAATTAACTGACTATCTTAATGAGCGTAGTCAATCACCTAATTCATCATTAAAATTTATTAATAGAATTAATGATCCAATTACTGGTAATGCAAACTTTGCTATTAATCTAACGGAGAATAACAGTGTTAAATATCAATTAATAATCGTGGATAGCAATCGTTATCAAAACGTGGAATACGCTGATGATAACTATATTCAAACTGATCAAATTAATTGGTATCGAAATCTTGTGAATTATACAACCACTAATAACGGAAACTCTCCGGTGCCATCTTTTGTCTTTTTCCATATTCCGCTTGTTGAATATCTATATGCAGCCGAAGCAGTGGAACGCGGAGAACTTAGTTTTAACGATGAAGGCGAAGATAGTGGATTACTTAATGAAAAAATTTGTTGTTCACATAAAAATAATGGTTTCTTTGATGCCATGAAAGAACTAAAATCTACAAAAGCGGTTTTTGTGGGTCACGACCACGTTAATAATTTTTCAGTCGACTATCAAGGCATTAAACTGTGTTATGGTCTTAAATCAAGTGATAGCGTCGATACTTATCATAAAGATAATATGTTAGGCGGTCGTTTAATAACCTTTGATAATGATGGTGGTTTTGTGACTACTTTAGTCCATCACGAGGAGAAGTGATTATGAAGAAAATTTTTATTTGTTCACCTATTCTTGCATTAGGACTTATGTTTAGTTGCAAAACTAATCCAACTGTGGAGCCTGATTCATTTGCTTTTGATTCATGGGCAACATTAAGAAATGTCGCTAATCAAGGTCTTGATCATTTAAAAGAGATCTATAAGCCGATTGGTAATACATTTATTATTCAGGATTTAAGCAACATAATCGAAGTCGAGGCTAAGAGTCGTCAAATCTATATTGAAGGAGTTGGTAAGTTCACGGTACGAGTGATTGGTGAAAATCATGATACTGATTCAAGTGGCAAAGTCATTCCGTTAACTTTTGAAATGACATCAGTGCTTAAAGAAGTGCCATATTCTCCATCTACTATTCAATCGAATAAATGGGAAACTTCTGAATTAAGAAGATTTCTTAATGTTATCTTAACTAATTGGGTTGGAAGTGATTTAGCGGGTAACATTGTTCCTGCTATGAAGACCACTCGGGTCGGTGATGGCGATAATAGCTTTAAAGACAATCCTGAATCGTTCTTTCCATTGAGTCCGATTGAATGTGGGATTGATTATAAAGAAACCGCCGATGGTAAATTATATGAATTCTACAAAAAACATAAAGATGAGACTACTGGTAGTGGTACCACTGATGATCCGACGCACAATATTTGGGAAAAAGGCAATACTAGTTATTGGTTACGTGCTCCATTAAAGGACACTACACTTAATAGTTGTATTGTTCGTGATCATGATGAAAAGAAGACTACTTATAGCATCTTTTATATTGAAGATGTTTGTAAGACTTTAGCAGTCGCGCCTTGCTTTTGTATTTAATTAATTGACAAATAGTATATTTTTATAAAAAATATAGTTATAGGGAGCAATTAATGAAAAAAGGTCTGTTGTTAAGCGGAATGGTCTTAATCTCTTCTTTATGTCTTGGTTGCAATAAAAGTTATTCGATTAATTTTGAATGCATCCATTGCACAAATATCACTAGCGAGGATAAGAGCGAGACCACTTTTAAAATTGAATTTGGATATCAATTGCTTGAGAACAACATAGAAGTTATTCATAACGGAAAACTTGACAATGATTGTTGGACTTTTATGTATCAAAGTAATGTTATTAATTCTTTTAAAATTAAACCGGGCACTTCAGGAGATCTTAAAGTCAAAATTAATTGTACCGAAAAGAAATTATTTGAATATGGTTTAGCAATTGATGTTCCTGAAGTAGATCAAAGTAGCATCACTTTTTCTCCTACACAAAAAGATAAGCATTATATCGAAGATTGGCAAAGAGTGGCGTATGCGATAAAGGAAGACGAAAATTTAGATTTCACTTTCCAAGCGCTAGAAGGAAAAACCCTTCCCACTAATATTGGTATGTGGATGAATGGAAGATATTCAAGAGAAGGAGTAGAAGTTAATTTTGAATATAGCAAAGATTTAAAATCTTGCCACGTAACAGTTCCATATTTCGTAGTTAAGGATAATTTACAATTTAGGCTTAAGTAGTTATGAAAAAGAATTTTAAATTTTTATTATTAATTCCCGCTGTAATCTTTCCTTTATTAATTGGATGTAAAGGTAATGAACACCAGTCCGTGGACTTTGCGCTTTTAAGAGATAACTTTAAGCAAATGCTAAAGGATACGACTTCAATTGATTATTTTAAGAATAAAACTAAAGAGGAAATTAAAGATGAATTCACAACCGTCAATATTTCGGGGGTGGATACTTTTAAATTTAAAAACATTGATTATGAACAAGAAATTCGTCGTTCGGTTTATCCTCAACGTCAACATTTGGATTGTGCACTTGAACTAGCGATTATCGCCGATAATCAAAACGATGAAGAATTAAAAGATTACGTTCGTAAACTTGAATACTATTGGGTATTTAATAACTATAAATCACCAAACTGGTATGAAAACGAAATCGCTGCGATTCGTTCTTTAACTAATGTCGCTATGTTCCAATATGATGAATTAAATGATAAAGGTAAAGCTGCGCTTGAAGGTAAGGTTAGAAATTCATCTTTATACTATCATCCCGGACTTGAATTACATCAAGGCGCTAATTTAATTGATTACGCGTACAACACCTTTAAAAATGGTATTTTACAAGGTAACGCGGATGAAACCGATTGCGCTTTTAATCGTTTAATGGATGAAATTGTTGAAAACAATCTAGAAGGATTCCAATCGGAAGGAACTTATTTCCAACATAGTAAATTAATAGCGACGGGTAATTATGGTGTTACGGCCACTGCTAAACTAGCTGATTTCTTTACGACACTTAAGGGAAGTAGTTATAAAGTTCCTGAAGATAAAATCGCTATTGTTTTAAATTGCATTAATGTTGGATTAAAATACATGACTCAAAGAGAATATCGTAATTGGATGTGCCAAGGTCGTAACTTCAGCGCTAAAAATCCATATAAGTATGATACAAATTCATTAAGAAAATATTTAACGATTGAAGGAGTCAGTGAAAAAGATAAGCAAACGCTACAAACTTTCGTTGATGATCATGATGCGGGTAAGATTTGTTTCAACGATACGAAAGTATTTCCAAAAGCAAGAGTTATTGTAAGTAATATTGATGATGTTTATATTGCATTCAAAGGTTGTGATCCTACAACGGTTAACTCGGAATGTTTAAATAATGAGAATGAGCTCGCGTATAACCTAAGTTATGGAATGAATACAGCGATTATGCAATCAGGAGCAGAATATAATAACTTATCTCCAGTATGTGATTTCTCATTTATGCCAGGCGCAGTTAGCCAGGATTATGGTTTTGAAGATATACAGGAAAGTAATGATATTAAATTTTATAAAACTGGCGACAAAACCATCTTTGAAAAAATCCAAGCTTTAGGGAATGAACGCTTTGAAGATAAAGTCGCTACGTTTAGAGAAGATGGCAAAACTCCATATGTGTATGGAATGGGTGATGAATTAGCCACTAATAAAATTGCTTGTTGTTACCAACAAGGTAAACACAGTAATAAAACTATAGGTGAAAAAACATTTTTAGGGCAAGAATTTACTGTTGCGTGTTTCTCTACTCCAGATGGCATGGCGATTTTAGGCGCAGGCATGAATGATTTAGATGAACCTGCTGCGAATAGATATGTAACTTTACAACAATGTATATTAGATCAAGATGGAGAAGATACTGTTACTGAAATTAACGATAATATAGTTGAGCATAATTATAAAAAAGCGGATAAAGGAATTGAAACGAATGTGTATTATAAGTCATTAAATGATCAAGTATTAACCTTAAGACAAGGAGAAGTTATAGGTAATTTCCAGAGAAATTATTCAGTTGGCAAACCTGAAGAATTTAAAGCGAATACTATGATTACTTATATGCCTATTGTTGGTAAAAGCTATGCATATTCTATTCAAACTGATAAAAACGATAAGTTCATCGTTGCGCATAATAGTACTGATATTCAAGCAATTGAGTACGGTGATAAAATCGCAGCATGTTTCTATGACAAGGATATTGATTCGTTTGAATATGATACTAAAACATATAAATTAACTAATGATTTTGTTGATGGTCAAGGCGCTTTCCAAGTTTTTGATGTACAGAAATAGTTATGAAAATCGGTTTGTGTTCAGTTTCATTTCGTAAATTATCCGTAGATGAAATTATTGCTTTAGCAAAAAAAGCTAATTTAGAAGCGATTGAATGGGGAGCGGATGTTCATTGTCCGTTTACTGATTTAAAGCTATGCAAAGAAGTAGGAGAAAAAACTAGAGCGAATAATTTATTAACTTATTCTTATGGAACTTATTTTAGATGTAAGGATGTTAATGAATTTAAAAAAATAAGTGAAGCCGCTAAAGCTTTAGGAGCGTCTGTTATTAGAGTTTGGGCTGGAGAAAAGTGGAGCAATGAATTTAGCAAAGAAGAATTTACCAATATGGTAAATGTAATTAAAGAGTGCGCTGATATTGCTAAAGTAAATCAACAAACAATTTGCTTTGAATATCATCATCACACTTTTAATGATTATAAAGAAAGTTCGTTAGCTTTAATTAAAGCAATCAATAAAGATAATGTTAAAACCTATTGGCAAACCCAATATTGGGATGATAAGTCAACTAAAGAAGATAATCATAAGCATAATCTTGAATCGCTAAAAGCTTTAAAAGAATATATTGTGAACTTCCATGTTTATAATTGGGTGGGTTATCTAGATCGT
Organism: Bacilli bacterium; assembly: GCA_024408505.1. GTDB lineage: Bacteria > Bacillota_I > Bacilli_A > RFN20 > CAG-826 > UB1719. The sequence continues at coordinate 69,875 of JAKSUZ010000004.1, read as the reverse complement.
CGCCCTTTAATTGAAATTAAAAATGAAATGAAAGAATACTTAAGTTTTGCTAACATTGATAGTGTGGCGTATTTGGAGTTCTTCAAAAATGACGATCCTAATGAATGCTACCAAGATGCAAAAACATTAAAAAATATTGTTAAAGAATTAAAACAAGGAGAATAATTTATGGCAACTCAACACAAGAACATCGCTAAGCATAGCGGACTTAAAATTAAGGATTACATCGGCTATGCATTAGGCGACTTTGGTATTTGTTTAGTATGGGTACTTGGTACTTCATTACTACAAACCTATTACACGAATATCTTAGCCTTCGACCCTTTATTCATTATGATTATGTTTATTGCCGCAAGAGTATGGGATGCGATTAATGATCCAATTATGGGTCGTATTTGTGATGGTATGAAAAAGAACCGCTTAGGAAAATATAAGCGTTGGTTCTTATATGGCGGACTTCCGTTAGCGATTTGTTCAATCGTGATGTTTATTCCTGGTACTCCTTATCAATTTGATGCAGGGATGTGGCCAGGTTATTTAATTTCTACCGTGACCTATATTTTTTATGGTATGAGTTTAACAATGATTCAAATTCCGTATGGTAGTTTAGCAAGCGTAGTTACGCTTGATGATAAAGAAAGAAGTAAGTTATCAATTTTCCGTAGCGTAGGCGCGATGTTAGGTCAATTACCAGTTGTGCTTGTTTCTAGTTTAGCATTCCCTAAAAACGAAGCTGGTAAAGTTACACCTAATTATACAGCTTTAATGATTGGTATTGCTCTACTTGCAACTGGAACTTTAATCGCTTTAACCCTTGCTTATTTCCTTAACAAGGAAAGAGTTGAACCAAAACCAATTATGGTTAGACAAAAAGGCTCGACTGTTAAATCAATTAAACGAATTGTATCTAATCGTGCGATGTTATCAATTTCGGTTATTAGTTTACTAAACTTAGCCGGAAGTATGTTTACTTCTTCTTATTATTCTTATATTGTTTTCCATTACTACACCGGTGCGCCTTCAATCTTTAATATGATGCCTACTATATTTGGTGCCATTTCAACATTTACCATGATGTGGTTTGTACCTAAACTTGGTAAGAAATTTGGTAAAAAAGAAATCAGTGCGGCTGGATGCTTATTATCTACGATTGCTAATATTAGCATGATTGCCCTAGTGAATTTAGATCCAAATGTTAGTTTCATCCCATTCTTCGTGTTAACTTTCATTTCTCAATTTGGGGCGGTTATCTTTTCTTTACAAGTTTGGGGTATGGCAACGGATGCGATTGATGATATGCAAGTGAAAACCGGTGCTAGAGAAGACGGAACTAGTTATGCGGTTTATATGTTCTTTAGAAAATTCGGTCAAATTTTAGCTGCTGTTTGTTGTAACTGCGCTTTAATCGCTTTAGGTTATCTTGAATTTAGTCGCGAGGGTAGAGAATTTTCGCCAGAAGCTTTAAAGACTATGTTCTTACTTGCAACGATTATCCCAGCGGTTATCAATGGTGCTGTTACAGTCGCATTACAATTCTGGTATCCAATCTCTAAGAAACGTCAAATTGAATTACAAGACGAAAAAGAAGAATTCTACGCAAAAGAAAACGCTAAAGCCAAATAGATTATATATTCTTCTTTACGTGGTGAATCTTTTCTAATCCTTGATAATTAAAAAAGAGAAAAGCGATTATTAAACCACCAAGAAAAAGAACAAATACACAACGAGTTAAGTTTGTGCAAAGCTAGACCAGATTGATGGTGCTTTGTTTCGGTTTATTAAGACTACTAACACTCGTTTTGATAGTTTAGAAAGTGATATTAATTCAAGAATTGACCGGATTAACACTCGTTTTGATATTATTTTAAAGTTACTTAAAGTCTGAAAAAAATTATTTTTGCTATTTTTGCAAATCAATGAAATTTCGTTATGTATTTAAACGATTTTTGAAATATTGTTGAAACTTTATACAGTTTTCGTGATAAAATAATAATAGGTGTTACCATTTATAAGGTTTTTTTGTGGATGTTGTTAAAACTAGCATTCACTTAGGAGGTTTAAAAATGAAAAAATTATTGATTGCAAAATTAGCCGTAGTGACATTATCATTTAGCGGTTTAATTGCGTGTAGTAATGGAGATAATCCAGGACCGGGACCAGATCCAGATCCAACGGTTTATCACACTCTTACCTTTACTGGCGAACACTGTTTAATGAAAGATAGTAAAGGTAAACCAGTTACTGAACCAGTTAAGTTTGAAGCTGGTCAATCTGCAAATTTCTATTTAGCCGGTGAAGATGAATCCTATCTTCTCCCTACTGAAAATCAAGTAAAGGCTTATGTTACTGGCGGCGAAGAAGAATTTAAAGGCACATGGAAATATAATCCTAGTGATGGCGCATTATCCGTTAAGATGACTGCGGATGTTACTGTTACGGCCACATCAAGTCCTGATTTAAAGAATTACCGCCTGATTACATTTAAAGGTACTGATTGTCATATGAAATATGGTGATGAAGGTGAACCGATTACTGAAGTACTTCTCAAAGAAGGTACGGATGTAAAGTATAAATTAGAAGGCGAAACCGACTTTTTCCTTACTCCAGCTAAAAATCATGTCGTTGTTACTGTTAATGAAAGTGGCGAAGTATGGAAAGAAGGGACTAATTATACTTATGATGAAACATACGGATGCATCGGATTTAAAGTAACTGATAACATCACAATTACCGCTTCTTCATTAGCGAACGTCCCAGTCGCACAAGGAAAAGACACTCTATATTTCAAGTTAGGTTCCGGCAGTGCAGCTTTTGAAGACTATGAATCAATTTATTTTACAGGCGTAGTTCATGGTTGGCAGGAAGGCATTAATGCAACTGAATGTATTCAATGTGAAGATAATCCTGAATACTATTATTTCCAAATCGATACTCCTGAATGGGGCGAAAACTATGGTGCATATGAATTAGTGAGAGGATTAAATAAAAATTCCGGAGTATCAGAAGAGAAACAAGGGTTACAATGGGTTGATTTGTATAAGTCTGATGAAATTCGAGCACTAGGAAAAGATCCTGTCTTTGATTATCCTGCTGTAAAGCAAAGAATCAGTTTAGGCACACATACATTCTCCACTAGCGTTATTATTCCTAGCGATATTCCATTAAATAATTACAAACTTTCCGTTGAATTTGCTGATCCAATCCCTGAAGATTGCAAAGTCTTAATATTTGGTAGTATGAATGGATGGATTACTCCTGGCGGAGAACATACTGTTGAAGAAGATGAAGAAATAATTAAAAATGCAGAAATGACACTTGATGCTACTTCAGGTAGAAAGATATTTACCTACACCTATGATGAGTTATGCCCTAATGTATATGATTATTTAATATGTGTAGAAAAGGAGACTTCGATCCAAACAATTGAATGGAATAAAACTCTTGAATCGTATGAACCGGATGATCCAGATGGACATAATTTAAATTTCCTTGTTTATTCAACCGATGGTGATGATTATACCAATAAACTATTTTCTGACGATCATTGCGCTCACTTTAAAGATCCATTTGCGGATTATTCCGTAACCGCTCTTAAGAGTACTGAAATTACTCATGGTACAGTAAAAATTAATGGCTCTGGTTTCTATAGACAAGGTGCTGAAGTTAGTGCAGCTATTATTCCGGATGATGGTTATGTAATACCAGAAGAAGGACATGAACAGGAAGGAATTGTAGTCTATGCTGATGAAGAATGCACCGAGGTACTAAATCCAAAAATCGAAAAGTATGATGCAAAAGCTGGAACTTTCGCTTTCTCCTTGAAGGGATTAGAAAAATACACTGCTCTTTATGTTGAAGTATATTGCCATAGTGAATCAATGTCTTGTTCTATAGACGTAAAAGTTGATGGCGAAAAACATGAAACTAAAACTCCGCTGAAATATGGCGAAAAAGCAACCGTTATATTCTCAAATGCTACTGGAGGATGTCATATCGCTAAGGACCAATCTGAATTCTTCTCAACTCATATTATAATCGGTGATTACACTAATGCTAGATATATATATGAAAATAAAGTGGGCACTCTTACTTTTGATGTACACTCTAATATAATCATTAGAGGCTCCGCACCAAAAGATTCAGCGATTTTATAAACAGCTCTAATGCTTAAAAGATAGATGCGGTCGTAAAGATCGCATCTTTTTTTGTTCCTTGTACTTTATAAAGTACACTTCATAGTGTATGATTATTTTTACCTATGAGTTTTACCCCGCTTCATGTTAACTCCACATATAGCTTCCTAAGAAGCGCTTTAAGCGTGGATAAACTCATTAAAAAATGTTTAGAAAATAAGATTGATGCCGTAGCGTTAACCGACTTTAATTCCTTAATCGGCTCCGTTCAGTTCTTTAAGAAATGTGAACAAAATAAGATTAAGCCTATTTTAGGATTAGATTTATTAGTAGATGAAGTATTGTTAACTTTCTTAGTAAAAGATGAAAAAGGTTATCAAAACCTTCTTTATCTATCTAAACTATATAATTTAAATAAATTAGATCTTAAAGCTTGTGAAAATCATTCCGAGGGATTAATCGCGATTATCTCTACTGGTGAAAATAAACTTTTAGATAAGTTTGATCGATTAGGAGACACTAAGTTTGCCTACTACTTAAAAAGTTTTAACGATATCTTTAAAGATTTCTATATTGGACTTGAAATATATGATGAAAACGAAAAGAGTGGATTTAAGACCTTCAAAGAGTTCCTTAAGAAAAGAGACTATCCCCTCTTAGCGTTTCCGCTTATTCGCTATGAAAAGAAGGAAGATCAAATTGTTTATGAAATTGTTCAAGCGATTAAGAATGAGACTAAGTTAGATGAAAGACACCAGAAAGCAGATGGAGTTAATTATTTTTATTCTCCTGATGAAATTAGTAAGTTATACGAAATAGAAGAAATTAATAATACTTCCTTACTTATTAATAAAATTAATTTCTCGCTAATTAAAAAAAGAGGTAAATTAATTCATTTTAGTAATGATAGCGATAATTTATTAAAAACCGAATCATATAAATTACTTACTAAGAAAGTAACTTTAACTGATGAATATAAGAAAAGGCTTGATTATGAACTCGAAGTGATTAAAAGCATGGGCTATAGTGATTATTTTTTAATAGTCGCTGATTATGTGCGCTATGCGAAAGAACATGGAATATATGTTGGTCCAGGAAGAGGATCGGCTGGTGGATCATTAGTTGCTTATGCTTTAGATATCATTACGATTGATCCAATTAAGGCTAATTTAATTTTTGAACGTTTCTTAAATAGCGGACGTAAATCTATGCCGGATATCGATGTAGACTTTGAAGATACTCGTCGAGAAGAAGTTGTCAATTATTTAAGAAAGAAATATGGAAGTAACCGAGTTGGTAATATTTTGACTTGTCAAACTTTAAAAGCGAAAGCCGCGATTCGCGATATTGGACGAGTATATAACGTTAAAGATTCTTATATTGATATTTTATGTAAAGCCACCGGCGGTTATGAAGATCTTCATGATGCATACCGGCATATGCCAACATTTAAAAAGATTGTTGATAGCGATAAATATTATTTATTCATTGTTACAATGGCAAGTAAGATTGAAGGAATTCCTCGTCAAGCTGGAATGCATGCAGCCGGTGTAATTATTAACGATGATCCATTAGAAGATTCCTTACCAGTTTATATTGATGGTTATAACAATTATTTATCTCAATTAGAGAAAGATGACCTAGAAGCTTTAGGATATCTAAAGATGGACGTCTTAGGCTTACGAAATCTAACGATTGTTAAAAGCGTGATTGATGATGCCAATAAAGACGAACAAGTTATTAGTTACGATACTTTACCATATGAAGATAAAGAAGCGATTAAATTAATCGCTACTGGTGAAACGATTGGGCTATTCCAACTTGAAAGTAAAGGAATGATTAGAACCGTTAAAGAACTAAACCCAACTGTATTTGAAGATGTTGTTTCTTTAATTGCATTATATCGACCAGGCCCAATGAAATTTATTCCTCAATTTATCGCCAGAAAAGAAAATCGAGAAAAAATTACTTACCCAAGTAATAAGTTAGTGGATATCTTAAAACCAACCTATGGCATTATTGTTTACCAAGAGCAAATTATGCAAATCGCAAGAGCTATGGCAGGTTTCTCTTATCAAGAAGCGGATTCATTTAGAAGAGCGATTTCTAAAAAAGACGCGAATATTTTAGCCGCTTTAAAAACTTCATTTATTGAAGGATCCATTAAAAATGGAAACAGTCCAAAAGAAAGTGAAGAAGTGTTTAATTTAATTTATCGATTCGCAAATTATGGATTTAATCGAAGTCATGCTTATGCGTATGCTAAACTTGCAAGCCAAATGGCGTATCTTAAACTTCATTACCCAGCTTATTTTTATAGCGCGGTGCTTGATAACGGAAATCGATTCTCTGATGTAGTTGCTGAGATTAGAAGTAGAAAAATTAATTTAAGATTACCCGATATTAATAAAGCCGGATTTAGATATAAGGCTATTGGTAATGATTTATATATACCTTTAATTTCCATTAAAGGCATTCTCTCACAATCAGTGATGAATATTATTAAAGAAAGAGAAGAGAATGGTGAATATAAATCATTCATTGATTTTGTAGTAAGAAATATGAAATATAAGATTTCTAGTTCGACTATTCTTAAATTAATTGATTCCGGTTCATTTGATAATTTTAATAACACTAGAGCCGGACTTAGAGATGCACTTGACCGAGTGATAGATTTTGCAAGATTAAATCTTAATCAAGGTGATCAACTATTATTAGATAATTCATTTATTCCCACTCCAAGAATTGAAAACTTAAAGAATGATGATGTTTATAACATCAATCAAGAATATGAAAGCTTAGGCATTGCTTTAAGTAAATCACCACTCGACTTCTATCAAGATGAAATTAAAAAAGAAAAAGCCATCTCAATTGGAGAGGCTAAAACTAAACCATTCTCTAAGATTGTTGGCATGATTAAATCGATTAGAAGAATTAAGACTAAGAAAGACCATAAAACGATGTGCTTTATTACCATCAGTGACAACATTGATGATATTAGTGTCACCGTGTTTAATGAGCTTTATATAAAGTACGAAGCTGCTCTATATAGTGCTAAAATATTAATTGTAACTGGTCGCTACGATATTAAGAGAAATGAATTTGTCGCAAGTGACTTAAAAGTGTTATGAAAAAATTAATTATCATTGATGGCTATTCGCTCCTATTTAGAGCCTACTATGCAACCGCATACGGCGGAACGGATACCATTATGCGGACTAAATCTGGTATTCCTACTAATGCCATTTTTGCATTCGCCAATATGATTAATAAAATTCTTGGACAATTTAAAGGTGAGGAATCTATATTCGTGGGTTTTGATGCCGGTGGACCTTGTTTTAGAAGAGAAAAATACGATAAATATAAAGCTAATCGTTCACCATGCCCAGAAGAACTTAAACAACAAATGCCAATTGTAAGAGAATTCCTTGATGCGCTTAATTTAAAACGCTACGAAGAGAAAGGATTTGAGGGCGATGACATTTGTGGTACAGTGGCAAAAACTGCTTCTAAAGAAGGATATGAAGTAAGCATTATCACAAGTGATAGAGACTTCCTTCAATTAATTGATGATCATATTTCAATTGATGTGATTAAAAAAGGGTTAAGCGATATTCAACATGTTAATAAAGATAACATTATTTCTTTATATGGATTTACCGCTAATCAATTAATTGACTTTAAGGGTTTACGTGGTGATTCATCGGATAACTTACCTGGGATTCCAGGAGTAGGAGAAAAGACCGCGCAAAAGTTATTAAGTGAATATAAAGACTTAGAAACAATTATCGCTAAAGCCGATGAAATCGGTGGTAAGGTTGGTAATAATATTAAAACTTATCAAGAACAAGGTAGAGATTGTAAATTCTTAGCGACCATTAAAACCGATATTAAACTCCCGTTTAAAGTTAGTGATTGTAAATATGAAGGCTATACTTTTGATGAAATAAATAAGTTCTGTCAGAAGTATGAACTGAAAGCCGTATTAAATAGACTACCTACTAAATTAAAGAAAGGCGCCACCGCGATTAAGATTAGCTACCAAAAAGTAGATGACATTCCCGATGATATAAAAGAAATGGGCATCTATTTAGATTTAGATAATGATAATTATCATAACGCCAAGATTAACGCGATTGGCGTTTCAACCATTCAAGAAACTTATGTAATTGATGAAGATAAAATTAAAGGCGCTAAAAATCTAATTAACTTATTAAAAGATGAAAATGTTAAAAAATATGTTTATGACTTTAAAGAGATTAAAGTAGCATTACATAAGATTGGTATTGAAATTAATGGATTAACTTCAGATCTTTTATTAGCGGGTTATCTATTAGATAGTTCATTAAAAAATGATGTCGTATCCATTATGAACTACTTCAATATTGATGTAGGCGTTAAAACTGGTTCACTTGATTTGCTCGCAAGCGGAACTGATTATGACTTCATCGCTAAATGCGCGTATTATGTCATCTACTTAAAAGAAAAAATCAATTCTGAGCTTACAAAAGTTGATGCACTAAATTTATATCAGAAGATAGAATTACCGCTCGCACTCGTCTTAAGTGATATGGAAATCGAGGGTTTCCCGCTTGATAAGCATGAACTTGAAACCATTGGTGAAACCTTTAAAGAAAAATTAGATGCAATCACTAAAGATATATATCAAACCGTAGGTTTTGAATTTAATATCGCATCGCCAAAACAAGTCGCTGATACTTTATTTAATAAATTAAAGTTAGAAGGAAATAAAAATAATTCCACCAGCGTCGAAGTACTTGAAGCGATGAAAGAAGATCATCCAGTAATTAAAAAAATACTTGAACATCGAAAGTACGCAAAACTTATTTCAACTTATGTTGATGCATTAGCAGATCACATTCATGAGGACGGAAAGATTCATGCAATGTTTAATCAAGCCTTGACTACGACCGGTAGATTATCAAGTAGCGAACCAAACTTACAAAATATATCCGTTAGAGATGAAGAAGGAAGATTAATAAGAAAAGCTTTCCATTATCCTAATAATGAATATCAAATTTTATCCTTAGACTATTCGCAAATTGAATTAAGAGTATTAGCGGCCTTAGCAAAATCACAAGCTTTAATTGATGTATTCGCGGCCGATCGAGATATTCATACTGAAACCGCGAAGAAAACACTTAAGTTAGATAGAGAACCAAACGCGAATGAAAGAAGAAAAGCTAAAGCAGTTAACTTTGGGATTGTTTATGGCATATCTGAATTTGGTTTAGCGGAAGATCTAGGCATCACTAGATTAGAGGCTAGAGAAATAATTAATAACTTCTATGAAGCATATCCAGAAGTAGGCGAATTCCTCCGTGATGTTGTAAGTAGTGCAGAAAAGAATAACTATGTTAAAACCTATTTTAACCGTAGAAGATATCTAAGAGAATTCCATGATCAAAGTTATCAAGTGCGAGAATTCGCAAAACGCGCTGCGATGAACGCTCCGATTCAAGGTACCGCTGCAGATATTATTAAAATCGCAATGATTAATGTAAGTAAGATGCTTAAAGATAAACACTATAAATCACAACTAGTATTACAAATTCATGACGAACTGATTTTTAAGGTTTATAAAGATGAAAAAGATAATTTAATTAAAGACATTACTAAAGTAATGGAAAGTATCGACTTCCCAATTAAATTAAAAGTATCAATCGGAATTGGCGATACTTGGTACGAGGCGAAATAGTATGCCAGAACTTCCAGAAGTTGAAACGGTTAGAAGAGGATTACTTAAAAGCGTTAAAGGCCGCACTTTTAAGGATGTTAAAATCATTCACAAAAATATTGTTGAAGGAAATGAACAAGCATTTATTAATGCTTTAAAGAATAAAAAGATTATTGATATTAAGCGCAAGGCTAAATATTTAATCTTTGAATTAAGCGGTAATCAAAATATGCTTGGTCATTTAGGTATGGAAGGAAAGTTTATTCCAGGTGATTCTCTTAAAAATAAAAGTAAATACTTAAGAGTATTGTTTACATTTAAAGATGGAAGCATTTTAAACTTTGATGATTCACGTTGCTTTGGTTGGCTTGCGATTAGAAATAAAAAAGATTATCTAAAAGTTTTACCATTATCTAAAATCGGAGTAGAACCCATTGATCAAAATATTAATATCGATGAAGTATATAAGGAGATTCATAAATCACACCGCACCATTAAAGAGACTTTGCTTGATCAAACAATTGTTGCAGGCTTAGGAAATATTTATGTTGATGAAACTTTATATCGCGCTCATATTTCACCGCTTAGCAAAGCTAATTTATTAAGTAGAAGCGATGTCGCTAATATTTTAAAACATGCAAAAGATGTATTAATAATGGCAATCAAGCATAATGGCACAACCGTATTCTCATTTCATTGGGATAAAGGACATTCTGGCGAATTCCAAAAGTTCTTAAAAGTATATGGTAAGAAAGGAAAACCTTGTGAAGGTTGCGGCACTACTCTAGTGAAAATTAAAATCGGTGGACGAGGCACTACTTATTGTCCTAAATGTCAAAAACTTAAAACCGATAAATATGTTTTAGGAATTACTGGCCCAGTAAGTGTAGGCAAGTCGACTGCATTAAATACCCTTAAGAAATTAGGCTATCTCACCTATAGCGCAGATGAAGTGATAAATAAGTTTTATCTAAATAAAAAAATTCAAGCTGAATTAAAGAAAATCTTTAATACATATAAAAAAGAAGAAATAAGAAAGATTGTTTCTAATAATCCAAACAAACTTAAGAAATTAGAGAACATTTTACATCCACTAGTGAAGAAAGATATTCAAGACTTTATTAATACTCATAAAGGATATTTAGCAATTGAAGTTCCATTATTATTTCAGGCTAACTTTGATTCAATGATGGACGAAACTTTATTAATCTTATCTAACAAAAATAAGTCATTAATTAATAATCGTGGCAAGAAGGCTAATGCACAATTAAACATCAACAAGGCGTTAGACTTTAATCATTATAAAAATAAAGCGACCTATGTTATTTCTAACAATCAGTCGCTTAATAGTTTTATTAACGCAGTTAAAAAGATTTCTAAGCTATAGTATTATAGTATAAGGTTTAAAGTCATATAAACCCTCTTGCTCTTTTTCTTGTGTCACCAAATGGAGTGTTTTATTTTCAATATCAAACACTTCAGCATGGGTTGAAATCCAAGGAACAGCAGGACCTGACTTTGATTCGCGCCCTTTTTCACTATTTACTTTTTCGTAGTTTCTCTCTAAGTCACTTTTAAGACCATGATCCCAACGTTTTTGACATTCTTCTTGAGCTTTATAAAAAGGTACTCCGCTACCCGCAAACTCGGTTGGCCATTTCGGACAATTTGCGACACCTTCCGGATGCAAATTAGGATTATAAGCTTCTGAATACATAACATCGTGAATGGCAGTTTTCATTTTATCTAAACTACATTTTTCTTCATCTGTTTTAGCGTTGTTCCAAACTTGCCAATGATCAAATAGAACGGTATATCTTTCAAAACCTTGACCAGTAGAAGTGCAGTTAGAAAGATAATAATTAGTCATAACATGTGATCCTGATTTAAGTACAATCATTTGATTATCAACCATTTCTATTACATAGGTTTCGTCTTTATCAGCGATCATGCAGTGTAATTCATAACCCATTTTAGCTACACCAAATAAATCACATACTTCACCCTTTTTGTTAACCGCAGTTAGATTGCGTTCTCTTAATAATTGAACTGCATGTTTTGCGCTAGTGGCGTTATCTAAAATAAAACGTGGCATAAATTGATAGAACAAATCTTCTTTACCAGGATTGGTGCCAATCGTATGATATTCTTCTTGACCTTCTAATGGATCTAAGTCATGAGCAGGCACTACATTTGTGTTACACACAACGCCATTCTCATTAATGCCGTCAACCATTCCAAAAGGAATTAATTTTTCAATCGTTTTATCATTTTCATCGCCTTCGCCATTGATAATTTTTTGAATTCTAGCTTCATCTACATTACAATCCGCAATTGATATACCGATGCTGGCAAAGTGACCATTTTCATTTTTGGTTTTGACTAAGAATTCGTTCATAGTTGTAAAACAAAAATCGAAACTACGACCATAGAAATTACCAAAATGAATGCTGGAACAGCCAAATGCGCCTTGATTAGGATTAGCATTCTTTGGACTATTCATCCAATTAGTGACATCATCCCAACTATAATCGTTATAGGTAACATCATATAGGTAATCTAATTTTTGATCCTTAATAAAATCTTCGTGTTTCATTTGGTGCTTTGCACCACAACTTGTAAGTCCGGTTAAAAGTAAAGGCATACTTAACGCCAAAACAAATAATTTGTTAGTCTTCATACATATCTCCTAACTATATTATACAAGAAAATAATTAATAAATCGGCGCACTTGAAATATCAATTGGAGTTACTGCGTAATCCGTTAGTAAATTTTTAAGTTGCTTACCACGTGCTCTTCCTGCTTGGTTAAGTGCATACATATAAGAGATATCATCAAAATCAAATTCGCTTGTGAAGATAGTAACCAGTCCCCTACGCGCGCGTTCATTAAGGATCGCTAAGGTAATAGAGTCACGAACATATTCACTTTTATATTCGTTACCAAAGTTATCGATTACTAAATAATCAACGGTTGAATATAATTGGATAAGACTATTAAAATCATCTTTATTATTATAAGTGTAATCTTGGAGCTCTCTTGCTCTCTCAGGATAATTTAAGAACGCTCCGCGACCTTTCTTTAGTTTGATGAATCCATTAAGGATCGCTGCTGCGGCAATTGATTTACCAGAACGGTGCGATCCAGTAATATAAATCCAATTTCTTGTGGTCTCAAGCGCTTCTTTATAGCGTTTGATTAATGGCATTCTAACTTTTGATTTATCAAGTTTAGCAACTGTCATTTCTCTCCACGCATCTGGGAAGTCACGAATTAAATACGATTCATTAATCTTTTCATCTTTAATCTTTAAATTACAAGGTTTTAAGGCTTTACCAATATTCTTACCATCGTAATTTAAAGTAAATACATAGTGATGATGAGGTTTATTACAATTCGTGAAACCTGGGCATTTACGACAGTAATCTAAATCATCTTTCACTAACATGATGGTTGCAACATTATTTCTAATAAACTCTTCATCTTCAATACCAAGTTTTTTTAAATAAGTCATTAATTCTTTATCTTTTTTAATCTCAGAAAACATTTCGCTGATCATCTTTTTGATACCCGCGTTTTCTTTAATTTGTTTATCGCTCTTTAATAACTTAAAATCCATAGTTATTTATCCTCTCCGATATCTTTGAGTAATTTATCATACTCCGCCTCATCAAAACTATCATCGTCTTTAACGGGCGCTGGTTTATCATTTTTAACTTTGTTAAATGATTTCTTGGGTTTATCATTCTTTTCGTTTAAAAAGTTAATCGCATCAAGCGCAGTATTAATCTTGGCGCGTTTAAGAGTCGCTGCTACTTTTTCAACATAAGTTTTAATTAAACGGTTATTGCACATCTTGAGCGAATAAGAAATTAAAGCATTAATCGTTGCTTTATTTAATTGCATTACTTCATTTAAATAATTTAGTAAATTAAGATCCGCGGTTACTGGAGGCGCGCCGTCTTGTTTCTCCTGTAAGAATAATTTTGGCGATAAAGTTTCCATTAAACGGATTTCATCCGCTAATGCAGTTTTACCCGAAATCTTAATATAACGTTTATTTTCATTACTCTTTTTAATAATTGGTGAATACTTTGCTTGGGCAATTGCTCTTTCTTTAAAGCTGATTGTATCTAAACGGAAGCCCTTTTTCTTTGTGTCATCATAAGATTGCGCAACTATGTCACAAGTAGTGATGGTATCTAATCCATATAAAGTCGCAATTCTTTCAATCTCATCACATTCTTCTTTAGAGAAAGCATCTTCTTTTATCATCATTGCGGTCTTTAAATGCGTGAAGAAATCTTCAAAAGAGAATTCGGTATCAACTTTAAGCGCTTTAGTATCTTTTAAGTTAGTCGGCATCTTAGCGTCAAAGCTTTCATCATCTAAATCGGGTTGAAATACTTCTACAAAGTTAGCTGAAATATCTTTCGCGCCTTTTAAATCAACATCCACTTTATAGTGAAGCGCTAATTTCATCGCTTCTTTTTCACCAATATATCTAACTAATAATCCTTTAAAGAGAACATCACTAAAGAAATCTTTAGGCGACTTAGGAGCATAAATAATATAGGTATAATGTTTAGCATCTTCACTAAGCTTAAGATAAGTCTTCATTAATCCACACGCTTCAAGTGCCTTTCTAGCATTAAGAAAATCACCTGGATCAATCTGCATAATCTTAAAAATATTTTCGTGGTTAAGGATTTCACCTTCTTGGTAATTGATATAATTAACCAGTGTTAAATAAAGCATAGATGCTTTATAACCAATAAGCGGTTGATATAAACGGGTGACCACATCAATATCAACATTACTGATAATACTTTCACCAATTACTTCTAAAAAATCCTTACTGCCAACGTAATTCATAATGTGAGTAAAATCATAGCATAATCCAAACTTTTATTTCTAATAAACTTTAGGAAAAATCCTAATTTTAGGGCGCTTGGGGAAAGTTATCCACAATGAAAAAGTGCCATTCCTAAAGGAATTTTAAAAGTTTTCCACAATTATCCACAAAATTTTATTTTTTGTTTCTAGGCAAGTCTTTTAAATTATTCGCTTGAACAATGTAATCAAGACGAGCATTAATATCTTTTACATCTTTTTCTAAACTATCAAAACGAGCGTTAGTAGTCTTAATAAACTCAAACAAAGCATCGCCGATTTGATCTAGTTTAGATTCTATCCGATTCATCCTTAATTCAAGTTTGTCTACTCTCGAACCAAGCTCATTCAATGTGTATTTACTCTTACCCATATCATCATAATACACCCTTATTCTTACGTTCGGTGGTAATTTCTTAAATAATTCTTTGACTTCTTTTAGAAGTAAATCTTTATAGTTTATGGGCATATTTTCACCTCCTTTAAGGAATAATGCCCTCCTATATACTTAACAAAAAGGGTTAAAAATCCTCACGGAGGATAAGAATATTTATTTATAAAATAAATATAATTTTTCGAGCTTTAGAAAATGTTAACCAATTCACTCATCTGGTTAACTTTTTTATTTATCGTTTTATTTGTAAAATAAAAAGGTCTATAATTTTACTTAGTAGAGGTTTTATCATGGCAAAAAAAGTTGGTGTTCTCACAAGTGGTGGCGATGCCCCAGGCATGAATGCAGCAATCCGTGCGGTCGTTCGTGCTGGTTTAAGGAACGGATGCGAAATGTATTTTGTTTATGAAGGATATAAAGGCTTAGTTGAAGGTAATATTGAGAAAGTTGATCGTTCTGGTGTTAGTGAAATCATTTCTCATGGTGGTACGATTTTAAAAAGCGCTCGTTTACCTGGATTTAAAGATGAAGCCGTTAGAAAGAAAGCCGTTGAACAATTAAAGAAACATAAAATCGATGCCTTAGTGTGTATCGGTGGTGATGGTACCTATATGGGTGCGAAGAAGTTAACCGAAATGGGAATTAATTGTATTGGCGTTCCAGGCACGATTGATAATGATATTGCATCAACCGACTATACGATTGGTTTTGATACTTGTTTAAATACCATTATTGAATGTACCGATAAAATTAGAGACACTACTGAATCTCATTCCCGTTGTTCTATTATTGAAGTTATGGGGCGTCATTGTGGTGACCTTGCACTGTTTTCTGGAATCGCCGAAGGCGTTGATATGATTATCACTCCTGATCATCCAATTAGCGATAATCAAATTATCGAGAATTTAAAAGAATGGAAGAAAGCGGGTAAACAACACATTATGATTATCATCAGTGAAAATATTTATCCAGATACTCGTATCTTAAACGAAAAAATTCAAAAAGAAACCGGATATGAAAGTAGAGTAGAAGTATTAGGAAGAATCCAAAGAGGCGGATCTCCAAGCGCGCAAGATAGAGTGTTAGCCGCTCGACTTGGTGCACACGCAATTGATTTAATTATGGAAGGTAAAGGCGGACTTTGTGTGGGTCTAGTGAACAATAAAGTTGTTCATTATGATATTTATGAAGCACTTCAACTTCCTCGTGATAAGCATATGAATTTACTTCGCTTAATTGATTTACTAAAATAAGTTTTATGGAAATTACAAAAGATATTCTTAATCATTCAACCGCGCATTTATTAGCGCATGCGATTCATCGTCTTTATCCAAAAGCATTATTTGCGATTGGGCCAAGCATTGAAGAAGGCTTTTATTATGATATTGATTTTAATGATGTCGTTTTAACGGAAAACGATTTCGCTAAGATTGAAGCGGAAATGAAAAAGATTGTTAAAGAGAATATCAAAATTGTTCGTAAAGAAATTAGTAAAGATGAAGCTTTAAAATTATTTAAAGATAATCCCTATAAGATTGAACTTATCAAAGAATTAAAAGATGATGAAAAAATCAGTATATATGAACAAGGCGACTTCACTGATTTATGTCGCGGTCCACATGTAGGATATACTGGAAATCTTAAACACTTTAAACTTCTCAGTTTAGCAGGCGCTTATTGGCGTGGTGATAGTAAGAATAAACAACTCACAAGAATATATGGTACAAGTGCGAAGACTAAAGAAGAATTAGATGCATATTTAAAACTTCTTGAAGATCGAAAAGCACGTGACCACCGAAAACTAGGTAAAGAGCTCGGATTATTTATGATATCCGAATTCGGTCCAGGTTTCCCATTCTGGTTACCACGTGGAATGATTCTTAGAAATGAATTAGAAAATTATTGGTACGAAAGACACACCGAAGAAGGCTATGTCTTTGTTAGAACTCCAATTATGTTAAGTAAAGAACTTTGGATTACTAGCGGACACTGGACGAATTATAAAGACAACATGTATACTTCTAAAATTGAAGATAAAGAATTTGCGATTAAACCAATGAACTGCCCAGGCGGTATGCTCATTTATAAAAATGTCTTACATTCTTATAAAGATTTACCAATTAGAATGGGCGAACTTGGTTTAGTACATAGAAACGAAGCAAGCGGAGCGCTCGCCGGTTTATTCCGGGTTAGAACCTTTACGCAAGATGATGCGCATATCTTCTGCCGGAAAGATCAACTTCAAGATGAAATTAAAAAGATGCTCAAGCTTTATGATGAGATGTATTCTTTATTTAATCTAGATTACACGATTGAATTATCCACTCGTCCAGAAAACAAATACATTGGTGATATTAAGATTTGGAATGAATCCGAAAAGATTCTAGAAGAAGCCATTAAAGCTAGTGGTAAACAATATAAAATCAACAAGGGCGATGGTGCCTTCTATGGTCCTAAACTTGATTTTAAGATTCGTGATTCGATGAATCGGATTTGGCAATGCGGCACGATTCAACTTGATATGAATCTTCCAGAAAGATTTGATTTAACTTATGTTGATGAAAATAACAATAAAGTAAGACCAATTATGCTCCATAGAGCATTATTTGGATCAATCGAAAGATTCATCGGCATTTTAATTGAGCACTATGGCGGTGCATTCCCGGTTTGGTTATGCCCAGAACAAGTAAGAGTGTTACCCGTTAATAATCAGTTCCATTTACAACACGCTAAACACGTTGTAGAAGAAATGAAGAAACTTCATATCCGCGCGAAATTAGATGATAGTAATGAAAAACTCGGTTATCGTTTAAGAAACGCTCAAGTAATGAAAGTTCCTTATACCGTCGTGATTGGCGATAAAGAAAGAGATAATAAGACTCTTACTTATCGTAAGTTTGGCGAACAAGCTCAAACCACCGTTAAACAAGACGAATTTATTAAATTAGTATTAGATACGATTAAGGATAAGAAGAAAGTTTAAATGTTATCTTCTTTGATTCTCTTATTTATAAAATAAATATAAATTTTTTGAGTTTTAAAGAAAGTTAACCATTTCATCCAGTTAGTTAACTTTTTGAAAACAGTGTAATAAAGGTGATGTTTTTATTGTTGAATGTAAATAATCATTTATAATATATAAAGAATCTAAAAAGGAGTTTATTTTCTATGAGAAAGAAACTATTAATGGGCAACTGGAAAATGAATAAAACTAACCAGGAAGCCAAAGAATTTGTAGAAGTATGCGGTGATATTGTTAAACTTGCTAAAGAACATAATATTGATATTGGTGTTGCACCAACATTCTTATCCCTTTGCTGTGCTAAGAAGCATGCGCCTGAAGGTTTAATTATTTCATCTCAAAATGTTCATCATTTAACTAGTGGTGCTTATACGGGTGAAGTTTCTACTGAAATGCTCCAAGCAATTAATGTTAATTGGGCCATTATTGGTCACTCGGAAAGAAGAACTTATAACAACGAGACTAGTGAAGCTTGTAATTTAAAGATTAAGAAATTATTAAGCGCAAAGATGACTCCATTATATTGTTGTGGTGAATCATTAAAGACTTATGAAGATGGTCAAACTAAACCATTTGTAAAAGACCAAATCGTTAAAGGTTTTAAAGATGTATCTAAAGACGACGCTAGTAAAGTTGTAATTGCCTATGAACCGATTTGGAGTATTGGTACTGGTAAAAATGCTTCTAAAGAAATTGCCGAAGATATATGTGGTTATATCCGTTCAATCATTAAGGAACTCTATGATCAACAAGTTGCTGATCAAATTAGAATTCTTTATGGTGGATCAGTGAAACCTAACAATATTAAGGAATATCTATCTTCACCAAATATTGATGGAGCTTTAGTTGGCGGAGCTTCGCTTAAAATCGAATCTTATAAAGAATTGTTAACAAACATCCTTTAATTTAAGGTAAAGTAATATTTAGGAGGAAACTTATGGCAACATACGATTTCAATACAAGTACACCGGGATCTTCAGGCGTAGGTGTAAGATCCACTCAAGGAACTTTATTAGGTAAAGCATTTACCTATATGTTCTTATTTTTACTTCTAACCGTTGCAATAACAGTTGGAGTTTCAGTTATTTTCCAATTTGGTATTAAAGATATTGATGTTAGAAATAATGCTTATATGATTACGTTAATCACTGCTAGCATCACTCAAATCGTGTTAACAGTAGTAATTGCCTTTACTTCACTTAGAAGAGGTAAAGCAGCGGTCATTCCACTGGTTTTATATGCGGTTTGTATGGGAGTGCTTCTTTCAAGTTTTACTTTCTTAGGACTTGAGTGGTACACCTTAGCTGCTACATTTGGTATTGCGGCTTTAGCTTTCGGTGGTATGGCATTAATTGGTACACGTAGTAAACGCGCAGTTGGCATGGGTTTAGTAGGTTTCGGCTTATTATTCGGTGTCTTAATGATGGGCTTATTTAATCTTATTTTCTTCCTTGTGTTAGGACCTGAAGTTTGGGCTCCAATCAATATTATTACAAGCATAATTGTCATAATCGCAATTATGTTAATTACTGCATTTGATGTTTATAACATTAAACAAATTAGTATGCGCTGCCAAGCGGATAACAATTTAGCGCTTTATCTCGCATTTAACTTATATTTAGATTTCATCATTATCTTAATTCATATATTAAGATTAGTTGTTATTTTTAGTAGCAATAATCGTTAATAAATTAAAACCCCTATCGCTTATTTCTTTAGGGGTTTTTCTTTTGCTTTATTCTCTTTGCGTTCTTTCTCGGCTTCTTTAATCTTTAGTAGATCTTCAATTTCTTGATCGCTTATCACCTTAATGCCGTGTTTAGTTAATAACTCGGTTGTCCAGCCTTGACCAGGAATCTTTCGCTTCTGAAAATAGCCATTATATATTTGATGCACGCCACAAGAAGGAGAATCTTCTTTCATAATGGCCATCTTAATATTCAAGTATTGGCAGATGTTTAACGCTTTTTCAGCGCCTAAATCAAATTTATCGGTAATTACCTCTAGTTTCTCATTTCTCACTTCGTTACGTCTTCTTTCACTTCTAATTCGGGGTGATTTAAGTCCGCCTTCAACTTCCGGACAAAACGGGACGAGTTCATAGTATTTTAAAAGTTCCTTGATTAAAGGAGTGTAGCAACCCTTTCCGTCGTAACGAACCTTATCGCCGACTAGACATGCACTAATTAGAATCTTTTTCATACCGTTAATTATGTTAACAAATTTGACAACAAAATTAAATTAATTGTTTTTAAACATCATTCACTTATTAATTTCATTAATAAATATGCTATACTTTTATGAGTATGATAAAAGTTTTTCATGATAAGCAATTTAAAAAAGATCTTTTAAGTTTAGCTTTTCCGGTTATTGGACAAGAAATCCTTAACCAATTATTCAATGTATCTAGCGCAATTATTATCTTTGCGATTTTAGGCAAAACAGCTTTTAATGGTACAACTAGCGCCAATGATATTTTCTTTATCTTTAACATCTTGTTATTAAGCTTTGTTTTTGCCGGTAGCGCTTTTTCTGCTCAGTTTATTGGAAAAAAAGATACCCAATCTGTAAGGAAAATTTTTAATTTATCTTTAAAAATATCTTTGCTTTTAGCAATTGTGTTTATGGTTGCTAGTATGATTTGGCCAACAGAAATCATTTCTGGTTTAACTGGCGGTGAGGGTAATATTGAATTCGGCGCTAATTACCTACGTATCTTTTCAATCGCCTTTATTTTTAGAGCGCTTTCTGCAATGTATTTTTATAGCCTTAAAAATGCTAAGAAAACTAAACTAATTGTTATATTATCAATTTCAACCTTTGTAGCTAATGTTGGATTAACTACTGGATTTTGTTATATTCCTATGGAAAATCCGAGTATGGGACCCGCAATCGCAGCAGTTTTGGCTCGTGCAATTGAATTAGTGTTACTTATTTGCTTTACTCGAAAAATGGAAGAGACCAAATTCTCTCTTAAATATTTCTTACATACTGATGCTGATATGTTATCTGTATATTTTAAATATACTGTTGCTCTTCTTGCGAGTCGAATTTTATGGGGAGTGGGCAATATCCTTGTAAGTAAAGTCGTTATTAATCACATCGCATTTCCCGGTACTGATGGTAATGATCCATTATCGCAAGCGTTAATAACAGCGAATAATACTGTTGCTACTGTTCGTGAATTAGTTAACTGCTCAACTGCTGGTATCACAGCAGCGACTAGTGTCTTAATCGGCCGTGAACTAGGCGCGAATGAGTTAAGAAAAGCTAATGCACATAGCAAAGACGTAATGCGCTTCTTAAAGGTGTTGGCTGTTTTCAACATTGCTATGAGTTTTGTTTATGCTCCGTTATTCATGATTAATACTCTTAACACACAAGATTCTAGTTTTGATGTGCAATCATTCACTAATTTTGTATGGATGTTCTCAGGCATCTATGCCATTAATTATCTTGCTCAAGTACATAACGCAACCATTAACGATAGCTTCTTTACTGGCGGTGGTGATAAGAAAGCGATGTTTATGGCAAACGGTCTATTTATGTGGGGATTTATTGTTCCATTAGGATTTACCGCTTTCTATTTAAAATGGAATCCAATTATTATCTTTACCATTTGTAGTAGTGAAGAATTAGTGAAGTGCTGGGCGAATATCTTACGTTACTACAATAAAACATGGGTTAAAAATATTGTTGATTCAGAAGCGAATAAATTAATGAACTTTGAATATAAATACATTAAAGTTAAGAAAGAAGTCTTAGTTACTTTTGATTACAAAACTATTAATAATATGAAGTATCATGTTCCAGTTAAAAAAGGTATAACTAATCCAATTAAATACACTCAAGAACTTTTATTGCAAAGAGAAGAAAATAAGAAATTAGTAAAATTCGCTAATCGTAGCTTTAAAGTGGCAATTAATAATTAATGTATAATTATATTTGTAGTTAGGAGCGATATGATTGATAAATATAAATCAACGTTGCTTGAATTCGCTAATTCTTTAATTAAAAAACAAATTCACCATAACCATTCATCAGTTAATGGTGGTTTCTTATGTCCTGCTTGTAAACTTATACATGGTAGAAGTATTGATACTATTTACGCCTTCGCTATTTGTTATAAATTAACTAAAGGCACTAAATATCTTAATGCAATAGATGCTCTATTAGATTATGCAAACAATTTAATATGCGATGATGGCGGAATTTATAATGACATGCAAGCTTTGTGGCGTTATACAACGGTATTTCAAGAAATCGCTTTATGCGAAACTTATCTTTCTTGTAGAAAGGTTTTACCAACTAACATTAATAATAGAGTCCTCTCTCGTATTAAACTACATGCTAAATGGTTATATCTTCATTTAGATGAAAAAACCGTAGCTAATATTAATTATCCAACTAGTAACTCTTTAGCGCTCTATCTAGCTGGCACTATTCTTAATAATCAAAAATATTTAAAACAAGCAAAACATCTTTTAAATTATGCTTTAAAGCATATTACCTCTAATAATTTACTTTATGGAGAATCTCAACCCCATAATCTAAAAACAGATAAGGGTTGTTTAGCGATTGATATTGGATATAATTTAGAAGAAAGTTTATTAGCGTTAGGTAAATACACTTTTTATAGTAAAGACGTTGATACTTATAAAAAAGTTTTAAAATTAGCTAAAGGGCATTTACCTTTTATCTTACCGGATGGCGCAATTGATAATTCATTAGGATGTAGAAATTATAAATGGACCTACTATGGTAGTAGGACTTGTGATGGTCTAATACCTTTATTTTATATTTTAGGCAAAGATGATAAGAGATTCATTGATGCCGCTAATAGAAATTTTGCTTTAATGTTATCGTGCACTCATAATGGACTTTTATATGGCGGGCCTGATTATTTTAAACATAAAGAAAATCCGTGTTTACATCATACGTTTGAACACATAAATTCTTTTGCGTTTGTCGTTAATCATTTCCTAGATAGTGAGATATCGATAAATAAGCAAACTCTACCATCAGAAGAAACATTTAATACATACATTAAAGAAATGGATTCTTATCGATTAGCGAATAATAAATATTTATTATCTATCTCTAATTATGATAATAATATCCCTTATTCCGGTCATCTAACTGGTGGCTCTATTACTCTTCTATATGATAAAAAGAATAAGCGTCCAATAATTGTTGGATCAGTTGGCGATTATCAGTTAACCGAACCCAACAATATGCAAGTACCTTTAGATGCTAATTCACATCTTCCTGGATATCCAAGAATTGATGCTGTAGTGAATAATAAGTATTATTCAACGGGTTATTTTAATCATTGCCAAATTATTAAAAAAGATAATGAGTTTAAGTTTGTTTCTTATCTCACTAGTAGAGATGGATTGAAATTAAAGGATAAATTTAATTTTACTTATAAATTCAGTGATGCCGGACTAGTAATAACAATTAAAAGTCAAAAAGATTTTGTCTATAAAACCCCTTTGATCAGCGGACAAATAAATGTTAAAAAAGGGAAATTATTAAAGATAGAAGATACTTTCTTCCTTACGCCAGGGTTTATGATGAAGCAATATAATATTGCATCTAAGAATCATCAGCTAGAAGTTATTATTAAATAAATTAATAATCGTTTTGAATTAATAAATATGTAAATACCGCTGACCAATGGAAGTCAGTAATTGCATGCATATGTTTACGGTAATCCGGTTCTTTTAAAGGTTTGCCTTTTCTAGCACATTTAAATGGTGAGACTTTATCCATTGAATCAAAGAATTCAAATATACATCCATATTTTGAATACCATTTATTTACGGTTTTTAAAGTTATATCACGAATTTGCTTTGCTTGTTTAATGTAACCATATTGTTTTAGACCACGAATTATAAAATAATTTAGATGTAGCCACACCCCACCTCTCCACATGTCATTTGAAAAGCGCGGGTCCTTTTGTGAAATAGTAGCAAATGGGAATGGTGTACATAATAACTTTTTATTAAATAATGTTTTAACCATTTCCTCCGCTCTTTTTTGATTAACTTGTTTAAAACATAAAGGCAAGAAACTAGTAGGAGTTAAAACTTTAGTTAATTTGCCAGATATTAAACGGTCATAAAACGTATGGTCATGTTTATCGTATAGTAAAGTATTAATTAGGTCAGTCATTCGTTTGCTTACTTGATTCCACTCTTCTTCTTTCTTAAAGTTACCTAAAACGTGGTATATCTCAGATAAGTAACTAGCATCCATCGCTAAATAAGATGAAAAATCGATACTATCCATATCTTCATCAAAATCAAAACGCGGGCTGTTGTCTAATCCACATTCATCGCATTTACATTTAGGATTATCTGGATTAGTTTTCCAACTTAATAAACCATTATGATGGAAGTTACGATTTTTTAAATCATAAGTTAAATACTTATCTAGATAACTCACTACTTTCTTTAAGAAATCTTTATGGTGTGATTTTTGATATAACTCATAACTAATCCAAGATAAGACACAAGGTTGGGTGATATTGCTTTTCGTTTTTGGGGTTATCATATGTGGTAATAATCCACTTGGTTCGATTTGCTCTAACATCGCAAGTAAACACTCTTCCGCTAATTTCATATTAAAATGCGACATCATTAAAGCATGAAATCCACTATCCCATAGCCACATATGTCGATGAGGAACGCGGTTAGGCGTAGTCCAAAAACGTTTAATGTTTCCTTCTTTAGTGTGAGTGTTAACTTTGTTAACGCTTAAACATTTATAATATAAAGACTCATATTTACTATCTTCACATTTAGGCATCTTTTGATAATAACTTTGATAATGTTTAATTAGTGAATCAAGATTGATTCTTAAATAATGCTTAATGTCTTTTTTGGCCTCACTTAGACTAAGCGAATGATGAATTACAAAACGATAAGTCTTTTTAGTCTTATAGTAAGCGTAGGTAAGATAATGCTGGTCAAAGTTATAGATAACTGCATCCATTTTTTTAATTTTCTTTAATGTAGCCTCGCAAGTAAAAGTTGGTAGATTAGGAGATTCGCCGATAAGAGTGTCGTTGTCAATAAAAGTAAGAATAAATCTACTTTGATTTATTTTAGCGAGCACAAAATCACTCATGATTGTTTCATAGGTTACTTTTTCTTTTTTATTAATAAATGCTAGACGAATATAATGTTCTTTAAATTCATAACGAAAACATAAATCTTCTTTCATGGTCATCAAAATATGATCATTTTGATAACGGTTTTTACCTTCGTAGGCACTATAGCCAAAAAGTTGGCCGTATCCCCAAATCTTATTTAATTTCATTTGTCTTCTAATGCGCTAAAGACACCATTTAGATACATCGCTCCTAAAGCGCGATCGTATAAGCCGTATCCAGGTTTATGATTTTCGCCCCAGATATTTCTACCATGGTCAGGGCGGACATAACCTTTAAATCCGTTTTTCACTAAAGCTTTGATGATTTTTACCATCGGTAATGAACCCATCATGTGTCCGGTTTCGACAAACGAATCTTTGTTATCGGTGTATTGAATGTTACGGGCGTGTAAGAAATAAATCCGTTTTGCATATTTATTTGCCATATGCACTAAATCGTTAAAGCGACCAGCGCCAAAACTACCAGTGCAGAAAGTCAGGCCGTTACATTTACTTGGAACAGCTTTAAACATATTGTCTAAATCCTTTTCGTTACTGACTACTCGAGGAAGATTAAAGATATCCCATGGTGGATCATCAGGATGGATTGCCATGTTAACTTTATATTTTTCACAAGTAGGCATAATCTTCTTTAAGAAATAAACTAGATTATTAAATAAATCTTTATGAGTCATCTTCTCATATTGTTTTAGTAAACTTTGTAATTCTTTAGGAGAATAAGATTCGTCCCAACCTGGTAAGTGTAAATGCTTTGGATCAATCTTTTCAAAGTCTTTACGAGAATAGGCGAGTGAATTAGAACCATCTTTATGTTTATATTTCATATTGGTACGTAACCAATCGAATACTGGCATAAAGTTATAACAAATACATTTCACGCCAACTTGAGCGCAACGTTTGATGTTCTCAATATAGTTAGCGATATATTTATCGCGACTTGGTTTACCGAGTTTAATATCTTCATGAACCGGAATTGATTCAATCACTTCCATCGTAAGATGGTGCTTAAGACATTCTTTCTTTAACTCTACTAATTTTTCTTTAGGCCAAACCTTCCCAACCGGAACATCGTAAACCGCAGTTACGACACTCTTCATGTTAGGGATTTGACTAATATATTCTAAAGAGATTGGATCAGTATCATTAAACCAACGAAAGGTTAATATCATAATCACACTCCGCTATAAGATGAGAAGCCACCATCAATTGGTAAAACTACACCAGTAACAAAGCTTGCCGCTTTATCATCAAGTAAGAATAATGTAGCACCTACTAATTCTTTAACTTCGCCAAAGCGACCCATTGGAGTAGCTGCTAAGATTTTTTTAGTTCTTGCGGTGGGTTTACCATCTTTAAAGAGTAAATCTTTATTTTGCGCAGTGACAAAGAAACCAGGCGCAATAGCATTAACTCTAATTCCTACGTGTGAGAAATGAACCGCTAGCCATTTAGTAAAGTTACTAACAGCGGCTTTTGCTCCACTATAAGCTGGAATCTTTGTTAATGGAGTAAAAGCGTTCATACTCGAAATGTTTAAAATCGATCCGCCTTTCTTCATCATATCGCTTGCGAATTCTTGTGTGGGAAGTACCGTGCCAAGGAAATTTAAATCAAAGACAAAACTAATTCCAGCTTTATCTAATTTAAAGAAATCTTTAGTGCTCTTAGGAAGTTTAGCTTCAGCATATTCATTATCGGTTGTGGCCTTAGGATTATTTCCACCAGCGCCATTAATTAAGATATCAACTAAACCAAAATCACGCTTAATCGCTTGATGGGCGCGTTTTAAATCATTGGGTTCAAGTACGTTACACTTATATCCTTTTGCGTGCTTTAAAGTCTTTGCAAACGCTTTGGCCTTCTCTTCGTTTAGATCTAGGATGGCAAGTTTAGCCCCTTCCTTATCTAATGCACGAGCAAGCGCACTGCAAATAACTCCAGAGCCGCCGGTAATAACAATAACTTTGTTTTTAAAATTAGACATATTATTTACCATTCTTTACATTGTGTTGACCAGTGCCAAAGTTGAGGGCCTTTTCAACAATATTATCGTGACCGCGTCTACACTTTGAATTTTTCACGTGCTTTAATAATTCATTAAAGTATACTTTTTCATTAACAGGAATCTTGACGGTTTTACCATTTTGCCAACCCGATAATTCAATCGCGTTCATAAGTTCAACGCCATTAATACCATCAGTGCCTTTAACAAATAATTTTTCTTTTCTAAGAATTGCATTAGTGAAGTTACGTAAAATACCAATGTGTTGTAAATTCTTACCATCAGTTTTAACTTCAGTTACTTTTACTGTTGGTTTATCAAATGAAGTTTTTGCGTGTAATAAAAACTGAGTGGAATCTTTATTGTTCTTATAGTAATAAAGTTTATTATTTTCGCAGATTAATTTGCCTAAAGTGCCACTTACTTCAAAACGGTTGGTGCCAGGAGCTTCACCAGTAGTAGTGATAAAGACACCAGTCGCGCCGTTTTTATAAGTGAAATAAGCTGTTACTTCATCTTCAACTTCAATATTGTGCCAATGTCCATACTTACAGAAAGCATTTACAGTTTTCGGCATCTCACCGACTACCCATGAAATAAGATCGATTTGGTGTGGGCATTGGTTAATTAATACGCCTCCACCTTCTCCTCTCCAAGTTGCGCGCCATGATCCAGAATCATAATACATTTGAGTTCTAAACCAGTCGGTGATAATCCAAGTAACTCTTTGAAGTTTACCAATACCGCCATTAGCAATGATTTCTCTCATCTTACGATACACGCAGTTAGTGCGTTGATTAAACATCATGCCAAATAAGCCTTTGCTTTTTTTGCTTTCTTGATTCATTCTCCAAACTTGTCTTGTAAAGACACCAGCAGGTTTATCAGTAATGACATGAATATTTTTCATAAAGCATTCTTGCGCCATAATTGGATGTAAATAGTGTGGAGTGGTGATGATAATCGCATCTACATATTTGCTATCCATTAATTGGCGGCAATCACTAAAGAATGGAACATCTTTTAATTTAAGTCGATTGATTAAGGCTGTGATTTTTTGTGGGTTAGTATCACAAATACCCCCAAGGACAGCATTTGGAATCTTACCATCCTTAATTAATGAAGCGTAGTAGCTTCCCTGATTACCGACACCGATAATCCCATAACGTACTTTTTTCATTAGAAATTCTCCTTTATATATTTAATACTTTTAACTATATCTTTATAGCCATCTTTTTTGGTAGCAGCGTTATCTTGTTCAATTAGGAAATATTTAGTTCCTGATTTTTTAGCTTCTTTGATAACGTCTACTAAATTTATGTTCCCATCGCCTAAAGGTGCGAACTCTGGTTCAAGTTGATTATTAATTTTATAATCTTTTAAATGAACACATTCGATTCGTCCTTTTAAAGCGTGAATCATATCAATGATTGAAGCGCCTCCGTATTGTACCCAATAGGTATCAAGCACAAAGTTAATGTGGGGAGCCTTTTTAATCATGTATTCAAAAATAGTTTTCCCGCTTTTTAATTTCCGGAAAGCAAATTGATGATTATGATAAAAGAATTTTATGCCTTGTTTTTTCATTTTGATCGCTACTTTCTCTAGTTGATCAATTGTTTTAGTGACTTTCTGATCATTAGCGTAAATTGCTTTATCAGGAATCATTCCTAAACCAATTCGAGTGCAGTTAAATGATTTATGTTCTTTAATTAATTTATCGGTATCGTGAAGGATTCTCTCCAATGGAGAATGAGTGACCACAATTGGCATCTTGGTTTTCTTAACTGCATCTTTAAGTTCGGTTAATGGAACTAGTGAACCAGAAAATTGAACAAAATCACAACCATCTTTTTTAAGTTGCTTTAAAGTTTTAATTAAATCGGGTTTAGTCTGAATCATATTCCTGATGGAATATAAATTAAGTCCTATTTTCATTTACTAAATCCTTCTTCAGTTTCATGATAACCGGCATTCTTTAATAACTCTTTAGTGTGAGTAACTGCCGCATCAAATGCTTCAGCATTGGTTTTGTATTCGTATTTATTTTTTAGTTCAGTCTTATCAACATTTGCATAACCGGCAAACACCTTTAAGTGTGGTTCAATAGTAAGAACCTTATCGGTATTAATGGAATTAATGATTTCTTGTAGATGCCCGTCGCCTTTACCTGCAGGAACAACTTCACCAGTTGCCATTAAAGCGTCTTTAATGTGAAGATAATAAGCACGTGGTAATAACATCTTCAAGGATTCTTTTGGTTCTTGCTTACATTGTAAGAAGTTAGCAGGATCATAAACATAATATAGACCAGGAACTGCATTTAAGATTTCAGTGCAACGAGATTCAATATCGCCATATATTTCCTTTTCGTTCTCGTGGCACATTTTGACATTATATTTCTTGCCAATCTCGACCATCCGTTTTAATTGAGCGATGACTTTATCTTTTGAATTATAAGCTTTAAAGAATGAAAACATTCTTACATTCGTAGAATTAAAGATATTAGCAAGTTCACAAGCTCTAATAACTTTCTTCTCATATTCATTAAAGTCAGTATTAACATCGACTTTACCAATTGGCGAACCAACGGACCATACTTTGATTCCGTTTTTATTTAATTGCTTACAAATTGTTTTGGCTTCTTCATCAGTAAAATCAAGAACGTTCTTTCCATCCACACTTCTTAATTCAATTAAATGAATGTTATGCTTTTTTAAAGCATTTATTTGTTCAGCAAGTGATGGACCTGCCTCATCAGCGAAAGCACATAGTCTAATCATATTATTTTCCTCCCTTAGATTTCGTTGCTATTTGTTTCTTTTCTTCTTTAGCAAAGAAAGCTTCTTTTTCATCTTGTAGTTTCTCTAATCCAGCTTTATTAAGCGGATAGCGGAACATTAATAAATACGCAATAATCACTAACATAGCAATCGGGATTACGGTGCCTAAAATATACATTAAGCGGATTTGATCAGATGAGAAATCCTGAACGGCAAAGTTATATCCCATAGCGAGTAAACTACAATTTACGGTAATGGCGCAAATAATTTGACCAAATTTTCTAAAAAACATAAAGACCGCGTAAGAGCTACCATCTTCTCTAATACCATTTTTTACTTGCATATCATCAATGCAGTCGGCAATCATACTCCATATTTGTAAAGTAAGTGGAGTGGTTCCAATGCTGACAATCGCATTAAGAATATAGAACCAAATTAAGGTGTTAGAATGCATTTCATCGCCAGGGATAAAGACAAGTAAGAATAAAGTGATATTAGCAACAAGGGCAATAATCATTCCGATAGCACTAACTTCTTTTTTGCCAAACTTTTTGGCTAAAGGAGGAACAACAAACATTAAAAGAATTGGCATGAATTGACTAATAAGAGAAGGAATCATTGCTAACGGACCATTCGCTTGATAATAGTTACGGAGGACGTAACCAAAATAAGATGTTCCAAACATGCTTTGAGCCAAAAGGAGCATACCAATTACACAAAGAACAATCATGGAACGAGTCTTAAAGATTCTCTTTAAACCGGCTTTCATACTTCCTTTTTCGTGTGGAACTGGTTTAACTGGGACACGTTCTTTATTCATTTTATAAGCGGCAAACATGGCAATAAAACTACAAATCGCCATTACAACTACGCCGATAATTAAAATCGTGTAATTAACTTCTTGTCGTTTAGTTTTAGGATCGGTAAAGAAGGTAAACATGTTAAGGATTAATATCGGAGTGCATCCTAAAGCACTACCGACAGAGCGGAATATGGATAATTTGCTTCTTTCTTTTTCATCCGCTGTGACTACACTAGCTAGACTACCATATGGAATTTGGACAGCAGTATACATCATGCCGAATAAAATATAAGTAATAGTCGCAAAGACGTAAGCGCCGATAAAGGCCTCTTGTTTGCCAGCGTCAATCATTCCAGGTAATTGAATAAACATCAAGATACTAGCAATCATTAACGGTAGCCCGCCATAAATGAACCAGCGTTTGAATTTGCCCATTTTATTCGGCTTCATTCGATCAACAATGCGACCCATGATTGGATCGTTAATTGCATCCCAAACACGCGCTACGACAAACATAACCATAATAAAAATCGGATTTAAAAATAATGCATCAGTGTAATAGTTTTGTAGCAATGAAGTATTAAGGCTAAATACCAAACAGCAACCAACATCGCCTAATGCATAGCCGATGTAGTCTTTTAAACGAAGACCGCTATACTTGGCTATATGTTTTCTTTCGGCCATAAAATCCCCTTACAAATAAAGTATCACAAAAAGAAGGATTTGTCTTTTTTATTAATAAAAAAGACGAGAAAAGTAGTTATTTTACTACTTCTACGTCAAAATTGACGATTTTCCCTAGTTTTTTAATTTGCTCTACGTAGTTACCAAATACAACTGCTTGGTGATGGCCATAGATACCATCAGCGAGACGATGACGATATTCGCGTGGATCACAATCAAGCTTTAAATAAATTGCTGGCGAACATTCATCATCTTTGTAAGCGCAAGCTTTAATTACACCATGAGTAACTATCATTTTGTCACCTTTACGGTTAAAACGACCAATTGTAACATCTTGGGTGTCTAATTTACCCATATTGACTTGGACTTTAGTGCCCCAACCTTCATGCGTGAATGTCCATAATTCATATGGAGTGTTATCTTTCTTAAAGCCGTTCATCTTTAATCCAGGAACGGAATGTCTTATTTCTAATAATTCTTCATTGTATTTATCTTTTCCATACACAATCTTTGACATATGTAAGTCTTTAGTGAGACTTTCTCCCTTTAGGAGTAATTGTGGGTTACCCATATACACTGATTTCTCAGTTAAATACATAAATACCATCGTAGACATTAAAACATTCAAATCTTCTTCGCATGATGTTGGATATCCACCATCTTTTAATAAAGTATGGGTTAAACATGGTGTACATTTAAGTTTCGCCGGGAAACGAGAAGCACACATTTCCTTACATGGAGCGGTAAAGGCATTGCATTCATATTTATCCATTAATTTCTTAACCGCTAAATAGAATTTAACATCGCTCTTAAGCCATTCTAATTTAGTAAGATTTTTACTTGCGCCTTTAGAAATCTTAGTAGCGATTTCATTAATAACTTTTTTATCCGTAATCTCTTCTTCCATTACTTTAAAGATATGAGTGAAGGATAATCTAACGTTATCCATACCATAACGAGAGAATAAACCATAAGTATGATAATTGCTTGTATTAACACTTACTGGATATTGATAAGGAGACACAAACATCATTAGTTTAGTGTTCTTAATCGCTTTCTTTACATAAAGGTAATGACATAGTTCTGTGAATTCAGGAAGATCATGTGCCATATAAGCTTCATGTCCTTCATCACGCATAAACGCCACTAAATCAATTGGAGTAGGAGCCTTATTAATCATACAAACTGGTTTATTAAGTTTTTCAATACCAGGAACGCGGTATGTTAAAACAAATAAGTCGACCTCATCAATGTCTTGTTTAAGCTTCATAAACTCTTTTTCTAAGACATAGAAAGATTCATCATATTCCACGCAGATCGGATCCATAATATGAACATGACCTTTAACCTCTTTCTTTAAACGAGCATAAAGTTTTCTAGCTGCTTCTTTAGCTTCCTTTACTTCGTACTTAGGATCTAGTTCTTTAGGTAGACCAGTTCGACAAGGTCCTTCCCATGCACCAGTATGAATCACACTAGCGATTACTGGTCTAATGTTTAAAACAACGTCTTTTCCGCTTTTCATAAATAATCTCCTTTTTAATTATTAGTTATCTTCGTAAGTTAAATCGATAATAACTTTAAGTTTAATGATGTTTTCTTTATCGATAAATCCACGACCAATTTTAAAACCGATGCCACGATAATAACCATGTCGATTGTGAACATGGACGATGGTGCTGTTATATTTAGTTTCTTCGCTTTCAACACCATTTACCACTAAAGAATCGGTAGCACTTAATTCATTATTATGAATTCTAAATGTGGTTTTCTTACAATCCTCTTCTTTATAATAAGTAGTTCCAAAATTTTTATTAGTCAAAGGAGTAATCCATAAAGTGTGGTAAACAACGATTCTTTGACCAATTGTTACACCATCTGGGTAATAAATTACGTCTTTAAATTCAGGAATTATAGTTGGAAGATAATCGTTCATAAGACGCTTAACTTCTTCTATTGCTTTAGGACCAGTGGTGCCATGATAATCCCATGAGAAAGTTGCGATTGCTGCCCGTGGATATGAATCATCTCCGATGTAGTTAGTAGAAACCCATGATTTGACACTATCATAAGTCATTACGCTACTACAAGAATTAAGCGTAAACGGCATTACGGTAATGATTCCTAATAAGATTTTTCTAATATTCTTCATAAAATCACTCCCTCCTTATTTAGCCCCTGCCGCTGCTTTAGCACGGTTATTAATAAATTTAGTTCTTGGATTATGAGCGGTAATCTTTTTCTTCTCAGCTGTAGCAAGCATAATTTCTTTTTCATCTTGAATTTCTTCAAGTCTACTCTTATCAATTGGGTACCAGAAGGTGAAGAGAATCGCGCCAAGTGCATAACATGCAATGACGGTGCCCATTGCGACAAACCAAAGAGCGGTTTTTTGTTGTAAATCAAGTGCAATACCACCAGTAAATCCGATAGCAAGTAAGATACCTTGACCACCACAGAATGCGATAGTTTGACCAATCTTTCTAGAGAACATCATGATTGAATAACTAGTTCCATCTTCACGGATACCAGTGTTAATTTGAATTTCATCGATTGCATCAGCTGCCATACCCCAGAGTAAGCAGTTAAAGAAGCCAGAACCTAAACCAGATAAGAAGTTTCCAACCACGTATAACATATATGGTGCGGTTGCGTTTTTCGCTTCACCAAAGACATCGAAATTAACCATGAAGAAGATAAGCATCATGACTGCATTAACTAACGCCGCGAAATATAAACCGGCTGCGGATGACTCTTTTTTACCCATTCTTTTAGAAATAACTGGAACTAAGAACATAGTTACTGCGATACCAACGCAGTCAAAGATATCAGGTAAGATTGTCATAACTCCATCGTAACCGAAGAAGTCAGCGGAAATGAATGGCGTAATAACACCCTTAAACATACCACCACCCGCAACGATAACTGAGATAACACAAATTGAAAGCATTGAACGACTATGAGTAATACGTCCAATGGCTTTTTTAAATGCACCCTTTTCCTTTGGAGCAGGTTCAGGAATCCATCTTTCTTTGCTGCCTTTATAACATAAAAGCATAAAGAGTATGGCGAAGGCTGCTAGAATAGCAACACCAATAATTAAAGGTTTAAAGTCGACTACTGAACCACCAGTCTCTTCATTGGTTTTAAACGCTAAAGCTTTAACCGCTAAAACTGGCATACCACCAATATTACCGGCAACACCACGAGCGATGGATAATTTACTTCTTTCTTTACTATCAAGAGTAACAACACTAGCAAGTGATCCATAAGGAATTTGAATCGCAGTCATACACATACCGAATAAGATATAAGTAAAGCCTGCTAATATATATTGCCAAGGAGCAGCACAATAGCCATCAATTACTTTAGTAGGCCCAAATTGACAGAACATTAAAATGGTTGCAACGGCATATGGAATACTTATATAGAGGAACCACCGTTTGAACTTACCACGTTTTTTATGTGGTTTCATACCATCGGCAATACGTCCCATAATTGGATCGTTAACTGCATCCCAAATACGCGCAATAGCGAAAATGATGATGATGTAAGCCGGGTTAAACATTAAGCAGCTTGTGTAGTACTTGTTAAGCAACACGTTAGCGCATGCGAACACTAAACAGTTACCAAAGTCACCGAAACAATAGAATAGGATATCTTTCCAATTGATACCACTATGTTCGGCGATGGTTTTTCTTGAAATTACTTGTGCCATAATTTTTAATAATTAAATTATTCCTCCTTTAGGTTTAGGTTCTTGTCCTTCGACAATATAAAATTTACCTTTTTCTAACTTTTCAATAACTTCACCTGTACAGGTTTTGTAACCGGTATTGACATCTTCATACGCTACAACAACAGCTTTGTAATAGCCTTCATCATCAGATGGCAATTTAACTTCTTGGATTTTTTTGTTATTAAAGTTATTAATTAGTTTAAAATCACGAATGTCTTCGCCGCTATGATAACTTTTTGGTTGAATTGAGTAGGCATAGCTAGCAGGATTGTCTGTAACGCCCTTGTCTTTATGATCGATATAGGCTAATAAAATATTACCTGTGGCATCTTCTCCTGTTTTCTTGCCATTATTACGAGTCCAATTTCCTGTCACTTCATTATCAATGTCAGTTCCATCAGGAGTTAATCCGCGTATTGTAATTGTCTCAGGTGGAGTGCCGTTAATACCATAAACTTTGTAATAAGCGTTACCATGAATTAATTCAGTGCCGTCTTCGGATACCTTAAAAGTATCTTCGCCTTTTCCTTTATAAAAGCATTGTTCAATTGTGGTATGCATATCAGGATTAGTTATACTAGTTTCGCCTCCGTCATAATGTATATCTGCACCCATTAAAAACATTCCGTCTTCGCAAGCAATACATGTAACGGTAAAGTTATTTTCTTTATGGTGACAACTGCGTTGCATTAAAACCGCGATATTATTATCTTTGTCATAACTGCCGCTATACACATAATCATTGCCTGTTGGAAGTTTTTGTCCAAAAACGGTATCTTTATAAACATCTAGAGCAATTCTTTTTAATTCAGCATCGGCGCTTTCAAAAGTCTCTCCGCTTCCTACTGTATAAGAAGTAGTACCAGGCATATAGTTATAATCCCAAACCGGTGCGATACGATAATACTCGTTACCTTTATCCATTACACAAGTATTAGTGCCATAAGATAAATTTAATCCAAGAATATTTTCACCATTAACTGTTTCGGTATTAATGAGATTTGGATCAGATCCTTCAAATGACATATATAAACCATCAAGGTTCATTGTTACAAATTTAGAATCTTCGAAATAAGTAATTCCGTTAAAAGTAGGTTGACGTGATTTTAATTTAAAGATAAATTCTTCAAATTCGTGACGTGCTGGTAAATTTGATAATTCAAGATATTTCTCTAGACCAACATAGGCATCGACTTTAAAACTTTCATCATCACGAGCGTATTCTCGACCAGCTTCAAGGTAGTTAGAATAACCTTTAAACATACCACGTGAAATACCTCTTAAGATGAAGTGAGTTAAAATTTGTAATTTATCAGTGCTAAAGCGACGACTCGTTTTATCAATTAAAGTTAAAATATTGGCAAGTCGAATAATACTACGACCATAGTTACTCATCGTTTGTATTAATTGACCATGTTGGAAGAACGAGCCATCTTTTTTAAAGCCCTCATCAGCAGTATCAACAATTTCATCTTCTATTCTTTGAATAGTGAATTCCATTTCAACGCGATTACGATGAATAATGGAAGATTTTAACGAGCAGTCAGCGTAGTCAAATAAGTTGGATCCGCTTTGCGCTAATAAAGATTCGTTGTAATAGAAGCTTTGTCTTGCTACACGTGAAAGAACAGCGGTTTTGCCATCTTCATTTAAATCATCAAAAACAAATAACGCTGTGCTTGATAAAGAAGCACCACACCCTAAATCATTAAACCACCAGTTAACACATTTATAATCATGAAAAACCCAATTATAAGTAAGTCCAACTGCAATGTCTTGGTAACGTGAATCGTGTGTTTTTGCGGCAGCAACCGCAATCGCTAGCATATCAGAAGTATGCTTCGCTACCTTCCAACTACTAGGTGTCTCATGTCCGTCATCGTTATAATCGATATCTTTGAAGTAATATGTTTGTACACCGCGGATTGTTTCGGTTTTTAAATCGTTTAATAAAGCTTCTGGACCATTTTTTGTATACGAATCGGTGTTTATGGTTTCGATAAGGTAATTTTTATAAGCGTTCCGCAAAATGGTAAAGTCATCGCCTTTTGAACAACTTATTGTCATTGGTATTGCTAATAAGGCAGTAGAAATAAAATAGAAAAATTTAGTCTTTCTCATTATTTTTCTCCCTCTGCAGCAAACGCTAAATGGTCGCATACAACATAATTAGGAATGCTAATATGACATCCTTTTTTATCTTGAGTATATTTAATGGTGTAATCAACACCCTCCATTGCGTAGTGCGCGCCAGTACGAACAACAATGTTAGGTAGAGGGTCACCGCCATTTATAACAGTAAGATCTAATTCAATCGCATCGTGCTCGAAAACCGGGTAAGCCCATTGATTTAGTATAGCAATATACTTTTGTCCGTTATCGTGCCCAGCTACAGGTGTAGGTTCCTTATCATTTTGGTAATTTGATCCAAATGTGAAGTCGAGTTTATTGTCTTGAATTTGATTTAGAAGTGTTTCACTAAATTCGATTCCGTATAAAGTTAAATTCTTGTGAGGTTCCGCCATTACTTTAATTTCAATGTCGTTAACCATATACTCTTTTTTAATTACTAATGAGTTAACTGTGTTACTAACATAATAGAAATTAAATGAATTTGGATATTCTTTACCACCAATAAGAACGCGGATGCCGTTAGAAGGAATACGATATTCAATATTAGATTCACTTAATTCACCATAAATATATTTTTTATCAATTCCGCTTCCTGGATAATATGGAAGAGTTTTCCAAGTAGCTTCAGGATTACTCGTGTAAGCAACATTAAAAGAACACCTGAATTCTTCATCCATTGGAGCGACCGGTGTTCTATCAACGACTTTAACTATATCGTGATCTTCGATAGTGTACTTAATGTTACAAGTATAACCATCCTTACGTTCAGGCAAGTTTTCATTTTTAGCGCATGCAGTAAAAATGAGTGCCTGTGATGCAATTAATAAACATCTAATAAATTTCATACTATATTTATTATATCAAATAAATATGTTTGTTGTTATTTTGCTTTATTTAACGCTATTTTTTTATTAGCCTTTAATCCACTTTCTTCTTTTCTAAGCATTAACTCTTTAGCGTCTTGGATTTCTTCTAATCGATTCTTGTTAATTGGATACCAAAAGATAAATAAGAGCACCGCAATAACAAAACAAACAAGTGGAATGCCGTTTGATAAGAACCAGAACATGGTTAGTTGAGATTCACTTAATTTAACTCCTGAGACATAGCCAATCGCAATCAAGATACCTTGGCCACCACAGAACGCCACAGTTTGACCGACTTTTCTAAAGAACATTAAGATTGAGTATGATGTACCATCTTCACGGATTCCGGTTTTGATATAAATATCATCAATCGCGTCACCGACCATACCCCAGAGTAAGCAGTTAAAGAATCCAGAGCCAAGTCCGCTTAGGAAGTTACATAGAACATATAAGTAATATGGATAAACTTCAGTTTGATGAGGTAACCAGAATATACATAATTGTAAAATATAAATTACCACGCAAAATAAAGCACCCATTGTAGTAGCTTCTTTCTTGCCAAACTTCTTTGCCATCGGAGGAACAAAGAACATAGTTAAGAAAATGCCACCGATATTAAGAATATCTGGTAGGCCAGTATTAAAACCTGACATATTAAAGAAATCGGTTGAAACGAAAACGGAAATAACTGCCCCAAACATACTTCCGCCTGCGAGTAAAATTGCAATTGTGCAAATTGAAAGCATTGAACGGTTGTGAACAATACGGTTGATGCTCTTTTTAAATGCGCCCTTTTCTCTTGGAGCGGGCTGAGCAATATTTCTTTCTTTAGTGTATTTATAGCAGAGGAATAGGAAGATAGCCGAGAATACGCCTAAAATCGCAACACCAATAATCATTGGTTGCCATTCAAAACCGGTAGGATTAACCTTTTTATCAACTAAACAAAACATCTTAACTAAGATAACTGGTAATCCACCTAAACTACCAGCAATGCCACGCGCCATTGAAAGTTTGCCTCTTTCTTTAGCATCAGCGGTTACAGCATTAATTAACGATCCGTAAGGAATTTGGATGGCAGTAAGAGTCATACCATACAAGATATAAGTAATACCAGCGACTAGGTATTGCCACCAAATATTACAGAAGTCTCCATCTTTGCCCATCGGGCCCATTTGAATCATCATTAAAATCGAAACAATAGCTGCAGGAAGCGCCATGTAAAGTAACCAACGTTTATATTTACCGTGTTTATTTGGTTTCATCTTATCAGCGATACGTCCCATGATTGGATCGTTCACTGCATCCCAAATACGTGCAATTGCGAAAATGATAATAACGTAAAGCGGGTTAAATGCTAAACACTTGGTGTAATAAGCGTTTAGTAATGATGTACTAATGGCAAAAACAAAACAGTTGCCAAAATCACCCATCGCGTAGAAGAGAATATCTTTCCAAGTAATTCCGCTTCGACTGGCAATGGTTTTTCTAGAAATAGTCTTTTCCATAAAACTCCTTAATGCTTAAATTTTGAGTTCTTAATTTTAGTTTGTAATTCCTTAACGTATTTTACTTCGTTAACTGGAATCTTAACCGTTTCACCTTTATGCCAACCGGAATAAAGCGCAGCATTGATAATCTCAACTGCTTTTAATCCTTCTGAGCCATGAATCTTAAGCTTTTCTTTACCTAAGATTGCATTAGTGAAATTCGTCATAATCTTCATATGTTCTTCAAGATTATCTTTAGGAATCTTAATTTCTCTTACTTTAAAGCCTGGTTTATCATATGGACCTTTAGCGGTTCTAGAGAACTTCTTAGTATCAACGTTTGATTCATAGAAGGTTAATTTACCACCTTCACAGGTTAATTTACCTTTAGTGCCACTGATTTCAAGTCGGTTACATCCTGGATATTCTCCAGTAGTAGAGATAAATGTTCCAGTTGCACCATTTTTAAAGCGTAAGAACAAAGTAAAGTCATCTTCCGCTTCAATTGGATGCCACTTACCATTATCCATAAAACCATTTACGCATATTGGCTGCTCACCCATAATCCATTGTAATAAGTCAATTTGGTGACAAGCTTGGTTAATGACTAAGCCTCCGCCTTCGCCTTTCCAAGTCGCACGGTTAGGAGCGATGGTGTAGTAGCGATCTGGACGATACCACATAGTAATTACCCAGTTAATTCTTTGTAAATCACCGATTTCGCCTTTAGAAATCATTTCTTTCATCTTTTGATAAATATT
The DNA here is from genome assembly GCA_024408505.1 of Bacilli bacterium. GTDB lineage: Bacteria > Bacillota_I > Bacilli_A > RFN20 > CAG-826 > UB1719. The sequence continues at coordinate 29,295 of JAKSUZ010000004.1, read as the reverse complement.
TAGCGCACGTTGATTAAACATCATACCAAAAAGCGCTTTACTCTTTTTAGAGGTTGCAATCATTCTTTTTACATCATAAGCGGTAGTTGCTGCAGGCTTCTCACACATTACCGGGATATTGCGTTTTAAGCATTCAATCACCATCTCAGCGTGAAATGGGTGTGGGGATGTGATAATCGCTGCATCAATAGTTTTACTCGCTAGCATCTTCTTATAATCATTAAAGACTTTAACACTCTTAGGTAAGATATTTGGAATCATCTTACGTCTTTTTTCACTTGGTTCAGTGACCGCAGTAATCGTAGCGTTCTTCACTAATTTTTGTTTAAGAATGAATTCAGCGTAGCATTGTTCAGCGTGCGCGCCAAATCCAATTAAACCATAACGAACAGTTTTCATGATTTATCTCCTTATCTTTTAAATAAGCCTTCGTGAATTTCCATATAGCCCGCTTTAAGTAGCATCATTCTTGCATGACCAACTGCATCATAAAATGCAGCGGTTCTATTTGGATAAACGAATTTTTGTGTATTTTGAATTTGTTCAAAGGTTTCACCTTCATTAGGATAACGAAGATGGTGTTCAATTGAGAAAGTCATATCACGTAAAGCGGATAATTTTAATAATTGAGCGATATTAGCTTCGCCTTCGCCAACTGGAACAATATCTGCATCATTACCTTTATGAATGCCATCTTTAAAATGAACATAATAAGCGCGAGGGAACGCCATAGATAAAGTCTTTTCAGCTGGAACGCCTACTTGAATGTAGTTAGATGAATCATAGACCATTAACATACCAGGAAGTTTATCTAAAAGTTCAATCATTCTTTCTGGAGTTTCTCCATAAGAATCTTTTTCGTTTTCTAGGCAAACTTTAATTCCAACTTTAGTTGCTTCATCAAGAACGTACTTTAAACGTTTGACAACTTCGTCTGGATTATTGTTGTGCTCAAAGAATGAGAACACTCTTATATGAGGAGCATGGAAAATTTGCGCCATATGAATGGCTTTAGCGACTCGATCTTGATAAGCGCCGAAATCAATATGTAAATCGCGTTTACCAATTGGCGAAGAAATCGCCCATACATCAATTCCTTTAGCTTTTAATTTCTCATAAAATTCATTAGCTTGTTCATCGGTAAAATCAAGCACATTAATTCCATTAACATCACGGATTTCTGCTAGACTGATGCCCATGCTGCGCATTGCTTTAATGGCGTCATCAATGTTTACGGCTGCTTCATCCGTTGGGGCACAAAGTTTAATCATATTCTTATAATCCTCCTTAGAATATATTTTTATCTTCGCGATATCGTCTCCACACATTCTCGAAGAAATTATCTTCATGTGGAATTGGACGAGTATCACGCCAATTAACTTTAAAAGTATTTTTAACTAGACTTACTTCCTGGACTTTGCCTTTACTCTTTCCATCATCTGGAATAAAGCGGAAGATTTCATCTAGTCCTACTCTTAATTTACCGTGTTTTTGATAATATAAAGCAGAGCCACGAGTCTTCTTAATAGTTTTAGCAAAATCAAGTAGACTTGTTAACACTGCCATTTGGGTAATCAAGATATCCTTATATTTATAAGCGTTGACTAAGTCGGTTTTGTTTTTAACGCCAACTTTATCTAATTGTTTGTAGTCTTTTTGCGTTAACGCGAATGCTTTATTCATATTCGCTAATTCACGAATCGCTGCACCATAATCACTCATGCGTTTACCAGCGTTATCAATTAAGCTATAAACATTATCTTTATTCTTAAGAACTTTATTAACGAATTTAATTTCATCATTTAGTTCTTTGTTAGCGATTTTAATGAATGCATTATTACTAATTCCTTTGCGCTTACTATTAATCACAAATTGAGTAGCACGAAGTGATCCAACTTGACCAGCATTAAGCGCGCTACCACCGGGACGAGATACTCCATGTGTGCCAGCACATTCGCCACAAGCAAATAAACCAGTAACACTAGTCTCCCACCATTTATTAACCGCCACACCACCATTATGGTGTTGTGCGCAAAGCGCAATCTCTAAATATTTTTTAGTGATATCTAAACCTTTAGACTTATATAAATCAATTGCGGGTTGATTCATATGTTTAAGTCTTTCAATTGGTGTTTTTTGTTTTGCGCCGGCTTTAACTAAATAGGTTTTAGCTTCATTACTTAATTTATTTAAATCAATTGCTTTTAAATTAAATGGATTCTTGGTGTAATCTAAATACACTCGACGATGCTTAAAAGTAATTTCGCGATACACAAGTAAATCAATCACCGATGATCCTTTAAGAACTTTATTAGAGTCAAATGGCCATTGATAACCTTTTAAGAATATATTATTCAAGGCTTCATATTTATCAGAGAAATAATCTGCTAAGAATTCATATTCTTTACCTTTAGTATCAATTGAGACAAAACGAGGCAATACTTGCATATATGTTCCTGAGACATTCCATCTAGGAGCGATACTTGCTAAACCGTATTGCCATTCACTAAGGTTTTGTAATTTAGCGCCTGCTTGAACTGCTAATGAAGTTGAACCAGTGTGACAAGTTGGATAAACACTATTTTTATAAATACCAGCCGGGCCACCAGTCGCCATTATAATGTTTGGCGAATTAAATAAAACAAATTCACCAGTCTTCTTATCTAAAGTAATTAAGCCAATTACTTGATTATTTTGTTTTAAAACTTTTACGGCGTATAAATTATCGAAAATCTTTACCCCTAATTTCTTGGCTTTCTTTTCAAGCGCTTCGGTCATAAATTTACTAGTTAATGGACCAGCGCTTGTCGCTCTTTCAAATGGATCGTGATCGGTTTTATAACCAATATATTCTCCATAACGATTGTGTGGGAAAGCAACGCCTAATTCACAAAGATTAAGGAAACAACGTGGAGAAAGCGCTGCTTCTACTAATGCATTATCTCCATCCACTGATCCAGGCGCAAATAAATTATTCGCCATCGCAATTACACTATCTGGAGAATCACCAGATAAGCCTAATTTATAATAAGTTTGTTTATCACTGCCGGTGTTACGTGATGTTCCCATCATCACTCCTTCAGTGATTAAAGCTGATTTTTTACTTTTATCTTCAGTTAAACGGTTAATGGCGTTATATCCTGCTGCGCCACTACCAATTACTAGACAATCGTAGGTATAGATTTTTGTTTTCATGATTATAGTCTTTTAATGTGGAAGCCGCCATCAACGTTAATCGCGGTACCAGTTGAGAAGTCAAGTAAACCATTCGCAACGGCAAGAACTGCTTTCGCAATATCTTCTGGTTGACCCCAACGTTTAGTTGGAGTGATACCTTCAGCGATTAATTTATCGTATTTAGCAGTAACGACTTCAGTCATTGGAGTTTTAATAATTCCTGGTCTAACTTCTAGAACTGGAATATTGTATTCACCTAATTTATCCGCGAATAAAGTAGTGACCATACTGACACCAGCCTTGGAGATACAATATTCTCCACGACTCACACTAGAAGTGTAACTTGAGTTAGATGCAATATTAACAATGCGTGGTTGATATCCTTCAATGCCTTTCTTTAAAGATGCAATCATAAAGTTTGCAAATGTTTGGCACATAAAGAAGGTTCCTTTAGTGTTAATTCTAATTAAACGATCAAAAGATTCTTCAGTGGTTTCTAAGATATCCATTCTTACTTTACACGCAACGCCTGCGTTATTAACTAGTAAGTCTAAACGGCCATATTTCTTTTCAATATAGTCCTTTAAGTTTTTGCGGTCATCTGCATTAGAAATGTCACACTTCACATATTCCACTCCATCCATACTTGGTTGGACATCAGAATAAATGACCTGATAATCATTTTTCGCTAATAAGTCAGCGATACCTTTACCAATTCCTTGATAGGAACCAGTTACTACGGCTACTTTTTTTGACATAATACTTTCTCCTTTAATAAGTTCCGATAATATTCGTTAAATACGGCACAACCAGCAACCTGTTTATGACGCATTAAAACGGTACAGTTAGAGCAAGCTAAACAACATTTGTTCGCTTGGAATTTGCCTTTTACGTAGTCTGCGTAGAAGGTTGGGTAGGCTAAACTTAATCGACCATAACCGACTAAGTCGCAGCATTTATCATTTAAGAGTTTTTCACTCATCTCAAATAAATTCTCACGGTAATAAGAAAGACCTGAAATAACAAAATACATATTCGGGAAAGTTTTCTTTAATTCTTTACCGACTTCATAGAAACGATTTAGACCAACTTCTGGTTTTTCTTCTGGAACATAAGGCCCTTTCTTAAATGGACGATTAACATGTGGATTATAATATGGATTACCTAAAGTAATGTTAATTAAATTAATGCCTAATTTTTCTAACATTCCTAATAATTTCTTAGGCTCGGTTAAATCCATTTTATTATCTTCAGTAGTACCAAATCCATATGGTTTTGGAATCATATCCGTAATTGAAATCCGACTAGCCACGATAAAGTCTTTTGGCATCACTTGTCTTACTTTAGTAATTGAATCAATAAATAACTTACTACGGTTTTCAAATGATCCGCCATATCGACCAGGACGAGTAAATCCACTTAATACTTCTTGAAATAAATAACCATGACATGATTTAACATCTACTCCATCAAAACCAGCCTCTTTTGCAAGTTTTGCGGCTTTAACGTATAAATCAGGTAAAGTATCAAGGTATTCATCCGTTACGATGTTCTCATCGGTTACTGGACGAGTTTTTTCATAAAGCGGATGACGATAAGCGATCATTGGAACGATGCTCTGTCTTCCTGAATGAGTTAATTGGATAATACAAATTGGTGCATAACCAAATTCTTTCATTGCGGTTTCGCGAACTTGCTTAAGCATATCCCTAAAGGCGCTCACGTTTTTCTCGGTAATCATCATTTGTCGATGATTAGTTCTACCTTCTGGACAGACTGCATTAGCTTCAAACCAAATAATGGCTGCGCCACTACGCGCATTATTAATGTACTTTTTAAGTGTTAGTTCACTTGGACGTCCATCATCAAATTCGCAGTCGCAACCCTCCATTGGTTGAATCACTACTCGATTTGGTAAATTAAGACCGTTAATTGTTAGAGACTGTTTTAGCATACATTTCCCCCTTTGTTAATTTAACTTTTATTGGTTGCCCTTGTTTATCTTTAACATATAAAGTATATCCTTCGCTTCCAGGTTGAGGACCGCCATAAGGTAAAACAATGTCAGTTGTTTCATTTTTGTCTGCATTAATTATTAATATTTCTTGTACATTCCATTCATCATTGAGATTATTAACAACTTTGAATTCGACATTACTATTGATTGATGCTGGTTGGATGCTATAAGCATATTTATATTTAATTGGAGCGCCATTACCATCAAATGCGTTGCCATGATTGATATAAGCTAATAAAACATCTTCTTCGGTTACTTCTAGTTTTTCTTCTTCGGTTGGATTTCTATTTCTTCCCCATGCACCGGTAAGTTTTATATGCGGTTGCACGACAGTAATTTTATCGTCTTCCGTTGTATCTACTATGTCGGGAATTATTTTGTATAAGGCATTACCATATCGTAAAGTTTTATTGTCAAGACTTAATTCGTATTCGCCTTTTGCAGTTGGGTCATAAAGACATTGTTCGATTGTAGTGTGAAGTTTTCGTGGAGTTATAGAAAAAAATAAATCTTTTGTAACACTACCGGTATAGGATAAATTGGCACCGACACAAATTAATCCATATCGACAAGCAACGCAGCCAACTGCAAAAGTGTTTTCACTATGATGAGTGCTTCCTTGCATTGACCAACTAAAAGCTTCGTTTGTTAGAGTTGGCCTTGAGTATGTCCCACCACCATAAGCACAAATACCATCAGGTATTTTCTCTGGTAAGCGAGATTCAAATAATTCATCTTTATAATATTCGTTACGTGCCATTTTAATTAAGGCGGAATCATTATATTCAGGATGAGTAAAGTCTTCATTTGGCTGCCTTATTTTAACGTTAGCATCGTTAAGATTAATTGACGTAGTGCCGGGAATATAGGCATAGTTCCAAACCGGAGAAATATCATCGTATTCATTGCCTTTATCCATCACGCAAGTGTTGGTGCCGTATGATAAATTAAGGCCAAGGCGATTTTCTTCATTAACGCATTCGGTATTAGTGAGATACCAATCTGTGCCTTTAAATGAAATATATAAATCATTGAGATTGGCGGCAATCATGTGAGCGTTGTCAAAGTATTCAATACCGCTAAAAGTTGATTTGCCTTGATCAAGATTGTCGAGATATTGTTGCAACTCCTCATTCTTTTCAAAGTCGGGAAGGAGAATGTATTCACTTAAACCATTAAAATTATTTTCACTAGTTTTCAAATTATTTTTACGGCAATATTGACGGCAGGTAGCGGAATAGTTGATATAGCCTTTATGTGTCATATCACGTAGGCCGCGTAAAACGAAACGTTCTAGAATTTGCATTTTTTCCCGCGGGAATTTGTGACCAGTTGAAGAAATGGCGCGTAAAACTTTCGCCATCCGTATAATCCCTTCTTTGCCATAACTAGCAATTTGTACTTGTTGTCCGTGTTGAAAGAAAGATCCATCTTGCTGGAAGCCTTCTTTATGAAGAACATTAATTTCGTCTTCTATTCTTTTAACCGCCAAATTAAATTCTTCTTTGTTTCTTGTAAAGATAGAAGATCTTAATGTAATATCGGCATAGTCAAATAAATTGGTGCCAGAGTGAGTTAATAAAGATGGACGATAGTAAAAACTAGCATTCGCGACTTTGCTAACTAGCATCGCTTTTCCCTGATCGTTCATATGATCGTAGGTAAATAGACCAAGATCGGCTAGAGTATTAGCTCCAGCGCCTAATTCATTATGCCACCAGTTGGTACTTCTAAAGTTGTTATAGACCCAGAAGTATGTCATCTTCGTAGCAATATCCATAATCTTTGGGTCGTTTTTTATGGTGGCAACAGCCGCGATTGCTCTTGCTTCACCAACATGAGTGGCAGCGGGCCAAATATCACGATTTGTGCCATCGTTATAATTAATGCCGTCTAAATAATAAGTTTCAACACCAGCGATTTTTGTTGTTTTTATAGTTGTAAATATTGGTTGTCCTTCGCTATCATCTTTCCAATAAACATGGTTCATGATTTGATCAGCGCTTAAATCTTTATAGTAATCGATTTTGACATTATTGATAATGTAATTAGTGTAGTAATCATGCATTTTATCAAATTCATCTTTTTCAATAGCGCCTCCGCCTTGATTAGATAAAACTACGCCTAAAGTAATTCCGGTAACAGTAGCTACGACCAATACTACTGATGCGATAGTGATGGCTAATGGTTTTCCTTTAAATTTTAAACGGCGACGTGGAGTGGTGCTAGGTAAATGATATTTATTTTCAAAATATCTTTTGGCTTCATCAATATAGTATTGATTACTTTCCCCTAACTTACTTGTAACAAAAACAGTCTCCTGTTTATTTATTCCATCATCGTCGATAAAAGTGATGACCACTTCATAGTAATCAGGGAGTGTCGATTTATTTAAAGTATGTTGAATAATCTTTTTCATAAAATCACTCCGTACCAAATTGTCTAAATGAAATGTGATCCATCACTATGTAATGAGGGACGACTAAATGGCAAGTCTGATAACCGGTTATCCAAGTTTCTGAATTTGATTCATCAGGTTTATAAGTATATTGATTAGAATATTCACGAGTATAATCAGTCCCCATCGCAGCGTAACGTGCATTACTGCGCAAGCGAATATCATTAGGAAGCGGTGGATGTTCTTGATCAGTTACTTCGAATGTGATGTCGACATTATCGTGTTCAAGAACCGGGAAAGTTTTTTGGCCTGATAAAGTTTTTATTGGATATGGTTTACTTTGATAAAAAGTCGCTAAATCAATTTGCAAATCATGAGGGTACTCTTCGCTTATCTCTTCTTCGCTATCAATCCAACGATGCCACAATTCATCGCCTATAACTATCCCGTACAAGAATAAATCGCCAAAAGGATGAGCGGTAACATCAATCGTTATATCATCCACAACATATTCTTTTTTAATTTTTAATAAATTATCATCGTTATGGCGATAATAGAAACACCATGAATCTGGATATTCCTTACCACCAATTAACACTTTAATGTCATTAACACTAACAGCATATTCTTGAACCGGTTTATCAAGTTGGCCTTCGCTATCTTCGGTTGGAGTCTGTTCCCAAACTGCATCTTCGTGATCAAAAAACGGAATATTGAGTTTAAGATCTAAATCACGATCCATATGTGTATAGGATGGGCAATCACAACTAACATCATGTCCAATAAATGTTACATTACAAAATTCGCCTGATTTATGATGGGGATATTTATTGCCACAAGAGGTTAAAGCAATTAACGTTGGCACGATAAGCAAATAAATACATTTTTTCATATGTAAAATTATAACAAAAAGATATTTGTTTTACAAATACCTTTCCTGTCTAAAGAATGACAATCATATCTTTTATTAAATTTATTGGACCGCCAACAGATGGTTGATATTGAGAAACAGTTTTATAAGGAATAATAACCACCTTTCCATTTGGTAGTCTTACTTCTTGAACCTCATCTCGATCAAAATTATTTTTTACTTCGAATACTTTGCTTTTTCTTGTGGTCGGTTGAATAGAATAAGCGTACTTACCATCTCTATTAGTTTCTAAATTTAAATACGCAAGGAAGAGTTTACCGCTAACATCTTCACCTAAATCCTTATCATCGTATCTACGATAATTACGATATTCTTTACTATTAACCATTCTATCTTTGACAACGTTAATTTCTTTCCCGTCTAACGAACGATAAAAAGCATTACCACATGTTAGAGTTAATCCATCTGCACTTAATTCTTCATTCCCAGTCGCCATGCATTGCTGTAAAGTTGTATGAAGAGTAGGATCAACTTTTAACCCAGTACCTTCGATATATTGTGCGCTTTTTTCTCCAGTATAAGATAATTCCGCTCCAATTAATACCATCCCATCTTCGCAAGCAATGCTAGTGATGGTGAATTCGTTTTCTTCGTGATGTCTACTCCGTTGCATAAAGTAGGCAATGTTATTTGCTTCGTCATATCCACTTTTATAAGTGAGGTTACTTCCATATGGTTCTGGTGTAGGTAAGGTTTGTTCATACAATGAATCTTTATAACATTCGGTATTGATTTTATAAATGTTTTTATCGCCATCAGACATAAAGTTATCACCAAGAGGTTTGCCTTGATAGTATTGAATTGATGTAGTGCCAGGAATATAAGAATAATCCCACAAAGCCGGGATATTATAATATTCATCTCCACGGTCCATAATGCATGTATTTGTGGCGTAAGATAAATTTAATCCTAAAGAATTTTCATCGGTTACGCATTCAGTATTAGTGAGATTATAATCAGCGCCTTTAAAGGAAATATATAAGTCATCAATATTCATGGTTACCATCTTGGCGTTATCAAAATAAACAATGCCATTAAATGTTGAACGTTTATTTTCGTTATCATCAATGTATTTAATTAATTGATCATTATCGGGGAAGCCAGGATAATCAACAAAGAATTTTAAATCGGATAAACCGCTTGTGGTCATATTGTTACGTCTAACATATTCACGACCAGCCGAACTATAATTTAAATATCCTTTATGAGTGATACTACGTAGACCACGAAGAATATAACGCGAAATAATATTTAATTTGCTTTGATCAAATTTACGACTTGAATGACTAAGAACATACATAATTCGTCCAAGGCGTAGTGATGACTTGCCATATGACGCTGTTTGCAATTGTTGACCATGTTGAAAGAAAGAACCATCCTTTTGGAACCCTTCTTTATTTTCATCGGTAATTTCATCTTCCGCACGAGTGATTCCAAAATCTAGTTCTTCCCAATTACGTGAAATAATTGAAGACTTTAATGTTGCATTTACAAAATCAAATAAATTCGCGCCAGTATGTGTTGCTAGGGATGGATGATGATAAATACTTGCTTCGGCAATTCTCCCACGTAACATTGATTGTGCTTTTGGACATAAATCATCGTAAATGAATAATCCGATATTTCCTAATGTGCTATCTGCACCTAACTCATTATTAAACCAATTCGTGTTTCGATAATTATTAAATACCCAATAATTAGTGAGTTTAACTGCAATATCTTTAAGAGCGTTATCGTGTCTAGTAGCATATGCTAAAGTAATATGGAAAGTCCGATTCATATGCTTTAAAGCTGGCCACTTATCGGAAGCACGATCATAGCAATAATCGTAGTCTAAATCAGGGAAATAATAAGTTTCAATTCCACCGATATCTTTGCTATTTACTTCTTGCATAATATCACTAGCGGTTTTGTCTTTATAATCGTCAAAATTTGTAGTCTCAATTAAATATTTCCGATAGGCATCGCGCATAGCGGTAAAGTCATCCGAACGATTACATGAAACTACACATGGAGTAACGATAAACGGAAGAAAAACAAAAGTAATTTTTTTCATAAATCATTTTTCTCCATATTGTAAAACGCTTAAGTGATCATTTATGACATAATGCGGAATTTTAAAGATGCATTTTGTATTGGATTCATATTTACAAGTAAATTGAAGTCCTTCTATGGCATAGCGCGAATTATAACGGAGCCAGATTTTATCTGGTAGAGGTCTAAGTGAATTGAAAGTAATCTCTACATCATCATCTTCGAAAACCGGAAAAGCTTCTCCACCGGTTAGAGTTTGAATTGGATATTTTTTATTTTGGTAGTTAGCCTCAAACTTCACCTCAATATCTCCGCCTTCGTTAGTAGTATCACCTTTAATTCTTCTCTCTTCAATGCTAGGGCCAAAATCTAAGCCGAATAAGAATAATCTTTCTCTTGCTTTAGCATCAATACGAATTTCGATGTCATTAATAACATATTCATGCGAGATGGTTAAAAGACCATTACCTTTAGTTTCACCATAATAAATGAATGATTCATTAAATTCTTCACCGCCGATAAAAATATTGATGTCACCAATATTTACAATATATTCAAGATTAGGTGTTTTAAGAACGCCTTCTTTATCAGCGGTTGGTTCTTCTTTCCATGTAGTGTCATTAGGACAGTCACAATAAGGAATATTTAAATGGATTTCTAAATCTTTGTCCATCGGGACTACTTCAGGACAATCTAATGTAATCTTGTCATAATTACTAACTAAAGTAATGTTACAAGTATTTCCATCTTTTCTTTTAGGTAAACGCTTATTACCACAAGCAAAAAGAGAGAATAGAGTTGGTACAAAAATTAAATATTTAATTTTATTCATTAACGTGAGACACGTCCTGAGCCATCACCTTTCATTAAGGCTTCGACTTCTTTAATCGAGACTTGATTAAAGTCACCAGGAATCGTGTGTTTTAACGCACTAGCAGCGACCGCAAATTCAACGGCATCTTGTCTATTCTTATAAGTTAATAAGCCATGAATTAAACCAGCGGAGAACGAATCACCACTTCCGACACGGTCGACGATTGGATTAATATCATAGCGTTTTGATTCGTAGAATTTCTTTCCATCATAAAGTAATGCTTTCCAACCATTATGAGAAGCACTGAATGATTCTCTTAATGTAGTTGCAACAAATTTAAAGTCAAAGGTTTTCGCCATCGCTTTAAATATAGCTTTATATCCAGCAGCATCGGTTTTGCCTTTAAGGACATCGCTATCGGGTTTAAAGCCTAAGCAATTCTCCGCATCTTCTTCGTTACCAATACAAATATCTACATATTTCATTAATGGACGCATAACTTTTTGTGCTTGTTCCTTAGTCCATAATTTCTTTCTAAAGTTAAGATCGCAAGAGACTAATACGCCTAACTTTTTAGCCATCTTACAAGCTTCTAAAGTTAATTCAGCACAATTAGCACTTAAGGCTGGTGTAATACCAGAGAAATGGAATATCTTTGCACCTTTAAGCGCTTCTTTTAATTGATATTCTTTTGTATGACTTTCAGCGATTGCGCTTTTTGCACGATCATAAACCACCACGCTCGCGCGCATACTTGAACCAGTCTCTAAATAATAGATTCCTAAGCGTTTACCACCACGAACGATAAAGTCAGTTTTAACCCCTTCTTTTCTTAATGCATTAAAAGCAGCATCACCAATTGGATTATCCGGTAATTTGCTTACGTAGTAAGCATCATGACCATAATGCGCTAAAGAAACCGCCACATTTGCTTCTCCGCCGCCATAGCAAACATCAAAAGTATTTGCAGCGCTTAAACGTGAATTTAATGGACTTGATAAACGAAGCATGATTTCGCCAAGTGTAACAATTTTTGCCATATTATTCTCCTTTAACAATTTTTACCGCAGTTTCGCAGTTTGCTTTGATATCACCTTTTAAAAGCCAACTACCACCAACCGCAAAGATTGCTTTTTCTGATATAAATTCTTTTAAATTACTATTATCAACACCACCAGTAGGCATAAATTTTACTTGTGGGAAGGCTGCGCTTAATGCTTTAATGGCCTTTAAACCACCAAATACACCAGTGGGGAAGAATTTTAGATAAGTTAAACCTAAATCTAACGCTTTCATAATTTCACCTGGAGTAACCACGCCTGGTAAATAAATAATGTTCTTTTCTTTACAGTATTTGCATACTTCTTCGCTTAAACCTGGAGAAACAATGAATTTTGCTCCAGCGTTAATCGCTTTTTTGGCTTGATCAACATTAATCACTGTGCCAGCGCCAATTAACATATCAGGATATTGCTTAATAGCCTGAATAAGTGCTTCTTCAGCGCAAGCAGTACGGAAACAAATTTCCGCAACTTTAATTCCACCCGCCTTTAAGGCGTCAAGAGTGGGTTTAATTTCTGCTGTTGATTTAAAAACCACAACAGGAACTAATTTAGTTTCTAATAAAATTTCATTCATATTAAAAATAAGTATATCATATTTATGCTAAAATATTGCTACCTTGTTAATTTTTTAAATTAACCAAGTGAGGAGAAAGAGCTATGAATTTACGTATTGAAGAAAAGCTAGACACTTTAGTTAAAATACTTGATAGTCTACGAATAAGTAAACAAATTCCCGTTAAAGTATCTTACTTAGATTTACATAATCCCCATTTAAGCGCAGCGAAAAACGCAAAGGGTTGGAAACCATTTAAAGAGCCCTTTACGATTTTTGATCAAAGTAAATACATTTGGTTTAAAGGTGAATTTACGATTAATAAGGAAAAAGATAAAAATGCAAAATCCTATTTTGTAATTGATCCATGCTTTGGTCGACACGAATGGGATGCAGATCGTCCACAAGGGATTGTTTATCTAAATAATAAATTAGTGCAAGGCATTGATGTTAATCACCGTGATATTTTATTAGAAGACGGTCACTATACTTTCTATCTATATTTATTTACTCATGAATTTAATCGTTCTTTCCCGCTTCATTTTTCAGTTAAATATACCGATAAAAGAATTGAAGAAGCTTATTACGATTATTGGGTAATCATGGAAGATATCCATGTGTTATTAAAGAATGATCCTCAATACGCTTCTAGCTTAAAAGTTGTTAATGAAGCTATGAATTTAATCGATTTAAGAAATCGTGATGATCTCTTATTTAATTCATTAGCGAAATCACATAGTTATTTAATGAATCATTATTTTAAAGGCGTATGTGGTAAACAAGATGTGTTAATTGATTGTGTTGGCCACGCACATATTGATATGGCTTGGCTTTGGGATATTGAGCAAACTCGTCAAAAAGGACTTAGAACCTTTTCGACTGCACTTAAGTTAATGGAAGAATATCCTAACTATAAATACATGCACACTTCACCACAAATCTTTAAGTTCATTCAAAAAGATGATCCTGAATTATTCGCACGCATTAAAAAGCGCGTGAAAGAAGGTCGCTTTGAAATTGATGGTGCAATGTGGGTTGAACCAGATTGTAATTTAACAAGCGGCGAATCGCTCGTTCGTCAAATTCTATATGGTAAGGATTATTTAAAGAAAGAATTTGGCATTGATTCAAAGACTTTAATTCTTCCTGATGTCTTTGGCTATTCATATCAAATTCCACAGATTTTAGCGAAATCTGGCGTTACTCGTTTTGTTACTGGTAAGATTGGCTGGAATGACACAAATCGTCTTCCATATGACTCATTTAAATGGGTTGGCCTCGATGGTACATCAGTGTTTACCTATTTAATTTCTACCTGCGATGCAAATCCACGTATTGGTATAAAAGATACCGATTATACAACCTATAATGGTTGGATGACCGCTGGTCATTTATTAGGCACATGGAACCGTTATGAAATCAAGAAATATAACAACCGCGTTATCACTACTTATGGTTTCGGTGATGGCGGTGGCGGTCCAACCCGTGAGATGCTTGAAAAAGAGAAACGTTACCACTATGGTTTACCAAATTTAGGTAAAACGCATTTAACTACTTTAAAAGATAGTCTTAAGGCAATTGAGGAGAATTTTAATAAGAGTTGTAAGAAGTTTGGTAAGACTCCAACTTGGGATGATGAATTATATCTTGAGTATCATCGTGGTACATATACAAGCGTTCCACGAATCAAGAAATATAATCGTGATCTTGAATTCTCGTTCCTAAATACTGAATTAATTGCTTCCCTTGATGCAATTATTAATCATCATAATTATCCTAGAAGCATCATTAACGATAACTATGAAACTTTCTTACTCCACCAATTCCATGATATTTTACCTGGTAGCGCAATTAAGAAAGTATACGAAGATGCTGACATTTATTTAGGCAAAATCTTTAAAGATAATAAATCAATTATTAAGGAGCATTTATCAGGTCTTCTTAATAAAGAAAAGAGTCAATATTTAGTCTTTAATCCAAACGCATTTATTAGCAATGTTCCAGTTGTAGTAAATCACGAATGTTATGTGATTAAGAATGTTCCAAGCGTTGGTTATCAGAGTTTTAAATTAAATCATTTACCAAATCAAATTAAAGTAAGTGATCGTCATTTAAGCAATGCTTATTTTGATGTTAAATTTAATAAGTTAGGTGAGATTACTTCTTTCTATGATAAAGTACATAAAAAAGAAGTGGTTAAATCTGGTGAGACTATTAATAAATTTGTAGTTTATGAAGACACTCCTTATAAGTATGATAACTGGGAGATGTCTCCTTACTATAAACAAAAGAAATATCACTTAGATAGCGTGGCAAGCTTCACCATTATTAATGAAGGCGATCGTCGAGGCTTTAAGATTACTCGCCGTTATTATAAGAGTAAAATTACTCAATATGTCTATTTATATAATGGTATTAATCGAGTTGATTTCGTTAACCAAATTAATTGGAAAGAAAAACGTCAATTATTAAAGATTCATTTCCCAATGAATGTTAAATGTGAACAAGCAAGATTTGATATTCAATTTGGTTCAATTGGTCGGAACACTAAACCAAAAAATAGTTACGATGAAGCGAAATTCGAAGTGTGTGGACAAAAGTGGGTTGATATGTCGGATGGTAAATTCGGCGTAGCCTTACTTAACGATTCTAAATATGGTTATGGTGTGGAAGGTAGTGATTTATCACTAACGGTGCTTAAATCTGGTAGTTATCCATATGATGAAGCAACGGATGTTTGCCCAGAATTTAAATTTGCTCTATTCCCACACACCGGTGATTATAAAAATGATGCGGTAGTGAAAGAAGCATATATCTTTAATCGTCCTGCGCTAGTTTATCAAAATAAGAACGCAAAAGGTTATCAAAATGTTAAACATTCATTTGTCTCTTTAGCTGCTCCAGGAGTAATCGTTGAAACCGTTAAAAGAGCACATAATGAAAAAGCATATATTATTCGTGGTTTTGAAACTATGGGTAGTTCACATGATGTTAGTCTTAATGTAAATGTTCCATTTAAGAAAGCTTATTTAGCGGACTTAATGGAAAATAATTTAAAAGCCTTACCAGTTAAAAAAGGAGTAATTAAATTAAAGGTAAAGCCATTTGAAATCTTTACCATTAAAATTAAAGAATGAAACAATTAATTCTTGATATTGGTGGCACTTACATAAAATACGCATATTTTGTTGATGAAAAAGTAACAGTCGGTTCTTTTCCAGTTACTGATAGTAACGGAAAGGAAGATGTTCCAAATGCGTTAAGGAATTTTTTAAAGAATTATCAAGTTGATGAAGTTGGCATTAGTATGCCAGGTCCGTTTGATTTCGCAAACGGGATTTCATATATGGATTTTAAATTACCATCCATTTATAAGAAAAATATTAAAACTATTTTTACGGATATATTCCCAAAGGCAAAAATATTGTTTATTCATGATGCCGTTGCTTTTGCTTTAGGTGCATTAGAAGAAAATCCTAAATTAAAAGAACAAAACGCAATGGTTATTATGTTAGGAACCGGGTTAGGTTATGGTTATCTTGATCATGGACATGTGTTAGTGGATAATACAAAAACTACTTTCCCTGATTTAGGAAGAGCTCCTTATTCAAAACCCGGTAAATATGTAGAAGATTTTGTTTCCGCTACGGCGCTTGTTCGCTTTGCGAAAGATGCTGGTTATAACTTTAAATATGTTAAAGATATGGCGAATGCAGCTAAGGATGATAAAAAACTTCAAGACATATTTCACCAAGTTGGAATGATTCTAGGTAAAGTAATGAATGAGCAAGGTAAAGAATATCCTTATTCCTATTTAATGATTGGTGGTGGAGTATCAAATGTTTGGCATTTACTTAAATCTGGCTTTGAAGAAACAAATAAGATTCCCTATCAAATCATTAGCGATTCTACAATGTGCCCAATTAATGGCATGCGTCATGCGCTAAAATTAAATAACGAAAATCTTTATTTAAAATATCTAACTGAATAAGTGTGATAAAATAATTTTTGATGATGTATAAATTAAGCCCTTTATTTACTTATAACCTCTGGGGTGGGAAAAAATTAAGTAAGATTTATCAAAAGAAATCTACCCAATATGGTGAAGCATGGATTTTATCGTGTTTAAAAGATATGAATTCACCAATTAGTAAAGGCAAAACTTTAAAAGATTTATTTTTAAAAAATAAAAATATTGTTAAGAAGGGTTATAAAGGCGATTTCCCTTTACTTATTAAATTAATTGATGCGAATGATGATTTATCCATTCAAGTTCATCCCGAAGTAAAAACTGAATTCTGGCATGTTTTAAATAAGAAGCCCTCTCATCTATATATGGGCTTTAAGAAAAATACCTCTCGTCCACAAATTGAAAAGATTTTAAAGACTGGTGATATTACTAAATCACTTAATCATGTAGCGGTAAAAACCGGCGATTCTTTTTTAATTAAACCAGGCGCTATTCACGCAATCGGAAAACATACCTTCTTAATTGAAATTCAAAGAAGCGCTGATGTTACTTATCGTCTTTATGATTTTAATCGTGTTGACAAATACGGTAAGAAACGTGAACTTCATATCGCTCAAGCATTAAAGGTAATTAATTACCAAAAATTACCAATTAAAAGAAATAAACCTAATAAGGTTTTAGTGAAGTGTCCGTTCTTTACGGTTTATCAAGAATTAATTAAAAAATCACAATCGTTTGTCGCTAATGATAAATCGTTCCATTGTTTGACTGTTTTATCTGGTAAAGGAAACATTCAATTAGGAAAACAAACTCTTAAATTAAAGCCATTTGATACCATCTTTGTTCCTGCAAGCGAAGGCAAATATCTTGTTAAAGGTCAATTAAAGTTAATTCGTGTTACGCTTTAAGAAAATGAATAACGATATTTCATCTGAGTATTACTATAATTTTGATAACTACAAAGTTTTAATTACTTATAAACGAGTTCGTAACATTATTTATCACTATGATAAAGAGAAGCGTTTATTTAAAATCAGCGCACCATACCATACAAGTCAAAAAACTATTTATAAACATTTAGATAAATTTGCGCCTCGACTTATTGCGCGTGCTAATAAGCGCGCTAGTCCAAGACAAGAAAATGCAATTTATGTTTTTGGCGAACTTACTCCAATTGAAATAGGTAATAAAAATGTTTACCAAGATCAAAAGATTATTATTAAAAAACATGAGGACTTAAATAAAGTTCTCAAAAAGATTCTTATAGAATATTTAACTAAACGCGTTAAAGAATACGAAACAATTATGAACACTTCTCATCATAAAATCACTGTTCGTGATATGAAAACGCGCCATGGTAGTAATAGTTACTATAAGAATCATTTATCATTCGCGATGAGCCTAGTTCATTATTCATATCCGATTATTGATAGTGTAATTATTCATGAATTAGCGCACGATCTTCATCATAATCACGGTCAACGTTTTTATGATTGTGTGTTAAAATATTGTCCGAATTATAAAGCACTTAAAAAAGCGCTTGATAATACTAAATTTAACTATGGAAAAGATCAGCAAAAATAAGCAAAAAGAAGTTAATAAACTTCTAATCACAAAAGAAAGGAATAAACAGCAACTCTTTTTAGTATTTGATTTAGCATCCATTAAAAAAGCCAAACAACTTGGTTTATTAAAAGAAGCATATCAAACCAAAGATGGTGTAATCGGAATAGTTAAATTTCTTCCACATCATCCAGTCGGTAATAAAATCATTTATTTAGATGAAATTAGTGATCCATCAAATTTAGGCAAAATCATTTATTTAATGAAAAAATATGGAATTAAGGATTTAATGCTCTCGCCTAATTCGGTATCTATTTATAACGAGAAATGTTTAGCCATCGCTAAAGATAGTATCTTTGATATAAATCTTAGTTATGGTGATATTAATACACTTAGAAAACTCAAAGAAAATTATCAAATAGTAGCAACTGGTCTTAAGTCCACAAACTATTTAAATAAACTTAAATTAAAAAATAAATTTGTGCTTATTTTCGGTAATGAATCTCGTGGTGTTAATTCTAATATTTTAAAGCTCGCTCATGATGTAATTAAGATTGATATAAAGAATATAGATTCTTTAAATGTTACTGTTGCGGCATCAATTATTTTCGCGCATCTAATCTAAGAACAAACTAGATAACATTAGGGTATAGCCATACGATACAAATTTATAACTTTTATGCATTTTATAACCCTATTGTTATGTCACATTAGGGTGGACATTAAGTTACCTTTTAGTTATAAATTAAAATAATGCAATTATGACCGTCGTTCCCCAAATCGCAAAAAAATTTGAGTTTGGGGAATGAGTGTAATATAGTATATATGTACATATGAAGATTATTGAAAGAGAAACCTACTTAAAAGAACTTATTGAACTTAAAGGCACACCTGAAATAAAAATTATTACTGGAGTGCGTCGTTCAGGAAAATCGTTTTTGTTAAATCAATATATCGATTACATTAAAAAAACGGATAAGAAAAACAATATTATTTTTATTAATTTCAATAAAATTGCCTATGATGATTTAAAAGATTATAAAAAACTCTATAATTTTATCAAAGATAAATATTTGCCTAATAAAAACAATTATCTATTCATTGATGAGGTTCAATTATGCCCCAAGTTCGAAATTGCAATTAATGATTTATTCGATTCAAAAAAGTATGATATTTATTTGACGGGTTCTAATGCATTTTTGTTAAGTTCCGACTTAGCAACTTTATTTACCGGCAGATATATGGAAATAAAGGTATTTCCCTTTTCTTTTAAAGAATATCTTAAGTATTTTGGCAATAGTGATGTTTATCAATCTTTTGATAAATATGTACAAGAAGGTGGGTTTGCAGGTAGTTATGTGTATAGCGGAGCAAAAAGAAAAAAAGATTATATTAATAATGTAATTGATGTTATTGTTCTCAAGGATATTATGAAAAAAAATAACGTCAGTAATCAGTCGGCAATGAGCAATCTTGTGGACTATATGTTTGATAATATTGGTAACATTACATCTTTAAGGAACATTACTCGGGTTATTAATAATAACGATGTTTCAGTTGATCATAAGACCATTGGGAATTATGCAAAATTTTTATGTGAAGGTTTTGTTTTTTACAAAGTGAAAAGGTACGACATAAAAGGTGGCGGTTATTTATCTACCAATGAAAAATATTACACTGTTGATCTTGGCGCACGTTATGCAAGATTAGGTAATCGATATAATGACTATGGACGAGTTTATGAAAATATTGTTGCAATTGAATTATTAAGAAGAGGCCTTGATATATATGTCGGGACTCTTTATCAAAAAGAAGTGGATTTTGTCGTTATGGATGGTGAAAATAAAACTTATATTCAAGTTTGCGATGATATATCTAATCCAGAAACATTTAAGCGCGAATACTCCCCTCTTCTATCTATAAAAGACGCCCATGAAAAAGTAATTATTACTCGTACTAAACATCCGCCGTACCAATTTCGTGGAATAAAAATTATTGATATTGCCGACTGGCTATTACACTAATTGATCATTTAAATATTGCTTGTCATAACTGTTTTAACTGTTTAGTGAGCAAAACATTAATAGTACTACAGAGTGCAGTGAACCCTAAATCTTGGACCACTAATTAGTATAATGTTAGCACATAATATATAATAAGAACTAGATAGAGGCTTTTATATATGAGAAAGCTAGGATTATTAATGATGCCATTAATGGCAGTAAGTCTTTTAGCAAGTTGTGGTAATAAAGATCCTGAACCAGAACCTCAACCAACTGATGAACATGTAGTGAATGAACAAGAATTTAATAATGCTTGCTCTTTTAAAGATATAACATATCTTCAACTTAATTATTATGATGGTGGTGAAAAACTTGTAGTAAAAGAAATGTCTCCTAAAGTATATCATTACGTCTCATCCTCAGAAGAAATTAATTCTTATAGCGAGACATATGTTGGTAAAAATAATGATGGTACATATGATGAATATTATCGTTATTCGAAAACCCGACTTTTTTCACTTCGCAAAAATGTTGGTGAAGATGCATTTATCACTCCACAATCGGATGATGTTAATATACTTAGTCAAATTGACAAATTAGGCTTATCTTATAATTCGTTCACTTATAATAAAGAAATAGAGAGTTATGCTGCGTCAACTACTTCAGGCACAATTAATTTAACTTTAAAATTTAATAATAAAAAAGTAGTCTCCTATGCGATTAAAACAAATGAGAATGAGAATTATAGTACTGAATTTATTTATTCTTACGAAGAGAAAACACCTAAATTACCCGATAAAACGGCTAGATGGTATGATTACGAAGATTGGTGGAATTATTGTTCTAACGGAGTTGAGTATGAACAGGCGACTGAAGAGGACATTAAACAAGGAATTGAAGTTAAATTAACCGTTAACGGAGTGGAACATAAAGTTCGTTTGATTGATGTAGATAAAGATGTTGATGCAAACGGAAACACAATCCATTGTACTTTTAATTTTCTAACTTACTTAGTGATAGTTATGGTTATTCATTAGCGACCCAATGGAATGATTCGGATGATATTGATTGGGATACCGGATCGGCAAACGACGATTATCTAAATTCTTCAATTCGAAAAGCACTAATGGGAGAAGGAAACGGTCATATATTATGGGCGCAAAAAGGCGCGACTGCTTGGTCACTTCAAGATGATAATCCTTATAAGGATAAATCCGCTCTTGAAATGATAGATGAAGGCAATCCTACCTTTGTTGATAAACTAATCGCACCCAAGAAAAGCGTATCTTGCTTTAATAAAAATACTAACGCTTGGGAAGAAAAGGAAATAATAAACAACAAAAACGAATACGATAAAATCTTCTTATTATCACCTGAAGAAATGGGAAGCAAAAAAACTCGTGAAGGCGCTTACACTTATTATCAGGAAAGAGATGAAGTAGAGTTGCAAGGTTTACGTATTAAAAGACAAGTAAAAGAAAACGATTACGGTGGGGAGTGTTTCATCACCAATCACGAAGGGCAAACTTATCCAAACGATGTTGAAAATTATGCAGGATTTAATCCAAATGAATCAGATGGTGGTCATGCTTATTTACGAGAGCCTGACCGCGAAACTCATCGTGCTGCCTACAATATTTGGTTTTCTGGAGTCATTTTTCCAGATAATTGTTGTTATTATGCCTATTCTCTCGCTCCCGCTTTCTGTATCTAATTAGTAATTGACTTATTTAAGACTTCGCTCATCGTGAGCGATTTCTTTTTGTTTAACTTATAGGGTAGGGGACTCTAATGATATAACATTAGGGTACAGCCATAAGGGACAAAAATGTAACTTAAATCAGTTTTTAAACCCTATAGTTATGTTACTTTAGGGCGGACCTTTAGTTATAGTTTATTTATTTTTTATTGTGACATTTATTGTGACATTTATTGTGACTTTTTCATCAGAAAATGCAAAGAATTCTCACCTCTTGAATAATCTGATAGCCTAATGATTTACCACGAAAAACTAAAATGAATTACCACGAAACACTAAAATGAATTACCACGAAACACTAAAATGCTTTATAATATACACGGAGGTATAATATGTATAAAAAAAGAATTATAGATAAATATTTAGACTCTATTACTAAAGTATTTAATGCAGTAAATATTATCGGGCCTAAAGGAAGTGGAAAAACAACTACTGCCAAACAAAGAGCAAAAACGGTTATAGAATTTCAGAACGAAGAAGCGCGAGACAATCTTCTATTGATTGCTTCTACTTCGCCGATTCAATTTTTAAAAAATCCGAAACCGATTTTATTTGATGAATGGCAAGATGCTCCCAAAATATGGGGCACGATTAGGAAAAATTGTGATGATAATCCGAAGGATACAGGCTCTTTCTATTTGACTGGTTCTAGTTCAAAAAAAATCGAAACTCCTCATACTGGTACATTAAGAATTTCTACAATTCGGATGAATCCAATGAGTTTATTTGAATTAGGTTATTCAAACGGAACTGTTAGTTTAAAAAAGTTATTTGATAATCCTAATTCGTTTAAAGGCTGTAAGTCATCGATGAGCATCGAAGATGTAATAGATGCGATTTGTATTGGCGGATGGCCAAAAACTTTGAATTATCAAGATATTAAATCAAAATTATTGATTGCGAAGGATTTATTTAAGCAAACATACTTGTTTGATGTATCAAGTATAGACAAAAGTTTAAAAAACCATAACTGGTCAAAATTAATCATACAGTCATATGCTAGAAATATTTCTACTTTAGCGGACACAAAAACCATTTATCAAGATGTAAAAAGTAATAGTAGTATTTCAGAAATGACCTTCCATGCCTATCTTAATGCATTAGAAGAATTATGCATAATTGAGGATATTGAAGCCTGGTGTCCTGCTATTCGTAGTCAATCAAACATTAGAAGCAAAAGAAAAAGAAATTTTGTTGATCCTTCAATCGCAGTTGCTTCATTAGGACTATCTCGCGAATATTTTTATAAGGATTTTAAAACGTTAGGTTTCTTTTTTGAATCACTTTGTGCACGTGATTTAAAGATATATTCATCAGTTGAAGGCGGATTCATGTCTTATTATCGCGATCGCTATGGTTTAGAAGCTGATGGCGTTCTTCATCTAGATGATGGTCGCTATGCTTTAATTGAATATAAACTAGGCGAGTCAGAGGTTGAAAAAGCTGCAAACCATTTGTGTGAAATTGAAAATCTAGTTAAAGAATATAATAAAAAAGAAAAACAATGCCCCCTCCGGCTCCCTGATTTAAAAATCATTATAACTGCATCGGAATATGGTTATAAAAGGAAAGATGGTGTATTCGTTATTCCTATTGGTTGTTTAAAAGATTAATTAATGTTGGGAATAAGTTGGGAATAACTTAAGTTTTACAAAACAAATAACAAATGAATTTGTAGTAATTCAAGCATTAAAAAGAAATTTAGCCTTTTTAATAGATTGAGAATTCTTTAATCAAACAAATTTATCTTATCATTTATCTTATCAATCTTATTTTCCACCAACATGAACGAAAAGCAGAATTCATCGGCATTTAATCTATTTTATCTTATCATTTATCTTATCATGAATCGTTAATTTCAAATGGACATATACATTTCGTTTTTGCCACTAAATTCCAATGCATAGCACTACATAATTTTAGGGTATAGCCATATGGTACGAATTTGTAACATAAATCAGTTTTTAAACCTTATTGTTATGACACTTTAGGGCGGACCTTAAGTACACTTTCTCTTTTTTTGTGTATAATTTTAATGTATGAAGAAGTTAATATTTGTTATACCATTAATGACTATCTCGTTTCTAGCGAGTTGTAATAAAGGATTAGGCGAACCTAAACCCCTAGAAGAATGTAGTTGGGAAAAGATTAGTCAAGTAAGTAAAGCTGGCAAGGCTAAAGAGTGGTTTAAAGTAGGCGATACTAAGAAACTTCAGTTAAAACACCAAGATGCGAATAACAACGGAATAATTGATGATGGCGAATTATATCAAACTGTGAGAATTATTGGTATTAATGAAGATTATACTGAATTACCAACTGACGGAAACGAACCTGATCCAAGTAAAGCGATAGGTATTACCTTTGAATTTGTTGATTTAATTAGCGATGCGAACGGTTACTCCTTAGTAACCCAATGGAATGATACAAAAGATACTAGTACCGCTAATAATAATTACCTTAATTCATCAATCCGTTATGCTTTAAATAAAAGGACCGGTAGTAGTGGATGTGATCATATTTTATGGGCGCAAAAAGGAAACAATCATTGGTCAAATGAATCAGATGGTCTTTATACGGATAAATCAGTATTAGATATGCTCCCAGATGAATTAACAAAAGATGGTATATTAAAGACTCCCGCTAAATATGTAAATATTTATGATGGTGGTTGGAAAGAACAAATAGTTGAAGATAAATTATTCTTGCTTTCACCAAAAGAAATGGGTAATACAGAAGATACTGAACATGAAGAATCTCATACCACTACATATTCTTATTATAAAGATGCTGAGAAGATTAATAGGGTTAAGAAACAAATTAAAGGTGATGAGGAATATACAGCTCATAACGAAATTCCAAGTGGTAAGGGCCAAATTTATGGGGATAAAGTTTCTAATTATGCAGGTTATAACTCTAAATCAAATAGTACTGAAGGTGGTGTTTCATGGCTCCGCTCACCTAGTACTGATGGCAATGTCGAAGCGTGGAGTGTCTATGTCGATGGCGACTTTAGCAGCAGTTACGAAGTTTATAATAGTGCGCAAGCGATTGCTCCAGCTTTCTGTATTTAATTAATAATTGAACTTATTTTAGAAATCACTATTCGTGGGTGATTTCATTTTGTGCAACATTAAGGTATAGCCATACGGGACAAAAATGTAACTTAAATCAACTTTTGAACCCTATTGTTATGTCACATTAGGGTAGACATTAAGTTATAGTTCGCTATAAAAATGATTATATAAAAGAAATCGCCATACAGGGCGAAATCTTAGATAGTATAATGTAATTATTCAGCTTCGACAATTAAGTCTAGAACTTCACCTGCGGTGCCAGCACTGCTTAATTTTTGAACTTGCCAACTTTCATCGTTAAGATAAGCTTCCTTCATTCCTTTTGGAACAATGATTTTACTTAGAGAATCACATCCATAAAAAACAGTATCCATCATATCAATTTCCTCGGTGGCTATTGTATCGCCTAAATAGGGAACAGAGTCTAAAAGTGATAAATCAAGAGTTGTTAAACTGGAACAATTACTAAATGCTTGGGCATTAATGTGTGACACATGTTTAGGTAAAGTAAGTTCTTCAATAGCTGAGTTAGTAGTAAACGATTGATCAGAAATATATGTGAGCTTTGATTTACTTGTAAAATTCACTTTTTTGATTTGTGAAGAGGCAAATAATCCGGTTGAAAACATAGTGACACCATCAGGTATTGAAATTTCATTAAGAGATTGAGCATCACGGAAAGTTCCGCTTAGAAGCTTTGCGGTTTCAGGTAGTCTAACTGATTTTATGACATTGGAATAGTTAAGAGTTTTTGCCGATAATGATGACACTACTTCTATTCCGTCCTCTATATAAACATTTTCAACAGGGCATTGATATTCGTAGCCTTGGCGCATTAATGAATCAGGAATATCAGTAATGTAATGACTGAAATACACTTCTTTAAGCCATCTTGGCCCAAAACCGCCAGGCTGCATAGTAATGATTTTGGAGGCGCTTCCTACGATTCGAATTACATATTCGGTACCCTCTATAGTTTCTTCATTATATTCGTGGCTGTAAGTTCCTGGTAGCGTATACATCGAACGAGCACCGTCACCCCAATCAATATAATCAAATACACCTTGAATTTGTAATGTTACTTCGTAATCGTCATCGCTATAAACGTAAGTGAATTTAGTCACCGCTAATGTTGCACGACATTTAACATTAACTTCTTCGCTTGGATTAATTAATAAAGTTCCTGCTTTATAATTAAAAGTATAGCGAGTTGAATCGTATTCTTCGCCATTTAAGGTATACACCTTTAAAGAATATTCTGATAAATCATAATCTTGTTTATATTCATCATCTAATTTAATAGTATAAATTTGATAAGCATCTTTAATCGCTTCATCGCTTGTAATCGCTTTATCATCTTTATAAACTTTACACCCTTCGGTAGCAAAGTTTACCTTTACGTGATCAACTGGTTCTGGTGGAACATCACCGCCTCCACTAGTTGCAGCTTTCCACGCGAATAATGAAATAAAAACAATTGACACCATTCCTAAACCACATGTAGAAGTTAATAATATTTTTTCTTTCTTTTCCATAAAATAAGAATCTCCTAATTAACAATTTTATTTTATAATATCACATTTCTTTATAAATTAATTCCTAACTTTAAGGTATAGGGTGGAGGAGCCTAACGGTATAACTTTAGGGTATACCTTAAAGTGATAAATTGGCGAGTATAACTTTAGGGTTGGTATCGATATTTAAGTTATAACTTTACAAAATGACCACCTTAAAGTTATAATGTGGTTAATTATGAAGATTTTTTACATTAGAGTTAGTAGTCTTGATCAAAACATAGCAAGACAGAAACAAATGGCTAAAGAGAATAAGGCCGAAAAGATTTTTATTGATAAGATGAGTGGGAAGAACACCAAGGATCGTCCTCAATTAAATAAGATGTTAGAATTTGCGAGAGCGGGGGACGTAGTAATGTGTGAATCCTTTTCACGTATCGCTCGTAATACAATTGATCTATTAACTATATTAGATAAGTTAAAGAAGAAGAAAGTATCTTTCGTTTCTCTAAAAGAGAAAGTAGATACTGCATCAGCCTCTGGTAAATTCGTAGTAACTGTCTTTGCAGGTTTAGCAGAACTCGAAAGAGAGTATATAAGAGCTAGACAGGCGGAAGGGATAGCGATTGCTAAGAAGCAAGGTAAATATAAAGGTAAAGCACCTAAAGAATACGATAAAGTTAAATTTAAAGAAGCAGTTAACGATGTTAAAGAAGGAAAAAGGACCGCCACTAGTGTAGCAAGAGAATTTAAGATATCTTATATGACTTATTTTAGATGGGCGAAGAAGATGGAAAACGCTCATAAGAAATGAGCGAGTTACTTTGGATTAGATTTACTAATCTAAAGTGTAGTAATAAGACTCACCTGGAACGGGATCAGCGGTGTAAGTTCCGCCTGTTTCTAAAAACATATCAGCAACGCAACCATCGGTAGTTGTGTCGGAGCAATCAAAGAATTTTGTTCCTGTTCCTGTGTTATTTATTTTTAAATTTAAACACCATTCGAACATCCTGAGATAGCAATAAGGCGCTAATGTAGTAGCAGGGAGTTCAGGCGCTTTTTTAAGAGACACACAGTCAGCGAACATCGTCGCATAGCAATTAGTTGCTAATGCAGTTGCGGGTAACTTAGGAGCAGTAGTCAAAGCCGAACAGTCAGAAAACATCGCAGAATAACAAAATTGATCTAAAGCAGTAGCAGGAAGTTTAGGTGCAATAGTAAGAGCCGAACACCTCCTAAACATGTTGCAATAACAATAATCGGTCATAGTAGTAGCGGGTAACTTAGGTGCGCTAATTAAAGATGAACAACCAAAAAACATATCCATATAACAATGATTGGTTAATGTTGTTGCTGGCAATACTGGAGACGTAACTAGCATTTTTATCTCACCAAATAGTTCGTAAAAGGAATAATCTTGTAGATTATTAAAATTAAGTAAGGACATAATATTACCACTAGCAAGTAGTACTTGATCACTTGCACCCGCATTAAATTTCACACGATTTAAGTCATCTTTCGAAAGTGTGTTTGTGGTGTTCCTCACATAAATGACACTATTTTCACCAGTTAAGTAAATTTTAGTCTCGACTCCCCAATCTTTCCATACCGGAGTATCTAAATTATTACAATACTGGATGTTTATTTCTTCGCTGATATTTCCTTTGCAACTATAAGAAACATATTCGCCACCTGCTCCAGTAAATGTTAAATAATGGCAAAAGCCTTCGGTTTTAATAATAATATTGCCAGTCATTTCTTCTTCAGGGATTTTTAAGAAAACTGAATTGAAACTATCATCTTCAATAATTTGAAAGTTATCAATCTCTTCGTTGTTTCTAGTTATTTCATAATAAACTTCGTTTTGAGGGACTTCGTATTTACCAAGATATTCGTCTTTAACCGAAATCTTAGCCGTAAATTCGGTTAGATTTTTACATTCGGTATTATCGATTGTTAAATATTTTCCTCCATCAAAAGTGATGGTAGGATTTTTAGACCCTCCACAACTTGCTAAAAAAGATACTGCCGTTAATGGCATTAATAATAATCCTAGTTTCTTCATAATTAAATACCTCGTTTTTTATTATACACAAAAAGAGAGGGATGAGGATTTCTATATATTAGAGCGGAAGAAATAGCGGTCGCAAAGATCAAGGGTAAATATAAGGGTATATGATAAGAAGAAATTTAAAGACGCTGTAGCGTTAAGTAAGGCTAGGTGAGAAGAGCGCGACTAGTGTGATTAAAGAATTTAAAATCACGCCTACTATGTATTGTAGTTGGGTGAAGGGGTTAGAGAAGTCTAAAAAGAAGTAGATTAGCTATTCTTTGGGAACACAATATTCCCTTCGAAATAAACGTTATCGATTTTTGCTTCATGGATAGTTCTTAAATCTTTAAGTTCGGTATAGTTTA
>JAKSUZ010000039.1 GCA_024408505.1 Bacilli bacterium | reverse complement strand
TCTGAGCTCTAACTAAAGGAGAATCAATTAAATAAAGTCTAACAACATCAGCACCGTAATTATCAAAAAGTTCTTTAGGGTCTTTGAAGTTTCCTTTATGTTTAGATAACTTATCACCTTTTTCATCTAAAACTAATCCGTTAACAATTAAATTCTGATAAGGAGTTTTATCGAAAAGAATAGTAGAAACTAAATTTAAAGTATAGAACCAACCTCTTGTTTGATCAAGACCTTCTGCAATAAAGTCAGCTGGGAACCCTTTCATAAATTCTTCATCTTTTACATCAAAAGGATAATGCACTTGACCATAAGGCATGGAGCCCGATTCATACCAACAATCAAATACTTCGGGAATTCTATGAAGTACACCTTTGCCTTTTTTTGAAGGAATTGTGATATTATCGACATATTCTCTATGTATGTCTTTGATACCTTTGACTCCGGATAATTCTTCGAGTTCTTTAATACTACCAATAGGGACCTGTTCTTCTAAATCATCAGAGACCCAAAGGGGAATTGGAGTTCCCCAGCTTCTGTTACGACTTATACACCAATCACGGGCATTGGCCAACCAGTTTCCGAATCTTTTCTCTTGAACATATTTTGGTACCCAGTAAGTTGAATTATTAATAGCGACTAATCTTTCTCTTAAATCTTCTACTTTAATGAACCAACTGGGAATAGCTCTATACATTAAAGGAGTATCTGTTCTATAACAGAAAGGATAACTATGGGTAATGGTTCCTTTGAATAAAAGTCTTCCATCTTTTTTTAGACGTTCCATAACAAGTTGATCAGTGGATTTGAAGTACATTCCTTTATAATCAGGAACATCTTCAGTAAAGCATCCATCTTCATCCATAGGGCAAACAGGGTCTTCAGGATCGACTAATTTGTATTGGCATCCTACGCTATAATCGTCTTCACCAAAACCTGGTGCATTGTGTACTACTCCAGTACCATCTTCAGTGGTTACGTAATCTGCGTTGTATACTTTGAAACATCCTCTGGGTTTATATTGGTCATAGAAGTAATTAAATAAAGGAACATATTCTAAACCGGCTAATTGTTCTCCGAGTTTTTTATCAACGATTTCATATTCTCCTTCTTTGATTTTAATCATTTTTAAAACTTCTTCTAATCTAGATTCTGCTAAAATATAAAAAACTTCTTCATCTTTTACTTTAGTTTTAATTTCAACATAAGTGACTTTAGGATTTACTGTCAAGAATAAATTCGAAGGTAAAGTCCATGGAGTAGTTGTCCAAGCTAAAATCTTTCTTTTATTATCAGATAATAAAGGAAAAGTGATAACGATAGAAGGATCTTCAGTATTCTTATAATTCTCTCCAGCTTCGAAATTTGATAAGACAGTATTAGTTGCACAAGAAAATGGCATAACTTTGCATTTTCTGTATACTCTACCTTTTTCATAGATTTGTTTAAAAATCCACCAGCAAGTTTCCATAAATGACGGATACATTGTTCGATAGTCATTTTCAAAATCAATCCATCTTCCAAATCTTTCGGTATAATATTTCCAGTCTTCAGCATAAGTCATAATAATTTTTCTACATTCAGCATTATAATTATCAATTCCTAGTTTCATTAAATCTTTTTTTGTTTTAATTCCCAATTTTTTATTGATTATAACTTCGATGGGGAGTCCGTGACAATCCCATCCGAATCTTCTTACACAGCTTCGTCCTTTCATAACCCAGTATCGAGTAACGACGTCTTTTAATCCTCCAGCAGTTAAGTGACCATAATGTGGCATACCGGTTGCAAAAGGTGG
>JAKSUZ010000038.1 GCA_024408505.1 Bacilli bacterium | reverse complement strand
TTTATTGGGTCATCGCTACTTTCATCACGCTTCTTATCAAAGATAAACTTAAGCCAGATTTATCTCACTTCAGAGACTATTTCGTTAACGGAATTACATTAGCGTTAACTTTTGTCGGCTTTGCCGTGACTGTTGTCTACTTCATCTATCTCCAACTAATACGAAGTAAGAAGAAAGGTCCAACCGCAGAACGTGCGAATTCAAACCTCTTTGACGATTCTCGTTTCTTGAATGAAAAAGAATTAGATAAATATTACGGAATAGAAATCGATGATAAACATTTCTCTCCAATATTTTTAAAAAATATTTCTGAATCAAAAGTAAATGGATTAATTATCAATTCTAACTTCACGAAGAAAGGTGAATATTATTTCCATGCTGGTAATAATCTCCATAACTTAGTGGTAGGCACTACCGGTACAGGTAAAACAAAGTTTTTACTTATTCCAACCATCCTTATGATGGCGAAGTCCAAGAACAAACCATCACTAGTGATTATCGACGTTAAAGGTGAAATATTAGAAAAGACTCATAGCACGATAACCTCTAATGGTTATGAAGCTCATATTTTAGATTTACGCTCCCCAAGTGTAAGTGAACACTATAACCCCTTAGAGATAATTATCGACTACTTTGATATGTATCTAAAAGATAAGAAGCATAACATAAATTACAAATACAAATATCAAACCGAAATCGCTAAATTAAGCGAGTTAATTATCTCCAGCAATAGTGAAGACGCATTTTGGTCTAACGCCGCTAGAAACATTTTTAAAGGCATAATTTATGCACTTCTTGAAGACTACCAAAGCCAAACCATCACCAAAGCTCAGTTCACCTTTGCGACTATTCATAACATAAACTCCCTCGGTAGTGATGAGTTCTATAAATACTTCGCTGATCGTCCACGTACAAGCGAAGCTAGAAAGATGGTAACCATCAACGTTCTTAATAACTATGACGCTATGGGACAAATGAATAAAACTCTCACGAGCATTATGTCTACTTACGTTACTGACTTTAACAAGTTCATCGACTCTGCATCTCTAGACTTAACCACTTATAGTGACTTCAATTCTAAGAACATTATGAAGAAGCCTACAGCAATTTATATATTGCTCCCAGATGAAGACAAATCTAAATATCCACTCGCAAGTATTATCGTTAACCAGATTTACTCCTTACTTGTGACAAGTAATCAAGAAGAGGGACTAGCGAATATCTCAAGAGATACACATTTCTTATTAGATGAATTTGCGAACCTTCCTAAATTCCCCGCGATCGATAACTGGTTATCTATTGGTCGTGAAAGAAAGATATTTATATCTATCTTCGTTCAGGCTATGTCTCAGTTAGATGGAAAATATGGAAAGGAATATACCAAGACCATTGTCCAGAACTGTAATATGAAAATCATATTAGGATTAGGCGAAACCCAATCTGTCGACTACTTTAAACATCTATTTGGAACTTATACCGTCGCAAGTTCATCCGTATCCAAAGGATATAAAGAGAAGTCTGAATCAACTTCTTCGAATCTTCAAAAGGCTGATTTAATTCTTGCATCACAATTTATGAAGATGGTTCCAGGTGAACTCTATTTTATAGAGCTTAAACATAATCCTGGTCACACTCATGTACAACCAATCTTTGATAAAAGATTTAATTCGCAATTATTCATTCATAAATATAAAGCACCAACCGAAGTTAAAGAAATTGAAAACATCGAACAATATATTTACACTCCTATCTTTAAAGATAAGAGTAAAGAAAAGGAACCCGAACGTTCCATTTCACATAAAGCTAAACCTAAAGAAGCTGATGACCATATCGATTTAGATCAAAATGATCAAATCGGATTTTAACGCCACCTGTGATTATCCGGAAATCTTTTGTTAGCGCGCTTTCGGTCTCAAGACCTTTTAACTTGAGCGCTACCCAAGCGCTTACTCACGTTATGCGGTGGTATCACCACCCTATCCATCCTTTACTATCCGGACCGTAGGGAATCCGGCGACCGTCTCATTACTCGAACAACGGGATTGAAGGGTTTAAAGAGTTTTCCTT
>JAKSUZ010000037.1 GCA_024408505.1 Bacilli bacterium | reverse complement strand
TTACTTTCTTATTGATTTTCATTAATTATTCCTCCGAATAAAAATTACTTATGTAAGTATTATACCTATTTTTAGAGTTTTTGCTATATTTTTTA
This sequence comes from Bacilli bacterium, assembly GCA_024408505.1. Classification (GTDB taxonomy): domain Bacteria; phylum Bacillota_I; class Bacilli_A; order RFN20; family CAG-826; genus UB1719. Next base: position 2,409 of record JAKSUZ010000037.1, on the reverse strand, counting down.
TTTTATTAAATAAAATAGCGCTTACATAAACCCAACAAAAAAGGATGCCTTTTGGTTATTATGGCACCCTTTTTAAATCATTTAACTACTATTTTTTCTTCCTACTAGTTTTTTTAGTAGTAGTCTTAGCTTTGCTAACTGGTTTTGCTTTTTGAGTTGGCTTAACAGTCTTTACAGGTTTACTAATAGTAGATTTCGCTACTGGTTGCTCATCATCTTTTTTCTTCTTTTTCTTTGCTAAAACGATAATTAACCAGATTAGACCGCCTAAGGCAACAACACCGCCTGCGGCAATACCAGCGATTATGCCAGTAGAAATACCGCTACTTGGTTCTGGATCTGGGCCAGTTGGATCTAGTTTACCTTCACCGACTTTCCATGCTTCTAAATCTTTTATTTCTTTCGTACCTTTTTCATCTTCGTAATATTTCTTACATTCACTACATTGGTAATAATCTTTCCAACCCGGTTCAGTAGCTGTCGGCTTTTTGCCTTTAATCAGTTTGATACTATGAGATTCAACAAATGATGCAGCGATTTTTACTTCGACATCAGGCATTTCAAAAGTTTTAGTGTTAGTAATATCGTGAATAGTACCATCATCATATGTTAGCGATTTAAGCTTATGGCACTGATTTGGATTAACCTCGACAGTTATTGTTTGGCCTACAAAAGCATCATCAAGATTAGCGGTAATATTGCCGCCTGTAGAGTCTTCTAGAGTAACATGGTGAGTAGTGTGACCGCCAGGAACATTTTTAATCCAAATACTACCATTTTCAATTAGAGTATAACGCGTGCCATCTTCTTCTTCAAAATGAAAATATTCATTTACCTGTTCGCTACCAGTCATAGCAACATAATTTTTAATAGCTTCAATTTCGCCTCCAGTTGTAATAATAAAATAAATATTTGAACCAGTTAATGGACCAGAAATGGTAATAGGATAACGTGAATACAAATTATCGTAACCAGTATCAGAATTATTGTTTTCAAAAATAATTTTTCCAGAAAAATGGTTGTTTTTTGAATGGAGTCCGGCTCCACCGTTATCATACGCGATATTGTTAGTAATTCTTAACTCTTTCCCTTCAGTAACTTCAAAATAATTTTCTTCTTCCCCATCGTCACTCGAAGAATTTATACCAGCGTTGTATTCAGCTTCGTTATAAGAGATTTCACCACCGTGTAAGTGAAAAGTAGTAGCCGATATACCTCCACCATAGCTATGATATCCTTTAGTTGCATCCAAATTCTTAGCAATGTTATGAGTAATTAGTCCATCGTTCATAACAAGATCAGCAGTAGTATAATTAGGATTTATCGCTATTCCACCACCACTAGCTTGCTCAGTGTCGCTAATTATTTCGTTATACGAAATTTCACCACCGTTAATAGTCACGTTCCCATCAGAATAAATCGCCCCTCCCCACGAAAAAATAGGACCAGTACATTTATTTTTGGTTATTTTTCCGCCATTAATAGTGAGATTAGCATCCCCGCCAGAATGGATTGCACCACCACCACCATCACTTTCTAAAATAGCATAATTTTCTGAGATTAATCCATCGGTTAATATGAACGAACTATTGTCTCCAACATCAATAGCTCCACCATCACTATCGCAACAATTACCAGATATGGACCCACCATTCATTGTGATAGTTGAAAAATTTGCAGAACTAATAGCGCGTGCTCTCGATCCACAAATTGTTCCTCCGTTAATTGTTAACTTAGCGGAGCTGTAGGTCGCGATGAGAGACCGGTTTACAGATTTACTATTATCATAAATAACGCCACCAACAATGGTATTCTCGCCATCGTTATCCAATACCCATACATGATTTGTTTCATCAACACGATATTTATGAGTTATTACTTCGCCACCATCATAAATATTGAGAACTGCGCTGCCCGTAATCATAATATTGCCGTCATCAACGGATAAAACGTGCCCATTCAAATATAGATTTGTAACGCCCTCAGAAATATACCAAGTATCATTCAAATTTTCGTCCTTTTCTAATACAACATCACCACCTGTAGTAGGCCATATAATATTGCTTCCTTGATTTTTATTATTTTTTTCGCTATAGATATTTCTCTGGGTAATTATCTCACTATTTTTTAAATTATTTTTGGCAAACTTGTAATTAAAAACCGCTGAGGTTGATAGCACACCTAACGGCAATAATAATGCAATAATTTTCTTCATAATAAATCTCCTATGTAGATTTAACCTAATAATTATAAAAAATTAGAAAAAAAAATTCAATGTTAAAGTAAAGAGCATTCTTTACTTATATTTTTATCCAATAAAAAAGCCCGGCAGCTCGCTATTCTCTCTAGCTAACGCTAGATACCTTTGCCACTACAGTGCTTAACTTCTGTGTTCGGGATGGGAACAGG
>JAKSUZ010000036.1 GCA_024408505.1 Bacilli bacterium | reverse complement strand
TTCCTTGGGGTGGAAGAGGTCGCGAGTTCGAATCTCGTCGTTCCGACCATTTTTGAAAAAAGTTAGATTTTATCGATATTCTAGAGGACACGGAGACATTTTGAGACGATTAAAATCTTTTATATATTTTTACCCTAAAGTATAGATAGTATCTAGTTTTTTAAAGAATTTAGCGGAGACATTCAAAATATTATGTTAACTTGGTTCCAACCACTGCACTAACAGGACTTCCGCCCGTTAATTAAATACAGAAAGCAGGAGCGACACCAAATAATTCATTATAAACAGTAAGATCTCCGAAGAGGTCACCGCTCATAGAAACATGCCATGCACAACTATTATTATGCGTAGTAGGATGAGGCCGGGGCGAACGGAGCCAATAAGTTCTACTAACACCTAATCCAGCTACTTTTTTAATTCTTGAATTTTTATCATCGTGTTGCTTGTAATATTCATAGGTTGTCCCTTCATTACTAGCAGCATAACTTTCGCGACGATCTTTGGTTATTTCATCGTGCGCTAACAGGAAAAGATAGGGGTACGGATGAGCATCGCCATCAAAGCTAGTCGCAATATAACTATGCCCGCTATCAGTTGATACGCCTACTTTTTTATCAACTGGTTTAATAACTTCTCTTAAATCAGGATTTTTAATATCTCCGCTACTAGGAAGCATATTAATTACGCTATTGTTATCTTCTGTATTGTTTAAAAAACTATTGATAATAGATTCCCGATAATCGAAATTATCACCACTAGTTTGGTACACTCCATCCCAAATAGTAGTAGTCACTCTGTTCGAATTAGTAATCACGTTGGCAAATTCAAAAGTAATACTAGCATATTTTGGTGCTTGCTCTGTAGAAGTAGATAACTCGTCATGATTAAAACCAATAATTCTAACTTTATGATTTAATCCATTTACTTTGACAGTTTTAGTATCACCAACACTAAATGCATCACTGGCTTTCCCTAAATTAGAAATTTGTGATATTTGTGACCAAGTGCATTCTTCTAATGATTTATACATATCACAAGAACCAGTTATATTAAGATCAGATTGAACATTAATTAATAAATCGCCGCTATCACTATCAAAAGTATAATCAGTGGTTTTATCAAGCGTTATATCGCTTGGTTTCATATAGGTATTATCATCCGCTTTCAATAAAAACTTAACATAACACGGACTAATATCAGGTAACTCTATTTCGGTACCACTACTATCAATTTCTGTGCTGCCATAAAGCATTTTGCAATCGGGAATATTAAAACTGACTGTTCGCTTAACAGTCTTGTAAGGTTTACTCTCGCTACAGTTAGTTAAAAACGATATTGCTACTAACGGCATTACTAATAATCCTAGTCTTTTCATGTATGAAAACCTCTATCTAAAATTAATTATACATTAAAAAAACAATAAATGGATATTATAAAAGAGACGAAAAGGAACAAAAAGGGACGAATTTTTTGGACGAAAAAGAACGATTTGGAACGAAAGGGAACGATAAGGAAAAATAAGAAACGTTTCGGACAAAGTTACTGTCCCTTCTCGTCGTTCCGACCATTCTAGTGAAATTGCTCACAAATTTTGCTTTATATCTTCGCGGAAACCACATTAGAAAAAGAAGGTGACAATGAACTAAACAGCATTTTGTTAACGACTCATTTTTTTTGACAACACCTTAAAATTTACGTATGTAAATTCTCTTAGGCGCGCTCTACTTCGCGTTAGACATAATGACAAAAATATCAAACATCGAATAATGGGTGAATTTGTGGAAACACAAGACTAGTTTTTTTCTTAATAAAAAATGTATAGTATCTCGCTCATCTTTAACTACAAGATTATTAACTAATCAGTTTCTTTTTAATGACTTTTGCGATAATTTTAATAGAATTTTTGTTCATTATATCATTATGGACATCTGGAACTTGGTAAAAGTTTACATGTTTAAGATAAGAAATAGAATAATTTCTATTATTGCCTTTAGCTTTAAAATAAATAATTTTTCCATCATATGTAGATGGTCTATAATTTCCAAAATCTTCGGAAGCAAATTTTGATACCTTAACATAAAGATTATAATTATAAAAGTTAAACTTATTATTGTCCATAAAACTATCTTCAATTACTTTTGATAGTTCTTTCATCAATTTTTGCTTATTTTTCTTCATCTCTATATCCATAAGTTTTAATAAGGCTTTTAATTCATTAGGAGATTTAGGTTTAATAATAATCGTATCAAGTAGAAATAGATTATTAACTTTTTCACCCATTTTTTGTAGAATAGCCGCCATTTCATAAGCAATATTGCCGCCATAAGACCAACCGCCTAAATTATAAGGGCCGCGTGGCTGATGTTGTTTTAACAATTTAACGTAATAAAGGGCGATGTTTTTAATGCCTTTTATTCGTTGTTTTGGTTTATAAAGATTATGATATTCAATACATGAGAATGATATATCTTTATCAATTAAATTCGCTAAACGATGATATGATTCTGCCCCTCCTTGTCCAGGATGAACGAACACTAATTTAGGTTTATTTTTAATATAACTATAAATGTGAATTGGTTTATATTTAGGTTTTTTACTTAAAATTCTAGCGTGGTCTCTTATTGTAGGATTATTTATGACATCCGCGGGTGTAATACTAAGTTTTAGTTCATTTTTATAAATAGATACTAATTTAATAACAGTCAAAGAATTAAGCCCAAATGTTTCTAAATCAGCAGTTACACTTAATAAGTTTGAATCAATATTTAACACTTTACTAACGCATTTCAAAATCTTGTACTCTAATACTGAAGATGGACCGACAATTTTACTGGAGGCATTTAAAAGTTCAACTTTAGGTAACGCACGTTTATCAACTTTACCGTTTATGTTAAGCGGTATCTTATCTAACA
>JAKSUZ010000035.1 GCA_024408505.1 Bacilli bacterium | reverse complement strand
CTCCCCAGTTAAATAAGTTAAAGCCGTTGTCGGTAAAGGCGACTGTCATAACGTTCTAATTCTATTAGAAAAATAACGAAACAATCTGTAATGCCGATAAATCGGTCAATAAATGCTCAAAATCGTCAAATTTTTGTCTGGAATATCGGACAATTTAAAAAGTTTATAAATAAAAAACGACCCTTCATCGACTGATATTAATTATCTAGTCTCTGGGTCTGTTAGTATACTCTTACTTTTTACATACCTAAGGTACGAAGTATGTTCTATATCTTTCGAGTATAGAAGTAGTCAATGACTACAGGTATTTCGAACTACCTGAGATTATAGTAGCACAGTATTTTATACTTGTGGTGCACAAAGTGAAATATTTTTTATTAGTCCTATTTTTAGGACATTATTTAATAAATTAAATACATTAAGGATTAATAAATAATCTATAATGTTTTTACATTATGAAGGAAAGGACTTACTTTGCAATCGATCTAAAAAGCTTCTATGCATCTGTAGAATGCGTTTTAAGAAAGTTAGATCCATTGAAGACTAATCTTGTTGTGGCAGATAAGTCTAGAACTGAGAAGACTATATGTCTTGCGGTATCACCTTCACTTAAACAATATGGCATTCCTTCTCGTGCACGCCTCTTTGAAGTCATTCACAGTGTGAAAGAAATTAATAAAGAAAGATTTAAGAAAAATGGATATAAAAAGTTTAGAGGTAAGAGTTACGATGACGATGAACTTAAAGATAAATCTTTAGAGTTAGATTATATAGTTGCGACTCCTCAAATGGCGAAATATATGGAAATGAGTGGGAAGATATATTCAATATATCTAAAGTATTTTGGAGAAGATGATATCCATGTTTATTCCATCGATGAAGTATTTATCGATGTTACTAAATATCTTAGTTTATATAAACTACCTCCCGAAGGATTAGCGAGTAAAGTGGTTAATGAAATATTTAAGGCGACTGGGATTACTGCGACAGCTGGAATTGGAACAAATTTATTCTTAGCTAAGGTTGCGATGGACACAATCGCGAAGAAGGCGAAGCCAGATAAGAACGGAGTAAGAATAGGTTTCTTAGATGAAACGAAGTTTAGAACATTGCTTTGGAATCATAAACCTTTAACGGATTTTTGGAGAATTGGTCCAGGGATAACTAGAAGACTAGAAGCGAATGGGATGCATACTTTGTATGATGTAGCGAAACGTTCGCTTGAAGATGAAGATTCATTATTCCAAATATTTGGAATTAATGCTGAACTCATTATTAATCATGCTTGGGGAGTAGAGCCTACTCTTATTAGTGATATTAAAAAATATCAGCCGATTAATAAATCACTGTCTCAAGGTCAAGTATTATCTAGACCATACACTTATAGTGAAACCATTACTGTGATTAAAGAAATGGCAGACTTATTAGCGATGGATTTAAGTAAAAAGAAACTTGTTACTGATCAAGTTGTGTGTTGGGTAGGTTATGAGAAGTTAGTTAATCAAAAGATTAAGCCGGTTGATATTGAGAAGTCTTATGTTGGACAGTTAGTGCCTTCTCCTACTGGTGGTTCATGTAATCTAAAACATTTCACTTCTTCAAGCTCTTTAATTCAAAATGCGTGTGTGTCTATTTTTAAAGAAAATAGTGATCCTAATTTATTAGTGAGAAGGATTGGCGTTGTTGCGACGCATATCTTTGATAAAGATAGCGTGAAAGAAGATAACTATGAACAATTAGACTTATTCGGTGATTATGAAAAAGAAGCCGAATTCGTAAATAAATTACGAAAGGAAGAGAAGATTCAAGATACGCTTAATAAGATTAAGAGTAAATATGGAAAGAATGCAGTGCTGAAAGGTACATCTTATCTAAAAGAAGGAACCACGAAAGTTCGTAATACCCAGATTGGAGGACATAAGGCATGACTAAGCAAGAAATGATTAATCATGAACATAAGTTCAAGCCTTACCGTAAGTTAATGGGAACAGATAAGATGGCGGCGCAGTTTATGCCGTTTGCGGCTTTAACTGGTTTTGATCATATTATCTTAGAGACAGCGAGAACGACTGTTGAACAGAAAAGATTACTTCAAGATAGAATCGATGAATTAAATAGAAAATTAATTATATTAAGTAAAACTCCTAATGCATTAATTAAAGTTACTTACTTTAAACCAGATGTAATGAAGATGGGCGGTAAGTATCTAACTAAGAAAGGTAAAGTTAAGAAAATTGATAATGATAATAAAGTTATTATCTTTATCGATAACGAAAGAATTTACTTTAAATATATATCCGAAATTGAGTCTGATTTATTTGATGATTAGAATTCGCCTATTACAAATTTAATAGCAAATATAAGTGGAACGATTTGAAGCACAATTGCTAGTAAGCCCCACCAGAATCCATTAAGGGTTGTAAGGTAACATGCTACGCATTGTAAGAATGGAATTAGGATAATAATTACAATATGCGCTACTCCGATAAATACGGTTTTAGTGGCGATGTAATATGGTGCGGACAATGTTAAATACATTGCTAAGAGTATAAAGATGAATGCAATAATAATTGAAATGATGGTAAAGATTTTTGATCCAATGTCTTCAGGCATCCTGAAATTACCGGTAAAGAAATATAAATAAATTGATAAGCCTAAGATAACGGCCGCCATTCCATAAAGGATATATCTACCAACATCTTCGTTTTTAAAAACGATAATTGGTATAAGTGAGACACTCGCGATTGCCATTACTCCTATAGGAATGATTAACCATTTACCAAAGGTAATCATCGCTAGAGGGAAGGTAGCGCAGTTCGTGTTATTAATTGAAAAATCAATTAAGTCACGGCAAAAGACGAGAGTGAGTACACCACCAATTGCAATTAAAGAGATAACAACGGAAATAATTATTTTAGATGTTTTACTTATTTGCTTTTCTTCTTCCATGGTGTATTAAAGTACTCCTTTATCATTGCATCTAAACCTTTAGATGAGATACTAGCCTCCATCGCTTGATCATAAGTTTCGAAAGCTTTCTTAAAGAATTTGTTAGTGCGCATATAACGAAGAATTTCTTTGTTAGTGGCAGCGCCTAGCATAATATCAATCGGAACTTTATAAAGTTCTTTCATCTTTAATAGGACATCAAAAGGCGGCTGTAATTTACCACTTTCATATTTACTTAAAGCAGATTGAGTAACGCCTAAATAGG
>JAKSUZ010000034.1 GCA_024408505.1 Bacilli bacterium | reverse complement strand
GGATTAATAGATAAAAAAATATCCCATCTATCAAGCCTTGGCACTTTGCTATTCTCTAGTAAGTTGCCGGTGGGTCATTGAGCTTGCCTCTCGCCACACTCTTTATGGTAAGGATGATTATATTCGAAATTTTTAGAACATGCAAACCCGGCATAACTTTAGGGTATAGCCTTATGGGACAAAAATGTAACTTAAATCGGTTTTTAAACCCTATAGTTATATAACCTTAGGGTAGACATTAAGTTACACTTTGTATCTTTTTGTGTATAATGAAAATGAGGTTTTAATTATGAAGAAACTCAATTTATTAGTTTTGCCTTTAATGGCAATATCATTTTTAACTAACTGTGGAGGCGGCTCGACTCCATCAGAGGATGTTAAGTTTTCTATTCAAGAATCTTCAGTTACTTTAAAAGAAGATAATACTATAATGGTTCATTTAGATTGGACTCCAACTAATCATTCGATTGAATTTAGCAATTTTACTTTTACACTTGATAGCGGATCTACTACTGCTACGGTTACATCAGGAACAATTGGTGATCGTCCTTTAGAATTAACAATTACCTTCGCTAGTGCTTTAAGCACTAATGATAAAGGCGATTTAAAGTTTCATTATAGTGATAAGACCGCTAAGAAAGAAGGCGAAGGCAAGGTTAATGATATTAATATTAAAGTAGCAGGAGATAAACCGGGTTTTTCCGTTACCGCTTCTACCGTAAAATACGATGAAGGCACTCATAGTGCGATGGTTGAATTAAATTGGGAACCTGCGAGTGATTCTATTACTTTCTCTAATCTTGATTTCACTTATGGAACAAAACACGCTGATGAAGTTACAGCGGAAGCCACAACTTCTTCACCCACTAATATTTATATTAAATTCGGCGATGCTGGATTAGATGAAGATGTTACTGGCACTTTAAGCTTTGCTTATACTGATACCACTACTGGAGTTACTGGTAAAGATGAAATTAAAAATATTACTATTGATGTAGATGAACCAGAACCACCAGTGACTACTTATCATATTTCAATGGCTACTGAAGGTACTGATATCGAGGAAAAAGAGCTTCCTACTGATAAAGCTTATGTAGGCACTATTACTGTAACCGCCAATAAAAAAATCTTAAATGGTTTAACTTCGGTTATATTGCAAGATGATAGTAATACCGATATTACTACTCATTGTACTTATGATCCTGAACAAGATAATAAATCCGCTAGTTTAGAGATTCCTTTAGAGTATCTTACTAATGATATTGAGGTTACAGTTGCTTTAACTGATGAACCTGAAGAAAAAGGAACAGTAAAATGGGTTAATTATGATAATACCCCTTTAGTTGATCCTTATGAGCTTCCAGTAGGATCTTATGCAGAATATAAAGGCGACACTCCAACTCGTCCTACGACTAGTTCATATGTTTATCAATTCTCAGGTTGGGATAAAGATCCAACAGTTACACCTATAGTTGGAGGCGATAATGTTTTTAAAGCTCAATTTGATCAAGTTGCGACTAATCAATTAGCCGCAAATATGAAATTAGTGATTCCGAGTGGTAACGCTGATTTAACATTTAGTTTTGATTGTACGGCCTCTAAAAAGATTACTGTTGATTGGGGAGACAATACTGTTGATAATAACAAATCTCATACCTATTCTAAGAGTGGCACATATAATGTAGGTATCTATGGTGAAGATATCACAACTGTAAGCGCTGGAGAGAAAGGTAAAGACTATCTTAGTGAATTAGCTTTAAAAGATAAAATAACTGCAATTCCTGATAATGCTTTTAAGTCTTGTACATCATTAACTAAAGCTACTGTTCCTTCTTCAGTTACTTCGCTTGGTGAATATGCATTTGCATATTGCACATCGTTAAGTGAAATTAGCAATCTTACTAATATTACTTCAATTAGTGCGCATGCTTTTGAATCGTGTGCTTTGACTGTGTTCAGTGTTCAAACCAAAACTACTGAAATCGGTGAATATGCTTTCGCTAATTGTACTTCTTTAGAAACGGTTTATACTACTTTAGCGTATGATACTCTAAAAACAATAGGTGCGCATGCCTTCGAATCGTGTAAAATAACTAGTATTGTAATTCCCGGCAACGTGACTTCTATTGGCGATTATGCTTTTAGTTGCTGCGATAAATTAGCAATTGTTCAATGTGGCTCGGAAGCTTCTTTAACTTCAATTGGCAAGGGTGCTTTTTATGACTGCTCTTTACTTTCGACTATGGAGATTCCTGATGCTATTATTTCAGTTGGTGCTGATGCTTTTACTGGTTGTAATCTAACTTATACCACGGAAGGCAATTGTCGTTATTTGCCTGGTAAAAGTGGCAACCAATATTTATTATTAGTTAAAGCCAGCAACGATCAAATCACTAGTGCAACCATTCATAATTCGTGCAACGTTGTTTGTGGTGATGCTTTCCGGTTATGCACTGAACTCACCACTATTAATATTCCCAATAATGTGAGATCTATTGGTGATAGCGCTTTTCAGAGTTGCAAGAGTTTGTCAACAGCAACTATTACTAACTCTTCATCGTTAGTTACTATTGGAAATAGTGCTTTTTATGGCTGCTCTAAGCTCACGAATATTAATATCCCCAATGGTGTTACATCTATTGGTAATAACGCTTTTCAGAGTTGCAGTAGTTTGTCAACAGCAACTATTAGTAGTTCTTCGTCATTAGTTACTATTGGGGAATATGCTTTTTATGGTTGCTCTAAGCTTACTGAAATCACTATTCCTGATAAAGTAACTTTAATCGGAAATAGCGCTTTCTTGGGATGCAGTGAATTATCAAAAGCAACTATCAGTAGTTCTTCGTCGTTAGAAACTATTGGAGATTATGCTTTCACTAGTTGTAAAAAACTCAAAACTATTTATATCCCTAAAAAGGTGACTTCAATTGGTACAGTAGCATTTCAAAATTGTTCAATCTTAGAAACAGTAGATTTAACCGCTTTTGTCATAGAAAATCCCGATAACATTCCTAACTTAGGCGCAGTCGCATTCATTTATTGTGAAGCGCTGTCAGCGCTTAAAGTCGCTAACGACAAAATGGTAAAAATATTCCAAGAGAAAGATGGTTGGAGTACTTACGCTGATAAAATAGTAGCAGCGTAATCCTAAATAATTATTAAAAGATTTCGCTCCTTGTGAGCGATTTCTTTTTATCTTTGATATAATCTCTTTCCTACATAAATTAAGGAGGAATCATTATATGATTATTTTTTATGTTAGATGTTCGACTAAAGAACAAAATGAGAAACGTCAATTATTAATGGCGGAGGAGTGTAAAGCAGATAAGGTCTATATTGATAAATTATCAGGTAAGAATCTTGATCGTCCAGAATTCTCTAAGATGATGGCCTTTATAAGAGAAGGAGATACTCTTATAACAGAATCTATTAGTAGACTTGCTAGAAGTGCGCAAGATTTATTAAAAATCATAGAAGAGCTAACTAATAGAGGGATTACCTATATTTCTCTTAAAGAGAAGTTTGATTCTACTAC
>JAKSUZ010000033.1 GCA_024408505.1 Bacilli bacterium | reverse complement strand
TTATTTCTTTAAGCCGATTTTCTTCTCAACTTCTTTCGCAAAATTCCAGTAATCGATGACCGCATTCGCTTTCATATATTGCTTATCAAAGAAGTTATCATTATTGGTTTTCGCATTATTGATCGCTTGTGATTCTCTGACCTTAGTTTTAAAGACGGGGAACTTATTAGCTTTCGTACAATAATTTAAGAATTGCTTATGAACGGTATATCTTTCTTTGTACTTAACCATAAGCACGCCAAGGACTTCTAAACCACTATTCGCACTCTTCTTCACGGACTTAACAGCTTCTAGAGTTTGAAGAATTCCATCAAGCGCATCACGTGTAGGCTCACTAGGCATAATCACGTAATCGGCTGCACATAATCCCGCAAGAACTGTTCTATTAATCGCAGGTGGAGTATCAATTACGCACACATCATATTGTTTCTCAACGGTTTTAAGCTTTGTCTTAATCGCGGTTAATTTATTAGTTTCAAAGAATTGGTTAAGATACGCGAGATTCGCGCCACCAGCAATTAAATCATTTTCAATCGCTTTCTCAATTTTAACTTTTCCTAAACACACATCGAAGGCATCGTATTTATTATCGCCACCTAGATAACTAGTTAAATTTCCTTGTAAGTCTAGATCAATCGCTAAGACTTTATAGCCTTGCTTCCGTAAATAGAGAATAATGGCTTCACAAGTAGTGGTCTTACTCACGCCGCCTTTTTGAGTACAACAAGTAATGGTTATCATACATGTCTCCTTTGTGTAAAAGTTATATCATTATATCATTATATCATTGACCTGAAATAATGCTCTGACACGAATGATTATATTATAAGTCCTAAGAATATTACAACAAAAATTATACAATTAAATAATTATATCATTATATCATTATATAACTTTTTAAGGGTGCTAATCCTGCCTGCGTCATCTACGCATACATGTACACATAGCGAATATACGCAAGAAAGCTAATCCTAGACTCGATAGTGGGGCACCTTCCAAAAATTTCATAATTCAACCTAAGTACGGAAAGTGGTGGAACTAGCCACTAAATTTTGTTAATATCCAGATGATCGAACTAAGTAGCAGCAGTGAAGTAACTCATTGCCACTAACTTAGCTCAAACTAGAAAATGAATAGATCCTTACTCAAAACAAATTTCTTGGTCGTAAGACCTGCAAAATTAGCCGTAAGGCTTTATCTAGCGAAGCGTTTAAAAATTAATCGAGGGGAATTGATGGCGACTTGTTCGCCTTTATTTTATCTCCCCCTTTAAAGATTTCTTTTTAAATATATTTTATATAAAATTTTGCTTACTTTTATAACTTCAACCTAAAAACGGAAGGCCCTCAACCCAAAGTAGGAACACGCTCAACCCAAACACTGAACGCTCTTCAACCTAAATACGGAATGAATATTGAATCAACCCAACTACGGAACTAGCCTATCTTTAGATAGAACTATTTATTATATAGAGGACATCAACCCAACTACGGAACTCCTTAACTATGTTAAGACGTCGGAGTCTAATGACTTTTAAAGCGCGTAACACGCGTGTAAGACTTATCCACAAAACAAGCGTTTTAAGACACGTAAGACTATTCAGCGTTAAATAATCCCAGATTAGAGTCAACTTATCTTAAATCGAATATTTAAGTTAAAATCACTATAATAAAACGCGTATTGTTAAGCTAATATTTCCTGGTGTTTTAAGTGACATTGTGGAGAATTCAAGATGATATAACAAGTTATATAGATTAAGTTCAACCCAAACACGGAACAAATTAAGCAATCATCGTGACTTTCGGAGTTTTCCACAACATCAACCCAAACACGGAATTTCACAAAAAGGTAGATTTAATCGGCATTCTCAGCCAAATCAACCCAAACACGGAACACTTAACACGTACGCGTGACGCGTATACGTATAGCGAAAGCTTACTTTGTAAAAAGCCTTATTCTATCGAACATTCCTGGCATATCAACCTAAATACGGAATAACGCTAGATCATCTAGGTGTATTCAACCCAAACACGGAATACTTATATTATATATAATATAGGTTAAATCTCGACCCCTAAGTTCAACCCAAACACGGAACGACTTTATACATAGTATAACTAGTGATTTTGACGGAGTTCAACCCAAATACGGAATACCATTATGCATAGCATAAATCCTAATCTCGATATGAACATCAACCCAAACACGGAACACCTTTTAACCAAAGGTTAAACCCTAGTTTTCATCGAATGAATATGGCAGTTCAACCCAAAAGCGGAACAGCCCATTACATAGTAATGAAGGTCATTTTCGTACACTGTATAAATAATCTGATCATGTAAGCCCTTACCGGGAGTTCAACCCAAATACGGAATTACCTTATACGTAGTATAAAAGTCATTCTCACCATATAAGTTCAACCCAAAAGCGGAACACTCAACACGCACGCGCGTAACGCATACCTTATAACCTCAACCCAAATACGGAACTAACTTATACGTAGTATAAAAGATAATCTCGCAACTAAGTTCAACCCAAACACGGAATTAGAGAAAACGCGCATTTTCCTAGATATTTCCGTAACTTCAACCCAAAAACGGAATGGATGTCGCAGCAGAAGCTATTCATGAATCAACCTAAACACGGAACGAAAAACATATACGCATTATGCGCGATAAACCAGTTCTTTCCATCCAAAAAACAGCAGTTCAACCCAAGTACGGAAAGTTTTTATTTATTTTATAAATAAAGTTGAAATCTCGATACTCAAGTTCAACCCAAACACGGAATAAATTAAATTTTAGAATTTCTAAAATTTAAACCTATTTTTCGCAAAGTGGTTGGAGAATATCAACCAATAAAAATGTTGCATGGTGGTTGAAATAAGACTAGAATATTCAAGTGAGAGGTTGAGACTATGGCCAAACATAACGTACTTGTTAAATACACAAATCCGATTAACTCGTTAAACATAACGCAGTTATCACAACTAGAGCTAAACGTATTCGTCGCATTAATATCAACCGTTAAAAACAAAGGCACTCAATCCATCAACTTATCATTCAACGACTTCCGCCAACTCGCGAGAGTCGAAAAAAATATTGCCGAAGATTCATTTAACGATCTAGTTATTGGAACCTTTAAGAAAATCGGTGCCGGCTCTATCGCCTTAGAAATCAAAGACAAATTCTTAATGTTCCCACTCTTCCAGAAGATTCTTGTTGATAAATCAACTAAGAAAATCAAATATAACGTTTCAAATGAATTCGTAAAATACTTCAATAACTTCGCAAGAGAATATACGATGTTCCCATTATTTGACTTCACCGCGATCAAAGGAAAGTACGCCAAAATCATTTATAAACAACTCATGCAATACGTATCCACTGGTAGGTTCTACGATAATTATGATCACTTCGTATACGAAACCTTAGGAGTACCAACATCAACCGTTAAGGCTAATATCAATTCTAAATTCATCAAAGCCAATGTTGATAAACTTAGAAAACTTGGATACTTAAAAGATTTAAGTGTTTCTTATACAAGAACTAATAACAAATTCACCGGAATCGAATTTACCTGGGAACCAATCTCCAGTAAAGACATCATCCGTAACTCTAGAGAATCATTCGACGAAAAAGAATACGATAGTCTATTAAAAGAACTCGC
>JAKSUZ010000032.1 GCA_024408505.1 Bacilli bacterium | reverse complement strand
ACTGAAATTATACAATTATATAATGATATCATTTTTGCAAAAGGTCGCTCAACCTCAAGTTTCGCGACCAAATTTACTTATAAGAAAGAATTAATATAAGGAATTAATTAGCGTATTCGTACTCTAAATACTTACTGAGTTGTTGTCCATTGAAATCTGTAATTTTTGTTACTCTATCACGCTCATCATATTCAGTTAGAGTGGTATAACTTCTTTCTATTTCTCCACTTTCATAATTTGACAAAACATATTTTTTAACTTTATCTGGTGAATTCTTATGATATTCATAAGTTTCATCTGATTCAAGATTAGCGAGTATCTTTCCTTCGGCCCCATAAGTTACAACTCTGGTATTACATTTATATTCATCCCAAGTATAGTAACAATATTCATTTCTAATTGAATCGACTGATTTTACATATAAGCCATCTTCAAAAGTACGTGTAATATTTTTAAAAATAGTGCCACCACTCTCGCTATATTTATAAGTAGACCAATCTGTTGAGTCAGATTCATAAGTATATTCTCCAATACCATCACTACTACCATCTTTATGTGTTGTCATTTTTGTTATCCTATCTTTGGTATCATACTCGTAAGTATAAGTTGTATCAAAACCATAGTCAGGTTCTCCCGTCTGTTTCATAACATAGGCATCTTTAGTCATGTTATTCTTATCATCGTATTCATATTCATGAGTTTCGTTTGCCTCAAACATTTTAAATTCGTTAAAACTTTTAGTTAATAATCCTTTGTCGTTATATTCGAATTGTTCTTCAGACACTAAATGGGTCTCTCCGGCTAAATGCTGATAATGCAAACATTTAATTGGCAATACTGAACGAGGACCATAAATGGTAACGCTAACACTACTATTACCTGTTGTCTTCGCGGTTGTATCTTCATAAGCAAAGCTTAATGTACCATTAATATCTTCAGTAATATCTTCGTTAAAAGTGATAGTTACTGTCATTGGTCGAGGGTCACCAGTTTGATCAAAAGTCACTGTATTATCCTTAACTGGATCCGCAGTAAAAGTAAAAGAATTGAATTTAATTATGTCATTTGGCGTCCAATCAATAGTCACAGTCGCGACTTTCCCATCAACTGTTATCGGCCAATCACTCGAAAGTGAGAATTTAACTTCAGTAGGTTTATCTCCCCCACCGTTATTACAAGCAGCAATAAAAGGAATCACTAATAAAGGCGCAACCAATAACTTAAATTTATTCATATAAAAAACTCCTAAGTTGAGGTGAACCCTATTTGTTGGACACAATTGTTATATCATTATATCACGAGTTTTATCACATATTAATTTAGATAATATATAATTATTTTAGATAGAGGTTTTCATTATATGAAAAAGTTAGGTTTTATTGTAATGCCATTAATGGCAGTTTCTCTTTTAGCAAGTTGTGGAGGGGGCGATGATCCCGGACCCACCCCTTCTCCCACGGTTGTTCATAATCTAGTTTATGTTTATGATAACGACACCGAAAATACCTTTACTGAGAAATATATTGATGATGAAAAAACTAAAGAACCTACTTGGACACCGACTTTTAAAGACCATACTTTTGAAGGTTGGTATATGAACCAACAGCAAGAAAATAAGGAAGAAGATGAGGAATTTACTTTTGGTAAGGCGCTTACTGGTAAGACTACTACTATTTATGCACATTGGAGTCCTGAATCCGCCCCAGTCGTTCATAATCTAGTTTATAACTTTGATAACGGGACAGGCAAAACATATACTGAGACATATGTTGGTGATGACGAAACCAAAGAGCCAACTTGGACACCAAGTTATGATGATCGCACATTTGAAGGGTGGTATTATAATGAGCAATACACACCCCCTGATAGTCCATTTACTTTTGGTGATTCTCTTGAAGGCGAAGTAACAAACATACACGCGCACTGGAGTTTCACCCCCGTTCCAGTCGTTCATGAGTTAGTGTATCATTTCGACAATCCAGCAGCGACCGAAGAGACCTATACTGAGACATATATTGATGATAAAGAAACCGTAAAACCGACTTGGACACCAACTTTTAAGAACCATACTTTTAAAGGCTGGTACGTAAACAAGCAAGGTAGTGGTGCTGAAGACAAAGAATTTGAATTCGGTCATTCTCTTAGTAGCATAACAACTCCTATATACGCGCATTGGGATGATCCTACTACTTATACAATTACTTTTAACGCAAATGGTGGAAACTTAGATGCTGGCGCTGACGAATCAATTGACAAAATTGGAAGTGGTACTGAGTGGAAAAATATTACTGGCATAGATAAGCAAACCGCGACTAAAGCGAATCACAATTTTGCCGGTTGGGGTTTGTCGCCAAACACTCCTGATGTAATAGATGGTGAATATACCATAACAAAAAGTTTTACTGTTTATGCTGTTTATACCCCCTATGCAACTGCAACAATCAAACTTACCGATGATAGTAGAAATTGCAAATTACGTTATGGCGGCACGCCGCATGACATAGGAGTTTTGTTTACCGTTCCAGCCGGTGTTGATGTGCCTATAATAGTCGAACCTAATGATAATTGTCTCCCAGTTTTTAAAGAGAATTTAGCTTTTATTGGTACCGGTAGTTCAACCGGCGCTTTCGATTACATTAAAGGAAAAATAATTGTTAATTTAGATGCGAATAGTACTGGCACTATAAAAGCTACTACCATTCCACCAAGAGAAAATCTCGATGCTTATCCTTGGTCAGAAATTAGTCAATTATCGGAAATGGGTTTAGCGGATAAATATTTTGATATTTATGATCCTGAAAAGCCAGAATTAAATTGCAAAAGAGTTCAACTACAACATCAAGACACTGCGGGCGATGGTGCTGATGTTATTAGTGATGGCGAATTATATCAAACAGTAAGAATTATCGGCTTTAATGAAGATTATACTAAATTACCCACTGATGGTAGCGACCCTGATCCAAGTAAAGCGATAGGTATTACTTTTGAATTTGCCGATTTGATTAGCGATACATATGGTTATTCATTAGCGACTTATTGGGAAGACACTAGTGATGATAATACCGCTAATCACGATTATAAGAATTCTTCAATTCATAAAGCGTTAACTAAAGGAGGCGGAGGAGACTTACATTGGTTTGAAAAAGAAGGTGTGGAATTCTCTACTGATTCAAAATACGCTGATACATCAGTTTTAGATATGCTTCCAAATGAATTGAAAGAAGAAGGTATATTAAAAACCACTGCTAAATATATCAATATTTATAACTCTGAATTAGCAACGCCTGCATGGGAAGAACAAACCGTAGAAGATAAATTATTCTTATTGTCTCCAGTTGAAATGGGTAAGGCTAGTCATGAGCATGAGGAGCCTAGCACAACCACTTATACCTATTATAAGGGCGCTGATGACAATGATAGAATTAAACATCAAATTAAAGGGCTTGATGGCGCCATACCAAATCGGATAGAAGTTTCTTCTGGTAAGTATGTAGGTAGCAAATCTTCTTATGCAGGTGTCAATAATAAAATTACTCCTAATTATGGTTGTTACCTATGGTTACGTTCGCCTCGTACGAATGAGAGTGATAGAGCGAAGTCGGTTGATGCCAGCGGTGAAGTTGTAGACAATTACACTAACGTTTATGCGATGCCCATCGCTCCTGCTTTTTGTATTTAATTAACAATCGTAACTCTTGTTACAATACTTTAATCGATATTGAGCAGGGCTCATTTTAAGGGCCTTTCTTTGTTATACCAATTAATATAATTAATTAACGCTCTTTTAAATTGGTTAAAGTTATGATAATGAAATTCACTACCATAGAACATTTCTCTTTTTAATAGTCCAAAGAATCCTTCCATCTCATAAAGAAAACCCCTCCAGTTGGTTGTCCAACTTTTGGGGTTCGCTTCAAGTTTCGCAATAATTATATCATTATATCTTTCTAGCAAGCAATTTTAAGGATGT
>JAKSUZ010000031.1 GCA_024408505.1 Bacilli bacterium | reverse complement strand
TGCCGGTATTTATCTCCCATCGTGGGAAGATACTCTACTTAAAAAAACTTATAAGGGTATGCCTGCCGCCTTTGCTACTTGGAGACACTTCTATGACGCCCCTATTCATATTAATGCACAAGATAATGAAAGAGTTTGGAAGCTTTTAAGAGAGCAGCAAGGACGCTATATTTATTGTAAAAATACATTGAAATTACCTTTCGGTTTCTTCTGCATCGTTGCTAATGGTTATAATATCCGTTCTAGTGCCGATCAAAGATTAGAAACTATGTCTAACGGTATGCTTAATAAATTTCAAAAAGCTAATTCTATCGAATATGCTTCAACTAATGGAAAAATAGAGAAACTTCTTATATTTGGTAAATTCTCTCATCACACCTATAATAGCAGATATTTCCATAATATTTGCTTTGGTTATGATAGTCCTACTAAAAAAGAGTTCAAGCAATTCTATAAATTTGAAAAAAAGCATTTCAAAAAATAGTCTAATCTAAAACACAAGAAAGTCATTAAATAGTGGCTTTCTTTTTATTAATATCTTCTCAAAGGGGGACATAAAAATGTCTTATAGAAAAATTCAACTTCAAGAGCAAGAAGAAAAAACCGCTCAAACTCTCTTTGTTCAAAGAAATTTATCAAAAGAGGGATCCGTTTATTATTCGATCATTCTTTGTGATGATAACTTGCCAAAAGGTACAAAAGGCAAGTACACTACCTTAGGTTATACTAAGACTATTATTAATAGTAAAGAGTATAACGCACTCCAAAAAGCTCTCAAAATGGTTGCAGAGCAAGAAGAATTAAAGGAAAATGTAGACTAATGACTTTTCTAAAAACTCTCATTGCTGCACCCGTTTGTGCATTTCTTGATATTAAAGACATCTTTATTAGAAAGAAATAAAATCTTAGAGGTAGGCTACTACCTCTTTATTTTTAAAGAGAAAATTATGCTTAAACAATTTAATGTTAAAATAATAATGAAAGATAAAACTATCTTTCGTATTACCTATTTCGGTCTAATTAATAACTTCTTCAAAATGAAGGGTATTAATGGTCTAGATGCATCATTAATAAAAGAGGTAACTATCAATGGCAAACCTTACGATATTAAAAAAAGAAAATTCTTATAATAAGTTTATAATCATTATAAACTATCCCAAAGTCGGGGAAGTCGCAAAAAATGAGGCTACAGCCTGGTTTATTGCTCAAAACCTTAATAGGGATTATTGTTGCCGTTATGCTTATATTCATCACGATAGCGATTTAAAGGAAACAGGGGAGCCTAAGACCTTTCATACACATTTAGTTATTTGGAAAACCTTTAGAGTTAGAAAAAGTACGCTAATTAAATATATTAGTTCACATAATGATATACCGGCTAATTGTCTTTCTATCGAACCTTGTTCAAATGTTTCTTCTATGATCCGTTATCTTATACATCAAGATACACCAGAAAAATATAGGTATCTTAAAGAGGATATTATAACAAATTGTGATGAAGAAGTTTCACAAGCTCTCAATTATATACAAGATGATATTTCAAGTGAAACACTAGAATATATCTTTCAAAATTGTGAATATCAAAAAAAGAGAGTTGCAGAAGAATTAGGTCCTAGTAAGTATTGCCGGTGGCGTTCTTATATAGAACTCTTTTGTAAGTAGGTACTAGGTCGGGGTGCTGCTAGGGGTGCTTACCTGTGAGCACCTTAGTAGCTACCCGCCATTTATGCCGAGAAAAACCTATGTGCTAAACTGAACAAAATAAACTTGTTTGCTACTGCGTGGTGTTGCATTAAAACGCCCGTAGTAGCAAATATGTTTTATTTATGTGAGGAAACTTTGGCACATTGGTGGAATTGGAATAAATCCGTTAATTTATATGAAAAAGTAACCAAATTTTTAATTTGTTTTTCGAATGACACCATTTATATATTTTTGCGAAGGTATTTTAAAAAGAGGAAGTTATCTGTCTTCTTTTTTTTTAGCTTTTTGCAGCAACCGAAAAAGCAAGGCACAAGAAACGCAGTTTTGCGGTGTTTTGCTTTTGAGGTTGCTAGAAAGGCGTAGCCTTTTAAAAGCGAAACGCTGTTTAATAACTTTAGTTATAAAACAAGCCGCCGCCCGCCTGCGGCTGTTAGTAAGCGGTTTACGAAGTAATTTAAAAGGATACAAGAGACCTTAGGCGGTCAATCGAGGCACTTTCAACAAACAACGTAGGCAGTTTGTAAGTGGCCCGGTTCGCTTTAGGTCGGACTTTCTAAAATTATGCCGTATGGAACGAAGTGAACGGGAGTTATAATTTTATAAAGTTAATCCGCAGGCCGTGCGGCTAGGCTCATTCAGCCGCTGAGCACCTAAAATAAAAACTTTCTAGCAGCCTCAAAAGCGAAACACAATAAACAAGGTTCTTAAGGACTTGGTTTTAGCGTCTAAAAGCGATCTAATTTGTAGTGTGTCTGGCTTGACAATAAGACACACTACACAAACAACACAAACAACACAAAAAGAGAAAAATCTTTACAAATTAAAAAATAAACCTTAAAACAGATATGTACAAAGTACAGAAAGGAGATTAAAATTGATTTCTGCAATTTTTGGAGCCGTTACACAAGGCGTTACCGGTTTCGGTGGCGTTCTCGTTGGAGCTGCTTCCCAACTTGTCCAGCTTTTCTGGGTTACCGAAACAGGTGGCACAGGACACTTAACCGATGTCGGTATGTTGCTCTGTATTCCGTTAGGTATCGGTGTCGTTATGGGAGCTTATCATCTCGTAAAACGCCTCTTTATGGTTCGTTAACCGCTGTTGTTAGGCTTCAACAATAAAAAAAGCCCTTTTTAAAGGATAAAAATATATGAAGGATAAAACAAAAAAACTTATTACAACTATCTTAGAAACTATTTCTATTGTTGGTATCGCTTTTGCTAGTGCTGTTGCCGGCTATGCTGCTCGTGTTTATCACGAGGAAAAAAACGAAGCTAATAACTTAGTTATTAGAGAAAAAAGCAGTGCCTATACTAATTATGGATCACAAAATAGAATTATTAATAGATGTTCATTTAATATAAATTGGGCTGCTACTAATATCCCTGTTGCTGCTACTCTTTTCCCTGGTGACGAAGTGAGTAGTGATTATCAATATATTATTACTTCAAGCCCTTCTAGTAAGTATTTTGATATTTATAAAGAAGACGAAACGCTTTACGCATCACATCTTAATACATTCACTAGTGATTTAGAAGATGCTAACGCCACTTATATTTTAAAGGATACACCTTTTGTTAGCGGAGATTTTCAACTCCCGTTAATCACTTCGGTTAATCTTGCTAGCGATGAAATTAGACAGATTTATCCATCTAGCGGCAATACATCTCTAAGAAGTAAATTTCTTACTACATATTGTTTATCTGGTTTAAATTTTTCTCTCAAATATATTAATTTTGATAGCCGAGAACCTTCTTTTACTAATAATTTCGACAATATTTATATTGTTTATGTGCATAGTTTTCGTGTTGAAAATTTCAAACCTACTACTTATCACGACTATTTAGGCTATTTCGCTTATAGTAGCACTTCTAAATATGTTGTTCCTTTTGCATCTAATTATATTGGTGGTTTTCCTTATGGCTCTTATAGTGGTCAAAGCACTATAGGTGGTTATCATTATTGGAACTGCGGAGCTCTTGCCGGTTTCCTTACTGCGTCTGCTGCACAAAAAGATGATATTTATTATAGTGTCAACCGAATGAACCTCGGGGCAGCCTGTTCTTTAGCTAATTTTGAAACTACTTCAACTATAGATGCTATTAAACTTTCTATTACCGGTTTATATTCTAATGAAACTAAATATCTTACGGGTAATACTAGATCTTATTTTGAATATTTTAATAAACTTAATTTAAGCGATGTAACCGCTAATAGTGATCTTAGTTGGATAACTTTAGTTACATTATTATTTACTTCCGCTTTTAGTTCTTTTACACCACTTTTTAGTATGATGATAATTCCCGGTGTTACATTAGGTTTCTTATTCTTTATGCCTTTGTTCATCTCTATTCTTATTATCATTATTAAGGCTTTGAAAAAATGATAAATACAATTATACAATTTTATGTTAGTTTTTTAGAAGCCGGCTCTAGTATCTGGACCTTTATTACTAATAATGCTTTAATTGTTAGTTTGCTTAGTGGTATTGGTTTAGCTACTTACCTTGGTATTTTAATTGCTAATTTCTTTAATCCGGTATCTTGAAAGGAGTAATATATATGTTTCAATTCTTTTGTAATCTTTCTACGGCTGTGTTTCTAGGTCGTTGGGTTGATTTAGATAAAAATGTCTATATCGATAATTTTATCTCTTATCTTAAACATCTCCCTATTTTTGGAATGTTTAACAACTCTACCGAAGCCTTTTACGATAGCTTAGGGAATGTTCAAGTTGCAGAAAATCTTTTTTTGCCTCAAGAATGGTTAACAATTTCCACTATTTTGGCAACAATCTGTTGCATTACTTTATTCTGGATCATTGTTAAAGCTGTTATTAAACTTTGCACTTTTTGGAAATAATTAAGGAGATTTAAAAATGTTTGTAGTAGTTCTTTTGCTTTCTATTGTTCTTTCTATCTTTATTCTTGTTATTCTTAATAATAAGCGTAAATTAAAAAAATATAGTGAGCATAATTTAATAGTTTTTGGAGAAAAAGGCAGCGGTAAAAGCCTTTGTTTCTCTTGTATTGCTAAATTATCCCCTTATGGCTATATATCAAATACCGATTTTGGCTTTAATAAGCCTCATTATATAATCAAGCCTAATGAAATCACTTGTGGTGAAAATACCGCTGAAGATTTCTTACTTGATAAGGTTAAGCCTTTTAAAAAGCATCAAGAATGGGAAAGGAAAGCCGTTTTATTAGATGATGCCGGTATTTATCTCCCATCGTGGGAAGATACTCTACTTAAAAAAACTTATAAG
>JAKSUZ010000030.1 GCA_024408505.1 Bacilli bacterium | reverse complement strand
CGCGACCTCTTCCACCCCAAGGAAGCGCGCTACCAAGCTACGCCACGTCCCGACTATTATATATTTTAATACAAAAATGTAATTTTTCATATTCCTATTGTCGTCTTCACTATAAGTGACTTCTCTAATAGAAAAAATAGTCAATTATATTGACAATTTTAGAGTAAAATATTCTCGGATGAATAAGAGTGATGTAATCCACATTCGTGGTGCTAGAGAAAACAATCTAAAAAATATTGATTTGGTTATTCCTAAAAATTCTTTAACTGTGTTTACTGGTGTATCTGGTAGTGGTAAAACCACTTTAGCATTCGACACGATTTATAACGAAGGTCAAAGACGATATGTAGAATCGCTTAGTAGCTATGCTAGACAATTTTTAGGCGGCATTGATAAACCGGATGTTGATGCAATTGATGGATTATCTCCTGCTATTTCAATTGATCAGAAGACTACGTCTCATAATCCAAGATCTACGGTTGGTACAGTTACTGAAATTAATGATTACCTTCGTTTACTATTTGCGCGTATTGGTGTTCCTTATTGCCCAACACATAATGAACCAATTGTAGCGTTCTCAATTCAAAAGATGACTGAAATTGCTCTGAAGTATCCTAAAGATACTAAGTTAATGATTCTCTCTCCAGTTGTAAGAGCGGAGAAAGGCACGCACAAAGAAACAATCGATAAATTAAAAGGTCAAGGTTTCGTTCGTTTTCGAGTTGATAAGGAATTCATTGAAAGCGATAAGCTTAAAGAATTAGATAAAAACAAACACCACGACATTGATATCGTAGTGGATAGAGTAATTGTTAAAGATGGAATTAAAGAGCGCTTAAACGAAGCGATTTCGCTCGCAACTGATTATTCACGCGGATACGTTATTTTTTACGTAGATGGTCACGAAAAATTATTAAGTGAGCATCATTCATGTAAGTATTGTGGATTCTCGGTTCCAAAGATTGAACCTAGATTATTTAGCTTTAACGCTCCAATGGGCTATTGCCCAGATTGTAAAGGTTTAGGAATTAAACGAGAAGTCGCAATCGATTTATTAATTCCTGATCCAAATGAAACGATTGCCGGTGGAGCGATTCGTTATTTTAAAAACACCGCAGGCACTACTAATCTAGAATGGCAAGAATTTAAATTCTTATGTGATCAATATCATGTTGATATTAAAAAGCCTTGGAAGAGTTTAACCAAACGTCAACAAGACATTTTACTTAATGGTAGTGATAAACCATTTAAATACACCCTTACTTCTAGTAGCGGAAACAAGACTAACCATAATGGTTATATTGAAGGCATTAAGCGTAAGATTGAAAGATTATATAACGATACTGGTAGTGAGTGGATGAGTGATTACTATATGACCTATATGCGCGACACTACATGCACGACTTGTGGTGGAGCGCGCTTAAATAAAGAAGCTCTAGCGGTTAAAATTAATAAACTAAACTTCTATGAAGTTACATGTTTATCCATTGAAGAATTAAAGAAATGGTTAGATGACTTAGATAAAGTTTTAACTAAAACTGAAAAAGAAATCGGCGAGCAAATTATTAAAGAAATTAAAAATCGTGTTTCTTTCTTATTAGATGTTGGCTTAAGTTATTTAACTTTATCTCGTATGGCAATGACACTTAGTGGTGGTGAATCACAACGTATTCGTTTAGCCACTCAAATTGGTAGTAAACTTTCTGGAGTTATTTATGTATTGGATGAACCAAGTATTGGTTTACATCAACGTGATAATCAAAAATTGATTAATTCACTAAAGAGCATGCGTGATTTAGGTAACACATTAATCGTAGTTGAGCACGATGAAGAAACCATGCTAGCGAGTGATTATATCGTTGATATTGGTCCACATGCTGGAGCGCACGGCGGAGAAGTCGTATATGCTGGCGATGTCGAAGGCATTAAAAAATGTAAAAAATCTTTAACTGGTAAATATTTATCTCGTGAATTAAAAATTGAAGTACCGAAAACTAGAAAGAAAGGTAATGGTCGGTATTTAGAAATTAAAGGCGCTAAATGCCATAACCTTAAAGGTATTGATGTTAAGATTCCTTTAGGAACTTTTACTGCAATTACAGGTGTTTCTGGTTCTGGTAAATCAACTCTAATTAATGAAACGTTAGCGAAAGCAGTTAAACATGCTTTAACGGGTGAAGATACTTTCCCAGGCGAACATAAAGAAATCAAAGGCCTTGGTCATGTTGATAAGTTAATCCAAATTACTCAAGAACCAATTGGTAGAACACCAAGAAGTAATCCAGCAACCTATACCAAAGTATTTGATGATATTCGTGAATTATTTGCCGAAACCATTGAAGCAAAAGCCAAAGGCTTTGATAAAGGAAGATTCTCCTTTAACATTCCGGGTGGACGTTGTGAATCTTGTTGGGGCGATGGCGTAAAAAGAATCCCAATGAATTTCTTACCTGATGTATACGTGAAGTGCGAAGAGTGCGGCGGTAAGCGTTATAACGAAGAAACTTTAAGTGTTACTTATAAAGGTAAAAACATTTATGATGTTTTAGAAATGACCGTTGAGGAGTCATTAGACTATTTCGCAAATCGTCCAAAGATCCTACAAAAAGTTCAAACCTTAAATGATGTTGGTCTTTCCTATATTAAATTAGGTCAAAACGCAACCACTCTTTCCGGTGGAGAAGCGCAGAGAATTAAACTCGCATACGAACTTCAAAAACGCGCAACGGGCAAAACCCTTTTCATCCTTGATGAACCTACTACTGGTTTACATACTGATGATGTTAGTCGACTCATTAAAGTTTTAAAGAGAATTGTTGATAATGGCGATACTGTTATTGTTATCGAACATAACCTAGATATGATCAAAGTAGCCGACTATATTATTGATCTTGGACCAGAGGGCGGAAATAAGGGTGGCGAAGTGATTGCAACTGGCACACCTGAAGAAGTAGCGAAGGTTGAAAAGAGCTATACCGGTCAATTCATTAAGCGCATCTTAAAACGCTAAATATTTGTTATCTTTTTAAATTATGATAATATCTTAATTACGTAATTATGATTTTACTTTGGATTTCGGTTGTTCTATGCGCATTCACTATTGCGTTCTTTTTCTATAAGTTCGTTCAATTCAAAAAAGAGCGCAATTTACTAACATTCAATAAGCGATATTTATTAGTATTTATCGAATGTTTAGCGCTTTTTACTGCTTTTAGTATTGGTGCAGCTTTTGGTATTAAAATGTGGAACAATTTCCCGATGAGCGGTGGGCATATTGCGATGTTATTTTTTGGTGCATTGCTTTTCGGTGTGTCATTCATGGCACTTTTAGAAGCTTTTACCATTTATTTTTATAAGCCTGATTTTGATAAAAAGATGAGAAAGATTTTACGTACCGTAATGGGTATTGCTATTCCAGTCGCAATCATCTCTTTAGTAATGACTCTAGATGCATATGCTTATTACATTCCTCAAGAATGTTTCCCGTTCTATAGTGGTATTAGTTTTAGTGGTGGTATTCATTTAATGACTCGTGGAGAAGTTGATGGTTTTACCATTAACTGGTACGGCATCATTATTTTAACTGGTGCAGTTATTGCTTACTTCGTTTGTGATCATCATTTCTATCAAGAATATAAACGTCATGGATTGATTGATACATTATTTATTTTGGTATTCTTATTTGGCATCTTTGGCGCACGTGTTTGGTACTGCACGGTTCTTGAACCGGGGACTCCAATTTTCGCTAACACTGGTGGATTAGCTATTATGGGTGGTGTGATTTTTGGCGCAACTGCGGGTATTGTTTTCTTAATTATCTTTAGACGTTATATTAATTTACGTCATGCGATGGATTTAATTCTCCCATGCGTACTAATCGCACAAGCGATTGGTCGTTGGGGTAATTTCTGTAACCAAGAAGTTTATGGTTATATGACATTTGATCCAGCAACCGTTTGGTGGTTACCACAATTTATTGTGAAACAAATGACTATTGGTGGTGTAATGCATTTACCACTTTTCTTAATTGAATCAATCACTAACCTTGCTGGTTACTTTATTATTGTTTATGGCTTTGGTAAAGGTCTTAAGAAACATATATCGAATGGCGATTTGTTCTGTTTATATATCGTTTGGTATGGTTTAACTAGGGTTATTCTTGAGCCACTCCGTAATAGTGAATTTGAATACGGAAATAGTTTAATTACTGCTTGGATTATGTTTGGTGGAGGCTTAGGCGGTATCCTTGGTCTTCACTTATATGATTACTTTAGATGGGGCAAAAAAGCTTTCTTTACTAAAGACAATATGTTCAAGAAAAATAATCCTCGTATCAATAATCCTAAAAATCCTTACTTAGTAAGAAAACCAATTGAAATTAAGAAAGAAGCAATTGTTAATAATGAAAAACACTAGTTCATTTGCAAAAACTGTTAAAGAAGAAATCGTTAGTCAAAAATACAAGGACGAAAGATTACTAGCGATTCTTTCTTCATTCACGCGTGTGAATGGTTCGCTTCTTATTAAACACAAACAAGAAAGCGTTCAATTGAAAATCGAGAACTCCAAGATTGCGAAATTTATTTATCTTTCGATGCAACATTTATTTAAGGTTAAGCCAAATATTTCTTATTTAAAAAGAAATAATTTAAGCAAGACAACTTGTTATATTATCACCATTAACGATGGAAGGATTCTTGATAAAATGCATATCCACTTCCTTGATAACGAGATTGATAAAGCGTTTACCACTAATGCAGAAAGAATTGGTGGTTTTTTAGCCGGCGCATTCCTTGCGACTGGATCGGTTAATTCTCCTAGAACTAGTAATTATCATTTAGAAGTTAGCTTCAATGATTATGAGTACGCTAGAGCGTTTATTAATTTAGTTAAAAAACATAAAGAAAATGTTTTTAATCTAAAGATTACTAAAAGAAGAGATAAATATATTGTTTATCTAAAACGTAGTGATCAAATTGTTAATTTCTTAGTTTTAATCGGGGCAACCAATGCATGTTTATATTTCGAAGATACACGAGTTGGTCGTGACTTTAATAACCAAACCAATCGTTTAAGTAACCTTGATACTGCTAATTATCAAAAAACAGTTAATGCGGCTAAAAATGATATCAAAATTATTAATAAGTTAATTAAGAAAAATGGTTTAGCTAATTTAGGTAATGACAAAGTCATTTTGCTTGC
>JAKSUZ010000003.1 GCA_024408505.1 Bacilli bacterium | reverse complement strand
AGACGCTTTTAGAGTACTTATATAACTATCGTGCTTATATTGCCAGCCTTGATCAGAATGAATTACTATGCCTTTTAAATTACCGTTTCTTTTAGCGATTAAGTTACTAAGTAAGGTTAGCTGATGGCGTTTTAGATATTTCATAACAAATAATCTCGCTATTATACATATCTAAATAACATTGGAAATATACTTTACCCCAAGGGAATCTAAATTCAGTGACATCAGTTGTGATTTTCTCTAGTGGTCTACTTGCTTTAAAGTTTCGATGAATAACGTTACCAAAGACTTTACCGATTTTACCTTTATAAGAGTTATATTTACCTTTTGGTCTTCTAGCTATCATGTGATTATCTTTCATAATCTTGCTTATCTTATTTTTACTAAGAATAAGACCATACTTATCTTTTAAATCGATTTTAATACGTCTACAGCCATATACTTTGTTACTTTCATAGAAACACTGATTGATTAACTTGTAGCACATAATATTGCGCTCAAAATACGACATTTGATGTTCATGATAATAAAATGTTGCCTTTGGCATCCCTGAAACTTGTAGAAGTAATTTCAAAGGGAAATGATAGTCTTGCCTTAACTCTTCAATTATCTCTTTAATCTTATAAGAAGAGATGGATTCTACTTTGATAGGGTTAAGGCGTATAGTTTTTTTAAGTATTCAATCTTCGCCTTATCTCTAATCCTTTCTTTTAGTAAATACTTAATGTTATAGCGATTGTTTAAATAGAATTCGACTGTATTCTTAGCAATATCTCTTTTTGATGGTACCTTATGGAATTCATATTCCTTAGGTTTAAGTCCTTCAAAACCCTTTGCTAGATAAGTCTTATACCATTTAGAAACAATTGAAGTAGATAATCCTAAGGTAGTAGCAACAGTCATAATGCTATCACCTTTGATTACTAACCTAACTGCTTTAATCCTATCTCTAGCAGTATAAGTCTTCGTTACATGCTTTAAACCTTCTTCTCCATGAAGTTTATAAAGCTTGACCCAATAAGCTGCTCTACGGCAACTAGATCTCCTACCAGTCTTATCCAATATAGGATACTTACCAGTCTTAAGATAAGTCTGTACAACATACATCTTATCTTTAAATGTCCGTTTCATATTTGTACTCCTTTAACTTAATCAGAAGTACAACTTTTTAGAGACACAGCATAAATTCCTCACTTATTTTTTTATATTTACAAAGTAAATATAGAATTTACTTCTTTTTTACTTTTTCGACTTTTTCTTCTAATTCTACTCGTGGTAAGAGAAATGTTTTTCCGCATCCTAAACATTTAATTCTAATATCTGCGCCCATGCGGATAACTTCAAATTCTTTACTACGTTTAAAACAAGGATGAGGTTTCTTTAAAATGAGAATATCACCTAAATCGTAATTCATTAATAAGGCTTATCTTCCATCTTTACTGCGGCTGGAACTTTTGGTAATCCAGGAAGGGTTAAAATCTTACCTGTTAAACAAACAATAAAGTTCGCACCGGCGCTTAAATTAACTTCACGAATCGTAATCGTGAATCCTTTAGGAGCGTTTAAGACATTTGGATCATCGGTGATGGATTGAGGGGTCTTCGCCATGCAAACATAGGCATCACCATATCCAAGTTTTTCATAGCGTTTAATTTGTTCTAACGCTTTTGGAGTATATTTAATTGTTCCCGCACGATAAATTTCCTTACAAATCGTTTCAATCTTTTCTTTAACTGGTTTCTTTAAAGAATATAAAGGATGACATTTAGACTTCTTGGTCTTTAAGGTATTCATAACTTTCTTCGCTAAATCAACTGAGCCTTTACCACCTTTCATAAATCCATCAAGGAAAGAAACGGTGTAACCATAGTCTTTACACCATTTGGTTAGATAATTGACTTCGCTTTGATGATCGTTTGAGAAATGATTAATAGCCACCACAATTGGTAAACCGTATTTCTTCATATTCTCTAAATGAGTCTTTAGATTTTCAACACCTTTACTCAAGGCTTTTACATTTTCATCAGTAATTTTCTCTAATGCTTGTCCACCATGCATTTTTAATGCACGAATTGTGGCGACCACTACAACCGCATCAACATTTAATCCGGCTTCACGCGCACAAATATCTAAAAATTTCTCTGCTCCTAAGTCAGCACCGAATCCTGCTTCCGTGACTACTACTGGAGCCATCTTAGTCGCAAGTTTAAGTGCCATAATCGAATTACATCCATGTGCGATATTCGCGAATGGACCACCGTGCACTAAGGCTGGATTATTTTCTAGGGTTTGCACCAAATTAGGTTTTAATGCATCTTTCATTAATTTCATAATTGCATGTGAAATCTTTAATTGTTTTAGATAAACTGGTTTACCTGTTTTAGTGTACGCAACTAAAATATTGTTCACGCGATTAAGGAAATCTTTTTCATCTTTTGCTAAACACATAATCGCCATCATTTCACTTGCAACCGTAATCACAAAGTGATCATTACGCACCACCCCGTTCTTTTCACCTTGGCCAACGGTAATATCGCGAAGCACACGATCGTTCATATCTAAAGCACGAGTCCAAACCACTTTATTTGGATCAATGTTTAATTCATTGCCTTGGAATATATGGTTATCAATAATCGCACTGATTAAATTAATACTAGAAGTTAAAGCATGCATATCACCCGTAAAGTGAAGGTTAATTTCTTCAGCGGGAGCAATACTTGCGAGTCCTCCACCAGTCGCACCACCTTTAATACCAAAAACTGGACCTAATGATGGTTCTCTTAAACAAAGCATCGCTTTTTGCTTAATCTTACCTAAGCCTTCGGTTAAAGCAATGGAAGTCGTTGTTTTACCTTCGCCTGCTTTAGTCGGAGTGATTGCAGTTACTAATACTAATTTACCAGTTGGATTCTTTTTAATTTTCTCATAATAAGCCATACTGATTTTTGCTTTATAAAAACCATACGGTTCAACATACTTTTCAGGAATACCTGCAATTTTAGCAATATCATAAATCTTTTTTAGTGCCATAATAATCTCCAATAATAAATAGTATACTCTATTTATTAATATATCTATCAAAAAGCGAAAATCCTAGATATATTACTTTGTAATATATAACAATTCCGTGTTTGGGTTGAATTTCTCTATTCATTCCGCATTTAAATTAACATCAACCCAAAAGCGGAATAATGATTTTAATTGCAAAACGCTTTTATTATTGGTAATTAATGACCGAATTTTCTTTGGCAAAATTCATCAACTTTATGTTGAATATTGTACCCCGGAGCAACAGTAAATTTTTTAGTAAATACTTTAACAGCTCCACAATAAGGGCACACAGCTCTAATGTGCACATTAACATCTATACAGTCACCATTTGAAGATGTGGCTTTGCGATTTATTTCTTGATAACTATACTCACAACCTTTTAAGCTCT
The DNA here is from genome assembly GCA_024408505.1 of Bacilli bacterium. Taxonomy (GTDB): domain Bacteria; phylum Bacillota_I; class Bacilli_A; order RFN20; family CAG-826; genus UB1719. The sequence continues at coordinate 84,711 of JAKSUZ010000003.1, read as the reverse complement.
TCCCACAGGAAAGACAATACTTTTGTGATCTGCTATTAATTATTTTAAAGAATATACCGGCAAATAATACTACTGCTACACCAGCAATGGTTAAAGGAATCATTTCTTTAACAATTCCAATTACTGCTAATACAATTCCTACTGCAGCAATTGCTAATGAAATTAATATTTCAATTAATAATCTCTTTTTTCTCTTTTTTGCAGCCTCTTCAATTTCGTTTTCATTATTTTTTTTCATATTTTTTCTCCCATGAATCTAACAAATATTTTAATTGAAGAAAAAAAAAGTCAATGTAAAGTTTTATGTTCTTTGAAAAATAATTAAATAAACTAATTAAATTGATTTAAAATATTTTGCAAACATTCTTAAAGAATATTTTTAATTTCGTTAAGTTTATCTTTCTTAAAAACTAGAATGATATGTCTATTAGGCATTCCAAGATCAACAGTTCCTTCAAAAGCAACTACATCATCTGTTCCTAATACACTCTCGATACCACCTAAATCAAATTCATTCAATGATTTAATTTGTTTCAATTTTGAACCTTGACCATCTAATTCAAGTGGTTTATTATCACCAAAAAGTTTGGCGATAGCAATTAAATGTCCATCAGAAATCAGGACTTCGCCTTTAGTGTGTGCGCCAAGCATTCTATTGAAACTTTCAACGTTTCCGTTCCAACGAGGACCTTGAATAGCATCTAGTTGCCCTGATCCTCCAGTCTTTTTCCATTGGATTGTAAGTAATCCAACTAACTCACCTTTTGGCTTTCTACTAAATAATCCCATAAAATCTCCTTTTAAATTATTTAAATAAAATTAACAACTATTAATGATTTTTATTGTTCGCAGACATGATTAAAGAAGCAAGAGTGTTGCCACTTGAAACCACTCTGTTATAAAAATCGCGTGTTTTGTTATCCCTAGGATCATAAGTTCCTAATACGTGCCCATAAAAATCCCTCGCTTTAGCGACGCCATTCGTTTCTGTTACGATAGAACCCAATACATGACCATAAAAATCCCTTATTTTTTCTTCCATAATTTTTCCTCCTTCAAAATAAAATTTATATTTTTTATTGTAGTACAGAAAAAAAAAGTCAATGTTGTTCACTGCAAATTTGCACACTATAACTTTAAGGTGATCATTTTGTAAAGTTATAACTTAAATATTGACACCAACCCTAAAGTTACATTCGCCAAATTATCACTTTAAGGTATTCCCTATTATGATTTTATAATCAAAGAAATAATGTAGTTTGCTAACAATAATCCCGCAGTGGATGGTACAAACATCATCGAAGTTACAAGTGGCTTATCTTTAATAGGTACTTCGTTAGAAGTAGCAACTTTAATTTTAGAAATATCAATCTTATCTTTTTTTAACTCATTTCTTAACTTCTTTGCTAATGGATCATCATGAGTCTTGTCTAAAGTAGTGATTACTAATTTGCTTGGATCAAGACGATTACCCATCCCTAAAGATGAAATAAATGGGATGTGTTTTTTTAATAAATATTTAATTAATGCAATCTTACTAGAAACAGAATCAATCGCATCAATTACATAATCAAACTTTTCAAAAGGCAATTCTTTAATATTCTTTTCATCTAAAAATTTCTTGTAAGTATGAACTTTAACTTCAGGATTAATTTCATTAAAGCGCGCCTTAGCGACTTTTACTTTATCTTTCTTTAAATCGTTTTTAGTAAATAATATTTGGCGATTTAAATTAGAAGCATTTACGGCATCATGATCAATCAAATATAGATGAGAAATTCCTGATCTTACTAATGCTTCTGCGGCAGTACCACCAACTCCGCCAATACCAAATACCGCAACACTAGCTTTTTTAATTGCTTTTAAATTATCTTTACCAATTAATGCTTCAGTGCGTGAATTAATATCACTACTTGTTAAATCTGAAATAATATCTTTTGCGCTTTTAATCCATTTGACTCTATTACCATATTGATAACGAATAAATGTTAATTGGCGCTTTGCGTAGTGTCTTGTATTTTTTTGAATTAATTCCGTAATTTCTTGTTTGCTCTTATCTTTGTTTTCAATTATTTCCTTATAACCGATTGCTTTTAGTGATTGTAAATTAGCTCCGTATTTCTTTTCTAAATTTAACGCTTCTTTAATTAATCCCATTTCAATCATTTTATTAACACGTTCATTAATTCTTTTATAAAGGATTTCTTTATCGACATCAGTGGAATAAATATGAACATCATCATAGATGATTTTATGCGATTGTTCTTTTTCTAAATCGGTTTTACTTTTACCATAAGCATAATAAATCTCTAACGCTCTTAGGACTCTTCTACGATTATTAGGATGAATCTTTTTCGCTGAAATTGGGTCAATCTTTTTTAATGCTTTATGTAGTTCTTCATTGTTTAACTTTTCAAACTTTCTTAAATTAACTTTTTTCGCGCCATCTTTAAATTCATAATCGAATAAAATAGAACGAATATATAAACCAGATCCACCGACTAAAACTATGTTTTTCTTTTGTTTCAATAATTTATTTATTAATGCTCTAGCATCTTTTTGATAATCATAAATTGAAAAATTATCGGTTGGTTTTAAATATGAATATAAATAATGTTTTACTTGTTTAAGTTGATCAGTAGTGGGCTTAGCAGTTCCGATATCTAATTCCTTATAAACTTGAAATGCATCCGCGTTAATAATTTCAGCATTAAAAGCTTTCGCAACATCAATAGCGATTTTACTTTTACTTGTACAAGTTGGACCAGTGATAACAATTATCATATTGTTATTTTACCATTTCTCCAATCAAATAATGGATGTGAGTAGAAGTGACTTTTACTTTCACTAATTTCCCAACATATTTTTGACTGCCATTAAAATTAATCATTTTGTTGTTATGCATTCTACCAGTTAAAGCTTTTGGATTATTTTTGGATACGGAGTCCACTAACACTTCATAGGTTTTATTCAAATATTTTTTATTATTTTTTTCGATAATTTGATTAAGTAAACTCGTTAATTCTTTAAAACGTTTTACTTTAGTCTGATTAGAAATCTTATCAACCATTTTCGCTGCAGGCGTTCCACTTCTTTTGCTATATATAAAGGTAAAAGCGCCATCATATTGAGCAGATTTCACCATCTTTAATGTGTTTTTAAATTGAGTGTCGCTTTCATTTGGGAAACCGACGATAATATCGGTAGATATAAATAAATCAGGCATCTTCTTCCTAGCTACTTTAATTATGGATAGATATTTCTTAGAATCGTATTTTCTACCCATTAATTTCAGAATCTTATCATCACCACTTTGAAGTGGAAGATGTAAATATGGCTGAATATTTTTATGTTTTTTCATCACATCAATAATTTCGAGCGAGAAATCATATGGATGAGAGGTTAAGAAAGAAAGTCGATGAATTTTTAATTTAGCAATTTCATCTAATAATTTAGCAAAGCTATATTTCTTTTTTAAGTCTTTACCATAACTATCAACATTTTGACCTAATAAGGTAATTTCTAAATATCCTTGCTTCACTAATTCTTTACATTCATTGATGATATCTTTTGGATCACGACTTCTTTCTCGACCACGAGTATAAGGCACAATGCAATATGTACAAAACTTATCACAGCCATAAGAAATATTAACGAAGGCTTTAAAAGACGAATCTCTTACACTCGGTAAACGTTCATGTATATAACCAGAACCACTATTAACTTCTATTATTCGTTTATTTTTCTTTAAATGTTCTTCTAATAAATTAGGTAATTTCGCAATATCGTGTGTACCTAAAATAATATCAACATGATGGAAAGTCTTAATTAATTCGTTCACCATCACTTCTTCCATTGCCATACAACCCGCAAGAATTAAAGTAACATCCTTTTTCTTTAAATTACCGATTTCTCCTAATACTTTGTTTTCAGCATTTTCGCGTACCGCACAAGTATTAATTAAAATAACATTTGCATGATTAGCATCTTTACTTTCTTTAAAACCGATTTTAGTTAAAATCCCTTTAAAGATTTCCGAATCACGATAATTGGCTTGGCATCCATGAGTATAAATATAGTATTTTTTCCCTTTTGCGTACTTACTTAAAAAAGATGAGATTTTCACTAAAGAATAATCAGTAATTGTCTCTTTTCTTTCTCTCGCTAATTTAAGCGAAGGACAATGATGAATAATTACATTCGCCATATGCCTATTATTATAAACATATTTCAATTTCTTTTTTTAATTAAAAAAAGGTTATAATAAAAAGGATGGAAAAATATATACTAGAACTAAAGCAGATTGTTAAAACGTTTGGTTCAGTGAAAGCGCTTAATGGTGTTCGTTTTCAACTTAAGCCTGGCGAGATCCATTGCTTAATGGGTGAAAACGGAGCAGGTAAGTCTACTTTCATTAAAATCATTACCGGCGTGTTGCAACCTGATTCTGGCACCATGTTACTTAATGGTAAGCCAGTGAGTTTTAATAACTCAATTGAATCAACTAAGGCAGGTATTGCTGCAATTTATCAACATCCAGCGACTTTCCCTTCCTTAAGTGTGACTGAAAATATTTTTATGTCACAAGAGATTCTTACGAAAATTAAAACTTATAATTATCCAAAAATGCGAAGGATTGCTAAGGAGCTATTAACTAGTCTTAATTCAAAGATTAATGTTAACGCTGATATGTCTTCGCTTTCTGTAGCTGAACAACAACTAGTGGAAATTGCTAAAGCTTTATCTCGTAATGCAAAAATATTAATCCTTGATGAGCCAACTGCATCTTTAACAAAGTTTGAGTGTGAACAATTATATAAGATTCTTGATAACTTAAAGAAAAAAGGCGTTTCAATGATTTTTATTACTCACCGGTTTGAAGATATGTATCGGATGGCGGATCGAGTAACCGTTTTCCGTGATGCAACTTATATCGGCACCTGGAATATGAAGGGCTTAAACGAAAAGAAACTGATTAAGGCCATGGTTGGTCGTGAATTAACTACTTTATATCCTAAGCGTAAAGTGAAAATTGGAAAAGAAGTATTAAAGGTTAAGAATATTTCTAAAACTGGTTTATTCAAAAATGTATCGTTTAATGTTCATGCTGGTGAAGTTTTAGCGTTAACTGGTCTAGTTGGCTCAGGCAGAACTGAAGTATGTCAAACCATTTTTGGCATTAATCACTTTGATTCAGGCAAGATGTATCTTAATGGAAAAGAAGTGTTCACTAAGAATCCAAAACACGCTCTAAAGCTCGGAATTGGGCTTTTACCTGAAGATAGACAATTAACTGGTTTATTGCTTGATTTACCAATTTATCAAAATGTTTCCGCGATGAACTTAGATAGATTTTCTAAATTTACTTTATTAAGTAAGAATAAGGAAATTAAAACATCCGAAGATCTTTGCGATAGTTTAAGACTTAAGGCTAGTAGCGTAATGGCACCACCAAGTAGTTTATCTGGTGGTAATCAACAAAAGATTGTGATTGCTAAACTATTAACTCGTGAACTAAAAGTCTTAATTCTTGATGAACCTACTAAAGGCGTTGATATCTTAGCAAAATATTCAATTTACGAAATCATTAATGAATTAGCAAAGCAAGGCTACGCCATTATTATGATTAGTAGCGAGATGAGTGAAGTTCTTGGAGTCAGTGATCGAATTGTAGTCATGCATTCAGGTCGTGTAACTAAAACTATGCTTACTAAAAAAGCGACCCAAGAGAAAATTATGGAGGCGTCAATTAAGCGTTAATTAATATGAATAAATTAAAATTAGTTGGCAAGAAAATAATTGGCTACAAAGGATTTGGATTAAGTTCCACCATTGTTGTTCTTCTAATTCTTCTTGCTGTATTTTCTAGTGAATTTTATAGCTGGACCTCATTTACCACCGTCTTATCAAATAACTCAGTTTATGCAATTCTTGCGGTTGGAATTATGTTTGTCTTATTAACCGGCGGTATTGATATTAGTATCGCCTCCACCATGGCAGTTAGCGCATGTGCCACAAGTGAATTAATGAAAATGGCGCCTAATGTTCATCCAATTCTTTGGGTGCTAGTCGCAATCGCTATTGGTTGTGGGTGTGGATTTATAAACGGATTATTAATTGGTAAATTAAAAATCGCACCAATGATTGCTACCTTGGGTACAATGTTTGCCTATCGTGGCTTAGCATACGTTATCACGGGTGGCGAACAAATCCATCAAGGTGAATTTACCGATGCCTTTAAAGCAATTAGTCGTAGCACCTTCTTAGGTATTACCAGTGCAACATGGATTGTATTTGGAATTATTATTATTGCCGCGATTTTCTTAGCTTTAACTAAACCAGGTCGTCGTTTATACGCGATTGGTACAAACGAACAATCTGCAACCATTACTGGTACAAACGTCGCTAATGTAAAGATTATGGCCTATACCATCTGCGGAGCCTTAGCTGGTTTAGCAGGTATTATCTTTGCTGGTAACTATGCATCAGTACATTCAGAAATCGGTCTTAACTTTGAAATGACCGCCATCGCCATGTGCGTTATTGGTGGTGTATCAAATAAAGGTGGGAAGGGTAGAGTTGACTGCTTAGTCCTTGGTATCTTCTTTATGAGCTTACTAATGACTCTATTAGCAAGAATTCCATCTATCAGCACATTTGAAGAAGCAATTAAAGGCGCAATTATTATTGTTGCCGTTATTATCAATATCGCTAATGACAATATCAAGGCGCGAAAAGAAGTCCTTGAGATGGGGAGAAGATTATGAGTTTCAAAGCTATTAATCCTACCCATAAGAAGAAAATTACTAAGCAATTCTTCTATAGCTGGGAAATGATCCTAGTTTATCTTTTAATTGCAATTAACATCTTATTAATGATCTTTGTTAACGATGTGTACTTCACTTTCGGTAACATTCAAACCATTATCCGTTGTGGTATGGAAATATCATTTATGGTCCTCGGCATGGCATTCATTTTGATTCTTGGCGAAATCGATGTCTCGGTTGCATCAATTATGCTATTGAGCGCAATGGTCATGGGTCTTACTTATGAAAATATGGTTGGAACATCTGGCGAGGCAATGGCAGCAGTAGTATCTGTCTTTATGGGTGTTCTTGCTGGCGGATGCTGTGGACTAGTTAACGGTTTATTAGTATCGCTTATCAAAATGCCTTCAGTTATTACCACTATTGGTACAAGTTTCTTGTTCCGTGGTATTGTTCATATTTCCATCGGCGGTAGTTTTAAAACTGATTTCCCTAAATTTTTTGAACCATTAGCATGGGATGATGTAGGTGGAATAATTCCAGTCTCACTAATTGTGTTCTTAGTGTTCGCAGCTATTTTCTGTATCGTCTTACATCATAGTAAATTTGGTCGTCAACTATACTTAGTTGGTAACAATAAAGATACCGCAAATTATTCTGGCGTTCGCGTCGCGAAGACTAAGATTATCGCTTACACTATTATGGGTATGACCGCTGCGTTAAGCGCAATGGTATTCGTTGGACGCTTAGGCGGTATTGACTATACAATGGCGACTGGATATGAGCTAAAAGTTATCGCTGTAGTTGTTCTTGGTGGTATCTCTACTTTAGGCGGTAAAGGTAAATTATATGGACCAATTATCGCAACCTTCTTCATGGCATTCTTACTTAAGTCACTCGACTTATTTGAAGTTCAACAAAACGTTCAAAAGATTGCTATTGGTATTATCTTGATTCTTGCAGTCTTAATCCCACGGATGAATAAAGAAACTTTCTTAAGGATTAAATTAAGGTTCACGCGTAAAGCATTGCGACAAATTGAAGGAACCGATATTCCTCATAATATTGAAGAAGCCAAGAAAAAAGTATTAGACGAAGAAAAAGTTATGGATGCTTCACAGTTCTATCACTTCATTGATACTTTAAGATTAACCACTAATCCAATTGATCGAAATATCCATCGTGAAGAAGTTATGTTAGCAAAGAAAGAATATATGTTAGCGAAAAATGCTATTAAAAAGATTAATAAGCAAGATAAGCAAGCATACGATAAAGCACTAGACTTAATTAAGAAAAAGAAAGATATCTTAGAAAAGACTAAAGATGCGTATGCTTTAAATACATATGTAAGAAAACAAGAAACGCGCACTATTCATAAATTACTCAAAATGAATCAAGGACGAGTGATTGATGATATTAGTAATAACGCAAAGAAGTTTATCCGTGAATTTAAAAACGAACATAAAGGCTATGAGGATAAAAAGCTAAAGAGTTACCTTAATGGTCTAAATTACACTTATTGGAATGTTAAAGATTATAATCGTCTTCCTAACGTTAATAAAACTTTAGGTGAGTTCTTAAAGAATCAAGGCAACCTACGCCATGCACGTGAAAGAAGAAATAAGAATGCCAACATTCATCAATTAATAAATACAAAACAAACTTCCTTAATTAATTACTATATCGTTGTTAGTGAGCATCATATCAAGCTCCACTACAGCCATGAAAAACGCCGTGTTGAATATTACATCAACTTACTAAATAAGAAATATAAGGAGAAAACTTATGAAAAGAAGTAAATTATTTCTAGCGTTATCCACTTTCCCAATGGCACTAATGAGTCTATGTTCATGTGGCTCTCGTCTTAAGGGTGCTTATGTCTTTATGCACAAACAAAGTGGCAATGCTTATGGTATGAGCGTTTATAAAGGTGTTGGCGAATATCTTGATACCGTTAATATTAAATACGCGGATAAGAGTCCTAGTGAGCAAGCAGTATCTAACCAAGTTCAAATGATTGAAAATGCAGCTATGCTTGGCGCAAAAGCAGTAATTGTTTCGAGTAGTGGCGAAGTTGGCTACGATAATGTATTAAAACGCGTTACTGAAAAAGGAATGAAGATTGTTTCAGTGGATTCTCCGATTTCTCCAAAGTATCGTACGATGCACGTTGACCAATGTGATCCACAGGCAATTGGTAGTTTCATTGCTCGTTCATCAGTTTGTATCGCTATTGCACAAAGAATGAAAGAATCTGGTAAATATTCTGAAGCTGACTATACAAAATTTGCTGAATATCCAAAAGGTGCAACCGATGATGAATACGCTGAGCGAAATCTAATCGATCTTACCAATGAAGCAATTAAAATAGGACAATCTCTTTCTCTTACTGATCAGAATCGTATTCACATTGCGATTATTACTTCTACTGCCGCATCTCCTTCGCAAAACGATTGGATTGCCGCTATGAAAAATGAATTTATTCCCACCACCGGTCAAGGTTCGCTAGATGGTATAGATTATAAAGGAATAGTTGATGAAGATTGGATGGCCAACCATATTCCACTTGGATTAGATGAATCAGTCGAAAGTACTAATAAAGCGAATGCTTTAATTGAAGGCAGCGGAAACGAAAGATGTGATGTTATCTCTAATGTTACTTCAGTTGCTTGTGCTGCATGTGGTGAAGCATTAACCGTCCACTATAACACTGATGAAAAATATAAGCATGTTAAAATGACTGGTACAGGTATGCCAAGTGAAATGTGGACATATATGCCAAATGGTGATGACGCCAAGAAAGAAGATGTTCATGCACTAGATTATCCATGTCCATATGCAGTGCTTTGGAAAGTTCCTGATATGGGTTATGTTGCCGCTCAAGTTGCCTATAAGGCTGTAAACGATCCTTCTTTTGACCCAACAAAACCACAAGAATATGAATTAAGTGGTGGAGGCACAACCGGCGTGATTGAGCCTGTTGAAAATGATGATGGTTCGCTTAAATTACAACCATTAGATCCATTACCATTCTATCGTGGTAATATTGATAACTGGAAGACGCAGTTCTAAATAAAATAAAAGAGGCTAGTTTAATTGCTAACCTCTTTTTTATTTACCTAATTACTTCTTTTTGTATTTTAAGATTTCCGACAGTAGTTGCTTCCATTGGAATTGCAATTACTTCGTGTTGAGTTATTTCTTGGGTAAATTGGTTGAGCGCTTTGTTGTTTGCACCGCCACCCACAATACAAATACGGTTATATCTTTGGTGGAGATTCTCGCTTAATTGTTCACAGACCTTTTTATAAGTAGTGGCTAGAGAGCGGAAAATACTCCGATATAAATCACCATCAGTCTTTGGTTGATTGTTTGCTGGAAGTAATTTACAAATCGCTTCTTTCATATCATTAGGAGAAAGTAGACTAGTATCATCAACATCAAATACTTCATTATAAGTAGATGTTAATGCTAGATTAGTAATTTCATCATAACTATAAGTATGTTTCTTTTTAACTTCATTAAGGAGCCATAGACCCATAATATTCTTTAAATAGCAAATAAAGTCTTTGCTACCTTCATTCGCAAAGTTAGTGTTTAAACTTAATGTTGAATTATTACCTTGTTTGAGCTTAACGCCTACAAGTGACCAAGTGCCGCTTGAAATAATAACTGAATCTGGATCCACATCAACGGCATAAAAAGCAGAAGCAGTATCATGCGTAACTGGTAACACTACAGTTGCATTACTACCAATCTGTTGAGCGATTTCAGGTTTTAAAGACCCAATAATGTTCCCAGGTTTTATTACTGGTTGAAATAATTGTTTTGGAAAACCTAATTTGTTAATTAGCATTTCGGAATATTGGCCAGTCTTCATATCTATTAAACCGGTAGTAGTTGCCATACTATATTCATGCACCTTTTTACCAGTTAACAAATAAGAGAAGTATTCAGGAATAAATAAGAAGTCCGTAGCTTGCGCTAAGCGACCTTTCTTATGATCATCCATGAATTGATAAACAGTATTCACTAAGCTCTTTTGAATACCAGTTACAGAATATAGTTCATTAAATGAAACAATCTTATGAACTTCTTCCATAGTTATCTTAGTACGTGAATCACGATAAGAATATGCAGGTAGAATTGGTGTATCTTGATTCATTAAAACATAATCTACACCCCATGAATCAATTCCAATTGAGGCAATGGTGTGATATTTCTCGACTGCTTTTTTTAGACCAATTAAAATATTGTTCCAGATTTTATCTAAGTCCCAAGTAAAAACACCATTATCGTTTTTTAAATACTCTTTGAAACGATAAACTTCATCAAGGCGTCGAGCATCGCTTGAAACGATAACTCGTCCACTAGTTGCGCCTAAATCAATAGCGACATAATTATTTAATGGCATCGAGTTGTTTATACACTCCTTTCATCGGTTTAAGATTCCAAAGCTTACATAGACCTACTAAAACATTCACTGGAATCACATTTACCACATGGCCTAATGAAATCATATAAACCATCGCGGTCTTTTCTACTGTCTCAATTAATCCAAACGCTTCATCAATGTCTTTCCCGCAACCATAAATTCCGTGGTTTGTCCAACTCACGATTCTAAATTTCTTCATCTTTTTAGCCGTAGCAATTCCGATCTCATTAGTACCGCATACCATACAAGGAAGCACACCAATACCTTCTGGGAAAACTACGATTGCTTCAGTATTACTAGTCCATAAGCGTTTAGTAAATTCTAATTCACTTACTGGAGTTGAAGCACCCATCGCCATGGTATAAGTTGGATGGGTATGCATAATGATTCTATTGTTTGGATTTACTCTTAAACGTTCTGCGTGGCACATAATGTGGGCCGGGAATTCACTAGTGAATTTACCACCATCTTTATAACCCCAAAGTAAATTAGCGACTTTTCCGCTTTTATCAATTCTCACTAATCCTAAATTAGTCTCTGGGTCTTTAGTAACATTCTTAAAATATTTACCAGTGCCCGTAACTAAGAAACATTTACCACGCACAATTGGATCAGCAGTAAAGCCCATTGGGATTTTGCGAATAACTTTTTCTTTTGGGAAATACTTCTTAATATATTTCTCATCAATTAAATAAGAAATATTACCACCATTTCTTTCATCCCATCCTTGGCGGTACATGTTCGCGGTTACTTCTTTCATTTCGCAAACAAAAGGCGAATCAGTAAAATTCATTTTTATTCTCCTTATAATAATGACTTATAGAGTTTAATAATATCGTTCTTACTTGGGACGCGTGGGTTGCCTGGAGTACAAGCATCTTTCATTGCGTTCTCAGTTAAGAAGTTGATATCTTTAGCCTTCATAATCTTCTTTAAGTTAGAAGGAATGCCTACATCTTTATTTAATTTCTCAACTGCTTTAATCGCTGCTTCGCGATATTGCTTTTGATTCATCTTATCAACATTCTTTACACCCATCGCACGAGCAATTTCGCGATACTTCTCGCCTGTTGCTGGAGCGTTATATCTCATAATAGTTGGAAGTAAGATTGCATTCGCAACACCGTGTGGAGTGTCATAAAGTGCGCCTAGTGAGTGCGCCATAGAATGCACAATACCTAAGCCTACATTACTAAAGCCCATACCGGCAATGTATTGACCTAAGGCCATACCTTCACGACCTTCTTTAGTATTATTAACTGCAGCACGTAAATACTTACTAATTAAACGAATTGCTTCAAGATGGAACATATCGCTTAATTCCCAAGCTCCTTTAGTGATATAACCTTCAATCGCATGGGTTAAAGCATCCATACCAGTTGAAGCAGTTAAACCTTTCGGCATAGTGCTCATCATAATTGGATCAATAATCGCAACTACTGGAATATCATGTGGATCTGCGCAAACGAATTTACGTTTCTTCTTTACATCTGTAATAACATAGTTAATGGTGACTTCAGCAGCTGTACCAGCGGTCGTTGGAATTGCAATGATTGGTAAAGATTTCTTTTTACTTCTTTCAGCACCTTCAAGTGAACGAACACCGATATGCTCAGGATTTGCCATAATGATGCCAACACCTTTTGCAGTATCAATCGCGCTACCACCACCAATCGCAATAAGATAATCTGCTTTCGCTTTCTTCATGGCTTTAACGCCACCTTGAACATTTTCAATTGTTGGATTTGGTTTGATGTTGCTATAAATTACATAAGGAAGTTTAGCCTTCTTTAATAAATTCGTAACATTATCAACCACTTTGAATTTAATTAATTCTGGAGTTGTACAAATGAGTGCTTTCTTTAAGCCTCTCATTTTGATTTCTTTAGTGATGCTTTTAATAGCACCACGACCATGGTAACTAGTTTCATTTAAGACAAATCTATTCATAACAAACCTCCTTATTTACGAATATTTTTATACATTGGTCCGTAGGTTTCGCATGCGCGATAATCTTGACCTTCTTTACACATACCGAAAGCATTCCACGCTGCTGGACGATAAATCTTATCTTCATCTACATTGTGGTAAGCAACTGGAATACGAAGGATCGAACACATCGTAATCAAGTCTTGACCAATATGACCATAGGAAATGGCTCCGTGGTTTGCACCCCAGTTATTCATCACATCATAAGCAGATTTTGCTGGTCCACTCTTTGTGACTCTTGGAGTAAACCAAGTGCAAGGCCAAGTGTAGTCAGTGCGTTTATAAAGGATGTCACAAACTTTATCAGGAAGTTTAACGGTCCAGCCTTCAACAATCTGCATAACTGGTCCTAAACCCTTAATAATATTAATTCTTGCCATAGTTGCAGGCATTTCGGCTCTAGTAATAAAGCGAGAAGAGAAACCTCCACCTCTAAACGAACCCATATCTGCTTCTGGCCAAGTAACATGTGACATGATGGTATTAATATCTTTTTGAGTAGTCTCCCACCATCTCTTCATTACTGGTTTGCCATTTTTATCTTTTACTTCACCACACGCATCAACACAACACGCACCGGAGTTAATTAAATGGATGATACCATCTGCTTCACGTGCATGACCTTCAAGTGTATAACCAGTAACACGTTTAACTGATTTAGTTGACCAACAAGTTCTAACATCAGCAAACATTTGAGCGCGACCAGTTAATAATTTCATAAATAACATAGTCATGCCATTTAAAGTATCGTTTTCCGTTGCTAGAATATATGGTTCTCTTGCACCATTCCAATCAAATGTTGAATTAAGAATTGATTCGGGGAAGTCGCAGTTAGGATAGAAATCCGTCCATTGTCTTTGACCTTGGAAACCACCCGCAATAGCGTTATGGCCAACCATTTCTTCTTCCCAACCTTTTGGAAGATTCTTATTACCGTTATACAAATCTTCAATGATGCAAGCCATCTTAACCGTAAATTCCCAATCCTTTTCTTTTTGTTTAGCGCTTTTTTGATATTGCTTTGGATTTTTATCAAAGTCAGGGCGACAATATTTTTTAACCCACGCTAAGGCTTTCTTATATTCATCTTTATTATAAATACCTTGTTCAATGCGACGAATAATTTCGACTTCATCAATTGATTCAACTCGCATACCAAGATAATCTTCAAAGAAGTTATGGTCAACAATAGAACCACCAATACCCATCGTAACACTACCGATTTGTAAATATGATTTACCACGCATTGTAGCAGCTGCAACTGCACAACGAGCAAATCTTAAAATCTTTTCTGCAACATCACTTGGAATCGTTGTGTCATCTTTATCTTGAACTTCATGACCATAAATACCAAAGGCTGGTAATCCTTTTTGAGCGTGAGTTGCTAAAACGCTAGCAAGGAACACTGCGCCTGGTCTTTCCGTGCCATTAAATCCCCAAACCGCCTTAATGGTCATTGGATCCATATCCATGACTTCAGCACCGTAACACCAGCATGGTGTAACAGTTAAAGTAATATCAACACCGGCCTTCTTAAATTTATCAGCACACGCTGCAGCTTCTGCAACACGACCGATTGTGGTGTCGGCAATGATAACCTTTACTCTTTCTCCGTTTGAATATCGGACATTATTCTCAATTAATTGCTTGGCGGCTTTTGCCATGTTCATGGTTTGATCTTCAAGGGTTTCTCTTACCTTGATTTTGCCTCGACGACCATCAATCGTCGGACGAATACCGATGACAGGATAGCTACCAATTAATCTTGATTTAGCCATAAAAAATCTCCTTATTAACTATAAGTTAAATATATCACATTTAAATAGATATATCTATTTATAGAAGATATAAGGAGATTATTATTTACTTAATTACGCCTTTTTTAAGAATGATATTTCCGTAAATTCTTTCTTCGCCAGTTTCAATTACTAAATAAGCATCTTTACTTCTTTCGTAGAAAGCAAAACGTTCAATCATTTTTTTCTTAACATTCTTATCTAATGATTTGGCAATCTTATCGTATTCTTTCCAAATCGCAGGAGTAGGATCACCATTCGTAGTTTTCATTAGCATAAAGTTTTCTTTCGCGTATGTGTCTAGAGGAATAACGGTTAATACAGCTTTAAGCATATCAGTACCTGAAATGCCATCTGCGCGTATTACATGTTTATTCATTTTATGCGCTGGAAAGTTTGCATCAGCGATTACTAATTCATCACCATGTCCCATTTCACTTAATGCTTTAAGTAATTCTGGACTTAATAATTTTGGTAAATTCTTTAACATAATTATTTTGCGGTCTCCGTAGCGCGATATTCACGAATCACGTTAATCTTGATTTCGCCTGGATAAGTAACATCACTTTGAATCTTTTCTTTTAAGGTTCTAGCAAGTTTATATGCGGCTTCATCATTAATTTGTTCTGGGACAACCATCACGCGTACTTCACGTCCTGATTGCATCGCGAATGCTTTCGCAACACCTGGATACGAAGTACAAATCTTTTCAAGTTGTTCAATACGTTGAACATAAGTTTCAAGCGTTTCGCTTCTTGCACCTGGGCGCGCTGCCGAAAGAGTATCCGCTGCCGCAACTAAGGTTGCAATGACAAACTTACTTTCTTCATCGCCATGGTGAGATGCGATTGAATTAACAACTACATCTGGTTCACCAAATTTCTTGGCTAAACGAGCGCCAAGTTCAACATGGGTGCCATCGACTTCATAGTCAATCGCTTTACCAATATCGTGAAGTAAACCAGCGCGTTTAGCGACCGTTTGATCTAAGCCTAATTCAGCAGCCATAATGCCGGCTAAATAAGCAACATCCATTGAATGGTCATAAGCATTTTGACCGTAGCTAGTTCTAAATTTAAGACGACCAACATAGTCTAATAATTCATTAGCGATATGTGGTAAGCCGAGTTTAAAGGCGGCTTCTTGACCAGCCTTATGAATTTGTTCATTCATTTCTTCCGCGGCCTTCTTCGCGAATTCTTCAATACGAGATGGTTGGATTCTTCCGTCTTTAATTAAATACTCCAAGGTTCTCTTTGCGATTTCTCTACGAAGTGGATTAAAACTTGAAACCGTAATTACTTCGGGAGTGTCATCAATAATTAAATCAACACCAAGTAATTGTTCAAGCGTACGAATGTTGCGGCCTTCACGACCGATAATTCTACCTTTCATTTCATCGCTTGGAAGTTGAACACTAGTGACACTATGCATCGTGATTTCATCTTGTGCATACTTATTAGTCGCAAGGGCAATTAGATTACGCGCCTTATCGGCTGCGCTCTCTTCTGCTTCCTCTTCGCGCTTTTTCATATACGCAGTGATTTCATGATCCATTTTTTCTTTCACGCGTTCAAGCACTTCTTTTTTGGCTTCGCTTTGAGACATCTTAGCGACTTTTTCAAGTTCGACAATGATTGAATCAATCTTTGCTTGAAGTTCTTTCGCTTTTTCTTCGTTCATCTTAATGCCGCTATCAAACTTTTCTGATTTGGCGTTTAAGATCTTTTCTTTTTCGGAAAGATTAGCATCACGTCTCTCAATGCTATTTTCCCGTTGATTAAGTTTGTTTTCAATACTGGCAATTTCTTGCTTTCTTTCCTTAATCTCTTTGTCGGCTTCTTGCTTAGCTTCATAAGTCGTTTGTTTAGCTTCGACTTCGGCGGTATGAATAATCTTCCGTCCTTTTTCTTCAGCATCGGCAAGGAGTCTTTCTGCTTTCTTTTCTGCATTCGCGCCTTTTTTGTTTTGGCGGATAATATAAAACACTAATCCACCACAAGCTAAAATAGCAACGATAGCAAGAACCATGAAAGCAACTGCTGTGTTGTCCATAATAGGTCTCCTAAAAAATATGTACTGTTATATAAGATAAATTATGTGAATATATTAATTTTTAATTAATAGAATAATTTATACGCAATATACGTACAGCAACTATTATAGAACAAAATATATAATATTTTTAAGAAATAAAAAGAGACCCTTTAGGGTCTCTAGTTATTGTTTTTTAACTACTTTACTTAAGTAAGCTCTTAACTTTATTCTTGTAATCTTTGATATGTTCAAAGAAGAATTCTTTCATTTTACCAACCGCAATCATTGGGTCTTCTTTTTCCATACGCTTATCTACGGTAAGGAAAGCTTCGTAGAGCTCGGCAAAATCTCTTAAAAGATATTCTTGAATCTTCATCTTTTTGCCTAACTTAGTAGCAATTTGGAAAGCTTTCATAATGCGTACTCTCATCGGCTCAATATATTCAAAAATACATTTCTTAAAATAAAGAACATCATCCGGGAGTTGATCTGGAAGCATTAAGTAAGTGCATTTAAAGCGCTTATCGCTCTTTTTAAGGGTATCCGCTAAATAGTGGTCTAATCTAACCTCTAAATCACCAATATCAGCAACATAAAGCATTTCTAAGTAAGAAACCTTATCGCTGGTAGTGCCAGCATCAAGTAATGCGTATTGAACTAAAGCGTTAAAGTCTTTACGCATATTCTTAAATCCCATTGATTCAGGATCATCATTTAGTTTCTTACTCTTATCTTGAAATAATTCTTTTCTTGCTTTTAATGGCAAAATTTTATAAATGTTAAAAAGTTTTAAACATAATTCATCATAGGCGACTTTGCCCCGTCTAAAGATATCTGGTATTTGTTCCATAATGCTACCTCTTCGGATGTATTGTAGCAAAATCAATCTAGCAATTTCAAATTTTTTCTAGGAAGCACCTAAAGGTGCTTATTTTTTTATTCTAATAGTTGTGATATAGTATAAAAGTTGAATTATGCTTAAAGTTTATTATGCAAAAATTGACCCACTTTATAACCAGGAAAAGTATTTAGCATACTATCAAGCACTACCAAAAAATCGACAGAAACGAGCTAATAATTTCATTAATGAAGAAGATAGGATGCGAAGTGTTGCGGCGTTTTCTTTGTTACTAAAATTACTAGAAGATGAAAAAATTAGCTATCGCGATAGTAACTTTCGAATTGATCAAAACGGGAAACTATATTTGCTTAATTCTAATATTCATTTCAATCTTTCGCATAGCGGGAACTATGTAATCGTAGCAATTAGCGATTCTCTTATTGGGGTGGATGTAGAACATATAAAACCGCAAAAAGACATAAAAGAAATTGTTAATTATGTTCTTGATGAAAAAGAAATTGAAGAATTTAGTAAAAGTAAAAATCAAATTAATGATTTCTATTTAATGTGGACCAAGAAAGAAAGCTACACTAAATGCATTGGTAAAGGTCTATCCGCTGGGATGAACACCATTAACTTAAAATCAATCAAAAATTATTATTTCAAAAGTTTTCAAAAAGATAACCACCAGTTCGCCATATGTAATAAAGGCACACCGGTGAAAAATATTAAAGAAATCGTTCTCTAATTATTCTTTATCTTTTTTATCTTCTTCTTTTTTACTAGCTTTAATTCTTGCTAAAAGATCATCGACTAAGGCTTGGTGATCGTTTAGATAACCAACTGCGGTATCTCGACCTTGACCAATCTTTTCGCCATCGAGTTCATACCATGAGCCAGATTTCTTAATGAATCCCTTTTCAATAGCGATATCAAGAATCTCACCTTTCGCTGAGATACCAGTGCCATAAATGATATCAATGTTACAAGTCTTAAATGGTGGCGCAACTTTGTTCTTTACCACTTTAACTTTTACGGTATTACCGATGATGTCATTGCCATCTTTAATTGCTTCACTACGTCTAATATCTAAACGAACACTTGCGTAGAACTTAAGCGCACGGCCGCCAGTAGTGGTTTCTGGATTACCATACATCACACCAACCTTTTCTCTTAATTGATTGATAAAAATTACTGTGGTTTCGGTTTTGTTTAATACACCAGCAAGTTTTCTCATAGCCTTACTCATTAAACGAGCTTGTAGACCGACTTGGTTATCCGCCATTACACCATCAAGCTCAGCTTGTGGGACTAAAGCAGCAACTGAATCAACAACGATAATTGAAATCTCACCTGATTGGGCTAATAATTCAGTAATCTCTAACGCTTCTTCACCACTATCTGGTTGCGATAAGATTAATTCATCAATATCAACACCTAGCTTTTTTGCGTAGACTGGATCAATTGAATGCTCCGCATCAACGAATGCAGCTTTACCACCTTTCTTTTGTGCTTCCGCAATCGCGTGTAAGGCTAAAGTGGTCTTACCACTACTTTCTGGTCCATAGATTTCGATAATTCTTCCTTTTGGATAACCACCAACACCTAGTGCATTATCAAGTAATAATGAACCAGTGGAAATAGTATCAACATCAATGTTAGGTCTTTCGCCTAAACGCATGACACTACCTTTTCCATAGATCTTCTCAATGTTCTTAATCGCATTGAGCAAATTTACATTTTTTTCTTCTTTTGACATATTTTGTCCTCCTATTCCTTTATACACATTTTGCTATTTTATTTTTTGGTAAATAAGGCTAATTGCATCACTCACAACTGCCTTCCTTATCGCATTCCTTGGGCCTTTATAGACTTTTGTAAATTTTTTTACGTTACCCTCGTCTGGTTTACATAATATGGCTATATGCACTCTTCCTACTTCTGCGCCTCCTGGTTCCTTAGTTGGACCAGCGTTTCCGGTAAAAGAAACTACAATATCACTTTTAAGTATTTTACTTCCTTCTTTAGCCATCAAAGTAGCAGCCTCTTTACTTACTACACCATATTTCTTAATAACTTCTTTTTTAATACCTAATAAAGATGTTTTTAAACCGGTTTGATAAGTAATTAAACCCCCACGCACTACTTTACTAGCGCCTGGAACCTCCGCTAAGGTCGCGATAAATAAACCAGCGGTTAATGATTCAACACTACCAATAGTTAATTTCTTCTTACTTAGAAGACTTATTAGCTTTTTTGCTTCCATCTTTTAATACGCCTTTATTTTGAACAACGTAGATAACACCAGAAATGAGTGATAATGCGGTAGTAATATAAATCATAAATGAAACAATTCTTATATAAGGGTTCCAGCTTTGATCAAAATAAGAGAAC
Organism: Bacilli bacterium; assembly: GCA_024408505.1. Classification (GTDB taxonomy): domain Bacteria; phylum Bacillota_I; class Bacilli_A; order RFN20; family CAG-826; genus UB1719. The sequence goes on along the minus strand of JAKSUZ010000003.1, from coordinate 64,452 downwards.
GGCCAACCATTAAGCAATACAACTGGAATTGTTACCATTTGTGCAACGGTTTTAGCTTTGCCAAATATATTCGCAGCAATCACTACATTCTTTTTAGCAGCAATGAATCTAAGTGCATCAACCACAATATCACGCGCAATCATTAATAGTACAAACATATACGGAATTACATATTGTGGATTCATATACGAATGTTCAACGCATAAAAAGATTAATAAAGAATTCACTAATAATTTATCCGCGACTGGATCAAGGAACTTACCTAAATCGGTTACTTGATTATTCTTTCTTGCTAAATAACCATCAAGTGCATCAGTCGAGGCGGCAAGGATAAAGAAAATACATAACACTAGACCCATGATGTTGATGTGGGTAATTCCAAGACCAATATGATATAGCGGAGCTAAAATCGGTCCATTTATTCCAGCGATAATGTCTAAAACGATTAAAGTAATCACCATTAAAGTAATCGCAATGATTCGAGAAAAGGTAATTTTAGTCGGCGTATTCATAACTAAAAATATTATACAATAATATTTTAACCAGCACATAAAAAAATCTACCCAATTAAGGATAGATTAATAGGTCTCCAATCCGATAAGCCATGTTCTGTCGTGGGTGACAATTTATCTAAGCCTAAGCTTGCTCGTCTTGCTTCAGTTTGCTTAACGAACTTCCCTTACCAATATTTAGGTTTCTCGCTTGTGGGGTTTACCAACGTTTCACTCTGCTAATTGCTTAGCAGCTCGTCTCTGTGGCACTTTCAGGAACTTATTATCCTTTAGGGATGCGGTTCCGCCGTTATACACCACTATACCTAGCGTTATTTTTTCCGCTAGCACAATCACTACTAACATCACAGTTAGTGCGAGCATGGACTTTCCTCTAGCTAACTAGTAGTCACCTAGATTGGAGTGAAATCTATCTTACATTAATTAAACATTAATTGCAAAAGTGTTTCTTTTATAACTATGTTATAATCATTAAGGAAAATTATGAAATATAACAACCATTACTTTGGAGATGTTTATCTTCATAATAGTAAATTAAAATATCCACATGTTGATAAACAACATATGGTGATATATCCCAAAAAATACGATTATGTTTATGATAAAAATTTTCCTTATCGTCTAAAAGATCCGTGGAATAAATTCTTAGGTTTTTGGCTACAACGAATAATTCTTTGGATTGGCGCTCCTGGTGTTAAGGTAATGTACGGATTAAAAGTTAAAGGAAAAGAAAACATTAAAAAGTATTTCAAATTAAACGGTAATCGCAAAGCGATGATTAGTACTTGTAATCATACCGTAGCGACCGATTTTATTATGATTAGTTCTACTAGACATAAGACTCCAATTATCCCAATGTGGCAAGAAGGAGCGGAATCAAAGAAAGGCATGATGTTTAGAAGAACAGTTGGATTAGTCGTCCCAAGAGATGACATGAAAGGAATTGCTTATTCTTATCGTGAGATGAGAGAAGTTTTAAAAGAAGATAAATGGCTTCATATTTATCCCGAGGCTGCGAGTTGGCCACTTTATCCATGCTTACGTGAATTCCATAAAGGTGCTTTTACTTTAGCGTATGACTTTGATTTACCAATCCTACCAATGGGAGTTAGATTTAGAGAGCCTAAAGGTTTATATCGTTTATTTAAGAAGAGCGCTTGCGCAACTATTAGCATTGGCGAACCGCTTTTAATTAATAAATCATTAGAAAGAAGTGCAGCAGTTGAAGATTTAAAAGAAAGGACTTTTAATGCTACACTGCATCTACTTGGCATTAAAGATAAAGAAGAGAACCAAAAAGTCCGTAATGAGATTTATAATATAATTGATGATCAAGTATCCAAACGGTAGTGAGTTTGTCACTAAACAAAAAGCAGTTAAGAAACATCGACATCTTGCGAGCGCATCTAATCGTGGGATGGCTTTTGAAGATGCAATTAATAAGAGCAATGAATTTTATATTGAACGTGATATTGCAGTTATTACTAAAAGACCAACACCAATTAATGTAGTGAAAGTTGATTACACAAAGAAAGCGAAAATTACTTCGGCTTATTTTGAAAAACAATCTACCACTGACTATAACGGAGTATACAAAGGTTATTATCTAGACTTTGAAGCTAAGAGCACAAAGATTAAAACATCGTTCCCGCTTAATAACATCACGCCTCATCAAATTAAACACTTAGAAAGAGTTATTAAACATAAAGGCATTGCATTCTTTTTAATTGAATTCGCAAGCCTACACGAAGTGTATTATTTAAACGCAAAATATGTGATTGATTATTATCGAAAAGAAAAACGTAAATCAATTCCATTAAGTGATGTTAGAAAATATGGTCACTTAATTAAACTGGGCTTCTGTCCGATATATCACTATTTAGAAATTGTTGATAAGTATATAAAGTAATTACTTAATAAATTTGTGCATTAATTTAGATTTCGTATCGTTAAATGGATGTTCACGAAGATCTAGATTACATTTTGTTTTGCCAAATAAAACGGTTGATGGATGAGTGAACTCACGGAATCCCCACACACCATGATAAGCGCCCATACCAGAATGACCGGTACCATTAAATGGAACGCCTTTCACTAATAAGTGAATACAGACTTCATTAACACAACCGCCACCATATTGTTGTGAACGCATAACTTTCTTTGCCCACTTCATATCTTTAGTAAATAGATATAAGGCTAAACCATGTTCACGATTAGCGATGGTATTTAATAATGAATCAATTTCGCTATCATTAAATTTAACAACTGGTAATAATGGTGAGAATAATTCGTGATTACAAATCTTCTCGTCGATATCAACTGGATAAATAATCGTTGGATTATATTTTTGCGTTTCAGGATTACCAAACCCACCAAACACAATTCGATCACGATATTCATCCGCTTCTTTTGCGCACCAATCATATGCACTACGTGCAATTAGTTTTGCATATTCTGGATTATTAACTGCATCTTCACCGATTTGTTTAATCATGGCTGCTTTTAATTCTTTAACAAATTCATCCGCGATTTCACTAGCGACTGCTACTTGGTTAATGTTGATACAAATTTGACCACTGTTACAAATCTTAAAGAAAGCAATCTTTCTAGCTGCATCTTTAATATCAGCGTCTTTTCTAACAATACACCAGTTACCATTTTCTCCACCTAGCTCAAGCGCGACTGGAGTTAAGTTCTTGGCGGCGCATTCCATAACATGGATACCTACTTTAGGTGAACCAGTATAGAAAATCTTATCGAATCTTTCTTCAAGACACCAATCTGCGACATCATGACCGCCATCAATTACGGTTACATAATCTTCTGGGAATGTTTCGGCTATCATCTTTTGCATTAATTCGGTGCAATATTTAGATTTAGATGAGGCTTTAATAACTGCAGTGTTGCCACCGCTAATGGCTGCGACTAAAACTCCTAATGATAATAAAAACGGGAAGTTAAATGGTGAAACGATTAAAGATACACCATAAGGCATCTTATAAACTTTAGTGAACATTGATGGGAAACAAGCAAAGTCTGAGAAATGATGCTCTGGTCTTGCCCAACGTGATAAACAATGTAAGGTTTCATTTAATTCAGAAATAACCGCTCCAATATCACACATATAAGCTTCTAAAGGTGCGCGATTTAAATCTTGATGAAGTGCTTCTTCCATCGCTTTTTGATTTTTAATAATCATCGCTTTTAGTTTCTTAAGTTGTTCTTTACGAAACTTAATATCTAAAGTTTTTCCGCTTTTAAAGAATATTCTTTGTTTTTCGACAATACTATGTACTTTCTCTTTACTCCAATCCATAACAAAAATCTCCTTGTTAAGTTAATTATAACTTAAAAACTATCATTACTTCTCTAATTCTTTTAAAGAAGTAAGAGTTAAATAATAGATGTAATTAAACTGTTCCGTCATCGCTGGACTATGGAACATAATGCTTTGATGAGGGGTTGTAAAACACTCTTTATATAATTGATCACGAATCTTAGCTACTTTTTTCATTAAAGAATTCTTCGTTTTCTTTTTACTAGCGAGTTTCTCCCAGCGTTGCATAATCATCATCGTTTCCGCATACGCTACTAAGATGTCATTACCGGTTTTAAATTCTTTAAATTTCTTTTTATAATCCTTGGGAAATTTAATTTCTTTCTTGTCCACGAAATTAAACGGGACTAAATACATGTTACAAAACATACTTATTTATCACTCCATTTCTTTTGTGCAATATTAATTGTTTCATTAATACCTTTCTTCCAGGTCTCCGTAATCGCGGAATGACCTTCTTCTTCTATATCTTTTCTAGTTTGCCATTTCATTAAAATCTTATCAACCGCTTTTAATGATGTTTTCTTTTTATGAATCGCTTCGTGAAGCGCATTAATAACATCCGTTTCGCTTATTCCATTATTTACCCACTCATCAATAAGCGACAATTCGACTGGTGATAAGGTTCTTCCTAATTCTCTTTCAAACACTTCGTAAATGTTCTTCATTGCTTTTAAACTTTCTTCATTAAAACGTTTAGAGGCGTCTTTCGCGATTTCCATTTGATACATCTTACTTAGCTTCTCCTCTAATGGTTCTAAGGAAGTCACTAAGCCTTTAGAAGTTTGTTTATACGCTAAATAACCCTTCTTCATTAGATTCACTAAAATAAGATCAATTTCATTAGAAGTTAATTTCATCTTAATCGCTAATAAGTCTGCAGTAATTAATGTATTCTTTTGTTCAATTAAATGTTTCACCATGAAAATAACTGCGACATCATTTTCGTTTAAAGAAAGCGACTTATAGAATTCCATAAGCGTATATTCAAAGTTAATAGCTAAGACAATGTTATTGCTCATAGGGATAAATATATTAACACATTTCTTTTAGAAATTGTGTTTTCTTATTTCTTCCTTTATTTTGTTACTATTTAATTTCTCTAATAAACGCTTATTACTATTCATTGCTTTTAAGGAATTTGGCTCAATTATAAAGCCTAACTTCTTAGCGAATCTCTCCGCTCTTAGTATTCTAAGTGGATCTTCCTTAACTCGTTTAACTGGGTCACCAATAAAACGAATAACCTTATTGTTTAAATCATCTAATCCGTGACAATAATCATAAACTTTTAGATTCATATCAATATAAAGAGCATTAATAGTAAAATCACGTCTTAAGTAATCTTCTTCTAATTTGGTGGTAAACTTCACAACACTAGGATGACGATAGTCTTGATAATCGCCTTCTACTCTTAAAGTCGTAATATCTAAATGCTTACCATGTACATTTCCAAATCTAGCGTATGTATAGTCTAACTCAGGCATAAACTCTTTCATCTCATTAGGCGTCGCATCGGTAGTTAGATCAAAATCAACAAAATCACGCTTAAGAAGATAATCGCGCGCAGAACCACCGGTTAGATATAGATGATAACCATGCTTCTTAAATAAGTCCGCTAGAGAAAAGAAACAAGATAAATCCATAAAAGTAATATAGCACAAAAAAAGAACCGCCGAAGCGGTTCCTTTTCTTAAATCTGATTTAAAAGATTAAAGAGCTTCTTTTAAAGTCTTGGAAGGCTTGAAAGCAACAGTCTTGCTCGCCTTGATAGTGATTGGCTTCTTGGTGAGAGGATTGATACCCTTACGAGCAGCTCTCTTCTTCACGACAAATTTGCCAGCACCGGCAATAGCGATTTCTTCGCCTTTCTTGAGTGCAGCGCCCATAACTTCAAGGACAACGTTAAGGCCTTTTTCTGCCTCGCTCTTTGAGCATTTGCCTTTTGCGGCAATTGCTTCGATTAATTCAGCTTTATTCATAATTTCTCCTTTGCTTAATTAAGCTACCATATAATCTATCACAAATGCCCATTTTTGCAAGTATTTTCGGCACTTTAACAAAAAACGGGTACTAAGTAATATTTACTTAAAAAGCTAATTATTTAGCTAATTTTTACGTCTTAAGACCATTTTTAGTGGCACATTTTGGTAAGAAAACGCCTCTCTTAAGCGGTTTTCTAGGTAACGCAGATAAGAGAAATGCGCGTAAGAAGGGTTATTTACAAAGAAGACAAAAGTAGGTGGAGCCACGCTAATTTGCTCAGCATAGTAGACTTTTAGTCTACCACCCTTAAAATCAGGCGATTCATTCATTTGAACAGCATCTAAAACGACATCGTTTAAGACTGAAGTTTTAACCCGTTTATTAAAACTTTCATGCGTTTGTTTAATTTCATTAAAGACTTTCTCAATATTGCTCTTTTTAAGCGCACTAATGAATAAGACATTTGAATAATCAAGGAACTTAAATTGTTTCTTTACTTCTTTAATAAAACTATTCGCTTCAAGCTCTTTCTTTTTAATATCCCACTTGTTAACTAAGAAGATAATCGCTTTATGAGCATCGTGAGCGTATCCGACAACATGTTTATCTTGTTCAGTAATACCCACACTAGCGTCAATTAAAAATAACGCGATATCCGCACGATCAATTGCTTTCAAAGTTCTTAAGGCTGAATATTTATCAATGGATTCAAAAATCTTACCGCGTTTCTTAAGTCCAGAGGTATCAATTACCACGTAGTCTTGTTGATTGTGGGTAAATTTTGTATCAGTTGCATCACGAGTCGTTCCGCTAATGTTAGAAACGATAACGCGGTTCTCTCCTACTAAAGCGTTTACTAAAGTTGATTTACCAACATTTGGTCTTCCAATAATTGAAAACTTAATGGCATCTTTATAATCTTTATCTTTGCGATTAGGAAGCATCTTTACAACTTTATCAAGTAAATCGCCTACACCAATTCCGTGTTCACTTGAAATTGGTAATGGATCGCCTAATCCTAAAGCATAGAATTCACTAGCTTCATCAATCTTTTCAATACTATCAACTTTATTAACTGCTAAAATAATCGGTTTCTTACATTTATATAACATTCTAGCCACTAATTTATCATCACCCGTTAAACCAAGCTTTGCATCAGCGACAAAAATAATTAGATCCGCTTCTTTAATTGCGATTTCAGCTTGAGTTCTAATCTCTTCTTGGAAAGGACGGTTCTTTAATTCAATACCGCCCGTATCAATTAGATAGAAATCTTTAGTTAACCAAGTGGCTTTTTGATATAAACGGTCACGAGTAATACCAGGTGTATTATCTACAATCGCCGAACGAGATCCTACGATACGATTAAAAAGAGTCGATTTACCGACGTTTGGCGAACCAACAATCGCAACGACTCCTAAGGACATATTATGCTCCTAGTTTTTGATTAATAATTTTCATCATGGCATCCACAACTTGTGGGATGGTTAATGGTGAAGTGTCTAATTCTATTGCATCATCCGCTTTCTTTAATGGTGCAAAATCACGATGGGAATCAATGTAATCTCTTTTCTTAACATCTTCTCTAATATCTTCAATCGTGCATGGAATATTTTTCTCCATGTTTTCTTTATATCTTCTTTGCGCGCGACATTCAACCGAGGCAATCATAAAGATTTTAACTTCGGCATCTGGAATAACATAAGTACCAATATCACGACCATCCATAACTACTGAATGAGTCTTGGCAAATTCTTTTTGAAGTCCAGATAAGACTAAACGAATACCTTTCATGGCTGCAATATAAGAAACATTTGCATTTACATCAGGCGTTCTAATCGCACGTGTGACATCAGTGCCATTACACAAAACAGTATTGTCTGGTTTTAAATCAATCTTAATATCATTTACGACTGCTTCGCATGCTTTTTGATCTTGGCAGTTTATACCTTTATTCATGCAATACCAGGTAACGCAGCGATACATCGCTCCAGTATCCATATAGGTATAACCTAATTTCTTAGCAATGATTTTAGCAATCGTAGATTTACCCGCTGCGGCTGGACCATCAATCGCAATCCGCACTAATTTATTTTCCATAATTTGTTCTCCGCTATTGTGCGTGTTTAACTAAAACATATAGTTCAGCGTTTTTGTAGTTGCCGGCGTGATTATCGCTATAACTTACATCAGCGACACTAAATTTATTCTTTAATTCTGTTTCTAAAGTGTAGTAATACTTCTGTGATATGTTGTAAGAAAGATCAATCGTAAAATCAAAATTTCCTAAAGAAGAAGGTAATGCTTCAACTAACTTTTTAACTTGATTAGTACTTTGTATATTAAAGCTATATTCTTGTCCGTCTACTTTAAAAGTATCTAATTGGTAAATGCTACTGATAGACTTATCAGTAATATAATCAGTTGTGGATTTATTTAATTCTCCAAACAATCCTTCTACGTAATTATATTTTTCCGCACGAGCAATCGCCATGGCTTTAATGTCATCATCTGGCATTCCACTAGTGGATAAGTAATTATATGTATAGTCATAAACATCATCATAGAAATAATTGCGAGAACGCATAAATGGTTGATACGAATTATGCGAGAAATTATAACCAAATAAAGCATCAGTCGATTTAGATTTATCAACATGTGACCAAGTTGGGCAAATAGAGTACCACTTATCTCCACTACGATAATAGTTCCAGGCATGAGTTCCGCTAGTTGACGTCCCAGTAGTGCGAACGATTGGTAAGCCTTCAATACCAGCCATAATTACAAAGGCTTTAGCAAAACCATCACTAGTAGCAACGCCTTTATTTCTAAACACTCCATCAGCATAATAACTAGTGTAACTATTTTTATCTGATGGGCCTTCAGTACTATCAATCCAATAGTCACGATGAGTGTTCTCGACTAACCAATCATATAAATATCTAACATTATTAAATTCCTTACTATTGCTATCATATGTAGTTTTGCAAGCTTCATAAGCTAAAGTATAGATAGCACTAGCGTTGTTGGTAAGTGTATCTGTGCCTTTAAATATTGGTTTAAATCCATGTTCAAGCGCAAAGAATAAACCTTCTGAGTTATGAACTTCTAGGGTCTTTCTAATGCTATCAATAGGTAAACTTGTAGCATCAACATGACCTACCTTGCGCATTTCAAAAGCGGCATTCTTTAAATTTTTATAATAATTGTCATCAGCTTCAGTTATTTCATGTATGGATGTTCCCATATTAGAACGATAGGCTGGTTTAAAAGATATTGTCTGACCACTACCAGTGTGCCAACCTTGAGCGCCTAATGTTGATATACATCCACGTGTTTCTACTGAGTTTTTATAGAATTCATCTTCGGTTTGTTGATTATCATAATTGAAAGTAAGATCAAAACTTTCTAATTGTCTTGTGAGCGCGAAATCAACCGCTTCACTTGCTTGTTGTAATGAAGCTGGATGATAAACGCTTAATTTACAAGTTTCAGTATCAGCAGTATTTTTTACAGTAATTGTTATATTTGAATTAGCAGTATCATCAAGAGAATCAACTATAATACGACTAGTATCTTCATCGATTGTACAACTAACAGCATCTTTAGGATTAACAGTAACTTCGCTAATTTGAGTTAAAGATGAATATGTAATTGCGGTCGATCCATAAACAACCATACTATCATCAAGTAATTTAATCTCTAATGTATCGTAATGAGCATATATCGTTTTATCTTCCTTAAAAGCATAAGAATCGCTAACAGTTTGTTCACCCACTTCATCAAAAGCAAAACCGATAGGTGACTTATTGTCCTTTAAAAAATCCGGGAAGTCTCCTCTTCCTTCTATTGCTAAGAATTTGGTGCCATAGTCAACGGTCAAAATAACTGATTCTTTACCAGAAGAAGTTTTTCCGCCATTACCATGAATCGTAATATAAATCTCTATAGGTTTAGTCTCAATTTTGATTTTAATGTCTTCATTCGCATTTGGAGTTACATGTATGATTTGATTTTCATCATCAACATCTACATAGGCTTTACTTGGATCATATTCAATGCCTGAATATTCATAGCCTTCATCGATAGTGTAAGAAATCTCATATTCACCAAAATTACCATCTTCACTTTCTGGGAAAGTTGCTTCACCGCCAGTTACATTTTCGCCATCCACAGTAATAGTGTAAGGTTGTTCGACTGGAGGCATATCCTGTTCATAACAAGCATACACTGGGGTTGGGCCAATAATTTCGTACTCGTCAGAAACTGGATATTTGCCATCATTAGTGAAAGACCAGCACGCAAATTTCTCATCTCCGCGTTTAGGTTCTGGTTTAGTAACGTCGCCAAATGTAGTACCTGGATCAACAGTAACGGCTACATACGGTTTTCCATCAACCGTTCCGCCATTACCATCAAATACAACTACTAATTGGTTCTCGTCTTCCCCGATTAATACTGTAATCATATCGTTGGTTTTGGGAGTGACGGTAAGAGCCAATTTATTTTCGCTTAATAAAACATCCGCTTGATTAGGATCATAAATTGCAGTGGTTTCTTCCTTTGGATAACCTTCTTTATAAATTAATCCAAAGTTCATTGGAGTAAAATCGTCTTTTGGAAAAGAACGAGTGGTTGGGACAATATTATCTCCGATAACGACTACTTGGTTAGAAAGATATGGAGTATCACTATAATAGGCGAATACGGTTAAATCAGCGCATACTGGGAAAGTATTAGGAACTGTATAGGCAATATTATCTTGAACTAAAGTGAAAAAGAGCGAAACTGTATCATTCCTAGTGAAATAAGGTTTAGAAATATCGCTCCATAAAGTACCTGAAGGCACAGAAACTGTCTCAGGACCACTCACTATTGTTCCGCCAAGTCCTTCGAATGTTACTACTGGATCGCCTTTAGGAGCAACCCCACCACATGAAGTCAAAAGGAACAAAAAGCTGGAAATAAAAATAAATAACTTATTTTTCTTCATAAATCTAAAATAACATTAAAATAGAATTTTTTCAAATATAAAGAGAATTTTACTTGATTTGTTTTTTAATGATATAATTTATCTTGCTGTTGGAGGTAATACACTATGGCAGTTAAATTAAAAGTTAATAAAGATGTCTGCATCGGATGCGGTGCGTGCGTCGGTGCCTTACCAGAGGCATTCACTTTTGATGCAGAAGGAAAAGCCGAATGCATTAAAGAGGTTGAAAAACCAGAAGAAGTAAAAGGCAATTGCCCAGTTGGTGCAATTGAAGGCTAAGTAGCTTATTAACTAAAGGCGCCCTAATGGGCGCTTTTATTTTGTACACAAAACCAGTATAATTGTTGAATATGAGTTTAATTTTTAAAGACAAGGGATTACGTAAGCAAGTCTTCTCTTTAGCAATCCCATTTTTCTTACAAGAAGCAATTCTAGTCGTTACTAGTTTCTTAACGGCATTGATGTTCAACCCATTTCAAACCCAAGAGGTTATAACTGGCGTTGGCACTGCAGGCAATGTATATTTTATGTTTAGCATTACCGTGGGTGCATTAGTGTTTATCGGAAATCTATTTATTTCGCAGCACTATGGAAAAGGTAAATACGATGATGTTGAAAAAGACTTTTACTTATCGTTAAAGATAGTTGCGGTTTTATCAATTATCTTTTTTGTCTTAGCAATGGCGATTCCTAGCCAATTAATTTCAATCTTTATTCCAGGTCAAACAGAAGCTATTAATTTTGGCACTAAATATTTAAGGATATTTGCGATCTCATTACTATTTAATGGTTTTTCATTAATTTATTATTGCTTTATGAAAAACACTGGTCTTGAAAGACTAGCAACCATTAACTCATTAATTACATTAGTTGTCTTAGCTAGCTTAAACGGAGTCTTTATCTTTGGTGTTGATATGGGTCTAGAAGGTATCGCTGCATCAACGGTTATTGCTCGCGGTATTGAGATGATACTTAATATTGTATTTGTTCAAATGAAAGGGCAAATCAAATTTCATTTTAAAAACTTTATCAAATGGGATTCTAAATTATTTAAAGAGTTCTTTAAGCGTGGCGGTCCGTTAACACTTGCTAAATTAAGTTGGGCAACTGGTTTCTTAATGATTTCGGTTGTCTTAGGTCAATTAGTGGCCAGTCAAAAAGCAGCTGGCGTCCCTGCTAATGATGCTGAAGCTATTAGTGCCGCCAATGCTCTTTTATCAAATGCGATTAATATTGTCATGAGTGTTCCAAACTGCGTAGCTCCAACAGTTAGTGTTATCGTTGGCCGTCAATTAGGCGCTAACAAACTAGAAGATGCTAAATCTACTTCAAAACAAATTCTTCGTTTTACTACTGCATTAACTATCTTTGCTGTGGTAGCGATGATGTTATCATATCCAATAATTTTCTATACACATTCAGCGGTTGGTAACCCTGGACCAGGAGACAGTAAATTAGTGGCTAGTTATCTTTTATATTTCACCATCATTGTTTCTTGTATTACTATTCCTCGTGGATTTAACGGACCAATCGAAAACGGAATCCTAACTGTTGGCGGTGATAACTTATACGTTAGTATTCTTGATGCCGTTGTGTGGACAATTCCAGTAGGACTTGGATTTATCGGCGTTAATTGTGGATGGCATCCAATCGCAGTGTTTGCGTGTTTACAACTTGAAGAAGTGATTAAATGTCCTATTAATTTTTGGCGTTATAAAACCAATAAATGGGTTAAGAATATCGTTACTCCGATTAAAGTTGTTGATTAATTATTCTAAATCAAATTGTACGACTCGAGCGTACATACTAACGCCATATCCAAATGATTCAACTTTGAATTGATTGTTATCCATTTTTATACGATGTGAATTGTCTAAATATTTAGCATTCTTTACTTTTTTATCAGTGTTAATGGTGACGATTCTTTCTGCTAGAATACGTGCAACGCTTTCATTTGCTTGCATTGGAACATCACGGATAATTGCATAATAATGATTTTCATCTTTCACAATCGTCGCATTAGTCGCAGTAATATCAGTTGGCCTAATGTGATAAATAAAATTCTTGTTAATTTTAATCCAATCACCAATTGCTAATAAGAATTGTTTTTCTACTGGTGGCAATGTTCCATTTGCTCTAGGTCCGATATTAAGTAAGAAATTGCAATTGCATTCGCGACATGTTAATAAAGTATCAATTAAACGTGTAACGGGTTTATAGGTATAATCTTTTTTAGTATATCCCCAATGGTCATTCATACTTTCGCACATCTCACCAGCGCGTGGACGATCACTATTATCCACGAAACTTGGCTTACCACGTTCAAAAGTAACACTATCAATTAATGGATGAGAGACTCTGCCTTGATCATCAAGGCCGGTGTTATTTACAATCATTGCATCGGGTTGATATTTCTTAATCATCTGATAAAGACGATCAAATTTCCAATCAGCATTTGGTTTATTCCAAAAACCATCAAACCAGAATCCACCAATCTTTCCGTATTTAGTGCATAAGATTTCTACACTTTTATATAGATAATCTAAATATTCATCAAAATTATCGTTGTAACTTTTTTGATACCAATCAAGTAAGGTGTGATAAAAGAAAGGAACGATTCCTGCTTCGTTACATGCATCCACAAATTCTTTAATTAAATCACGATGAGAAGCGCTGTGTGGTGCATCAAATTCATTAAGTCCACAAGTATCATATAAAGAGAAACCTTCATGATGACGGGTGGTTAAACAAATATATTTAACACCAGATTTTTTAGCTACTGCGACTAATTTCTTTGCCCATTCTGGATGAACTACAAACTTCTTTGGTAGTTGCCAATATTCCTCTTTCTTTGCTTTTGGATCTGAAAACCAATGCCATTCACCTTTACCGATAATGCTATATAAGCCAAAATGAATAAAAAGACCAAAACCTAAGTCTTGGAAACGTTTAATGTAACTATAATCCATAAATATACCTCTTCTTTAATTATAAATTAAAAGCACCCCAAGAGGAGTGCTTTTAGATTTAATGTAAGATTAACGCTTACTGAATTGTGGGGCACGACGTGCACCTTTTAAGCCATACTTCTTTCTTTCTTTTGCTCTTGAATCACGGGTTAATAAACCAGCATCCTTGAGTGTTTGGCGGTCCGCACCGCTATTTAGAAGTGCACGAGCAATACCTAAACGGATTGCACCTGCTTGGCCAGTAAAGCCACCACCGTAGACATTAACCACCACATCGTACTTTTCCGCATTACCGGTTAAGACTAATGGTTGTTTTAAATCGATGACTAAGGTCTCGTAAGGCATGTATTTATTGACATCTTTACCATTGACGGTAATTTTGCCTTTACCTTTCTTAAGGACCACGCGGGCGACGCTTGATTTACGTCTACCGGTTCCTAAAAATTGTTCTGCCATTACTTCTTACCTCCATACTTGACTTCGTACTTAACTGGCTTTTGTGCTTCTTTATCGTGTTTCTCTTCTGGGAACACAAAAAGTTTTTTAATCATTTGACGACCTAATGGACCTTTTGGGATCATTCCCCAAACAGCCCGAGTCATCATTTCTTCAGGATAGCGTTCAAGCATTTCCCCAGCGGTTCTAGTTCTAAGACCACCCGCAAAGCCAGAGACGTTATAGTATTTCTTGTTATGGATTTTATTGCCACTTAAAGCAACATGTTTCGCATTAATCACAATCACGTAGTCGCCACAATCAGTGTTGGGTGTATAAATTGCTTTATTCTTACCCATGATTAAAATTGCGATTTCACTCGCTAAGCGACCTAATGGTTGATCTTTAGCATCCACTAAATACCAAGTCCGTTTAATGTCTTTGTTTTTGGCTATCGTTGTTTGACGTTGCATAACTAAACTCCTTTACTAACGTAATTTATTCTTACCGGGACTAAATTATTGTGTAGTAATTTTAAAGCCGTGCTTATTATCATATGGATTTTACAAAAGAGTGTCAAGTTTTAGTTAACTTTTTTAATAACAAAGTTATTATAAAACCGTTTTTAGCACAACCGCTAAAACAATTATTACCACTAATAAGACAATGCTAACTATGAGCAAAGGTTTGTTTATATGGAAACCATCATTATCGTCATGATTCATTATTCTCTAGTCCTCACTACTTTGACTGCTAAGAAACATAAATAAGTCACAATTAAAGTATTCACAGGTAAATAAATAAAAGCAATAAATAAACTTGGGAAGAAAATCGTTTCAAATGTCATTTCAATCATCCACATCTTCGCGAAAACATTAATAAATAAAGTGAACACTACTTCAATTACCACCACAATAAAAGAAATTTGGTATGGTGAAGGAAGATTAGGATTCTCTTCTCTTCTTTTTTTAAAGCGACGATTAAGGAAATAGGTAAATAAAGCAAATAGTCCCATTATAATAAGCGCAACAATAGGCACTACTATTCTTGCTGCGAGATTAAATGTAAATGAACGACCGAATAACTCAACTCCATCCGCAATCCCCATATAAATAGTTAAAGAAATAACAATCACACCTAACAAAGCAAAAAACATAATTGAATAGATTAAATCTTTAGCCTTTATTTTTCTAAACATCATCATAAGTAGTCCTGGAGTTGCACCCATTAAACCATAGGAAATAGTCATCAAGGGGTTATAAGCCATTCCTAAATATGGTGATATAGCGATTCCAATTAAATCACCAGCAATACCAATAACCGCTCCACTAATTGGACCAAGTAAAATTGAAGAAAAAATTAAAATTGCAACACCGGCACTTAATCTAACCGCTTGTGTTACTGGAACCATAATAAAACGAGTTGCTACCATATAGAAAGCAATCATAAGAGCGGTAAATGTCATTCTTTGTAATACGCTTAACTTAAACATACTAATATATGGGCTTTCCTTTATTTTTAATAACTTTTCTGATTTCGCGTTGTTGATCCTTCTTTTTAATTGATTCGCGTTTATCGAATAGTTTCTTTGGTTTACCCAAAGCGATTTCTATTTTAGCACGACCTTTTTTAAAATAAGCTTTCGTTGGAATTAAGACTTGGCCTTTTGTGTCCACGCTAACTCGATAACGAATAATTTCTTTTTTGTGCATAAGAAGTTTTCTAGTGCGAAGTGGATCATGATTAAAGATGTTGCCTTTTTCATAAGGCGCAATATGCATATTAATAATAAAAGCTTCATCGTTTTTAAAAACAACATAAGCATCTTGAAGCGTTACGCCATGTAAACGTATGGCTTTAATTTCAGTTCCAGTTAGAGCAATACCACATTCTAAAAAATCACTTAATAAATAGTTATAGTGCGCTTTACGATTACTCGCAATTAGATGAGTGCTACTCTCTTGTTTCTTCATTATTATTCTCCACGCTTGTATAACTAGTAACTTCACGGTTAGTGATTTGGTTGAAGTGGGTAGTGGAAGCAACGGTTACTAAGAAACTCGCAGTTTGTTTAAAGAAACGACCCATACCCGTAAAGGCAACTTTTGTGTATCTAAAGATTTCGTGATCACGGAGAATTAAAAGGACTAAGTAATAAATGCTAACACCGGTAGGAATTAAAATAACTAAATTAGTAATGTTATTTGTTGGGCTATCTCTTAAAACGAAATAATAAAGTGGACAAGCAACACCACACATAACAATACCCGCTAAAACATACTTCCAAATGTTCATAAAGATAATTCGTAGCGAGAAGTCTTTAGCTACAAACAAATATTGAACAAAGGCGATGACAAATTCAGAAATGAGTGTACCAACAATTGCGCCACTTGCGCCCATACTAGGAATAAGTGAGCAGTTAAAGGCAATGTTAAATACAAAACCAATTACAACTGAGATGGTATATTCTTTGTCTCGTTTAGTTGGTAATAGATATTGTGAGCCCAAAACGTTACTACAACCTGAGAAAATAATAACTGGTGTGTATAACATTAATAAATTAGCAACCCCATCAATCGGAAATTGCGGATACATTGAATAATTAGGACCAAAATATAAAGTTGAAAAAGCTTCCGCTACAACAATAGTTCCAAACATCATCGGAATGCCTAATGCAAAGACAAAACGGAATCCACGATAAACATTAGTCTTAACTGCTCCCATATGGTTATTTTTAAATTCAATCGTATTACGAGTAGTCATAACCATGCCAACCGCTAAAAGGATTGAAAGCAGAGCTTTAATAATTTTTTCAGCTTGGAAATAATAACCATTTTCCACTTGAGCAATAGGAACCACGATTGTTATATTTCCTTGTGGATACCATTGTTGCCCAGAAATCAAAATACCAATAAAGGTTTTATCAAGTAATGCATAAATTGAAACAGCCGCGACTGGTAAAAATAATAATAAAGATGGGCCGACATGCTTTTTAAAATTTAAACCATGCAATTTTACTTTCTTTAAAGTAGTAGGAAGTAATGCCCACATTGATAAATAACCACCAATCACCATTAATGAATATAAAAGCGCATATAAGGTTAAATCACTTGGTGAACGAATAAACATAAAGATACAGAATAAATAAATAAGACGAATAAATAAATTAATGATCATCACAACAAAGAAGTTTTCGCGACCATGGAAATAGAAATTGATATCAAATGCAGCGGCCGCAATTAATAACGAGAACATTAGAATTAAAGAAGAGTATTCACCAAAAACATTAAGTGAATAAAGAATAAAGAGAAGACCGAGCGTGCCTACCACCATGAAAGAACGAAGAATTACAATTTGCCAAAAACGGCGACTTTGTTCTTCTTTATCATCTTGCACTTCAGCAATTGCTCGTTGAGCATAATTTTCAAAACCAAGATAAGCAAAAATAACAAAGTAACTAACTAATGTATAGGCAAAAGAGAATTGACCAATATTGTTAGCTCCTAATACACGCGCAATATAAGGAGCGGTGATAAGAGGAGTTAAGACAACAAGAACTTGGTAGATAATGTTAAAAATAAAATTGCGACGAAGTTTAGGCGTCTTTTTACTAGTCTGGTTATTATCTACTATATCCGCCTGCTCCATATATCCTCACTTAAAGGATTACTTTTTGTAACCTTGTGGATTTTGCTTTTGCCAACGATAAGCATCGCGACACATATCAATAATATTGTGTGTTGCTTTCCAATTTAATTCTTTTAAAGCTTTATCCGCATTCGCATAATTTTCGACTACATCACCCGGACGACGTGCACCAAATTGATATTTGATATTTAAGTTATTAACTTCATTAAACGCTTTTACGAGTTCAAGTACACTTGTGCCTTTACCAGTACCAAGATTATAAATCTTTAAGCCCCAATTCTCTTTAATCGCTTTAAGAGCGGCTAAATGACCAAGCGCTAAATCAACTACATGAATATAGTCACGAATACAAGTTCCGTCTTTAGTTGGATAATCATTACCAAAGATGGTTAATTGTTCTCTACGACCAACTGCAACTTGAGTAATGTAAGGCATTAGATTATTTGGGATATCATTAGGATCTTCGCCAATTAATCCACTTTCATGTGCACCAACTGGATTAAAATAACGAAGTAAAACAACATTCATTTTCCCATCTTGTTCAGCTTCGTTAATTAAAATCTTTTCAATTTCAATTTTAGTTTGACCATATGGGTTCGCCGCTTTGCCAACTGGATCAGTTTCAACTAATGGAACATGTTTTGGAACACCATAAACTGTTGCGCTACTAGAGAAGATAATATTTTTTACATTATATTTTTTCATGACTTTAATAAGAGTCTTACTTGAACCAATATTATTGTCATAATATAAATCTGGTTTTTGAACTGATTCGCCTACCGATTTTAAACCCGCGAAATGAATAACAACATCAAACCCTTCTTGTTTAAAACAGGCATCAAGTTTCTCTTCATCGCGGACATCGATTTGATAAAATTTCGGCTTGATCTTGGTAATTTTTTGAATTCGATTTAACACTTCCGCATTTGAATTAACTAAATTATCCACAATAACCGGATCATGTCCTTCTTTGATTAATTCAATTACAGTGTGAGAGCCGATATAACCCATTCCGCCAGTTACACAAATCTTCATTATTATTTCCTCCGATTTAATTCTTCAATCATAATTTTGCTAGTTAATGCTGGATTAACTTTACCACCACTCTTTTTCATCACTTGACCAATTAAAAATCCTAATGCTCTATCTTTACCAGCATGATAATCCTTAATTGATTGAGCATTATTATCCAATACTTCAATTACTAAAGTGCGAATCGCTTTATCATCCGATTGTTGGTTAGTGATATTTAATTTTTCTTTTGCAGTTTTTATATCAACATGATTGTTAATCATATAGTTAAAAATTTCGCGACCGATTTTATTTGAAATTTTTCCTGATTCAATTTCTTCAATAAGACTCACTAATGTTTTTGGCTTAATTTCGAATTGATCAATAGTTAAAGCGTTTTTATTTAAAATTGCGAGAATATCACTAATAATCCAGTTTGCAATGCTTTTATAGTGCTTACTTAACTTTGCGCATTCATCAAAGTAATTCGCGATTTGAATGTTACTTAAAATGATACCTGTATCATAATCATTTAATTTAAATTCTTTTTGATATCTACTACGCTTTGCGCTAGCAAGTTCTTTGCTACTCTTAATCGCATTATTAACAAATTCATCACTTAGTTTAATAATCGGAATATTTGCATCTGGGAAATATTTATAGTCAACTGAATCAGTTTTTAAACGCATTGATTGAGTGGCTTTGTGTTCTTCATCATAACGTCTAGTTTCTTGAACAATTGCTTCACCTTTTTCTAATAAGGCTTTCTGACGATTAATTTCATATTCAAGGGCAATTTTAATGTAATTAAAGGAGTTAATGTTTTTAACTTCTACTTTAGTACCATATTGTTTATCGCCGGTTTTTCTTAACGAAATATTGACATCACAACGTAATTGGCCTTCTTCCATTTTGCCATCACTAACGCCTAAGAAAGAAACGATTTCACGAATTGTTTCAACGTATTTAGCAGCAACATCGCTACTATGGATACAAGGGCGCGTAACAATTTCAATTAATGGAATGCCTGCACGGTTATAATCAATTAAAGTATAGTTTGGGAAATGTAATTGCTTAGCGGTGTCTTCTTCTAAATGTAATCTTTCAATTTCAACTCTATTAGTCTTCCTGTTAACTTCAATATCAAGATAACCGTCTGAACCAATCGGCCGTCTATTTTGGGTTATTTGATAACCTTTTGGTAAATCACTATAGAAATAATTTTTGCGATCAAAATGTAATTCGTGATCAATCTTCATATGTAAAGCGTGCGATACTTGAATCGCATTAATGACCGCTTGCTTATTTGGAAGTGGTAATGTTCCTGGGAAGGCTAAATCATATGGAGAAGTTAAAGTATTTGGCTCAGCGCCAAAAGCTACTGGTGTAGCAGAAAACATTTTTGTTTTCGTTTTCATCTCTACGTGTATTTCTAAGCCGATTGTTACTTCAAAGTCCATATTATTTCTTAGTCCTTATGCTTAGATTATAGAAGCCTGATTTATCTTCTAATGCTTTTGCGATATTAAATAATTTCTTTTCTTTGAATGCTCCCGCAGTTAGATTAAAACCAAACGGTAAATTATCAATAAATCCAACTGGAAGAGTTAATGAAGGTAGGCCAGCGAAGTTAGCAATTACCATGTAATTATCGGCAATTAAATATTCATCTTCAAGTTGGTCAACTTTGTTATCAAACTTTGGCGCGGTGCTTGGAGAGGCCGGTAAGAAAATTACATCGTTATCTTTTAAGATCTTATTAATTTCATCAACAATCTTGTGACGGTTCTTGATGGCTCTTAAATACAATTCATTTTGATTTTCGGCCATTAAAGAATAGGAACCGATTACAAAGCGACGTTTAATTCTTTCCGAGAATCCTTTGCTTCTAGTTTTAATTAATGAATCGTTAAAAGTATCGCCTTCAAGATTAAGACCAAACTTCACACCATCAAGGTTTGCATTGTTACTAGTCGCTTCTGCACATGAGATTATGTAATAAGTTGGGAAAAGCGTCTTTAATAAATGACGATCCATACTAACATAATTAATCGTAGCGCCTAAATCTTGGTAGATTTTTAAAGTCTCTTGAAATTTCTTTTGAATATTAGTGTCACTAATCGTATCAAGAATTTCTTTAATCACTGCGATTTTAACACCTTTAATTGATTTATCTAAATCCGATGTATAATCATCAACTTTTTCTTTGCTTGAAGTAAAGTCATGCATGTCATAACCTGCAACAGCATTTAAAATAGTAGCAGAATCATAAACACTTCTAGTGAAGAAACCTAAGGAATCTAGACTTGGCGTAAACGGAAACAAACCATAACGAGAAATTCTTCCCCATGTTGGTTTAAATCCTACTAATCCTGCATAACTAGCGGGTTTACGAATTGAATCGCCGGTGTCGCTACCTAATGCAAATGGTACAATTGCGCTAGCAGTAACTGCAGCCGAACCACAAGAAGATCCACCAACCATTCGTTCATTGTTATATGGGTTAGTGGTTTTACCTAAATGCCCGGTTGCACCAGTTCCACCCATCGCTAGTTCATCAAGAGTGACTTTAGCAAACGGAATCGCTTTCTTTGCTAATAGTTTATCAATAATGGTTGCGTTATAAATTGGGACATAATCTTTAAGAATATCGCTTGATGCACATGTAGGAACATCTTTAGTGGAGATATTATCTTTAATCGCAAATGGAATTCCCCAAAGTAAATTATCTTTTTCTGGTTCAGTTAAAGTTTTAGCCATTTCAATAGCTTCTTTTTCCATGATGTATTCGAAAGCATTGCATTTATCTTCTTTAGCGCGCTTAATAGCTTCGTTCACCAATTCTAGTGGCGTAACTTTTTTGTTCACTAATGCTTCGTGAATCTCTTTAATGGTCAAATCTAAATAATTCATCCGTTTACCTTCTTCACTTTAATTTGACCCGCTAATTTATTTTTTGCGTTCTTTAAAATTTCATCACGACTAGATGGTTTAATTGGTTCATCTTCTCGTAAAATAGTTACATCACAAGGAAATGGGTAAACCATCGGTTCATATTGATCAATGGTTTTATCTTCAGCGATTAATTCCATTTGTTTTACAACCGTTTTGAACTCATTTAAAAGAGTTTGATATTCTTCTTCTGACATATCAAAGCAAAGGCGGTTTGCCGCAATTTGGAGTCTTTTTAAATCAACGGTTTTCATCGCTCAATTAAATATTATAACTAAATATTTAATAATTTCTAAAATTTTCAGTAATTATTTTTGATTTATTAAAGCAATAAATTCATCTTCATTCATGACCTTAATGCCGAGTTTTTGTGCTTTGTCTAATTTACTGCCTGCTTCTACTCCAGCAATTACAATATCGGTTGATTTAGAAACTGCGCTTGTAACTTTAGCGCCTAAATTTTCAAGTAGCACCGTTGCTTCTTTTCTTCCGTACTTAGTTAAAGTACCAGTTAAGACGATAGTCTTATTCGCGAATGGTGAATTCATATTAATTTGTGGGCCTAAATACTTAAAGTTCACACCAGCGTTCTTAAGTGCATCTAGCATTTTAATATTTTCTTCGTTGTGGAAATAATCATAAATTGATTGCGCCATAACTGGACCGACATCATTAAGTGATAATAATTCCATCATCTCTAATGTTTTCCAATTTTCTATATCAGGATAACGTTTAGCTAAAGTTCTAGCCATCTTGCTACCAATTTCATTAATACCTAAACCGGTTAATAACTTTTCTAATGAATTACCTTTTGATTTTTCAATCGCCTTCATTAAGTTTTCAAATGATTTATGCGACCAGCCTTCAAGATCAAGGATTTCCTGTTCGTGATTTTTTAAAGTGTAAATATCAGGAATTGAACGAAGGAAACCTAAGTTAAAGAATTCCTCCACCACTGCGGGACCCATACCATCAATTTCCATTGCATCACGACTAGCGAAATGAATCAGTCCTTCAATATTTCTTGCATCGCATTTCGGATTAGTGCAGAAATGCATTGCATCAATTTTCTCTAATGGTTGACCACATATCGGACACTTATCAATCATTTGATAATCTTTCTCTTCTCCAGTTCTTCTTTCTTTAAGAACACGCACAACTTCAGGAATGATATCTCCAGCCTTACGAATTACAATTGTGTCTCCAATTTTTAAGCCTTTTTCAATCACAAAATCTTCATTATGAAGAGTAGCGCGACCAACTGTTGAACCAGCAACACGTACTGGATCAAGGACTGCATTAGGAGTAATTTTACCCGTTCTACCTACGGTATAAACAATATCTCTTAATTTCGTAATTACTTCTTCAGGTGGGAATTTATAGGCGATTGCCCACTTAGGAGTTTTTGCGGTATAGCCTAAACGTTCATAATATTTAAAATCATCAACTTTAATAACGATACCATCAATATCGTAAGATAAAGTTGGACGTTTCTTCGCGTATTCATTAATATAATTAATTACTTCATCAATACCATGACAAATTCTTCTTTCCGGATTGGTTTTAAATCCGAGTGTTTCAATAAACTTTAATGACTCACTATGTTTAGTAATACCAAAATCAGCAGCGTTAACAAAATAATACCAATAACCTTCTAATCCACGAGAAGCCGCAATCTTGCTATCAAGTTGACGGATTGAACCAGCCGCTGCATTTCTTGCGTTCGCAAATAATGCTTCTTTCTTTTCACTTCGTTCAGCGTTTAATTTCTCTAAACTCTTTTTTGGCATAAAGATTTCACCGCGAACTTCAAATGGCTTAGTTGTTTTAATTCTGGTCGGAATTGATTTAATAGTAATTACGTTATTAGTGACATTTTCACCAATATTGCCATCACCACGAGTGGCCGCGTAATTTAATTGACCATCTACATAGTCTAGTGACATAGCAAGGCCATCAATTTTCATTTCCGCCATATAATCCACTTGAGTTACGTCAAGCGCTTCTCTTACTTTACGGTCAAAGTCTCTCACTTCATCTTCATTAAAAACATCTGCAAGCGATAACATCATTCGTTTATGCTTTACTTTCTCAAAACTTTCAAGAACTTTTCCGCCTACTCTTTGAGTTGGTGAAAATGGTGACTTAAGTTCTGGATGATTAGTCTCAATGTGAATTAATTCATCCATTAAATTATCGTATTCAGCGTCTGAAACCGTCGGATTATCTTTAACGTAATATTCGTAATTATACTTTTCAAGAAGAGAAGTAATTTCTTCAACTCGTTTCTTTAAGTCGTCCATTAATTCATCTCCTCGATCTTATTTGCTCTCTTTAACATTTTATGATTAGAAAGCATGGTTTTCAAACCATGAGTTTTAAAATCAATAATAATCGCATCTTCATTTAATACTTTCTTAACTATACCTTCACCAAACTTTTCATGGGTTACTTTATCGCCAACTTCCCAATTGGTAATACCATTGGTTTCAACTTCTTCTTCAATTAATGGTTTATTAATAAATTCATCAGGCGCTAAGTCAGAATAGTAACCTTTATCTTCATTAAACGGACGGTGAATTCTTTGATAACCGCCTCGATTAGAGAAAAATGGATCTTTAGGCATTTCTAAATCTGCTTCATGAATAAAACGTGATTCAATTGGATTTCCTTCATTAGTGAATGAATATCCATTATTCATCGTAAGATATAAGCGTTTCTTGGCACGAGTAAACGCCACATAACATAGACGTCTTTCTTCTTCTAGGCCATCACGAGCGTCTTCTAAGATTGCATGTCGATTAGGGAAAATAGAATCTTCCATGCCAATTACGAACACACAATTATATTCAAGACCTTTTGCGGTATGAACAGTCATTAGAGAAACATAATCATCATCTTTCATTTCATCTTGGCTAGTAGCGAGAGTGCAATTCTCTAACCATTCAGCAAAGCCTTCATCTGGATTCTTTTTAATAAAGTCGGTCATATCTTGGAATAACGCATTTAGGTTTCCTTTTCTTTCTTCAGCGTTATCATCCAAATCTAAATAGGTGATATAACCAATATCAATTAAGAAATCATTTAAAATCTTCGAATGAAGTTCACCATCATCCGTTAATTTACTTTTTACTTCTTCGATTTTATTAATTAATACCGTTAACGCTAATACAACTGAAGTTTGAAGTTCGGTTTGATATTTCTCGATATTTTGAACATATTCATAAATGGATAAATTATTAGCAATCGCTTCTTTCTTTAATTGCTCAACGCTTTTTTCACCGATCTTTCTTTTAGGGACATTAATAATTCGATCAAATGAAATATCATCCTTCGGATTAGTGATTAAACGGAAATACGCTAAGGCATCTTTAATTTCTTTTCTTTGATAGAATCTAACACCACCGAACACTCGATAGACAATTCTTTCTTTAATTAGAGCTTTTTCTAATGGAAGAGTTAGATAGCTACTTCGATAAAGAATTGCTACATCTCGTAATGCATCAATTTTATTTTGATTCTTTAATTTCTTAATAACTGAAACGACATGCTCGGCTTCAATATCTTTAGTCGCTCCTTTAAATAATTCAATCTTATCTCCATAAATATTATTCGTGTATAAGTCTTTGGGAACCCGTTTTTTATTGTTTGCAATTAATTTATTAGCCGCATCAAGAATCGTTTTAGTAGAACGATAATTTCGGTTTAAAATAACAGTTTCGGCGCCTTGATAAGTTTTTTCAAAATCTAAAATGATTTTTTGATTTGCGCCACGCCATGTATAAATAGTTTGATCAGGATCACCCACTACATAAACATGTGTATCTTGATTAGATAATAGTTTCACTAATTTAAATTGAACATCGTTAGTGTCCTGGAATTCATCAATTAAAATATAGTGAATCTTATTAAGCCACTTATTTCTTATTTCCGGAAAATTCTCAAGAATAATGATTGGAAGTAATAATAAATCATCAAAATCTAAAGCAATCATCTGCCGTTTTCTTTTTTCGTATTCTTTAAAGATTTCTAAACATTCTTCTTCGTTATAGAAATGACCTAGTTTCACATCGTTAGGATATAATCCTTTGCATTTCTTAGTCGCAATATAATTCATCGACATAGCGATAATCTCGTCTTTCTTTGAATAACCACGTCCTAAACAAATATCACGAATTAATCGTTCAGTATCATCATCATCAAAAATAGTAAATGATGGAGATATCCCTAATGCTTTAATTTCTGCGCGTAAGAATCTAGCGCCAAATGAATGGAAAGTTGACACATTTAAAAATTGAGCGACATTAGGTAACATCCTAACCACGCGGTCTTTCATTTCATTTGCGACTTTATTAGTGAATGCAATCGCTAGGATTTCGCTTGGATCAACTTTCTTTTCACCAATTAAATAGGCAATTCGGTATGTTAAAACACGGGTTTTACCACTTCCAGCGCCTGCAACAACTCGTGTATATTGCGACGAAGTTGAAACGGCTTTTAATTGCTCTTCATTTAATAGTTTTTCAAAATCCATTAAGTAATATTATAACATAATAGTTACTTAAATTAAGCGATGGAACGTATGAAATTAAGGGTTGCACTTTTTCCTGGACAATGGGTCTTGACTAGGTGATTATCGACTTCAATTATTGAGGGAAAACCTTTAATACGAAATTCGCTAATATCGCCTTGCCCAATTGTACTTTCTACATCTAAATAACGATCAGTCACAATTGTGTTATCATTACAAAAATAGATTGGTGTTAGATGTGTAAGAGCAATCTCAATTACTTCATCACGAATTGAATCACAATATTGGCATGTTCGCGAAAAGAAATACACACAATAATCTTCATCGTGCGTAAAAACGTCTAACCAATTAACCATTTTGTCAGATACTTCTTCATAGCTATGATGAGGAATGACTGGGTCCTTTTCATGTTCTTCGTTATTAGAACAAGAGAAAAGGAGCGGAATCGCTAAAAGCAAAATTTTTCCTTTCATAATTTACCTCCTTATTTAACCCCGGACCCAAAGGATCCGGGTCGGCACTCGCCCCTTTACAAGACTCCTACGAGGTGCTATCATTATTTCGCTTAATGTTGAGGACGGGATGACCGCCCTTTTTTCATTACCTTCGCGAGATTAACTCAATCAGTAACGTCAATACTACCATCAGCAAAATGGTATCGAGCACGCTCTCCTCCTTTGTTGCAGCACCAAGGAGATAAAGGGTAGGCGCCTAGGAAAGATAAAGTGCATATGCACAATATCCTCCTTATTAGTTACTTAACAAAAAGAGGCTAATTTCCTCACTTATTTTTTTATATTTACAAAGTAAATATAGAATTTACTTAATTTTTGTTTTTGGAAGATCTTTTAGATTATTTACGCCTACGATGTAATCAAGACGGGCATTTACTTGTTTAAAACCAGCATCCATTTTATCATCCATTTTTTGGATCATATCAACGACTTGCTTCAATGTGACTCTATCTTTTGTATTTTTCACTGGTTTAGCTCCATCTTCGTTTTCAGTATACACCGGAACTTTTAAATTCGGTGAGGGATTTTTTAGAAATTCTTTTAATTCCACCATACTTTTTAAGTCTCTTTTCATAATCTTTGCCTCCATTTAAAAAATAACCGTAGCAGGCTTATTAGTTACTTAACAAAAAGAGGCTAATTTCCTCACTTATTTTTTTATATTTACAGAGTAAATATAGAATTTATAAATAGTTAAACTATAATAAATATAGATGTTTAAGGAAAAAGAAACATTATTACAGAACATGGCATTCATGGGCATCATGGCTGCGCTTAATGTTTTATTATCCGCTTTAGGCGCTTATGTTCCTATTGCTGGAATTTTTGTGATGATCTTTCTTCCGTTTTTTAGTGCGATTACCGCGATGATATGCAAATGGAGATATTATCCAATTTATGCATTCGCTACCATTATAGTTTCTTTGTGCGCAACATTTTGGCACACTGAATTTACAATTTTTTATTTAATCCCTAGTGTTATCGCTGGCTTCTTGTTTGGCTTATGTTTTAAATTAAAACTTAATGCAACTTATTCATTATTATTTACTTCACTAGTTCAATTAGGATTAACTTATTTAGCGATTCCAATCATTGAAGCAATTTATGGTACGAATTTAATTGATGCATTCTTAACCTTACTTCAATTAAAGGATAATCCAAATGCATTGATCATTGTCCCATCGTTTATTTACTTACTTAGCTTAGCGCAGATGTTACTTTCTTATATTGTGCTTCATAACGAAATCAAAAAATTTATGAATGAAGAAACCTTAAAAAATGGTTTAGTCATTAAATTGACCGGATTAGGATTAGCAATTTTTGTAATCCCGTTTGCATTCTTCTATGTGAATCTAAGTTATCTATTTATGTTTGTATCATTATTCTTAACCGTTAGCGTATTTATTGATCTTATCTTTACAAAAAATAAAGTAGTCATTATTATTTCTTCAATCTTATTTTCTTTAGGTTTTGTCTTTGTCTTCGCGTTCTATAGTTTAATTAAAATGCCTTATGCTTTTTTACTAATAAACACGAGTAATATTCTATTGCTTACTTTTTCCTTATTATATAATTTAAGAAGAGAGAAGAAAGTATGTTAGACTTCTTAAAACGGTTTGGCTTAGGTATCCTTTACGTCTTAATTTCTCCCTTTATTATTGCCTTTTTAGTTCTATGGGCAATTTTTAATTTAGGAATCTTCTTTATGGAAATCGCTAAAGGATTTATCTCGTTTTTTAAGGGCAAAAAGTTCTTCCCTGATTTTCAAGAAGATGTAGAAGCTAAAAGAATTCTTAGTCTTGAACCATACGCGAATGATAACGCTAATGTAGAGCCACAACCGCAACCACAAACACAAGTTCCACCAACTGATAATAATCAAAATAATAATGGAGGCAATTCTTCATTATGAATTTCTTAATTGCGTTAAGCGAAAACGATAAACGAATATTAATTTCCTTAGGAATATTGTTAATTCTGCTTTTTGTAATTGTTGGTTATATCGGATTACTAGTTGAAAGAATTATGAAGCATCAGGCTAAGAAGGCAGGAAAGATGATGCACGATGTAGTAGCCGCGAAAGTAATTACTAACGAAAAAGCTTTTAGAAAATTTGGAAAGAAGAAGAATAACCGCTTGTTTGTAAAACAATCTTTAATCCCAATGGGAATTCTTTCGCTCGCTTTCCTTATTTATATTATCTATGGTGCGGTCACTCGTAATTGGTTATTAAAAATATTTGATTATCAAAAAGAAGGATTTGGCACCATTCTCTTTTTATGGGATTTCGCTAATCCAGATATTTATATCGAGTTCTTTGGCATGCGAATCATTGGTAAATGGCCGCCTCTACTTAATACTCCACATTGGGAAAGCGCAGCCTGGGCTAGTTACATCATTGTCCCATGTATGTTTGTTGGTGGGATTTGGTATTTAGTGGTGGTTCAAGCTCATATTGCCAGAACCTTTAGATTAAGAAAGTTAGCGAAAACAGTCTTTAATCCAACCTTAGATGATGTTGGACCAATGTCACCATTAAATAGCAATATGAATAATAATGGTAATAACAATAATATGAATAACCCTAACCCGCCTAACCTAAATGGGTAAAGAGCATAATGAGTGAATAAACGATATAGGCAATTAAACCAATATCAAGAAAGAAGAAAATAGTAAAAAGGCGTCGACGAGAGCGCTTTTTTATCAGCGCTTGTTGATCTTCAGGAGATAAGTTAAGAAACTCTTCGTCTTTCATATTTAATATTTAATACTTCCTGGTGTGCGTGGGAAGGGCTGCATATCACGAATGTTTGCCATCCCTGTAACATACATTAATAAACGGTCAAAGCCAATGCCAAAACCGGCGTGTGGACAACCGCCATATTTTCTTAAATCAAGATACCACTCAAGTCCCTTAGTGTTACCAAGCTTATCCATCTTCTCTTTTAAAATGTCATAACGTTCTTCACGTTGAGATCCCCCAACAAGTTCACCAATTTGAGGAACAAGTAAATCACATGCGGCAACGGTTTTACCATCATCATTTAAACGCATATAGAACGCTTTAATGTCTTTTGGATAATTAATAATAAAGACTGGACCTTTTACTACGTGTTCAGTAATATAACGTTCGTGTTCAGTTTGTAAATCCATGCCCCATTTAATATTTTTGTTTTCAAATTTATAACCATCTGCGACTGCTTTCTCAAGAAGTTTAATTGCATCGGTATAGTCTAAACGTTTAAATTCACTATTTAAAACATGGTTGAGTCTAGTAAGTAAAGTCTTATCAATCATAGTATTAAAGAAATTCATTTCATCAGGGCAATGTTTAATTACATAATCAATGCAGAACTTAAGAGATGCTTCAATAACCTTCATATCATCATTTAAATCCGCAAAGGCGATTTCTGGTTCTACCATCCAGAATTCAGAAGCATGTGTGGTAGTGTGTGATTCTTCTGCTCTAAAGGTTGGACCAAAGGTGTAAACATTTCTAAATGCCATTGCGAAGGTCTCAACGTGTAATTGGCCTGAAACAGTCAAACAAACCGGTTTACCAAAGAATTTAGAAGCATCCTTACCCACAGTTACATTAAAGGTCTCTCCAGCGCCTTCGGCGTCGTTACTTGTAATAATAGGAGTGTGCACCCACATAAATCCGTTATCTTGGAAATAAGTGTGGATTGCCATCGCTAATGCATTACGCACGCGATTAACCGCGTTAAAGGTATTGGCTCTAGGACGGATATGGGCGATATCTCTTAAGAATTCAAAACTATGTCTTTTCTTTTGTAAGGGATAATCTTCCGGACAAGTACCGATGGATTTAATTTCTTTAGCGGCAATTTCAAAAGGTTGCTTAGCGTTTGGAGTTAACACAAAATTACCAATAACGGAAATCGCTTCTCCCGTTGCAAGTTTACTTAATTTATCAAAGTCTTTAACTTTTGTTTTGTCGTAGACAATCTGAATGTTTTTAAAAGTGGTACCATCGTTAAATTCGATAAAACCAATTGAACCATTGTTGCGGTTAGTTTTAATCCAACCTTCAAGATATACTTCGATATTATTAAAACCACTATTCTTTTTGTCATAAACAATTGCGAATAATTCGCGAGCTAGAAATTTATCCATACGCAAAAATTATACTATTTATTTAAGATTTCGTTAATTAAAGAGTAAAAGGAGTCAGCAAATTGTTTATAAGAAAATAGTTCTTTCGCGCGCGCCTTGCCGTTTTCACCATAGGTTTTGCGAAGTTCTGGATCATTCTTTAATTTTTCAATTGCCTTTCTAAGTTCAATTACGCTTCGATTATCACATTCAATACCCGTAATGTTATTAGGAGAAACATAACTCACTCCGCTTCCTGGAATATTAAAGGTAATACAAGGTTTGCCTAGTGCAATTGCTTCTAATAACGTTACTCCAAACGATTCATTCTTTGTAACGCTTGGGAAGATAAAGATATCCGCTGCGTGTAAATAAATACGATATTGCGAGCGATCAAGTAGTCCTAATGATTCAGCGTTTTTAAAATATGAAATTTGTCTTTCCATCATTCGATGGCGCGGTCCAACTCGACCAATTAAAAATACAACATCATCAAATTGACGAGTGGCCCATAAAGCATAACGAATGCCTTTAAAACGTGCATGACGACCGGAATAGAAAAGAATGGTTTTACCTTTATATTTTTCTTTAATGCGGTTGACTTCTATTTCTTCATCTTCGGTTAACGCTAAATCTTCTTCCTTATAGCAAAGTGGAATAACTCGACATTTTTCTTTATGTCTTTTTAATTCATTACTACTATCAATATATTTCTCGCTTGAAGAAATAATGACATCCGCTCGAGTATTAGTGTTATGAGTAATCGGGCGAACAAAATATTTTAAAATCTTTTGACGATAAATATCTAAATGGTGATAAACAATAATTTTACCGGTATAGTGACAACTATTGAAATAATGCTCTACTAATGGATTAGGTGTATGAATGATAACAATATCGGGATTAAATTCTTTAAGGGTTTTTTTAAGCACGCTACGATATTTAAAAGAAATAGCTTGAGAAGCAATCTTTATTCTATAAGGTAGGCGAATAACTGGAATATCATCTACGATATTAGGCCCGTCTCCAAAACAAATAACTTTTTGTTCATAGTTATTAGCGAGTTTTAAAGTATTCACAATGTTTTGTGCAGCTGTTTCAATTCCGCCCACATGAGGGTGATAGTAATTCGAGATATGTAATATCTTTTTCATATAATTAAAATACTCTATATTTATCAATTTTCCAATTAGGATCAACACCTAAATCTAATTTAGCGAATAATTTTTCTTTATATAAATGCTCACCAATTTTGGCAATCATTGCAGCATTATCTGTAGTACACCAAATAGGGGGTAACACTAAATCAATACCACTATTTTTAAGTTTACGAATTACTTCACTACGTAAATAAGAGTTGGCCGATACGCCTCCCGCTAACACGATTTGTTTAACGTTATAAGCCTTAGCAGCCTTAATGGTTTTCTCTACTACCATATCTACGGCTGTATCTTCAAATGAACGACACATATCGTTAATGTTAATCTTATGGTGTTTCATCTTTTCTTGATTAACTAAATTAATGACTGAAGTTTTTAAACCTGAATAAGAGAAATCATATCCTTTACCTTGTAATGGAGTTGGGAGTTTATAAGTATGTTTACCTAACTTCGCATGTTTATCAATTGGTAATCCTCCAGGATAAGGTAAGCCTAAAGTACGAGCAACTTTATCAAAGCATTCACCAATGGCATCATCTTTAGTTTCACCAATAATTTCAAAGTCTAAATGTTTTTTCATATAAACCAGTTCAGTATTACCACCACTTACAACAAGAGATAAAAGTGGATATTTAAACTTACTAACAAATTCGCCTGCGTATATATGTCCCGCTAAATGATGAACTGGAATTAAAGGGATGTTATAAATTAAAGATAAAGTTTTAGCAGCTTGTAATCCAACATGAAGCGCACCAATTAGACCAGGACCACGAGTGACGGCAATTGCATCAACATCATCTAATTTAATTTTTGCTTCTTTGAGCGCTTCACTTAAAACAATCACTATATTTTCATTATGTAGACGTGAGGCAATTTCTGGCATAACTCCACCGTATTTACGGTGCATCGCAATTTGGGTTGCTACCGCGTTACTTAAAAGCTTGCCGTTTCTAATAATAGCGACACTTGTTTCATCACAGCTACTTTCAATTGCTAAAATTGTTGCCATTAGAGTAACACCTTCATCATATATATTGCATCATCGCCGTTATCATAATATTTCTTTTTAATATGATTCTTTTTATAGCCGCTCTTACTATATAACTTAATCGCATTTTTATTTGTACTTCTTACTTCAAGAGTAACATTCTCAACTTTGCCATAGCCTTGTTTAAGTAATTCTTTATCCATCGCTTTTAATAACTTAGTAGCAATTCCGTTATGTCTATCTTTAGGATTAACGGCGATTTGAATAATCGTTGCGCTATTAAAGGTAACCATATAAATTAAGAAACCATTAATTACTTTATTTTCTTCGTTCACTAAAATCTTTGCGAACGGATTTTCTTTATGTTCATAAAGTAATTGATCTTTAGAATAATGACCATCTTTAAAAGAAGCATCTTCAATCTTGATGATGTTAGCGAGATCTTCTTTCTTCATGAAACGAATCATTAATATGTCTCCTTAAGATAAATTGGCTTAACTAAATTAAGATTCTTAACTGGTTTAGTGTTTTTCATTAAAGTAAGCATGTTACTTAATACATCAACTTTCTTGCCTTTTAAATTTAGATAAGATAAATCTCCTACTAAAACATATTTAGGATGATCTTTAATATATTTAAGAACATCACTATTATTCATTGCCTGATCTTTTAATAAGCGTTTAGACCTAGAAAACGCTGCGATATAAGAACGATTGCTACGCGCGTTAAATAAGACGATTGAATCTTTACCAATCACTTTATTAATCTCAAGCGTGGATAGAGGATAAAGTGGGATATTGAGTGCATAGCACATAACTTTTGCGATGGTTAAGGCGATTCTAATTCCAGTATAGGAGCCTGGACCAATCGAGGTGACTACTCCATCAATCTTTTTCGCGTTGATGTGATTACGTTTTAATAATTTATCAATTTCCGATACCATATATTCACTTTGTCTTTGAAAGCATGGATACGAAATTTTATCGATTAATTTATTATTCTTCGCAAGTCCTACGGATAAATATGTATTGGAGCTATCTAATAATAAATAAATCATTTTAAAACGCTCCTAATGATATTTTCGTAATACTTATTAGGCGTAATAAAAGTAATTTCTCTTTTGTCTCCGCCTTTATTAATAATCTTAATTTCTAAGTGTTTAACATTTAAAAGTTCTTTAATATAAATTGGCCATTCTATGACTGCAATTCCGTTCCCTTCAATATATTCTTCTAATCCAATATCCTTATTAGTGTCTTCTAAACGATACGCATCAATATGATAAAGTGGAATTTTAGCTTTAAAGTAACACTTAAGAATATTAAATGTTGGTGATATAACTTTTTCTTTAATCTTTAAAGCTTTAGCCATCCCAGACACTAAGGTTGTTTTACCCGCGCCTAAATCACCAGTGAGGGTTACAATGTCACCTTTTTTTAAACAATTTCCTAGTTTCTCACCTAGTTTAATTGTTTCGTCTCTTTTCTTACTAATAAAGACAAACTTCATCGGAAAAAGTATAACTTAAAAGAGGCAATAATGCTATAATTAGCATTATGAAAAACATCGGAATTATCGGCGCAGGTCCCATTGGATTATATTTCGCCTCATTACTAGAAAAAGAAAAAATCCCATATGTAATTATTGAAGCCACTGATCAAATTGGTGGACAGATTTTTAATCTTTATCCACATAAAAAATTTGAAGATGTTGTAGGCTTTGAAGGAAAAGAAGCGATTACTTTTGTGGAAGATTTAAGAACTAAAGTTAATCTTAATAACATCAAATTTAATGAAAAAGTTATTGATATTGTTGAAGGTGAAAAAACCACGCTAGTCACAAACAAAGGTAAATACGAATTTGATTATGTAGTAATTACGGTAGGATTAGGGATGTACACTCCTCGCACTATGGGCTTAGAAGGTGAAGAAGGCTGCAAAAATATTCTATATGCTTTAAATAACTTTGATTTCCTATATGGTAAGAGAGTCGCAATCTTTGGTGGCGGCGATTCTGCTTTAGACTGGTCTAAAGAATTATCTCTACATTCTGATAATGTTCATTTAATTCATCGTCGTACGGAGTTTAGAGGTAACCCTGAAACAATTAAGAATTCTAAGAACTTACATGTTCATCTTCCTTATGTTCCGTTTAAGTTAACTAGAAGCGGCGACTTATGTACATCAATTACAATTAAAAACGCCCAAGGAGAAGATACCGTTGATATTCCAGTTGATTATGTAGTGGTTAACTTTGGTAGCGTGCCGGTTAACACTCCGTTTAAATATGAACATTTAGGTAATTTCCTGAAAGTTAATGAAAAATACGCGGTGAGTTCCCGCGTCTTTGCGATTGGTGATTGTGCTTCCTATGAAGGTAAGGCTCGTCGAATTGAACCAGGCAAGAAAGAAGCTAATGCGGTTCTTTCTTATCTTTTGACTCTTGCTTAGAAGCAAAGTCTTCGTAATCTTTTAAATATTTTTTAATAGTCTCTTCGTTAAACGGTTCTTCTTTATTAGCGACTTTTTTACTCATCTTATCTAAAACATTCTTTAATACTTTTTGTAAATCTTCTGAGTAATGATATTGATCACAATGTGCTTTAAATTCATTCACATCTAATACTTTAGTGAAACCATCAGGGAACACTTTTAAATCAAGATCGTAATCAATGAATTTAATAAATCCTTTTTCAATAATTGCGGGAGAGGCAATATTAATATAAAAGCGAATTCCGTTATCCATAATAGTCGCAATTGTGTTATACCATTCCTTTTTTGAAAGGATGAAGACCCCAAGATCTTTGGTATGCCATACATGATTATTTGATTCAACTACTCTTACGCGCGATGCTACTTCAACAATATAATCTTCATCATCTCTTACCACTAATCCATGGCTCCAAAGACGATGAAAAGAACCATCATGCTTATAGGCTTGAATTTGTAAGAAGCGATGATAGTACGACATATTATTTATTTAATAAAGTTATAAGATTAGCGATAATTTCCATGTCTTTCTTAAATTTATAGACTGGTAATGGATTAAATTTTTCTTGAAGTGGTAATACCATAAGGCAATCATCGTAGCCTAAGCAGAAATAGGTTTTGCCTTTGGTAATAGAAATTGAAACATCAACTAAAACGTTATTAGTAACAAGCTCACTAATGGCTTGTCTAGCCTTAGCGTTTACCACTGATTCATATTTTTTGTTTTCAGTATAAATAATCATTTTTCTTGTATTCACTACTTTAGTTAAATGATCAACGTTATTGGGTGGTAATGCTCTACTATTGCCAGTTAAATAAATAACAATTTGTTGATCACCATCATAAGTATTAGGCGCAATCAAATACTTACCAATAAAAAGCGGTTCTAATTTTTTAATCGTAGACATCTGGGCAGCGCAATCGCACATCTTACAATCAAGATTATTTACTTTAAAGTTCACGATATTTCTACTTCCGATTGTAGATACATTCTTATAAAGCAAAGAGTTATTAAATTCATTGTTTTCAATCTTTCCATTAATATCACCATGCACATCTTTAAAATCCTTAAAGATATAAGCATTAATATCTCCATAGTAACGCTTAAGATAAATATTCATCTTTTTATTATTAAATTTCTTCGCAATAAGATAGTAGACAACAATAATTAGGATTGAAACGCCTATCATGCAATAACCCGTAACCTTTAGTGCTTGAGCGTCTTGTTGCATTAAATAAGCAAAAGCGAATATTAATAATCCAATTGATAATGCGGCGACAATCCATTTAAATATATTTTCTTTCTTAACCGTTTTAAAAAATGCAAGACGACCAGTTTCAATATCTTCTAGAGATGAATCATCGTATTTAAAATCAGCTTTTAAATTAATATCATCAGGATTAATTGCTTCTTTAGCGTTAACTGGTTTATCCTCTAATGCTTGGCCTTTTTCGTCGACAAAGCCTTCGTTTTTATTTTTAGTTTCTTGTTGTTTAAACATGCTTTCGTTTCCTCTACGCCTTTTAATTTTACAATAATCTAAAGATTTATTGTATTTCTTTTGCATCCGGATAACGTTCTATAATCATTTGTAATGGTTTAAACAATAAGAGAAGTGCCGCTAAAGTAACTGCGCCAGTTATCGAAACATAAGTCGCGTTATAGATAAATGAAGCTAAAAAAGTATATTCGTATAACCATACTCCATCAATAGTCGTAAATAATATTCTTAATAAAGTCGCAAGGATTACACTAACGATTAAATAAATGAATCCATATTTCTTTTCGAAGATTGGTTTACGCACAAGACTAATTAAAGTTAATGAACCATAACTTAAACAGTAGTCTAATGGATAAGTTTGAAAACCATAACCATCCATAAGACACGCAAACAAACCATAAATTATTGCTGTGGCAATCAAAGTTTTCCACCATGATTTTCTTAATGCAATGATACAAAGCGGAATTAGAGTAAAAGAAATCGAACCAGCATTAGACATAATATGAATAGAAAAAATCGGAATGTTGAGAACTAGTGCTAGTCCCACGAAAATTCCGATTTCTGCTATGTCTTTTATTGTATATTTCATATTCCCTCCGCTAGCATTACCTAGATCAGGTATGGTCGGCTATTCGCCCTCTCAGCCCTTTCGAGCTCCCAAAACTATTATATATAAATCACATAACTAATCAAAGATTAAGTTGTGAGTAAATTTAATAGTTTTTAATCATTTTTAAAATATTTTAAATTTCTATATTTATTAATAAATATAAAAAAATAAGTGAGTTTTTTAAGTATTTTTTGTTAAGCAACTAATAAGGGAAATATTCCTTGGAGGATAAATATGAATAAAACCATTTTAAATAGAAAAGAATTAAATCTTATCCTTAAAATGATTAAATCTAAGAAAGATGATGTGTGTTTTGTAAATAATCCATGTTTAGGAAAAGTATATCTTCCATATGGAACTTATGGCGATATTAGAATAAAGAATAGGCCGCGCGGAGCGTTTGGCTACGAACACATCATTCAAAAACGATTTGAGATAGATGAGCTCAGTTTAGATGAATTAGTAGGATTAATTATCTTGACATTAGAAAAAGTCAAAATCATATATCCAAAATTTTGGGGTAACAATCGATATTTAATTATTTATCGTGGAATAAGAATAGCTATTCAAAAAAATTTTTCCGGAACTAATAATGACTGGATTATTACTTCTTATCCCGAAAACATAAATGGAATAATAAAAAAAGAGGCTAGAGGTTCTATACAGTCGGTAATCGATCAGTATAGATACTTCCATGAGTTCTCCGAAATCCGAACTCATGTCGGTGCTCTAACTTCTACAATTAACATTGTAAGAGATGCATTTAACAAAGTCAAACAAGATAAATAAGAAAAATTAATTATTATTCCAATTGATTTCTTTTAAACCTTTACTTAATAAGTAATCATTACATTTTTTAAAATGATTATTGCCAAACCAGCCACCTCGATTCGCGCTTAGTGGCGATGGGTGAACGCTTTTTAAAATAAGTCGATTAGGGTTATGGATGTATTGTTCATATTGTTTGGCGTTATTACCCCAAAGCATAAACACAATTGGCTGATTTAAAGTATCTACATAATTTAAAACATCCGCGATAAATAATTTATATTCATTTATGTTATGACTTAATGCTTGATGAGCGCGAACAGTTAACACCGTATTAAGCAAGAGACAACCTTGCTTCGCTAAATAAGTTAAATCCCCATCTCTTTTCATTTTAATTCCATACTCTTTTTCAATTTCTTGGTAAACGTTAATTAAACTTGGAGGTAATTCCACTCCATTAGGAACTGAAAAACATAGTCCCATCGCTTGATTAGGCTCATGATATGGATCTTGCCCGATAATTACAACTTTAATATCGCTAGGTTTAGTTTGATCAAAGGCGTTGTGAATTAAATTACGTGGTGGATAAACTGTATATTTAGCGTATTCAGTGTCTAAAAAAGTATGCAATCTTTGTGCATAATCTTTGCTCTTTATTTGACTAAATAAGCTTGACCAGTCACTTAACATATAACTTATTTTACAATAAATAGTTTGCTTATAAGCAAAAAGTAATATATCTTATTGTATGTATCGTTTGGAGCACAAACTATGAAAAAAATTATTACACTTAGCAATTGTATGGTCTTATTAGGGATAATGACCATTCTCTTTTATTTAATCCCGGCCGTAACAATTAGCCTCACTGCTACCGCAACTTATTCAACAACCACTAATTTATTTGTTGCAACATTTGGCGGAGGTTTTACCGTGACCGCTGCTGGTTTCCCAATTGACGGTTCATTTGCAGCTAACGGTGGATTAGTGACTGCCTTTATTCTTGGTATCGTTGCTATTCTTCTTACTCTTCTTAAAAACAAGAATAAATACGCAACATTACTTGCTTGCCCATTCTATATCGCATCAGGTGTCTTAGTTGCATGTACTAGTCAATTAGTTGATCACACTACTTCAAATCCAGTAATATTCCATTGCGCTACTGCTGGTGGTGCAATTACCGTTGCAGTCTTCTGGTGCTTATTAGGTTTCTTCGCCTTAATCGATTTCATTGCTGCGGTTGCTAAACCAAAACAAGTAAATCCTGCGTATTAATAAAAAGTAAAAAGAAAGAGGGATGGATTTCACCCCTCTTTTTTATTTACTAATTTTTAATTAGAAGAAATCGCCACGGGCTTGTTGACGAGTCGCCATATCAATGGAGAATGGGACACGGGTGGTATAACCTTTCTTAGCCGCAACAATCTTCTTAGTTGGCCAAGCCATAATCGCTGAGTTCCACTCATAGACGCTATCGTTATAAGCTTCACGCGCAGCCGTAATCTCTTTTTGTAAATAAGAGTTTTGTTGCATTGCATCTTCAAGTTCTTGGTGAGCCTTAAGATCTGGATAACGCTCAATTGCGACATTGATTTGTTTATTAACATCTTCAATCGCTTTCGCTTGAGCGTTCATATCGTTACCGCTTCTAAGTCTAGCGATCTCGGTAAAGGTATCCTTATCAAGTTTGATGGACTTATCAAGTAACTTAGCGCAGTTCTTTAAGATTTGCACTCTTTGTTCTAAGTAGTTATCAATCTGGCTAGCGTCATGATTAATCTTTTGTTGAAGTGCTTGTAAGTAGTTACCAGCATTCATCTTCATGATTAAAAATACCACGCCTGGGATAATTGCTAATACCCAAAGTATTACTTGGAAAACAGTACTTCCAACACCAACTTTCGCTGGGATTTGTTTTTCAATAACGTGAACATCACGACCAGCTTCGTTTACTGGTGCAGTCATTTCGTCTAATTCATTTGCCATAAATATTTTCTCCTTTATTTATCTTGGGAAGCTTCTTTTAATAACGCAGAAACTAATCCCTTTTGATAGTATACATTCTTTACATTATGTTTAGCAAAAATATTTTGTGATTGACTATATTCATAGCGGTTCTTTTTCATGTCGCGAACAATAAATGGGGTTTTCTTAGCAACTTTCACATATTCGTTCCAAGGAACCGGAACTAAGTGGGTCATTCCATCTCCTCCTAGGGTTGGAACCATTTCTACTCTTGGAATTGCTTTAAAGGTATGTGCGGTGACTGACATAATATCATTATCGCCATCACGACGAACAAACTCGGTTTTTAAAATCGCATCCGTAGCCGTATCTTTATGCACTAAATCAGATTTATCAAAATGATTGATAATTGATTCGGTTTCAAAACTTGTGTATCTACCTTTATGATTATCCTTATATATATACTCGACGGCTTTGTAGTTTTGATATAGTGGAATTGAAAGAAGAGGCGCTAAATCAAAATATAAGCTTTGGAAATAAGCATCGCAATAATTCACTAATTCTTCTTTAGCTTTACTAACATCAAAGTTAATAAACTTCACTGGATCACTTGAATAGTCAAATCCTTGAGCGTGCATAGTCTTAATGTAATTTAGTTCTTTTTGTTTATAGAAAGTAAAATCATCTCCATATGGTTCCTTCATACGCATTAAATCGACCATATTATTTTGCGCTAACGGAGTAAATAATAATCTAAATTCCACTTCATTATCGCGATCAAGTGCGTTAAATAAACTTTCAAATTTAGTATTAGCCATTTTAGTAAAACTCATGTCTTTCTTAGAAATCTTATTTAATTTCTTTTCAAACTTTTGCGTGAATTTTGATAAATGCTTATCATCCATCTTGCTACTACTAGAAGGAGTACGTGAGAAAGTTAACTTTGGTGCGGCCCCGTTCCCATAGACTAGCCAAGTATCAAGATAATAGTTAGGTTTTGGCTTAGAGACATGCGCTACTAAAGTTTGTGTATGATGAACTGGATAACTGTGACCATTATTGTCACGATGATAAGTTGTCCAATGAATTACTAATGTACCAGTATAGACAAAAGGCGCCATTTCTTGCACATAGTTTTGTTCGATTACAAATGGATTACCTAGTATTGATCCAGATTGCACAAAGATGGTTGACACATCATCACCATCATGTTCAGAATATCCGTATTTATCTTTTAAATAGCAAAGCTTTTCATTATTAAAATATTGATCGACTTGAATAAGTGGAATGGTTTTGCTGAAGATATTAGCAGGCGTATTCCATTCAATCATATTATTAAATAATGCAGTTTGTTGAATGGCCTGTTCTTTTAATTCATTAGCGTTCGTGATTAATTTCTCAGCCTCTTCATTAACACTTTGAATTTCTTTATCTAATTTATTTTTGATTTTGCTTCTAATTAATAGTCCAACTGGGATTAAGACAATCAAGCAATAGCAAATAATCATTAATACTTTAAGAAAAGTTCTTAGTTTACCCTTTTTACTAGATTTCTTTCTAGCTGCTTCGATTTCAGTTAGTTTCTTATAGTAATCTTCACAAGTAGATTTATTGGCTTCAAGATTAGTATTACTCTTTTTTATTAGTTCATCAAAAAAGTCTAAGACATTTTGGTGATACATATCTTTAGCCTGTTGATAAACTTTAACTGGTTCGGTAATGTCTTTAATACTTGCCATGTCTTTTATTTTACTACATTTTTTTATATAATAAAAAACATGGAAAAATCTAAGCACACTAATTGGTACAAAAATGTTGTTTTCTACCAGATTTATCCACGTTCTTTTTGTGATTCAAATAAAGATGGTATGGGTGATATTCCTGGTATTATT
The DNA here is from genome assembly GCA_024408505.1 of Bacilli bacterium. Taxonomy (GTDB): domain Bacteria; phylum Bacillota_I; class Bacilli_A; order RFN20; family CAG-826; genus UB1719. The sequence goes on along the minus strand of JAKSUZ010000003.1, from coordinate 22,076 downwards.
TCAAAATTAGATTATTTAAAAGACTTAGGAATAGGAGCGATTTGGTTATCACCAGTTTATGATTCACCGCAATACGATAATGGTTATGATATCGCTAATTATCGAGATATTTGGAAACCATTTGGCACAATGAATGATATGAATAAACTTATTAAAGAATGTCATAAACGAAATATTAAAGTAGTGATGGATTTAGTGGTTAATCATACTTCTAGTGAACATGCTTGGTTTAAAAGCGCGATTAGTGATTCTAATTCACCATATCGAGATTATTACATTATTAAACAAGGAAGAAATAATGGAAAGAAACCTCCTAATAACTGGAATAGTTTCTTTGGCGGATCAGCTTGGGAAAGAATTGGTGACACTAAAGATTACTATCTTCATTTATTTGCTAAAGAACAGCCAGATTTAAATTGGGAAAACGAAAGAGTAAGAAAAGAAGTGATTGATATCTTGCGTTTCTGGCTAGATTTAGGCGTTGATGGTTTTAGATGTGACGTTATTAACTTAATTAGTAAAGATCAAAGATATAAAAATGATTCATCAATTGTATTACGTGGTAAGAAATATTATATGAATGGACCATTGTTACATGAATATTTAAGAATGTTATATGAAAATGCCTATAAAGATTACGATGTTATGACGGTTGGTGAGGCGGTTATGGGTAAATTGAAAGATATAAAACAATTAGTGAACCCTGAACATAAAGAACTTGATATGGCCTTTAACTTTTCTCACACGGACTCAGATAGTTATTTAGGAGTTAAATACTTATATCGTAAGTTTAAATTAACTCGTTTTAAGAAACGCTTAGCGAAATCACAATATGCTTTAAGTGAGATTAAAGCTTGGAACCCATTATTTATTGAAAACCACGATCAAAGAAGAAGCGCAGGTAGATTCGGTACCGATATAAATGAATATCGGGTTAAGTCCGCTAAATCGTTAGCGACCTCCTATTTCCTATTACAAGGCACTCCATTCATTTATCAAGGCCAAGAGATTGGTATGCAAAATATGGATTACACTAGCATTGCTGATTTTAAAGATGTTGAAATTAATAACTTTTATAAAACTATGCAGAAATCTAAATTATTAAAACTATTAATGGGTAAACACCTATTTGATACTAGTAGAGATAACGCTAGAACACCTATGCAATGGGATAACACTTCTTATGCTGGGTTTAGTAAAGTAGAGCCATGGTTAAAGGTGAATGCTAATAAGAGTTTTATTAATGTTAAAGATTCGCTTAATGATAATGACTCGATTCTTAATTACTATAAGGAATTAATTAAAATTAGGAAAAATTATGATGTGGCTAGAAATGGCGAATTTAAATTACTTCATCCGCATAATAATAAGCTATTTGTGTACACTCGTGAAGATGAAAAGCATGTCATGCTGGTAATTGCATCATTTAGTAAAAAAGATACTAAGAATGTAATGAAGAAGAAGTTGGATGGATATAAATTATTACTAAGTAATGATTTAAATAACAATTTAAATATTATTCATCCATATGAGGCGAGAGTATACATTAAAGAAAAATAGTAGACTATTTCTTTTTCTTAACTTTCTTATTAGCGGTTGGTTTAGTAACTAGTTTGGCTTCTGGCTTTTTAACATTTTTTGGAGTATTAGCACCAGGTCCATTTTTATCGGTTGGGGTACCACAAATTGGGCATTTGCGGCTATGACAAACTGCATAAATAATGCCTGGAATAGCAAATGCTGCAAATAATACAATTTGAAGCAATAACTGACCATTAGTAAATTTCTTACCTACTTGGCGTTTACAATTAGGACAATATCTCATAAAAATCTCCTATTTTCCATATTCTATCGAAGATAGTTAACCTTGTCAATTTAAAGTGTATAATACTAAATATGGCTGATGAGAAGGTTATTAACAAGATCAAAATGACTCTAGATAAAGTACGCCCTTTTTTACAACGGGATGGTGGCGATGTCGAATTTGATTCTTTTATTGATGGCACAGTTTATATCAAAATGATTGGAGCGTGTGAAGGCTGTGCCTTTATTGATCAAACGATTAAAGATGGAATCGAAATTATTCTTCTAGATGAAGTTCCTGAAGTAAAAGCCGTTAAGCCGGTTAGTGAAAAGCCTAATAAATAACAACTATCTATTTTTAGGTAAATCTTTTAAATTATTTGCTTGAACAATGTAATCAAGACGAGAGTTAATTTGTTTAAAGCCTTCGGTGACATACTTTGCTAAATTATCAACCGTAACAACTAACCTATCAACAGTCATGGCTAGTTGATCAAGCTTAGTTTCAAATCGATCCATTCGTGAACCAAGACCGTTTAACGTATACTTATTCTTCTTTTTAGGTTTCATAACCTTAACTCGCCTTCCTTTGTTACCATAATACACCCGAATCCATACATTTGGGGGTAATTTTTCAAGTAATTCTTTTACCTCTTCTAGAGGTGAATTTTTATATGACATGTTAAATACCTCCCTATTAGTTAATTAACAAAAAGAGACAAAAATCCTCACCGCACTTAAAGATATTTACTATGTAAATATAAAATTTATGAGTTTAGCAAAAAGTTAACCAAACCACTCATTAGTTAACTTTAAAAATATGTGATGCTATTTAAATAAATCAAATAACGATTTTATATCGCCTGTTTTATTATGTGGGCGCTTAATGTTGATATAATCGACACCTGCTGCTTTAGCGCATGCTTCATCTTGCCAAGCATCACCAATATAGACTACTTCATTCTTTCTTTTTTTAAATCCAGCTTTCTTTAAGGCTACTTTGATAGGTTCAGCATTAGGCTTCGCATGTTTATAGGATTCATTACCAACACAGACGGTTAACTTATTAGGATCAAGTTTTAAATAATCGAGAACATCGTATACACGCTGTTTAGAACTACCACTTACTATTCCGTATTTGATATCGCTCTTTTCTAAGAATTTCATAAACTTCATGCTATCAGGATAAAGCTTAGTCTTCCTTACTACTGAATCGCATAAAACATTGCTGTTAAAGAACTTACAAAATTCTTTTTGATACTTCATATCTATACCTTTATATTTCATTGCTCTAGGTAAAGAAAGAGTAATAAAAGTTGTATAGTCCTCTTTAGTAGGAACTATTCCATATTTAGCAAAAGTTAATTTATATATTTCTTTGAGTGATTCAATAGTATCAAAAAGAGTGCCATCAAAATCAAAGAGATATAAAGAGTACTTTTTCATTATTTATATTAACGATCTTCGCGGAAATACGTCTTACCAAGACCCGCAGGTGGTTGCATCTTCTTAGAACCAATTGCACTAGAGATGATAAGAACAATTACGGTTGCGACATAAGGTACCGCACTAACTAATTTAGCTACTTCTGTGCTTAAGCTTAAATAGACTGGGAGAATAGATAACATACCAATGACTAAACTGACTGGAATGGTAATCCAGCTTCTCCAAGCACAAAGAATGACAATAGAGAGTGCTAACCAACCAAATGAATCAACAATATCAGTTGCAGCATAAACACCCATTTCTACATCAAGAACATAAGTTAAACCACCAAGAGCAACTATGCCTGAGCCGATCATCGTAGATAAATAACGATATTTAGTAACATTGATACCTGCAGCATCAGCAGAAGCCGGGTTCTCACCAACCGCTCTTAAATTAAGACCTGTTTTAGTTTTTGCCATAAAGATAGAAATGGCGATTGCAAGGATAATTGCAAAATAGGTGAAGAAGCTACCAGATAGGAACATTTCACCAAATGCCCCTGCCGCTTTATAACCAGGGAATAAATTTTGTAACATTAAGCCGGCTTCAGAAACACGAGAACCCTTAATACCGGTAAGACCAGCGATACTGAATCTAGCTAAACCAACACCAAATGTTGTTAATGATAAGCCTACGACGTTTTGATTACATTTAAGAGTAACGGTTAAGAAACAATATAATAAGCCAGCTAAAGCGCCAAAAATAAGCGCAAAGATTAAAGGGACAAATATGATTAAGAATCCATTGAGCGGCGTGCCTGCCGGAACATTGTTTGCATAAGTGACTTCACCGATAATTCCGCCTAAAGCACCAATAAACATAATGCCAGGAACGCCCATATTAAGATGGCCACCTTTTTCAATAACCGTATCACCAGAAGCACCGAAGATATAAACCGCCATCATTCTAAAGGCACGAGCAAAAAGAGAAACAAACATACTTATTTGGCCTCCTTTTTAGCTTTAGCGATTTTCTTATCTTTGTTAACTTTGTCTTCTTTGTGTCTAACATGAATTTGATATCTTACAAAGAATTCAGAAGAAACAACAATAAGAATGAATAAGCCAATAATTAAACCAGAGAAGTGACTGGTTGATACTTTAACTTGGCCCGCAACATAGGTTGTACCTTGATCAAAGAAACCAACAAGCGCACTATATAAGGCAATTTCAGCAGGGTTGAAGTGTCCTAGCCAGGCAATTAATACAGCGGTAAATCCTTTTCCGCCTACTAAGTTCTCGGTTAATGTTTGTTTTTGTCCACAAACTAATAAGAAACCGACTAATCCAGCAATAGCGCCAGAAATAATCATTGTTCTTAAAATAACTTTGTTAATATTAATACCAGTATAACGAGCGGTGTTACGTGAATCACCTAAAACCGATAATTCAAAGCCATGTTTTGTTTTAGTTAAATATATATAAATAACAACCGTAAGTAGTACCGCAGCGATAATAAACGGAAGATATTTAACACTGCCGATTTGAATAATTGTTCTATCGTTTGAAATTAATGGGAAGGTTTGGCTGCCGGATTTGGAACATTTAGCAATTGCGAATCCTGCAAGAGCAGTTGCAATATAGTTCATCATTAAAGTAAATAATGTTTCGTTAGTATTAAATTTAATCTTAAAGATTGTAGGGATAAGCGCCCATACAATACCAGCAGCGATTGCAGTAACAAGCGCTAGCAAGATAACAACAGTATTAGGTATGGATCTAGGTAACAATAACAACATTACAGCAGTGACAATCGCTCCTACCATCGCTTGGCCTTCGCCGCCGATGTTCCAAAATTTCATTTTGAAAGCTGGTGCTACAGCGATCGATAAAAGTAAATAAGTGCAGATGCAACAAAGTAAATTAAATATATAGGAAGATGTAGAGAAATTACCAACAAACATTCCTGCAAAGAATTTGCCAAATGAACCTGGACTAATAATCGTGCATAAAATTCCAGCCAATAAAAACGCTGATAAAATAGCCCCAATGCGAATTGCCCAAGTTTGCCAGAATGTTAAACCGGTTCTTTTGGTTGTATAAAAAGGAAAGCTTAAACTAGGCTTTTTGAACATGTCCTGGCCCTCCATTTGTCATATATAATCCAAGTTTCTCTTTGGTAACTTTCTTTGGATCAAAAATACCTGCTACTTTACCTTGGCAAAGGACTAAGATGCGATCACAGAGTTGTAATAAAACGTCTAAATCTTCACCAACATAAATAACCGCAACGCCTTCTTTCTTCTGCTTCTCAAGTAAATTGTAAATTGCGTAAGAAGAGTTAATATCAAGACCTCTTACTGGGTAAGCGGTCATAAACACTTTAGGTGCAAAAACAATTTCACGTCCTACTAATACTTTTTGAATGTTACCACCAGAAAGCAATCTAACTTGTGTATTCTTATTTGGCGTAACAACTTCTAATTCTTTAATAATATTTTCAGCAGTCTTACTTGGCTTTTCACGATGTAAGAATGGACCTTTACCATGCTTATATGTTCTAAGCATCATATTATCAACAATATCCATATCACCAACTAAACCCATACCTAAACGATCTTCAGGGACAAATGCTAAGTGGATTCCTGCTTCACGGATGGTTAATGGATCCTTCTCAGCGATATCAACTATTTCGTTATCTTTGAAGATAATCTTCTTATCTTTAACTAATTGAGCAATCTCTTTATTACTTTTACCATCCAATTTAACATCGCTACCATCTTTATAATAGAACGCACCTTTTGATGCTAAATCTCTAACTTCTTTAAACGTTTTGTGAAGTATAGTTAATGGTTGGTCTTTCTTTGGATTAATTAGGGTGATATCACCAGCATTAATTGGATATAAACCCGCAATTGATTCTAATAATTCTTTTTGTCCATTACCAGAAATACCAGCAATGCCAAGTATTTCACCAGAACGAGCTTCAAAGCTAACATCATCAATTGCAAATCCGCCTTCTTTATTTCTTAATTTAAGGTGCGAAACAATTAAACGATCAGTTGGATTAACTGGTTTGCTTCTTTTAATATCAAGAGTAATTTTCTTACCAACCATCATTTCAGTTAATTTAGATGTAGTAGCCTGTCTTGTATTAATTTCGCCAACATATTCGCCTTTACGTAACACAACTACTTTATCTGAGATTTCCATAACTTCATTTAATTTATGTGTAATGATAATCACAGTGTTACCGTGTTCTTTCATATTACGTAACGCCGCAAACAAATGAGAAGTTTCTTGTGGAGTTAAAACTGCAGTTGGTTCATCAAGAATCAAAATGTTAACACCACGATTAAGAGCTTTAACAATTTCAAGTGTTTGTTTTTCGCTCACTGACATGTCATAAGCACGTTTGTGTGGATCAAGAATAAAACCATAACGATCAGTAATGGTCTTCATTCTCTTTTCAATTGTTTTTAGACTATATCTTCTTGCACGACGTTCTTGCTTTTCAAGCGAAACGATAATGTCATAATTATCTCTTAATCTTTTTGCTTGATTACGAAGTAATTCAACATCCACTAATTGAGAATTCTTAATTTCCTTCTCGAGTTTTTTAATCTTCTTCTTTAATTCTTTTCTTGTACCAATATCTTTATATTCTTCTTGTAGTACTTTATATTCAGGAACATCTTCTTCTTTTAAACCTTGCGCAACATTTTCTACAGCAGTAAATACATCCACCAATTTAAAGTGTTGGTGAATCATACCCACATTGTATTTAAAGGCATCTAATGGTGAATTAATATGAGCTTCTTTCTCATTAATATAAACTTTACCGGCATCTTGTTTATAAATGCCTGCGATAACGTTCATTAAAGTAGTCTTGCCGCTACCATTTTCGCCTAAGATTGCGTAGATTTTGCCTTTTTCAACCGAAAAAGAAACATCTTTATTAGCAACAACCTTGCCAAATGTTTTAGTGACTTTTTCAAATCGAATTGCTTCTTTCATAAAAAACTAAAAAAGAAGACCCGACGAACAAGTCGGGTCTTTTAATTATTATTCTTCTGTGATTCCATCAATGATTATTGCAAATGATGGAGCGCTTCTATATACTGATTCTTCGACGTGTCCATCCTTAACAATTTCTTGTTCAATCACTTTTGGAGACTCAAAATCGCCATTTAAATTAACTTTATAACTTGTAAGTTTCCCAGTGCTAGAATCTATAGTAGCTCCTTCGGGTAATTCGTGAGTCTTACAGGTAAAGTTTTTAGTATCAAATACATGTCTAGTACCATCTTTTAATTCTTTTTCAGCAGTTTCGATGGGTTTCTTATCTTTAATATTATCAGTGACATTATATTCGACAGATCCTGTCTTCAACGTTCCTGTCCAATCATGTCCTTTTTCACCTTTAATTTTCGATCCGATAGCCGTGTTCAAAACTTCGGTATAATATGGTTTCCAATTAATACGTGAGTGAGCGACATAGGTATCCTTGCATGTTGGATCAACATCGGCAGTATTAACATTATAACTAACATTAGGGATGTTAGCGGTTTTACAAGTGTTTGGTGCGCCCATTGAGTCAGCGTGTTGAGAAATTAAAACGCATTTTTCATCAATTAATTTTTGCGCCGCTGCAGCTTCTGCATCGTAATCATACCAAGATTTAGTATAAGTAACTCTCATCGTTGCATTTTTAAAGATGCTTTTTACTCCTAAGAACCATGAGGTATAACCAGATATAACTTCAGCATAATTGAAAGCACCAACATAACCTAATTGGACGGGCTCTTCGGTGTTGGAATGTCCGTTTTCCTTTAAATATTGTCCAGCAGCAACACCAGCTAAATAACGACCTTCGTAAATAGAAGCAAAAGCATTGTGATAATTGGGTGTATTTACAACTTCTCCATCGTCTTCTGCATTGGCTTTATCACCAGTTGCACTACAAAAGAACACATTTGGGAAAGCCTTAGCAGCTTTTCCCATATATGGATCGTGACCATAGCTATCAGAGAAGATGATACTATATCCTTGATTAACAAAGCGTTCTGCGGCATTGTAGCATTCATCAGTTTCAGGAACATCAGTTACATAACTATATTCACTGATTTTTCCAGCTTGCTTCGCTTCTTCACAAGCAGACTCAAAAGCTTCAATAAAGTTTGCATCATATGTTGAGTTTTTATCGTGTAAACAAATGAGACCAACTTTAAGACCTCCGCCTTGACCACCACAACTCGTTAATGCTGTAAGAGCTAATGCGCTCATTAGGAATAATTGCTTTTTCATCTTTTGTACATCCTCCTTAAAAAATTAAAAAGCTTCCGTATTGGAAGCCTCTAACTACTGGAACACTATTACATTATTAATATAATATATGTTCTTTTCGTAGTGTCAGGTTAAGGCCTGACGTAGAGACTACCCACCATATTAGGGTTATATACGAGTTAATCTTGCGATTAACAAAAACATATTAATATGTAATATTACTCAATGCAATAATAATCTATGATTATTACCATAAAAGCGCTTTCACGGATATAAATTCACTTCAGTAAATTTATAAACCTTTATATATTTTATATTAGGATAAATCTCCTAAATAATGTATTAATCTCCTATTTTTTTATATTTTTAGGAGTTTTTTGTATAATAAGTAGTTCTCCCTTTACCGTTCTTTTTAATTATTCTGCGTTTGCAGAGTAATCTTAAACTGTTTTCAACTGACGCTCTTTTTATCTCAGGGCACATTTCAATAATATCGTTTCGAGTAAATTTACCCATTTTTTCATTAACCGCACGTTTTACTAATTCAAGCGCTGATAATTTCTTGCTTACCAAAGTAACACGATCTTCAAAATCGCGGTAAGCTGCTAGAATTACCGCTAACATATATTGAATAAATGGCGTGTCATCGTTTTTATTCTTGTGCCAATTAGTCGAACTTTCTTGCAGAGCATCATAATATTCAATTTTTGTTTCTTGGATTTTCTTCTCTAAAGAAATATATCTACCTACAACAAATCCTGATTGATATAAAAGTAAAGTTGTTAACAAACGCGACATTCTTCCATTGCCATCTTTAAATGGATGAATACAAAGAAAATCATGAATAAAAACCGGAATCGCAATTAGTGGGTCAATCATTCCTTCATTAATTACCTTGTTATATTCATCACAAATTTTATGCATAAATTCATCTACTAAATACGGTTCAAGCGGTTTAAAAATGACATTTCCTTTATCATCTTGAATGTGATTGGGACCGTTTTTATATTTGCCTCCGAAAGAAACATCCATATATCTATACATCTCTTTATGTAGTTGCATAATGTAATTTGGTTTTACCGGTATTTCATTATAATTTTCATGAACAAGAGCTAGCGCATTACGATAACCAATAATTTCTTTTTCGCTTCTATTTTTGGGAGTAGTTTTATCTTCTACTAATTTTTTTAATCGAGCACTAGAAGTAGTAATTCCTTCAATTTCATTTGAAGCCTCGGTGCTTTGCCTTTTAGCAATCTCTACTAATTTATCTAAATCATCTTTCTTCTGATTTAAATACATTTGCTGGCGACCTTTATATTCATGAATAAGACCAATATATCCAAGAATGGTTTTGTCCCATTTTCTTTTTTTTAATAATTCATAATCAATTACTTTCATAAATAGCGTAATCTCCTATTAGTTTTATTTTTCTCCTAAATTGTATGCTATTTTAGGAGTTTATGCAATTTATTTGTAAAATACTAAAAAACTTAAATTCTTATAAATAAATTAGTAAAGATATTGCTATTATGCTTTCTTACCTTGGTTAGCGACCGCGTCCATCTTAGCCTTAAGCGCTTCTTGATCACCAAGGTAGTATTTCTTAATTACTTTAAAGTTATCATCAAATTCATATACGAGTGGAACACCAGTGGGAATATTAACTTCAGTAATTGCTTCATCGCTCATATTGTCAAAGTATTTAACTAAAGCACGTAAAGAATTACCATGTGCAGCAATTAATACTTTCTTACCAGCTTTGACTTCAGGGCGAATCACCTTCTCCCAATAAGGTACTGCACGAGCAACCGTAATCTTAAGTGATTCAGTTAATGGTAATAATTTCTTATCAACATCTTTATAAGTTGGATCATTATGTGGCGCTCTTTTATCAGTAATCTCTAATGCTGGTGGTGGTACATCATAACTTCTACGCCAAATCTTAACTTGTGCTTCACCATACTTAGCCGCAGTCTCGGATTTATTTAAACCTTGTAAAGCACCATAATGTCTTTCATTAAGCTGCCAGGCTTTAATAATCGGTAGATTAGTCGTACCCATACTTTCAAGCACTAACGCTAAAGTTCTTTGGGCTCTTTTTAAATAAGAGGTATAGCATAAATCAAATTGGTAACCACCTTCTTTAAGTAACTTACCACCTGTTTTAGCCTCTTCTACACCTTTCTCAGATAGATCAACATCGGTCCATCCCGTGAATAGATTTAATTTGTTCCATTCACTTTCACCATGTCTAATTAATACTAATTTGTACATATATTTATCTCCTTTATATATTAATTATTAATAACGCATCGACATATTCGTAAATTTAGTCTTATCGTCTTTTGAATAACGATCAATATCTTTATCATTGTTATATAGTTTAGCGATATTTGCGCAGTGTGAATATACACGTTCATAGCTATTTAAGATATCTACGTAGATTAAGGAAATGTAATTACTTTGACCTTTCTTAGTGGATTCACGTTTAAAGTATGCTTCTTGATAATCTTCTAGTTTCTTATTATAGTCACGACGTTGTTTAATGACCTTAAGCGCTAAAGCTTTATCAGAATTTTCATAAACATCTAAAGTTTTACTAATTAAATCTAATGCCATCTTATGCGCTTGATTAATTTCATTTAACTGCGCTTCATCAAACTTATTCTTCTTCTCGTATATATTCGTATAGAAGGTTAATAAGTTTTCTCCATAATCACCAATTCTTTCAATATCTTTAATACCACGCATTATTCGACCATGACGTTTTAAATCTCTTCTAGATAATTCACCAGTTTCAGCGTTAAGTAAGAAGTCCGCTAAATGTCTATCAATATTATCAGTTGCCCTTTCAAGCTCAAGAATATAAGTCTTTAAGTCTTCGTTATATCCCTTTTTATAATAAGTATCTAATTTCTTAAACATCGTTAAGACATATTTAAACATCTTATCGCTTAAGTCTTTCGCTAAAGCAATTCCGGTCGCTGGGAATGATTTAATAACTTTAGGATCAAGTTCTTTAAAGGCAATCTTGCCTCCAACCGCATTCTTTTCTGGAATAATCTTTTCACTAATCCACGCCATCGGTCTTACAAGCGGTAAGAAGATAAGAACCGAAGTAAAGTTAAAGATTAAATGGAATAAAGCAATTTGTAATCTAGCAGTGTTTTCAGTTGCTTCTAATGAATTTAAGAATGGCGCAGCCGCATAAAGTATACCCATAAAGAGGAAACCTGCAGTTACTTTCATAAAGCCGTTCACTAACGCTACTCGTTTGGCCATCGCATTACCGCCAAACGCGGATAATATCGATGGAATCATCGCACCAATATTAGAACCGATTACCATTGGTAAAATTCCAAATAAAGTTAAGGGCGACCCAGTCGCTACCGCTGCAGCAGCGAACACACCTTGAATAACACCAATTACCGCTGAACAAGATTGCAAGACTAAAGTCACAGCTGTTCCAAATAACAGTCCAACCCATGGATTATTATTCATGAATATCATTAAATTATTAAACCAATCAACTGGTTGACCATTAGGAATAATTCCAGCTTTAATAAAGGTTTCCATTAACCAAATTCCCATGAAGATTAAACTGAAGCTAAAGGCAATTTTTGACCATTGTTGCACCTTGCGGTTATGAACAATCATCATGACAAAGGCAGCGATTAAGGCTACAATCGGCATAAATTGAGAAATACTAGGAATTGCGATTAAGAATGCAGTAATACATGTACCAAGGTTAGCGCCAATTACAATCGCAATTGCGTTTCGATACTCTAATGCACCCGCCTTAACTAGACCAATACTTAAAGCATAAGTACCGCCACTACTTTGAATTAAAGCAGTAAAGCCTGTGCCAACTGCACAGCTTTTTACTCGGTTACTCGTCGCGCGGGAGATTACTCTTCTAAAGCGGTCGCCATCTGCGAGAACTTTTAATTCGCCTGAAATAGAGGTAATGCCATATAAAAACAAGGCAAGACCACCTACAATTAATGCGATTAGAGGAATAATTTCTAATTTAAAATCCATTATATATTTGCTTTTCTAATAATCTTCATGCTACCGCTACGCTTAAAATCTTCTTTTAAAACGGTTATTTTACTAATACGCATATGTTGCGGCATATTTGAATTAACTTTCTCAACCACACCACGAATCGCTTTCTCAGCATCATCGTATCCTAATTTCTTTAATACATTGTAGTTAGGATAAATCTTAGCCGCGATAATTCCACGTCCTTCTGCATTCTTATCTTCATAAATTAAAGACGAATTCACTAAAGGAATATTATCTAAAGCGTCTTCGATAATTTCTGGAGAAACATTTTCACCATTATCAAGAACGATAATGTTTTTATTTCTTCCGACAATATATAAGAAACCTTCTTCATCAAAACGTCCTAAGTCACCAGTTTTCATATAACCATCTTCGCTCATGGCGTGATTAGTCTCGATTGGATCTTTATAATAACCATCAAATAAGTTATCACCTTTAACCCAAATTTCGCCATTAACGATTTTGACATCTTGTTCAGGGTAAATCTTCCCAACCGATTCAGGTTTTCTTTCAAAATCAACTGAACCAGAAACTAGGTTAGCGGTTTCGGTTAAACCATAACCAGGACAACATTTAATTCCTACGGATAATAAACGTTTAATAGTATCGGGAGTGACATGTGCGCCACCACAAATAATCCATTCAAGTTTTCCACCAACCGCTTCTTTACCATTTTTCATAACCATGGAATAAATTAAATTCGCTAAAGCCGGAACTAGAACTAAGATATTTGGTTTAGCCTTACCAATTTCATTAATAAAGCTCATCATTTCTCTAACTAAATAGATTTCACTACCAGTACTAATCGATGATAATAAGTTACGCACTAAGCCAAATACATGGAAGAATGGCACCAATGCCATATAAGTATTAAAGAAGATAGCACCGGCTGAGAAACAACCATTATACGCACCACGAAGAAGAGCACGATGTGATAACACCGCTCCTTTTGGTGTACCAGTTGTACCACCCGTAAACATAATCGCAGCTGGATCAGTTTCTTTTACGCTATTATCCGCTGATGCGCTATCTTTTAAGTTATTTAAATCTTTATAAGATATATATGGGATACTAGCAATCATATCTTTTAAGCCAACAATGTTAGGTTCGGCTTCTTCACCATAAACAATTGCGCCAACATCAAATTTCTTTACGCTACCAAATAAGGCTTGAGTTGGCAAGACTGGAGGAACAATAACCGCTACTGCTCCTAAAGTGGTAATCGCAAAGAAAGTTTTAACGAAATTATATTCGTTCTTAAAGATCATCGCGACATTCATGCCTTTCTTAACACCCGCATTTAAAAGCACTTTTCTTGCTTTAGCGACATCATTATATAAATCGTTAAACGTTTTCTTGCCATTATTCCAAGAAATTGCTGTTCGAGTATTAAATTCTTTATTAACGTATTCTAATAAATCTTGTGTGCGGGTAAATCTTTTAATTTTGTCATAGTCGTTTCCGGCCATCTTTTTCCAATAACTAATTGTTTCCATATAAACCCCTGTAAACGCTAATATTATAACATAAATAATTTATAATAAATTATTTCCAATCAAAATAAAAACCACCTAACGAGAGGTGGCTTTTACTTTGTTTATTATTTACTTCTTCATGCCGAGTTTGGCTCTAGCCTTGTTACCCTTAACAATTGTAACAATCATAAGTGGTATTCCTGGGCCTAAAAGACCAGCGGCTGGAATAATAAATCCAATACCAAGGCCTAAATATAAAAGAATTAAAGCTGCATCTTCTTCAGCAATTTTTGATCCTTCTGGGTAAGATAAAGCAATCCCATCCATTAAAGTAAAGAACACAATCGCGAGAGTTGCACATACTGCTCCAATAATGCACATAATTAAGAATGGTTTCCATGACTTGTGGGCCCATTTTTGATCCTTACTCATGTTTGCAGTTTGAGGTTTAGTTGTTTTTGTTGCCATAATATTCTCCTTTTTATAAATATCATCGCTAATAACGTTAAAGTTACTAGTTCTGATGGCAATTCCAATTATATTAAGAAATAACGGCATTAGCAAATTACTAATTAGAGTAATTTGTTTGTGTGTGTTAATTTTTAAATGTCTTTCGTTAGCGATTTTCATCAACTGTTTATTGAAATAGTACGATGCATAAATGTTCATAAATGGAATCAATAGTGATAATACTAGGCATAGATATTCACTCTTTTTAATCTTCACTCCTAATCTTTTTAATTTAGCAAGATCAACGAAAAGACTAATAAGACCAAATAGACCGGCAGTTAAAATAAACAACAAGATATTAACTAAAACACTATCATTTTCAATTAAACGATTTTCTTCATCGCCTGATGAATCAACGGTAGTAATCTTATAGTTAATAACTTCTAGTAGTTCTTGTTTATTCTTTTCTAAATGATTTAATCTCTTATTAATTTTCTTCTGATAATTACTGATTTCGAGTCTTTTTTTCTCTAATGGAAGGTTAGAAGATTTAATTTTGTTTGTGTAGAGTTTTAATTTATCGGATAAACGAATAGTTTTCCTCTTAATACGCTCTAAATCTTTGTTTGCGCTTGCTCTTAAATCATAATAAATCGTATAAGCAGTATATCGTCTAGGCATTAAGAAACAGAATAGGAAGACTGCGATACAGGCAACAGTCGCTACTACTGGAACTAGTGATACACCACATTTCCATTCACCGCCTCCTGGAGCCGGCATAGTCCAAAGCTTTAGATAATCATAAATTAAACTAGAAGCAATCGCACCCGAAGCAGCAGTCATTAAAGCCTGAATGCCAAAATACATCGCCGAGTGATTCTTTTTAGTAATCTTTTCTTCAACTGATGCAATAGTAGTAGGAATTAAATAAGGCATCATAAAGAAACCGGATGTTCCAATACTACCGATAACTGCGCCAATCGAACCGATTATCATTTTTGGCACAATATTATCTCCCCATAAATATTGGCCAGCTAAACAGAATGAAATCATACCTAGAGCGAAAGATACTGCACATATCTGGTACATAAATCGTTCGCCTTTTCTTCTTCGTACTTTATTAAATAAGAACAACATCAGTGGCACTGGCCCAAATGCACAAGTATTTAAAATAGCCGCATAAGTAACATCAAGATTCATAACACCACTAATAAGTGAATTTTGAGCAACCAAGAACATTTGTAAACCAAAGAAAGTACAACAACTAACAATTAACCACTTTAAGAATGGTTTACTTCTCATAGTTAAAGCAAACGATAATCCAAACGAAACATCTTCGCCCTTACTAACCTTATTAGATGCATTCTTCTTACCACGTAAAAAGACTGGAATTAAAATGGTTAATATTGCTGGAGATAAATATATCGCAGCTTGATAAATAGGAATATTAACTGCTTTAAAAATGGCTGGAAGTGCAGCATACACTAAAGCATAAGATACAGTATCAAAAGCGGATTTATAGGCTGCAACACGTGCACGTTGGGTTTGGTTTGCGCACACTTCACTTAATGAACCATAGAAAGTGATTAAAGCAAAAGTATAGGAGCCAAAAAATATAATAGACCAAAAGAAAATCCAGAAAGAGTTACCGATTAATTGACCTACTGACATGCCTGGATCACGTCCAAATATTGGAATCCAACATAGGATATACGAGATAATCATTGGAGCTACTGAAACAAGAATAGCAATCCATCGTTTACCTTTTTTATTTTTTAAATTATCGGCAACCACGGCTAATGGAACATCAATAACACCATCAAATACTCGACCGATTGTCCATAAGATTGGGAAAATAGCGGTATAAACAATAATGACTCCACCATAACTCCAGAAGTTAATATCAGCCTGTAATCCAGTAGGAATGACGGCATTAGTGAAATAGGCCATCATTAGAACCATTAATAAATTTGGTCCTAAACCAGCCGCAGAAAAGAGAATCTCTTTCCACCGTTTATCGAGATTTACACTAGTGAGCACTAACTCTCTCCTTAATGTAATCAACTACTTGTCTAATTGTGGAGAAAGAGGACATCGTTAAACCAGAAATATCAATATGAAATTCTTGTTCCATAGCGAATGACATCATAATTAAATCCATTGAGGTAAAACCAAGATTTTCTACTGGTTTACTATCTAAAGTTATTTGACTATAATCAAAAATTTTATTCCCTTCAAAAAGCTTTTTCATAATGCTGATTAATTTATCGAATATTTCTTGATCAGTCATAGTTACTCTCACTTTCTTATCGCATCATAAATCTGTTTCATATGATTATAGACATAATCATTATATCGTTCAACGGTTTGATTATCGATATTCGTTTGTCCATTTAAAAAAGACTCTGGATATATTGGATTACCAATGGCAAAAATAGTCTTTTTAAAAGCGCGATATTGTGAATCCATTAAAAAAGGAATAATTGGTGTTTTAGTCACTAACGAGATCATCGCTAAACCTCCCATTAAAGGTTTATTAAACGCTTCATCATTAATGATATGACCTTGAGGATAAATACCCACTACTCCACGTGCTTCGAGAATCTCTTTTACTTCAATCACGAATTTAATATCAAATTTATTCATACTAACCCGGTGATACTTAATAACACCTGAATGATGCATAGCAAAGCCTAAAAACTTTTTATTCCATAATTCTTCTTGCGCCACAATGCGTAAACGACGAGAGAAGAAAGATAATGCAAGTGTAATAGGATCAAATAAACCAATGTGATTTGAGGCAATTAAGACTTGGTCTTTTAATAAACGTTTAATTTCTTTTTTATCACCTAAGTATTTAAGTTTGCTCCAAAAGAATAGACGCCAAGGCGGAGAAAATAGTTTAGCAAAATCCATAACAAATAGGCGGGGATTAAATATATCTTGAGTCTTATGCTTTTCCATCATCTCTAACTGATGCTTCAAAGCATAAATTTTATCTTTAACATAGTTAACCATCTTATTGATATCAGCTTCATTTACTTCTTCTAATGGAAAAATTTTCCTTAAATAAATCTTTTCTCCCGCAATTAAATGAACACGTGAGAAAAATGAATATTTACCATTGATATAATATGGAATAATTGGTTTATTAGTCTCCCATGCTAAAAGGATTGCACTAGGCTTAAATTCCATTAGTTCACCTTTTTTATCTTCTAAACGTCCTTCAGGAAATATCAATATGGTCTTATTTTTTAATAGTAATTGTTTAGCCTGTTGTATCGCCACATAGTTAGATGGATCAAGACTATCAATTTTAATATTTCCCATTATCTTATTAAGAAGAGTTAAACCTTTAATCTTATAAACAATATCCGCTACCATTGTATGAACGACATGCATAAAATGTTTAAAAACAAAAACATAATAATCAAAGATACGTGTGTGGTTAGAAACAATTAATGCACCTTCTTTCAAATCATGCGCTTCTTGTTTCGCTTTATAAGACGAATAATATGTTTTTGGTTTAAGAATTAACCAGAAAGGAATGAACCCAGTTACCTTAATAAATGCACGCGCGAGAAACTTCATCATTTTTTAAATAACCTCGCTACTCTTTCTCTAAATCCATCTACTTGAGTTTTAGGTGCTTTTAGATAACAACATTTATTAACAAAATCTTCACAATTATTTTTTACAAAATTATACCCGCCTTCGCCTAAATGTATAGTTGCGTTTTCAATAATTTTTTCTACCGGAAAACGATTCTTTTTTTCGTGATGAGAATACACTGCTTTTTCTACTGGATTTCCATTCGCAAAAAAGTCTAAAGAAGTCTTACGAATTTTAACATTAGCTGGATCAGAAATTCCATCATTATTTTCTGCAGTATAATGAACGACTTCATTATTGCCTAAATAAATGCCATGATGGTAGTAATGCTGACGCGATACACGAATATGATCGCCTCTTTCTAAAACTCCATATTCCCATTTCATAAGGTTGATAATTCCTTGATTTTACGGGCAAATTCACCCGGTGTACGACATAATGTTAAATTATTTTTAACTTGTAAATTAAATTCTTTTTCAATTGCTTCAACTAAATAGAAATAGTCTAAAGAATTACCATGTAAATCATTAAAATAATCGGTATTAATATCAATTGGATTATTAGGATATTTTCTTTTAAATATTTCAATGACTTTATCGACAATTATTTGATCAAATTTTTCATTATTTAAAATGTCATGAAAATCACTAGGATTTAATAATGCAAATTCTTCAAAATTTTTCTTAAATAATTCTTCTACTTTCCCACGCTTAATTTTAATTCCGTTTGCCTTAGGGAAAATTAAATTGGTTGAATATATTTTTTGGATATGATTTGTCATAAATTCAGGATTAGATTCTAATAATGATAAATCATGTGCGATTTGATATTTACTCGTATGCGGTGCATACGATAATAAAAGATATAATTCATTATTATTACTTTTAATTAAAACCGAATCTAAAGCGTGACGTAGCGCCAAGCTACTTTCAATTTGCGACATAGATTTATTTTCACCATTTAAACCAATAAATATTTCATCCACTCGACCTTTTAAAACATATTGATTATTTACTATGTTAGCGGCATCGAACGTTCTAACTTTCTCTAATTTATTTCTACTTACCCATTCATTATTAATAAGAGCTTTATTAAACATTGAGTCGCCTTGAACATATAGCTCTTCTCCATGTGTCCCTAATTCAAGTGAATAAGTGAATATAGTGAATGGCTGACCGATATTAGGCATAATTCGAGTGCTTACTTTATTCGGATTAGCGAATGAAGAAATGCCAATTTCAGTTGAACCATAGCCATTAACTAAGGGATAACCAATTCCATTAACAATTTTTAATACTTCACTAGTAATTTGTGATCCACCCGTAATGCAAAATTGAATTGATGGTCCTAAAATATCGCCTAAGTATTTACCGAAAAGCACCTTTCTAACAATTTTTAGACCAAAATGAGGGAAAATCTTTTGTAGCGACAATGATAAATTAATACCTTTATTAAATTTCTTTTCAATGTGGTTCATTTTTACATTTAGCTTAATTTGTGACACCATCGTTTCAAAGAATAACGGCACCGCAAAGATATGGGTAGGCTCACAAATCATACAAGCCTGACGTATTCTTTCTAATGATAAATTCATTGGTAAAACAAACGTTACATTAAAAAAAGAAAACCAAAGAAGAACCGCTACAAAGCCGAATATATGATAGAAAGGAAGAACAACTAAATGTTTTAAATATCCTTTATAAGACCTTGCTAAAATAGGATTTTTCTTAAAGATATCTCCACCATTAAATACTTGAGTGCATAATTCTAGTCCAGTAAAGGCGACAATCTTATTCGGACCAGAAGTTCCAGATGAAATAAACACTACTTCATCTGCCCATTCATGCTGATGATTAATTTCAGTTTGAATATTTTGGCATGGGTTAATTAAATGCATGCCTAAATCATCTTCTAAATCGCTTACTAAATAAGTTGCATTAACCTTTTTTAAGATTTCTTGGTTATCATTTCGTTCATTACGTGTACTTAGTAAAACTGGGATATACCCATACATTAATAAACCATAAAAAGAATAAATCCACTCTGGTTTATTATCTAAAAGAAGGCCTACATAACGGCTATTTTTACCGATTGTAGCTTGAAAATATGAACCAAGCCTTTCAATTTGTGTTTGTGCTTCTTGATAAGCAATATCTTTTACGCCTGCGTTATTAACAACTTGAAGAAAAGTGTAATTAGGATGAGAAAATGTAATATTAAAGATACTCTCCATGGTTTGAGGAGCATTTTTTAATTTATGAAGATTTTCTTCCACTCGTTTTTTAGCAATTTTACGAGTAATTTTTTCTTCTTGGATCATATATTAAAGTTGTTTGTCAGAGACCGCTAAAATTAAGTGGTGGAAAAATAAACACCAGAAAATATCAAGGACAAACATTGCTACTGCACCACCAAGTGTTACTAAAAGCGCTAGTAAAAAATAGCCAAAATTAGGATGTTCTCCAAACTTTGTCCATCTTACGCCTATCTCCATAATTAAATTCATTCCAGGGATTAATAGGAATAGGATTTGAATACCACGCATTCTACGATTAAACCAACGCAACATAAAAAGTCTTCTTAATAGTGGATATTTTAACATAATTTTTGGCTATTTTTTTATTTATTAAATAAAATGTATGCTATAATTTATTCAAGTTTTGTTCATCAGATAAGGAGAACAATGTTATGGCAAATATTGATTTATCGAAGTACGGAATTAAGAATGTTAAAGAAATCATTCATAATCCTTCTTATGATTTATTGTTTAAGGAAGAAACTAAACCCGAATTAACTGGTTACGATAAAGGCGTAGTAACTGAATTAGACGCGGTGAACGTTATGACTGGAATTTATACCGGTCGTTCACCTAAAGATAAATTTATCGTAATGGATGAGAATTCTAAAGACACCGTTTGGTGGACTACTCCTAGTTATAAAAACGATAACCATCCTGCAAGTAAAGAAACTTGGGAAGCGGTTAAAAAAATAGCGCTTGAAGAATTATCCAATAAGAAATTATATGTTGTTGATGCCTTCTGTGGCGCTAATAAAGATACAAGAATGGCCGTTCGTTTTATCGTTGAAGTAGCATGGCAAGCACATTTCATTAAGAATATGTTTATTCAACCAACCGCTGAAGAATTAGCGAACTTTAAACCAGATTTCGTGGTTTACAATGCTTCAAAAGCTAAAGTAGCTAACTATAAAGAACTCGGTTTAAATAGTGAAACCGCAGTTGTCTTTAATATTACTTCTCGTGAACAAGTCATCATTAATACTTGGTACGGTGGTGAAATGAAAAAAGGCTTATTCTCAATGATGAATTATTACCTTCCATTAAAAGGGATTGCGAGTATGCACTGCTCTGCGAATACAAACTTAGAAGGTAAAGATACCGCGATTTTCTTTGGATTATCCGGAACTGGTAAAACCACATTATCGACTGATCCTAAACGTTTATTAATCGGTGATGATGAACACGGATGGGATGACCGTGGTGTATTTAACTTTGAAGGCGGATGCTATGCAAAGGTCATTAATCTAGATAAAGATAGTGAGCCAGATATTTATAATGCAATTAAGCGTAACGCTTTACTTGAAAACGTGACGGTTGATGCTAATGGAAAGATTAACTTTGCCGATAAATCCGTAACTGAGAACACTCGTGTTTCTTATCCAATTAATCATATTGAAAAGATTGTTAAACCAATTAGTAGCGCACCTGCTGCTAAGAACGTAATCTTCTTAAGCGCAGATGCTTTTGGTGTTTTACCACCAGTTAGCATCTTAACTCCAGAACAAACTCAATATTATTTCTTAAGTGGATTTACCGCAAAACTAGCAGGAACTGAAAGAGGAATTGTTGAACCAACACCTACTTTCTCTGCGTGTTTCGGTCAAGCATTCTTAGAATTACCTCCAACTAAATACGCTGAAGAATTAGTGAAGA
>JAKSUZ010000029.1 GCA_024408505.1 Bacilli bacterium | reverse complement strand
GGAATTTATAAAGATTTAACCTATTTTGATGACACGCGCATGATCATTAAATATGAGATACCATTAAGTGAGATTATCTTCAATTTCTTCGATAAATTGAAGAGTTTCACTAAAGGTTATGCCAGTCTAGATTATGAGCTTGGCGAATATAAAGAAAGTAATCTAGTGAAAATGGATATTCTTCTAAACGGGGATGTCATCGATGCCTTATCTACCATTGTTTATAAGCCTAGTGCTTATAATCGTGGGGTGGCTATGGTTAGAAAACTTAAAGAAATTATCCCTCGGCAACAGTTTGAAGTGCCGATTCAAGCCGCAATCGGGGGTAAGATTATTGCCCGCGCGGACGTAAAGGCAGTTCGAAAAGATGTTCTTGCCAAATGCTATGGCGGAGACATCAGTCGGAAGAAGAAGTTGCTTGAAAAGCAAAAAGAAGGTAAAAAGCGCATGAAACAAGTGGGATCAGTTGAGGTTCCACAAGAGGCGTTCATGAGTGTCCTTTCTTTGGATGAAGAATAACTAATATTAATTGGCGCGCCTATAAATATTAAACGCACATTATGCATGCGTATATTTTGATTATTTATCAGAATATATCAGGGTTTTTGCCCACGCAGGCTAATAAAATTGAGCGCTCGCAGAATAGAATAAAAGTTAACGCGCTCACGTTAATATAAATTAGATTTTGCGCACGCATGTTTAATAGAATTTCACTCGCGCAGAATAAGATAAATATTACCTATATATGCGCACACTTAAAATTGAATCGGCCACGAAGGCGAAATAAAAAACGTCATCATAAATAATTAATCGTTTTTCAAATTAGAAGATACGCGCAGGTTAATAATAATTAATAGTCTAAGCGCGCACATAAATATAATCGCAAGCGCACATTAATACTATTAATTTTGCCCTCTGTGACTTTTTAATTTATGCGCCTAAATTCTCACGCGCGTACGATAATATATAAGTATTAGCGCGCGGGAATAATAGTTCGTATGTACATATAAGCACGTTATTATCACTCGTACATAAGGGACGAGTATCAAGATAAAACATACTCGCCAGTAAAATAAAAAAAGCGGTGATGAAGAAGATCGCTTTGTACGCATGTTAATATATATTTCACACGCGTATATTAGAATAGATTCGCGTTATGTGCGCATAGGATAAATGCAAAATTTATTAGATTCTATCGCGACTTTGCGCGTATGATAATATAAATTCACACGCGCATATTTAGAATAGTATCGCAATATATGGGCGCGCATGTTGGTATAGTAATCAGTCAGTTTTGATAGAGCGCATGCGAGTGCGAATGATAAGATTTTCTCAAAATTGATCAAGCTTTCGCGCGCACGAATTGGATATATTTCGCGCACGAATATTAGAATAGATTCGCATCATATAGGTACGCGCAATAATAGTGATTCTCCAGATTTCATCGGAACTTCTCGCGCACGCAAATATATATTTCGCGTGCATATAAATATAAATTTTCACCTAGGATCATACGCACGTTAATAGTAATTAATTATATTTCGCGTGCATATTAATAGTTACTCGCTCGCGCACATTTATACTATTAACTTTGGACTAGTTGGTTTTTAATCTTTTGCACAAGAGCTTTCGCGCACGTGCGTTATATATTAGTATCACGCGTGCGATATAATAGAATCTCGTACTTTATAGGTGCACACAATAATACTAATCGCCTACTATATGCGCGCGTTAAATATAAGCGCACGCTCGCATATTAATAGTTATTTTATTAGCACACGAATAGTAATACTATTAGCATACGCACGATTATATATTTAGTAGATTTTTGTTAGTCGATTTTTCGCTGTTTAAAATACTTGTCAATAGGAAAATATACTTTTTTAATAATACTATGTATTATTAGTAGTAAAAATTAGTAGTTTTGTAGTGTGATTTTTGGTTGATTTGTTATAATATTGCCATGGAAACTACTAGCACAATTGAGATTGCTAAAAGATACACGGATAGCACATACGCAAACAAAGACGAAGTCCGCAGGGGCTTAAATACATCTCTCGTTGATCCATTCTGGAATGCCATCCTTTCGTATCGTTCGCAATATAGCAAGCCTATCCGCTTACAAACAGCTAGCATGCTTAGTTATTGTGTGTGCAATACGCCTACAATCATCGAAAAGGCCAACGACTGCATCTCTCGCCTAGCCCAATGCCTTTCGACGTTCATAGCGCTTGATGAGGGTGTAAAAGAGCGTGTTCGCTACAAATGTGCATATGACAGCGTCGCTTATGTCGGTCAGGCATATGGAGAAACCTTCAACCCTGATTTCATCGTGACTCTTATTAACGGCGAGGCTAAAAACATGCAAGGTCTCTCTGAGGCGAAACAAAAAGCTATCGCCTTCTATGATGCATATAAACGCTTAGGCGAAAAGCGCGTTGCGATTGATGAGAACTTCCTTGTTGAACTCTATGTGACAATTTCCAAAAAAGAAATTACAAGTATCTATCGGAGTTTCGATTTTGCAAATGGTCAGACTGTGATTAATCGTGAAAATAATGGTATTACTTTCCGTAATATTCAAAAACATATGGACATCCTCTACAGCTTCTTATCGGATAATAAGCTTTCGGTGATTTATAAAGCCGCAGCGGCGTATTATTACATAAACTATGTCAAACCCTTCCCTGATTATAATAACGAAATTGCGATTTTACTTTTGAAAACCGTGATTGGTAACGACAGCAAGGAACAAATCGGGTATTTACTCCCATTCGAAGAATTAATGAAACACTATGAAACATTCCAACTTGACTTTAAAGAGGTGAACCGTGGCAATGATCTCACTTATGTCCTTATGCGTATCATCACATACGCTACTGGCGTTACTGAAACATTCCTCGACAATTGCACGAACACGAAAATAGACGATTTGAGGCACGAACACACCCCAAGGGCTGACGAGAACACACCTGAAGAGACAAAAAGCGTGAGCGAGCCAAATAAGCGAGAAAAACCAGATACCCCAGTGAAAGAAACAGTTGGACCAGTCGCAATTCCAACCATTCAATCAGGCTTAGAAGAAAAAGATGCGAACAAGTTTGAGAAATACTTACTCGAGAAGAATCCGCGCCTAAAGAAATCGCAAGCGCATTTCTACGCTCGTCATTGCACGATGGGGAGCTATTACACCATCCAAATGTACAAGAAAGAAGAGAAGGTCGTTTATGAGACTGCTAGAACAAGTATGGACGCTTTAGCGGAGTTCGGGTATTATAAGAAAGAACAAATAAAAAACAAATTTGTTTACACTCCGGTTAAAATAGAAGAGGAGCAAAAATAATGAACTTACCTATTCTTGAAATGCAACCTGGTCTAATAGCGATGATTGTTTTGCTTGTTGTTTTTGGCATTGTGATATTTGTCATCGTTATGCTTAAACGTCACACTAACTTATTTCATAAAGACGAAAAACCAACTGATGAAAAGATTGCTCATGATGAATTAAATCGTGTTCTTGAAGATGTCAAAGATGAAGACACCAAGAAAGCAATGGAAGATTTTAACAAAAATCATCCACAAGATGAAAAATCAGAAAAACCTGAAGACCATCAATAGTCTTTATATCCATATTCCCTTTTGTGAACATATTTGTTTTTATTGTGACTTTCCAAAACTTCTTTTAAGAACCGGATATGAGCAAAAATACTTAAATGCTTTACTTAGTGAACTAAAAGCACAAAAAATAAATCACGAACTTAAAACGATTTATATTGGAGGCGGCACTCCATCGTGCGTTAGCCTTGAGCCGCTTTTAAAAGCGTTACAACCATATATTAGTAAAGACACCGAATTCACGATTGAAGCTAATGTGTTAAACATTAACAAAGATTTATTGACGATTTATAAAAAGTATCGTGTAAATCGAATCTCGCTTGGAATTCAAGCCATGAATGATTCACTTTTAAAAGTGCTAGGAAGACGACATACAAAAAAAGATGTCGTTAATAAAATTAAACTTATTAAGCAATACATTCATAACATCAATGTTGATTTGATTTATGGTTTTAAAGAATTAACCAATAAACTTCTAAAAGAAGAATTAAAAGATTATCTAGCCTTAGATGTAAATCACATCTCGACTTATAGTCTAGAGATTCATCAGGGCACAAAATTTTATAACGATGGGCGAAAAGAATTAGATTCAAGTTTAGTAAGGGATCAGTTCGACTTAATTTATAACACGCTCACTAGTCACGATTACACTCGTTACGAAATCAGTAATTTCGCACGAATTGGATGCGAAGCCAAGCATAACATCACTTATTGGAAGGATGAACCCTACTATGGAATTGGATTAGGCGCAGCGAGTTATATTGGTAATTACCGATATAAAAATACTTTAAATATGCTTGCTTATTTAAATAAGAAGTTTATAGCGGAAAAAGAAAAGATTAGCTTAGAAGATGACAAGAAATATTATTTGATGCTTAACCTTCGCTTAGCGGAAGGCATCAATTTAAAAGATTACAAAAAACGTTTCGGATCAGATTTATTAACCGAGAAGAAAAATGAACTCGAAAAACTAAAAAAGCATAAATTAGTAAAAATAAACTATAATAGTTTCGTAACAACCTATGAAGGAAGCATGTTACTTGATATAATACTTAAGGAACTATTCTAGTATGGAAATTGCCAGATTTAATAAAAGAGTATTCAGTTATTTAGTGGATTTTTTAATTTCCATCGGAATCGGCGCAGGCTGCTCAGTTCCACTATTTATGTTTGCTGTTCTTCCTTGGTACTTCTCAATGATGATTTCTTTCCTTATTTGCTATGTAGTGTATTTATTAATAAATGTTCCAGTAATGTATTTTTCTAAAGGTCGTTCCTTTGGGGCGTTTATCTTTGGCATTAAAACGGTTACCAAAGAAAACGGTACTATTTCTTCTAGAAACATTTGGGTTAAACAGCTTTATCTTGGTTTAATTCCATTCGTGGTCGCGAATGCAATTTACATGTTAGTGGTCCACACTGAGCAAACTTTATTTGATCGAATCACTAACACAATTGTCATCGATATTAAGAATTCCGAGACCTTAAACGATACACTTCCTGAAAGCGAAAAAGATAATCCAGAAGCTTAATTTTATAAAAATATTTAAGAAAGTTACCCTATGGGTAATTTTTTTATTTTAAAAATTTTGGCACTTTTTGTTTGACAGTGCTAAATTACTTGCATATAATGTTCTTGGCACTTAAAAAGAAGGACTGCCAAAATATGACAAGAAAAGAA
>JAKSUZ010000028.1 GCA_024408505.1 Bacilli bacterium | reverse complement strand
TAACTAAAAAAGCAGTTCCAGGTGATACAGATGTCAAAGAAGATTAATCAATCAACTGGAGAAATTACCGAAGGTAAAAACACTTTTGCTTGTTTTAGAGACTTTACAGGCGAAGGTGAAAAAGATTTTGACCAATACTATATTGAACGTAGTGTAAAACAAGTCGTTCAACGTACTGGAGATGGTGAAGATGATTTCATCATCGTAAATAAAGAAATTGAGAATAAAGTTTCAATTAGAGATTCAATTCAAGCTCAGTCATGTGATGCAGGTATTGATGCTTATTTAAGACCTTATTTAATGTCTGGAGAAAAATTACCTAACGTTCAAGTTACTGAAGAGATTAATGACTTTAGTAATGCTCCTGAGAATCTTGCTGAAGCTATCGCATTAGGCGAAGAAGCTAAACGTAAATTTAGTCAATTAGATCCTAAACTTACTAAGGGTAAATCTTATGATGAGTTTCTTACTGACTTTACACAAAAAGCTTTTAATGAATGGATTGAATCTATTGCTCCAAAAGAAGCTCCAAAGGAAGGTGAATAATATATGGCTTCACAAAATCGTTTTGCGATTACTCCTACGGTTTCCATCTCACGTAGTAAATTCAAACGTAATTCGCAACATAAAACAACTATTAAAATAGGTGAAATTACTCCTATTTATCTCGATGAAGTATTACCTGGTGATACTCGTTCGATTGATATGGCAGGTTTATTAAGAATGAATACTCCTGTCGTTCCTTTGATGGATAATATTCATGTAGATTACTATGCTTTCTTCTGTCCTAATAGATTAGTATGGAAGCATTGGAAGGAATTTATGGGAGAAAATACTTCTAGTGCTGGTATTTATCAAGGTGCAGAGTATAAAGTTCCTACTACAGAAATTGGTTATGATGAAGTAGAAGTTGGTGTTGGTAGTGTTGGTGATCATTTAGGTTTACCTATTTTTAACTCTAGTGTTGGTACTACTTATGCTGCATCTGTTTCTTCATTACCTGGTAGAATGTATGACCTTATCTATAATGAATGGTTTAGAGACCAAAATTTAATTGCTCCTATTACTTTAGCTGATGATGATTCTACATCGTATAATTATGCTAAGGGTCTTTATAAGGCTGCAAAAGTTAGTGATTATTTTACGAGAGCACTTCCATATGCTCAAAAAGGTGCTCCTGTTACAATTCCTTTAGGTACTACTGCTCCTATTTTTGTTATGAATGATACTACTTACATTACTCCTGCTCATAGTAATTTAACTATTCAAAATATGGTTGCTATGGCTGGTAAAAATAAAGTATCTGATGCTGAATGGTTAAACTCTGGTACTCAAACTAGTGGTCATTTACTTGCTGATTTATCTAAAGCAACAGCAGCAACTATTAATGATTTAAGATTTGCATTCCAATATCAAAAATTACTTGAACGTGATGCACTTTATGGAACTCGTTATTGGGAAATCCTTAAAGGTCATTTTGGTATTAGTGCTCCTGATGCTACTCTCCAAAGACCTGAATTACTTGGCCATTTTAGAATGAATGTTAATATTGACCAAGTTTTACAAACTACAGGACAAGACGTCAGTACTCCATCTTCTAACGAATTAGGTAATACAGGTGCTGTTTCTGTTACAGGTGGTAAAGGTCATTTATGTTCTAAATCATTCGTTGAACATGGCTATATTATGATTCTTGCTGTAGCTAGACATGACCAAACTTATGGTCAAGGTATTTCTCGTGATTGGTCGCGTAAAACTCGTACAGATTATTATTTTCCTGAATTTGCTAATTTAGGTGCTCAAAAGATTTTGAATAAAGAAATTCGTTTTGGTGGTACTGTTGGTGATGAAGAAGTCTTCGGTTTCCAAGAAGGTTGGGCAGAATATAGATATAAACCTTCTCAAGTAACAGGTATTTTAAGACCTAATGTTGCTAATTCTTTAGGTTATTGGACTCTTGCTAGTAACTTTGCTCAAACTCCTACTTTATCTCAATCATTCATCGAACAAAGTAGATCTAATATTCTAAGAGCAACAAGTGATGTAGGTTTTGATTTTATTTGTGATTTTGCTTTCCAAGATGTCGCAGTAAGACCAATGCCAGTTTATAGTGTTCCTGGTTTAATTGACCATCACTAAAAGGAGATTTAGTATATGGCTGATAATTCTGCTATGACTCAATTCTCTGTAAATACAGAAGATTATGCGCCACGTTCTTCTAATCCTTATGAGTTCGGTAATAGTTTTCTTAATGGTGCTATGGATGTTTTAAGTTTTGGTTATACAGCTTATGAGAGAGAAAAAAGAAATCGTGCAAATGAAGATTACAATACTAGAATGGCTAATGCACTTGAAGAAGCTCGTTTGAATAGTGCTAGAGAATATGAACGTTACATGGATTCTACAAAGTATCAAAGAGCTATGAAAGATGCTGAAAAGGCTGGAATTAATCCTTATACTTTGTTAGGTTCTTCTTCTTTAGCTACTAATGCATCTTCTTCTGCTAGTGCTGTTCAAGCGCATAAAAGTTCCTATAAAGGTAAAAATAAATCTAGCGATCTCTTGACAAGCGCGCTAAAGGTGTTGACTTTAATCGCACTTAAAGCATAGGACAAATCAAGGCCAGCGAAGCTATTATATAGTTTCACAGAATATGAACACGTTATGAGTAAAATCGTAGCGTGTTTTTTTAATATTCTACGAGAGAAGCCAACTGCAGGTTATAGAGTGCTCGGAGAGACTCGCAACATTTTGTCGAACTCGGACTACTCATACGAAGTCGCACAACGTTCTTTTGCGATTAAAACGATGCGAAATGATAGAAAACTTAAACGTGCGCGTGTTTCACGTGCGCGATAAGGTTTTTACATCGTGAGTGAGTTTTAATCGCAAAAGCGTGTTTCTTTTAGGATTCTTAAGGCGCTTTTCTTCACGCTGGAAAGAAAAAGACCTTAAGACCCGCGGTAGCGGTCTCAAGGAATCTTTTATAGTTCATCATTCGCACCCGAAAGGGTGGAGCGAATACGCGCACCCGTTGCGCGTGGGCACTATGCGTACTAGATTTAATAGTGCCCGTTGACACGAAAAGTGGCAACATAGACTAATAGTTTAGTCGTTAATTATTGTAAAATTGTCATCTAAATAATCTATATAGATGTAACCACATATTTCTGTTCCATCTTGCTTTTTATATATTAGTTTTAGATGGTTTGAGTAATATTCAATTTTATCAATATTTTTGTATTTTTTGTGAAAATTTTTGCTTTTTATTTCGTAGTATAAAGTCATTTTTTATTCTTTCTTTCTTCTATTATTTCTTCAAACATATCAAAGGCTTTATTCGCGGTTATTTCTAAAAAGGCTAGAATCATTAATGTTCCTAAAGCTGTTAATTTTTTATCTTTGTATAAGTCTATGTATCTTACTTCTATGCATTGTTTTTTTAATAATCTTAAATACTTTTTAAGTTCATTATCCATGTATACTCCTTTTCTATTCTTTAATGATATGAATTGAATATGCTTTCAGGAATAGATTTAGATTTAGGCTATTCCTTAATTTCCTTTAATGGTTTTTAATGGTTCTCCTTTCAGTATATGAGTTTGAGTTTGAGTATATTCCCTAATACGAAGCTCCTTTATCTTCATATTGTATTAGCTATTAAAAAAGCCCTTTGGCGAAGCTTATTCACTGTTGTCGATGCTACTATATTAGCGCGAATAAACCTCTCCAAAAGGCTCTGGTGTAACATCGACACTTTTAGTTTTACTTGAAAAAAAAAAAAAAGTCAATACAATTTAAGTGTGAGTTGTACAAATCCTATTTATGCACTTAATTTAGGTACTAATCCTGATACAGGTAAGATGAAATTAAAAATATTACCTAAAAGGATTGAGTCTTGTTTTTCTTATTGGTGCGAAAGATATGGAGAATCCAATATAGTTCAACTCCCTTGTGGTAAATGTCCATCATGTATAGAAGCTAAGACAAAGACTTGGGCCTCACGTTGTGTTTTAGAAGCCTCATTATATCCAAATAATTCGTTCATTACTCTCACTTATCGTGATGGATGTTTGCCTAAATATGGTTTATGTAAAAAAGATGTACAGAAGTTTCTTAAAAGGTTACGTCGTTATTTAGGCGAACAGAAGATACGTTATTATTGTTGTGGTGAGTATGGAGAACATACTAAAAGACCACATTATCATTTGATCATATTTGGTTGGTTTCCTGAAGATGCTAAATTCTTTAAAAAAGGTGATTATGGAGAAGGTCATCTATATACATCAAAAATATTAGAAGATTTATGGCCATTCGGTTTTTCTATGGTTGGTGAAGTAACATATGCTAGTTGTGGTTATGTTGCTAGATACTGCCAGAAGAAGATGTACATAAATGGTAAATATAAAGCATTTAGTTTAATGAGTCTTAAACCTGGTATTGGTTATCAGTTTTTAAGCGATAATTTTGATAAAATCTACGATACAGATAAAGTGTATGGTAAATTCGGCAATTCTACCTTTACTACTCCGTTTAGGTATTTTGATAAAGTTTTAGAGTT
Organism: Bacilli bacterium; assembly: GCA_024408505.1. Classification (GTDB taxonomy): domain Bacteria; phylum Bacillota_I; class Bacilli_A; order RFN20; family CAG-826; genus UB1719. The sequence continues at coordinate 847 of JAKSUZ010000028.1, read as the reverse complement.
ACATGATCCACAGCGAATGGAAGAAATTAAAAATGAGAGAATTAGTCGTGCAAAACTCTCTATAGCTGCTTCTATGTTGGATTTAGGCTTTGAGCATATTGAACAACTATATGCGTATAAAGGTGAATTGAAAAAACTTAAGATGGAACGTCTTAAGAGAAAGGAATTATAAAATGGAAGTAATTAATGAATTAATTATGTCCAGTTTGCCTGAAATCATAACAGGTGTAGTTGGTCTTGCTGTTGGTTTCATTTTCTATCTTTCTAAACGCATCAAATATAAGACTGCTGTTACAGAGAAAGAAATTGAAAATGTTAAGTTACAAGAAGCCATTATCAATTCTAGTTATATTATTTGTCCTGGTTGTGGCAAACAAGTATTTCTCAAAGATACTAAAATTTATACAGGAGGTGTATTAAATGAAGATGAGAAGTAGAGTTAACGCGCGTAAAGATAGAAGAATCTTTGCAAGGACAGCTGCGCGTACAGATGTTAAAAACATTCCTGGTAAGGTTGTCTCACGTGGTGGCATTAGATTATGAAATTAAATGTTTATTGCTACTATAACACTTTAGGTGGTTTTTTCGGTAAACCATTTTTAGAAGTTATTGCTCCTGAAGATTTTGTTGCTCAGTTGACACAATCTATGTATGGTGCAAAAGATGATGTATTAGAATCTCTTAAAGAAGATGATTTATATTGTTTAGGTGTCTTTGATAATGTTACAGGTGAATTAGTTTCATCTAAAGAATTTTTAGTACATGTAGGTGAAATTGCTAACAAAGTTTTATTAACTAAAAAAGCAGTTCCAGGTGATACAGATGTCAAAGAAGATTAATCAATCAA
>JAKSUZ010000027.1 GCA_024408505.1 Bacilli bacterium | reverse complement strand
CTTTATTAAAGTGATCATTAAGTTTATTTAAATCAAGTCTTACCTCTTGCGGGACGACATCCATTGAAGCACCGACAATAAGAGGTGCATAATAAGCAGCGGTATGAATGTCAAAGGTACAAACAGTATATAAAGAATAACAATCATCGCTTGTCATTTTTGTTTCATAAGCATACCACTCCGCAAAGTTAAGAATGGCTCTACGAGTAATTAAAGAACCTTTTGGCGTACCTGTGGTTCCTGAAGTATAAAGGATTAAGCCAACGCTATCTAAATCAAAATTGGTGGCTAACGGTTTTGCTAGTCCGGTTGCGCTAACTTCACTTGCGTTAATAATAATCGGTGGCTTTTTGTAATTTTTAACGATGGCTTTAACACGATTAATCGTTTCATTAGTGACAATTATCGCTAATGCATTTGTATCATTAATCATAAAGTCGACGCGTGAATCGGGGAAAGCATCATCAATTGGAACATAAGTAGAACCATGATTAAGAACCGCAAGGGCTGTTAATAAATAATAGTGAGAACGATGAGTTAAGATAGCTATATTACTACCTTGAGGAATGTTATTTAGTTTATTAGTAAGATTATTAATCCATTTCGCGCCTTCTTTATAGGTATATTTATTATCAAGATAAGTTACTAATGTGTTATTTGGGTATTTCTTAAGCGAATTATTAAAGGCTTCTAAAATATCGTGATAAACAAGTTTAGTTGAAGTCGCATTAATTTTATTAAAAACACTAAGATCTTCATCAAGAGTGTAGTTGATGTCCTTTAACCTATCCTTTAACATAATTTCGTTTAAAACGCGATTATATGTAAGGAGTATTTTCTTAACCGTTGCCGATGAATACTTTGCGCTATTAGTTACGCACAGGGTATAAACATCATTAGATTCATATAAATCAAACGATAAGTCGCTAATTAAATCTTTGCGTTGTTCTTTTTCATAAATTTCAAGATAGCGACTCTTTAAATCAAGAAGATATTGAAATTGAATATTGTTAGTGACATTATATTTATTCTTCAATAAACGAAATGGATAAAAATCGTAATTAATGGTTTGGTAAATTTTATTGCGGCTCTTCGTTAAAAAGTTAGCAATTGTGTCATCACTGCAGTCAATCAGAATTGGTAGAGTACTAACAAACATACCAATTGAATTACCGGCATCAAGCCGATCACGTCCCTCTTCAATAATTGCGAAATAAGCATTAGATGTGTTTGTAAACCGCGAAATGGTATAGGCAAAAACGCTTGTAAATAAATCGTTTTTAGAAATTTCGTATTTTTTAACAAATTCACTGAGACGAGCGGAATTAATATCTAATTTAAGTGTATGATAGCCGGAATTATTTGTGCCGATATCGGGCAATAATTCAATTATATTTTCGCTTTCAATAAATTCCTTTTCAAAGAATAATTCAGCGTCCTTGAATAATTTTGTTTTTTTAATTTCTTCTGATAAAGCGGAGAACTGTAGGAAAGCTTGGTCAAAATCAACCGATTCATTATTAAGTAAAGCAAGCAAATGTTTGGCAAAAATAATCGTTGATGCTCCATCAGAGATTAAATGATGGAATACAACATATAACGTTTTATCTTTTTTGTTAAACAAAAAGCGAGATAACTCCTTATTAATAGCAAATGGGGTACTTAAAAATTTTTCTATTTGATCATCATCGATGTTGTCAACAACTTTAATAATTGGTTTTTTGCCAATTTTGATAAATGGATCGTTTTCGCTTTCATCGATATAGCCTTTCAAAATTGGGTGAATATTAATCATCTCGTTAACTGCGGAAATTATGTTAGGAATCGGATACTTATCTAATTTGATTTTTAAAGGAATAAGGTATGAATCGCCTTTTTTATTCATTGCAACATCAAGATAGACGTTCAATTGCTGTTCGCTTAAAGGAGCTCCGGAAGTTAATGTGTATTTATTAATATCAATTTTCGTAACAAGACGACTTGATATTTTTTCACTAATTAATTTTGGCGTTTTTAGATTATTAACATCGGAAAACAATAGAACATATTTTTTCAAAATATCTAAAAGTCTAATAGCCGATAAGGAATCACCGCCAAGTGCGAAAAAATTATCATTAATCCCTACTCGTTTAAGATGAAAAATATTCGCAAAAGCATCGCACACATCTTTTTCGATTTCGTTTCTTGGCGCGACATAAGGAATTTGGTTAGATAAAGGATTAAAATCAGGTAAAGCGAAACGATTAATTTTTCCATTCATTAAAATTGGTAATTTTTCCAATCGCACAAAGAAGCTAGGAATCATATAAGTAGATAGCGATGCCTTCAAACGCTTTTTTAAATCATCGATATTAACATCATTATCACTTGTATAAAATGCGACTAAATAAGAATTATTACTAAAATATTTAACGGCTACATCCCGAACCAAAGAAGTCTGTTTAATTGCGTATTCAATTTCTTCGATTTCCACCCGCTGACCATTCACTTTTATCATTAAATCCTTACGGCCAACAATGGAAATGTTTCCCGCCTTATCTCTTTGAGCAATATCGCCTGTTCTAAACATGCGTTTATAACCATCACGTTTATAAAATGGATTATCAATAAAGGCTTTTTTCGTTTCTTCTGGTAAATTAAGATATCCTAAGGCAATTTCGCCAGCAATGCATAACTCGCCATAATCAACTTCTTCATTATGTTCGTTTAGTATATAGTAAGTTAAATGAGGAAAAATTTCGCCAATCGGTGTGCTTGAATAATTTTTATCAATCGGGAAGAAGAAAACACCACCACCCAATTCACTCGCACCATAACTATTAAAAGTTTTAAATTTATCAAGATAAGCATTTTGGACACGTTCACCACCAATATATATTTTTTTAATATAAGTATCCTGGTTTTTAAGAACCGGCATAAGGCTAGCGCCCATGGCAATTTTATTAACGTGCCATTTCTTTAATAGGCTAATAAAGATACCCGGATTAGTGAATGTAGCAGGGGTCATTAATGCTAACGAAACATTATTAGCTTCGCCAGTTAAAACGCCCAATGCGCCTTGAATACCTAAAATAAAATTTAATGGGGCAATAATCGCTAAACGATCATTATCAAGAATATCTGTGTATCGATTATGCATTCCAATTACTGCATAAAATAGACTAAGGCCACTATGAATAACTCCTTTCGGTTTTCCTGTTGAACCAGAGGTGTAAATAATCATTTCAACCTCGTTACTATTTTTAGTAACCGGATCAATTGGCTTAATGTTGTTTAAGTCAAGTTTATGAATAAACGAAGAATCAATTGAAACTTTAACACGGCAATCGTGACGAATATATTTAACACGATCCGCTGGATATAGATTACTAAGCGGAACATAAATCGCGCCTAAAATTTGGCAAGCAAAGATACTAGCAATAAATTCGCGGGAGTTTGCCAATTCAATTGACACAACATCGTTTTGTTTAATTTTAAGTGATTGCAAAGCATGCGCGATGCAATAGGAAAAATTAACTAATTCCCGCCAAGTAAAAGTACCATTTTCATCAATAATGGCGATATCATTAGGAGTGTCTTTATATTTTTGATAAATAATGGCGAAAATCTTGTTCATATCTTCAATACCATTGAAAATTTTAGCATAAAATTAGGTAGAAAATTATAAAAAATGACTATAAGAGGGAAAAACTACAATTTTTAATTTTTAGATGGAATTAGTGCTTTTAAAGTTAGCGATAAGTTTAAGTGATTTTCGCTTAACAAATTTAATACCTTCGCCAATTGCAACCGGCACGCCTAAACCAAAGACAACATAAATAATTCCGCTTATCCATTGACCATTGATTAAATACACATAATAACATAAGTTGTATAACTATGCTCCCCCAGAATAAACAAAAGTAACAAAAGCGGGAATAAATTTTGAGAAACCGAAATAGATTGAAACCTAACAATTGGTTGATGGTAATTGAATAAGCGTTATCAGCCACAAATTCACAATTTTATTTTTGCCAAGAATTGGCCCGAGTAATTTAGCAATTCTTAACCAAAAAGCAATACCAGTAAAGGCGAAAACTAAAGTAGCAACGAACCAATGCTTTCAAATCTTTGCATAAACACTTGATGTAGATCTGGCACGCCTTTAAAATAGCAAATCATAATTACTTCAATAAGAATAATAGCGGCAAAATAAATAATTGATGGACATTTATTATCATATTTTTCTATGAATCGTTTATAAAAAATTCCTAAAGAGAAAAACGGAATACAGTATAAGAATTTAGTCAAAGTCAAATACCAACCAGTATTATATCTATTCATCGCTAGTTCAATACCTATAATGCCTAAACAAACAGAAAGGACAAATAGAAAGATTTCAGTATATTATTTTTAAACTTGCGAAAGCAAAACCGCAATAAACAAACAAAGACTTCAACCATAAAGAACGGGATGATAAACCATCCGCCTAAATTAAAATCGAATTGGTGACCACTAATAAGCAGTTCTACGAATAGGTTATATAAACTAAATTCTTTACCCATAGTAAAATCGCCCTGGCGAAGCGCCAAGACAAATAAACCATAAACAATATTGTATAAGAATAAAGGAATTAATAATCTCTTCGCCTTCTTTAAAATATATAAATGCGGTTTATCCACACTTTCATCTTTAAAGAAGTAACCGGAAGCAAAAGCAAAAATGCCTAAGTGGAAAGTGTGAATCCAACTAGTGAAAGGTGACACTACATTAGCGCAACTATCAATGCCAAAGGAAACATGACCAACTACTACTAAAACCAAAAAAATATAGTAATTTAAAATCGTAATTAATCTCAGTAATTTTATTTCTCGCCATAATTTATCGTTATTAAATTATTATCCAATTTTCTAATATTGTCTAGGAATCAAGAGATGGATTCAGCGCATTCTTTAATACTGTGAATGCACTACCACCTTCGATTGCTTCTAAAACTTTTTCTACTCTAGCGATAAGCTTTATTTGAAATTCGTTCATTTCTTTAACACTTTTATTGACATCGTAAAGTGTAAATGAGAATTGTTCAAAGTTTTTATTATTGTAAGTATCTAATCCAAGTCGCACTAATAGCAAAACTGCTTTAGACCAATCTTTAATCTTCTCTTTTTCTTTTACTTTGTTAATCCTTACTAGTAACTCTTTATCAAGTGTAAATTTAATTTTAGGTATATTTTGACCCTCCCTTCTGAAAATATGTATATTTGAAGCAGGTTAATGTTATAGGTCCTAAACCGCACTTTTTAGGACCTAAACTACTTTTTGCTAGGATCATAAATTGACCCTGATTATCAAAATTGGAAACCAATTTCATTTGTGGCTATCCTCCCACTTCTTGCGGTAGCCAACTGGACTATCCTTTAGTTTAGTTTTTATTCGTGTGTTGTTATATTCGTAGATGTAATTTTCTACCTCCTTCTTAAAAGATTCATAATTTAGAAATTTCATTTCACGACCATAGAAGATATCGTTCTTCATAACACCAAAGAAATTCTCCATGATGGCGTTCTCGTAACAATTACCTTTGCTACTCATACTTTGTTTCGCGTGAGACGCTTTTAGAGTACTTATATAACTATCGTGCTTATATTGCCAGCCTTGATCA
>JAKSUZ010000026.1 GCA_024408505.1 Bacilli bacterium | reverse complement strand
TTCATGGGCTTTACATTACCAGCTGGTATGGGTGTTTATTGGTTAGCTGGAGCGCTTTTCTCCATCCTTCAAACCCTTATTACCCAATTAGCCATTTCAGGAACATTTAAAAGATGGTTCCATAAAATCAAAGGTTTATTCAAGAAAAAAGAGGTAAATAATAATGAAAACATTTGAAGCTAAAACAATTGAAGACGCAGTCGAAAAGGCTGCTACTGAACTTAACATTCCAAAAGAACAAGTTCATTACGTCATCAAAGAAGAAAAAGAGGGTGGTTTATTAGGAATTGGTAAAAGCGCAACCATTGAAACCTATACTTTAGAAGATGTCTATGAGTATGGCGCTAATTACCTAAAGAACGCCATTAAGACGATTGGTATTGATATTGAAGTATCTAGCCAAATTAATGAAGAAGGTATTATTCGTGTCACCATTAATAGTGAACGCAATCCAATCTTAATCGGTCATAATGGTAGAACCCTTCGTGCGCTTAATGATTTAGTTCGCTTAGCGGTCTCAAATCGTTTCAAGAGAAGATATAGAATCTTACTTGATGTTGGTGATTATAAAGACAAGAAATATTCTAAGATTATTGGTCTTGCTCGTAGAGCGGCTAAAGCGGTATCACATGAACACGTTGATATTAAGCTTGATCCAATGACATCTGATGAAAGACGTATGATTCACCAAGTCTTAACTAATTTCCAAGATGTAAAAACCGAATCAATCGGTGATGGCGAAAAGCGCGCGGTAGTCATTAAATACGTTGGACCAGAAGAACACGCTTTTACTAAAGAAGTTTATTATAAAGAAATCTTAACCGATCGTCGTCACGATCATCATAGAAGTCATGAACATCGCCCAAGAGAAATCAAAGAAGATACATCTTTAAGTGATTTATTACATAAAGACGCTGATATCTTAAAGAATGAAGTTAAAGAAGATAAACCATTAAGTGAAGTAAGAGCAGAAAATAAGATGAATGAAGCGGATAAGACTATTGATGATTTACCAAGTGCATCCATTTCTACTCCAATTATTGATACTTCCGCTCTTAAGGATTTAGAAGACAAACCTGAAGAGAAAAAAGAAGAAGCAAAACCGGTTGAACCTAAACCTGAAGAAAATAAGTAATAAAAGAACAACTGACAATTAACGCCCATAAGGGCGTTTTTTGTTATAATAAAGTTCAGAGAGGTTTTATCTTATGAAAAAACTAGGTCTTATTGCAATGCCTTTAATGGTTGTTTCGTTTTTAGCTAGTTGTGGCGGTAATACCCCTACACCGGAAACCAAAGAATATTTTGTTTCTTTTGAAAGCTTTGGCGGGACACATTTCGGTACACAAAGAATTAAGGATGGTAATACTGCTATTGAACCGTCGCCTGAGCCTGTGCGTGACAAAGATGAATTTAAAGGATGGTTCACCGATAATGAAACGTTTCAAAATAAGTACACGTTTACCGAACCGGTAACTAGCGATATTACTTTATATGCAAAGTGGGATAAGGCCCCCGCTGTTACCTACACAGTCACTTTTTTTAATGGGGGAGACGTGTATCGAAAAGTTAGTGGTATAAATTCGGGCAGTATTATTCCTGAAGAGAAACGCCCGATCAATCCTGAGGATGATCCATTAGGTCGAACGTTTCTCGGTTGGGGTACTAGTTATGATGGGATGCATCTTGTTGATTTAGCAACAACTAAATTTTTTGAAAATACTTCTTTGTATGCGAATTGGGGTTATACCGTAACTTGGCTAAATTACGATGGTACTACATTATATAAAGATCCCGCCCCAATAGGGCGCAAACCTAGATATCGACACTATAACCCTACAAGGGAATCTGATCTTTTTCATGATTACTCATTTGCTGGTTGGGATCACGAATTCACGGAAGTTTTTAGTGATCAAACCTATGTTGCTACGTATGAAACCCATACATATGCAGCCACAAGCGTATATATGCGTATTGGTGGCGATAAAACAATCGAAGAGGGAATTGCAATCTCGCTTGATGGTGACAACAACATAATCATTTGGGGTGATGGGGTTACGGAAAAAATCGAAGGGAGTTCAGCATCTCATTTATATAAAATTCCTGATAAATACAATGTTAGAATTTTGAATCCTGTTTACAGTATCTCTTTTGGTTCTTTGGGTAGAGATGCAATTGAAGTGTTGCATGTTGGTAAAAATATCGCATCTATTCCTGATAAAGCTTTTTCTAACTGCTTAAATTTATCAACTGTAACTTTTGAAGATGAATCTAATTTAAAAACAATTGGTAAAGATGCATTTTATGGTTGCCACAGTCTTGAGTCAATTGCGATTCCAAAAGGTGTAACTTCAATTGATGGTAACGTTTTTGCTTACTGTAGATCTCTTTCTTCCATTACTGTAGATACAGAGAACAAAATATATGAAGATAAAAACAGCGATGTAATTATTAAAAAAAGCACGAACACCATAATGGTGGGATGTAATAATTCAATTATCCCAGAAAGCGCTATTTCAATAGGTGAAGAGGCTTTTGCTGGCTGTGCGTCTCTTGCTAAAATTGTTATCTCAGGAAACATTACTTCTATCGCTAACCATGCATTTGTAGGCTGCGTATCTCTTATTAAAATCACTATTCCAAATAATGTTATTTCAATAGGTGAAGAGGCTTTTATGGGTTGCTTGCGCCTTGAGTCGATTAAAATTTCTGACGGGGTGTTATCGGTTTCTATTGGCGATGGAGCTTTTTCCACGTGTATATCTCTTACTGATGTCGTCCTTTCAAAAAGTGTTACATCGATAGGCAAAGGGGCTTTTGCTGGATGCGTTTCTCTTCCCTCAATTGATATCCCCGACACTATTATTTCCATAAATAAAGGAACTTTTGCTGGATGCTCTTCTCTTACTGATATTGTTATCCCAAAAAGTGTTACATCGATAGGCGAAGGGGCTTTTGCTGGTTGCTCTTCTCTTACTGATATTACCATCATAAACGGCATTACATCGATAAGTGATGCGGCCTTCCTCGGTTGCTCCTCAATTACCACGCTTACTATCCCTAACAATGTTACATCAATTGGTGGAGCGGCCTTTTTGGGTTGCTCTTCTCTTACTTCTGTTGATATTTCTAGAAGTGTCATTTCAATTGGTAGCGCTGCATTTGTAGGTTGTCCTAAGCTTACCACGCTTAAAGTTAACTCCTACAACACTGTTTATACCAGTCAAGACAAAGATAAAAATGAACGCAATGCTATTATGACTGCTGATTATAAAACTTTGGTTGCTGGCTGTAAAAGAACAACTATTCCTAATAGTGTTACTTCGATAGGCGAAGGGGCTTTTGCTGGATGCACTTCTCTTGCTGATATTATTATCCCTAATAGCGTTAAGTCGATAGGAGCTGCAGCTTTCATTAACTGTGATTCTCTTATAAATATCACTATTCCTAATAGCGTTGTTTCAATAGAGACCGCAGCTTTTAGATCTTGTCGTAATCTAAAAACGGTAAATTTAACTGCTTTTGATTTTGTTCCAACTTTAGGCGAAGAAGCATTTAGCGATTGGCACGAGAATCTTAAATTCTATGTTAAGCCAGATATGGTTTGGCGGTTTAAAATGGCAGAAGGCTGGTCTTCTTATGCTGATATGATTTTCCCAGCCACATCCTTCAATAAAATAGTTTAAGTAATGGAACCGATTATTGCATTAGCAACCTCTCCCATTAAAAGCGCTCTACATTTAATTAGAATAAGTGGAACGAATTGTTTTAAGATTGTCTCTAGTTGCTTTACAGTCAATCTAACTAAAGACAAAAAGAAGAGCATTCATTTTGGCTATATCAAAAACAAAGATAAAGTTATTGATCAAGTAGTGTTACTTACGTATCCTCATCCACATTCATATACGGGAGAAGATATTGTTGAGATTATCACTCATGGTAATGCCTTAATTGATAATGAGATTATTAAACTAATGATTAATAAAGGAATGAGAATGGCGACGAACGGTGAATTCACCTCTCGTGCCTATCTCAACCATAAGCTTGATTTAGTGCAGGCGGAAGCGGTGAATGATTTGATTAATGCGACTACAAATGAATCTAAACAAATTATTACTTACGCTTTAAAAGGCGAAACCTCTAAATTACTATTACCAATTAAAACTGGATTATTAGATTTAATTTCTAATTTAGAAGTAAACATTGATTATCCAGAATATCAAGATATTGAAAAAGTAAATCGTAAAAGAATTAAAACTGATTTAACTAAATTTCAAAAAGAAATTAAGAAATTAATTAAGAATGGAGAAGAAGGTTTAATTGTTAAAGAAGGCATTAAAGTAGCCATTATTGGTAAACCGAATGTAGGGAAGTCTACTTTATTAAATACGCTCATCAAACAAGATAAAGCGATTGTCACTAATATTCCAGGCACTACTAGAGATATAGTGGAAGGTGAAGTTAATATTGATGGTATTACATTACATCTATTAGATACTGCAGGCATTAGAGTTACTAATAACAAAATAGAAAATATCGGTGTTAAGAAAACATATAAAGCGATTAAAGACGCTGATTTAGTTATTTACTTAACCGATAAAGTTAATGAAAAAGAAATTAAATTAAATCATAAGCATGTAATTAAAATTATTAACAAAGCTGATTTAATTAAGAATAAAGATAATAAACATATTTATATCTCGGCAAAGAAGCATCAAATTAAACCATTAATTAATAAGATTAAAGAAGTAGCAGGCGTATCTAGTAATGTTATTAACCATCCGAGCTTTGCGAACGCTCGTGAATTAGGGTTATTAAAAAGAAGCGATAAATTAATCGATGAAATTATTAGTGAAGTTAATAAGAATGTTTCCATTGATATTATTGCGGTGTTACTTAATAACTTACTTAATACCATATTAGAAGTCTTTGGAGATAAAGCATCGCTTGATCTTACTAAAGAAATCTTTTCGCGTTTCTGCGTAGGTAAATAACATGATTATAGATTCGCATGTACATATAAATGATGATGCTTTTATTGGTAATACTGATAAATATATCAAAGATGCTGAAGCAAGTAATGTCCGTGCGTTTCTTTGCGTTGGTTCTAATTTAGAAACTAGTAAACAGGCAGTAGAGATCGCAAATAAATATAAAAATGTATGGGCCGCAGTAGGAGTGCATCCTAGCGATGTGAAAAGTATGGGCCCAAATGATTTTGCGTTGATTGATGAGATGTTTAAGAATCCTAAAGTTATTGCCGTAGGCGAAGTTGGATTAGATTATTTCTGGGATAAAGATAAAAAAGTACAAGAACAACAAATTGAATGGTTCCATAAATTTATTGATTTAGCGAATAAGCATAACGTTCCGATTATTATCCATTCTAGAGATGCGATTAACGCGACTTATGAAATCCTTAGAGATCATCCAGTTAAGAAAGCCGGAATTATTCATTGTTATTCCGCTGGTAAAGATTATGTTAAAAGATATATTGAATTAGGATATTACTTTGGGATAGGCGGAACCGTAACCTTTAAAAACGCAATAAGCGTAAAAGAAGCAGTCGAGGCTATTCCACTAGATAGATTATTACTTGAAACTGATGCACCTTATTTAGCGCCAACTCCGCATCGTGGTGAGCAGAATCATTCTAAATACATCCCATTAATCATTAACGAAATCGCGCGTTTAAAAGGAATTGATAATAAAGTAATTGAGGATAAAACCACGGAAAACTTTGAGAAATTGTTCTCCGTGAAACATTCTTAATTTTACCATTTATTGTTTTTAATTATAAACTAACAAGAATGCACGATATTTTCGCATTCTAGTTAACATAATTAAATTTCTTTATGTTTCACGTGGAACACTTTATCGGTTAACTTTATTATATAAATTGTTGAGAATTAGTGGCTTTTAGGGTACGACTAACCGGATTATAGCATCCTAATTATACTTTAAAAGTGACACACGGATAGATATCGCAATTTATCGCATTTTTCCTTCCGTGAAACATTACGTGTAGTTATCTATTATTAAAAGTTAGCGATTTGTATTAAAATATTCATGGTATGAATCAAGAAGAAGTATTTGTTCATATTAAAGAAATGAGCCAATTCGCCAACAAAGAAGTAGGACAGAATTATTTAACTGATCCTATTATCGCGAAAAGGATTACTGATGTTTTAAAAACGAGTGATTCTGATAACGTCTTCGAGATTGGTGCGGGTTTTGGTGCTTTAAGTATCTTTTTATTAGATAAGAAATATAAAACTTTAACGTTTAATGATATTGATCCACGCGCAATCGAAACATTAGATAATTTAGTTAAAGATAAGAAGAGAGCATATGTAATTAAGAAGTCAGCCTTAAAGACTGATATAAGTATTTATAACAAGATTATCGGTAATCTTCCTTATTACATCACTAATGATTTATTAGAGTGTTATCTAGCTGAATGTAATGCCTCTCAATATGTGTTTATGGTCCAAAAAGAAGTAGAAGATAGAATCATTGCTAAACCTAACACTGAAAACTATGGTCCATTAGCGGTCTTGGTAAATTATGTTGGCAAATATCAAAAAGAATTCATCGTATCTAAAGAAGCGTTTCTACCAAAACCACATATTGATTCACTAGTGTTCTCGATTACTAGTCACAATAAAAACGATATTGATAAATATAAATATCTTTTGTTTTTAAAGAAGATGTTCATTCATCGCCGTAAGACCATTTATAACAATCTATCTTTATATTTAATGAATAAAGATAAAGCCAAAAAGATTTTAGATGAATTAAAAATCTCTATTTTAACTAGACCTGAACAAATAACTCCGAATGTTTATTTAGATATCTTTAAGTTAACTTATTAGTTAAAATATCTATATATGTATTTAAAAGCTTA
>JAKSUZ010000025.1 GCA_024408505.1 Bacilli bacterium | reverse complement strand
AAAAAAGTATTGTTATTTTTTTATTATATTTTATATAATATAACTCGTATTGTTACTCTAACAAAGGAGAATAATTATGGCAGTCCCACAGAGAAGAATTAGTAAAACTAGAAAAAGAATGCGTCGTACGCATTTTAAACTTGCCCCTAAAGGTTTAGTCGCTTGCAAGCATTGCGGCGAAATGATTCAACCACATATGGTTTGCCCACATTGCGGATATTACAATGGTAAACAAATCGTTGGCAAGAAAATAGAAAACAAAGTTGAAAATAAAACTGAGAAGAAAGGCGAAAAGAAAAAGGAAAGTAAGAAGTAATGGAATTCAATAAGTATATTGATCATACTTTACTTAAACCCAATGCCTTAGATAAAGACATCGAGAAAATTTGTAACGAAGCTAAACAATATAATTTTAAAAGTGTTTGCGTTAATCCGTGCTATGTTAAGTTAGCAAAGAAAACTTTAACTGGTTCGGATGTTTTAGTTTGTACTGTAATTGGTTTCCCATTAGGAGCGACCACTACAAAAGCAAAGATTGAAGAAACTAAAAGCGCAATCAATGATGGCGCCGATGAAATCGATATGGTCATTAACATTTCCCGCACCAAAGAGCATGACTATCAATATCTTGAGAAAGAAATTAGTTCTATTAAAAAAGTGTGCGGTGAGAGAACTTTAAAAGTAATTTTAGAAACCTGTTTATTAAGTGACGATGAAATTGTTGCTGCGTGTCTTGCAAGTAAAAATGCAGGCGCAAACTTTGTAAAAACCTCTACGGGTTTTTCAACTGGCGGAGCAACAATCCATGCAGTTACTTTGATGCGTCAAACCGTTGGACCAGAAATGGGTGTAAAAGCAAGTGGTGGTGTCCATAACTTCCAAGAAGCGATGGCAATGATTACTGCTGGTGCGACCCGAATTGGTGCTAGCAGCGGCGTTGCAATTATGAAATCACTAAATAAATAATTATGGCAGTTGCGTTTGATAATAAAAAATATCTCTTAATTCAAAGAAGAGCGATTCTCAAACGTATAAAAGATTTTGGTGACAAACTCTACCTTGAGTTTGGCGGTAAACTTTTCGATGACCTTCATGCTGCTCGTGTTCTACCCGGTTTTGAACCGGATGCCAAAATTAAAATGCTTTTAGGTTTAAAAGATCAAATTGAAATTATTATTACTGTTAATAGTGATGACATTATTTCCAACAAAGCTCGTAATGATTCTGGTATTTCTTACCAAGATGAAGTAAAACGTTTAATTGATGCTTTTAAAGATATTAAATTATTCGTTTCAAGTGTAGTATTTAGCTTCTATAAAGAAAACGTTCAATTACAAAATTTCATTAATTTCTTACAAAGTAAAAAGATTCGTGTTTATAAACACTACGAAATTGCTGGTTATCCAAATAATGTTGAATTAGTGGTTTCGGATGAAGGCTTAGGCAAAAACGAATACGTCGAGACTTCTCGTCCATTAGTAGTGGTTACTGCGCCAGGTCCAGGAAGTGGTAAAATGGCGACTTGTATTAGTCAACTTTATCACGATAATAAAAACGGAATTAGAGCTGGTTATGCTAAATTTGAAACATTCCCAGTTTGGAATCTTCCGCTTAAACATCCAATTAATTTAGCTTACGAAGCCGCTACGTTAGACTTAGATGATGTGAACTTAATTGATCCATATCATTTACAAGCTTATAAAAAGAGTGCAACTAGTTATAATCGTGATGTTGCATCGTTCCCGTTATTACAAGCAATATTTAAAAAGATTTATGGCTCTTCGCCATATAAATCTCCAACTGATATGGGTGTTAACATGGTAGGCTTTGCAATTAAAGATAAAAAGGCTGCCATCAAAGCTGGTAATCAAGAAATTATTCGTCGTTATTATCAAACACTTAAAAATAACTTCTTAGGTAAATTACCAGATACAACGGTTGAAAAGGCGAAGCTTTTAATGGGTGAAGCTGGGTTAACCATCGATGATCGTAAATGCGTAAAAGCTTGTTTAGAAAAAGCCGAGAAAACTGGTGTCCCATGTATGGCAGTAGAAAAGGGTAATTTAATTATTACTGGAAAAAGAAGTCAATTATTAGGCGCTCCTGCTGCATTACTTTTAAATACTTTAAAATCATTTGCAAAAATTAAGGATGACATGCTTGTTTTAATGCCTAGTATTATTGAACCAATTAACGATTTGAAAGTTCACACTTTAAAGAACCATAATCCAAGAATTCACGCTGAAGAAGTTTTGATTGCTCTAGCCATTCAAGCAAACACTAACCCAATTGCGCAAATGGTATATAAACAAATTCCAAAACTCAAAGGTCTACAAGCACACTCTAGTGTGATTCTTCCAATTGTCGATATGAAAACATTTAATAAATTGGGAATGAATGTAACCGAAGAAGCTAAGAGCTATGCGGGTAAAATCTTTACAAAATAGTTGCATTAAACATTACAAAGTAGAATAATAATCAAGGATTAAGAGGAGGTGAATTTATGCCGAAAACAGTCGTTCGTGAAGGTGAAACATTAGACGAGACATTACGTCGTTTTAAACGTTCGGTTAATAAATCAGGAGTCCTCTATGATGTTCGTCGCCATGAAGCTTTCTATCCGAAAAGCTTACGCCGTAAGATGAAAAGCGAAGAAGCTAGACGTCGTAAATATTAATAGATAACGATGAGTAAAAGAGTTAGGAAATGCCTAACTTTTTTATTTTAGTAAAATTCTATATTTACTATGTAAATATAAAAAAATAAGTGAGGAATTTAGCCTCTTTTTTGTTAAGCAACTAATAAGGGAGATAATGTTATGTTATTCGCCCTAGGGGGCGCTAATGCCTTGTGTGATTTCTGGGAAGGAGGTAACGTTGGTCACGTGAGTGATCTCATTATCCTGTTGATGTTGTTGTATCTAATTGTTAGTGAATTAAGCCGTTAGATAAAAAAAGTGTCTGGCTGCTGGTACAGTCAGGCACTCAACCACATTGACATTATACCATGATCTGGGGGTTACACAAGGGGCAAGTTGCCCCGCTAGTTAGAAGGAGGTAATCTTTATGATTAAAGCAATTATTGCAGTTGTTATTGGCGCAGTAGTTTTAATTGTAGTTATGAGTACGGTCGATAAAGGCATCTCAGGCGGAGGTGGTGAAGATACACCAACTGATGTCACAACTTACACCGTTTCAATTGAAGGCCAGGTTAATAAAGAAGGCACTTACTACATTAAAAGTGATGGCACTTTGGCAGACTTAATTGAAGCAGCAGGCGGAGTAACTGGTAATGCAGATGCAAGAGCCTATAATCTAGATTATGCATTAAAAAATAATCTAAGTTTTTATATTGCTCCGCTTTATGATACCAGCGAAACCTGCGCACAAGTAGAGATCACTAAGTACAACATCAATAGCGCAAGTAGCGAAGAACTACAAAAGATTAGTGGTGTGACAAGTAAGATGGCGACTGGTATCGTTTCTTATCGAATTGGTGGAACGAAATTCAATCGAATTGAAGAGCTTGTCAATGTAGATGGCATCGGCGCTGGTACTTTAAGTAAAATGAGAAATTATGTCACGCTGAAATGATCTTCCTATTCATTTTTCTAGGACTGTTTCTCGGTTTAACTTTAGTTGGCGCTAATTTAATTATTTTAATCATTTTGAGCATAGGAATTTTCTTCTTTTGCTTGAAACGATTCAAGAAACGAATTGCGTTTTCTTTTCTAATCGCTTTTATAATTGGACTTGGAATCTCTTTTATTAACATAAAAATTAATCCGACTAACGGGACTTATTTAGGCATTGTAATTGAAACCAATGCAAACTATTACATAGTAATTAGCAAATTCGAACGATTGATTGTCTACGAAGATAACAATGTTCGTGAAGTTGGTGACATAGTTAAACTAACCGGGAATATTACGGATTTAGTCGATACTTCGCTTGAAAGCGAATTTTCGTTTATTGAGTTTTTAAATAATAAGGGCATTACTAGGCAAATTAATGTTACTGATATTAATGTTGTTTTTACTAATTTTATTCGAATCAAAGCCTATAAGAACATGTTCCTTAATCTTTTTGATCCAGTTGCTCGCGACTATGTCGATGCATTTTTATTTAATGTAAAAAACTATGAGAGTTCTTCAACCGTGTTGATGACCTCGCTTAACTTAACTTTTTTGTTTTCTTCATCGGGCATCTATTTATCTATCATCTTTAAGATGGTTGAATATCTTTTGTTTTTAAAACTCAATGAAAAACATACTAAACTTGGTAGTATTCTAATTCTTTCATGGTATTTTATTTTTGCTTGTAACAAAATCGGAGTTAGGCGCATCTTTTATGTAAAGATTTTTTCCTATTTTAATAAATACCATGCAAAGCATAAGTTTACTTATTTAGAAATTATTTCTCTTATAGGAATTACTATGTTAACAATTAATCCGTATTTGGCACGACAATCAGGGTTTTATCTTGGCTTCTTTATTTCACTTAGCTTCTACTTCGCAAAGAATGCACTCACGCGTGGAAGGAAATTTCGTCTCGTCTCAAAAACAAGCATTTTCGCCTTTCTTTTTATGTTGCCCTTATCCTTGAGCGACTCTGCTACCTTTCATATATTAGGATTAGTAATTCAATTAATTTTGACGCCATACACTTTCATTTTCATGCTCACAAGTTTAGTAAGTTTATATTCTTATCCAATTCGCCCACTCTTCACTTTTATGGCTAATTCACTAACAAGTTTAATGAAGGGTTTAAGTTATATTGATATTACGATTCCTTTTAAGGAATTTAGTGGGTGGTTTGTGCTTATTTATTATTTAGTTTTATTTTCTACTTTGTATTTTTTGGAAAGTTATTCGTATAAAAAAGTTGGCGTGGCAGTAATCGTTGGACTATCAATCTTTACTCTAAAGATACTACCTTATGAAATGCTATATGCTAACTCCATTGCTTTTCTTAATGTTGGGCAAGGCGATTCAGCAGTAATTCGATATTATAATCAAACAATTATGATTGATACCGGCGGTCTTACCTATAAAGATATCGCCACCGAAGTTACCATTCCTTATTTACATAAGCAAGGAATCAATCATATTGATTATGTTTTTATTTCACATGGTGATTATGACCATATGGGAGCGCTTGAATCGCTTAGAGAGCATATTCCAGTAAGAAACATTATTGATACAAGCGAACCGTTCACGGTTACAGTTAAAGATTTAGTTATTAAAAACATTAATGAATGGGCGAATGAATATAGTGATGAAAACGATAAGTCACAAGTACTAACATTTCATGTTGCTAATAAAAATGTCATGATGATGGGGGATGCGAGCATTAATATCGAAAATAAGATTATGGAAAAATATTCTAAGGAAGACTTTAATATTGATCTACTTAAAGTAGGGCACCATGGTTCTAAAACATCAAGTAGTAAAGCTTTTCTTAATTTCATTAATCCAAAGGAAGCAATTATTAGTGTAGGAAAAAATAATAAATATCATCATCCCAATCAAGAAGTAATTGATAATCTAGAAAATTTAAATATTAAATATTACCGAACGGACGAAATTGGGACAGTTCATTATTACGCGCATGCTTTTTTAAAAGCATGATAGAATATTAATACGATGATTTACGTTATTTATTCCGCGAGTCTAAAAGGTTCCTTAAAAAGGGAAGCAAAAAGAATCACAAAAGAAGCTTTAGAAGAAATTAATGAATTTAATTATGCTTCTTTTGATGCAAAAGAAACAAGTCTTCGTGAGATTGTGAATGCGTGTTTAGAAGTCCCGATGCTCGAGAATAAGAAAGTAGTTGTTGCGGATGATGCCTATTTTTTAACGGGCGGCAAAAGCAAAGATAAGATTAATACCGAAAAGGATTATCTAATACTTGAAAAGTATATTAACTCTCCTATAAACGAAACGGATCTAATTTTTTTGGTAGAAAGCGATAAGCTTGATAGCCGTGGAAAGCTCACTAAATTATTAAGTGAAAAAGCAAAGCTTATTCCAATTGCTCCGATGAAACTATTTGATTGGGAAAAGTTTGTTGGTCAAATTTGCGAGAAGAAAAATATCAATATTGATTACTTGGCAAAAAAAGAACTAGCGGTTCGGACGCTCAATGACCGGGAGCGACTAATAAACGAATTAATGAAATTATCTCTATATACGAATAAGATTAGTTTAAACGATGTTCTTACACTAGTAAGTAAGCCACTTGAAGATAGCGCATATGAATTAACCAACGCTCTCCTTAAAGGTGATATCACCGGAGCGTTAGTGACTTACAATGATTTAATTAAAAGTAAGAAAATTGATCCGGTTACATTATTTATTATGCTGGCCGGGCAGTTCCGTTTTATTTACAAAGTAAATTATCTTCATGATCAAGGTAAACGCATTAGCGAAATAATGGAATTATTAGCAGCGAAAGAATTTAGAGTAAAAATGGCATATCAAAATGGAAAAGCGTTTAAAGATTCACTACCGAAAATTTTAGATGATCTCTACGAGATTGATAACAAAATAAAAAGCAGCCAAATTGATAATTCTTTAGCTGCTGAATTATTTATCGTTAATTTTAAAAACAACTATTTTTAATTACTTTAAGGAATTAAGTAAACGAGCGACTTCGCTCTTTTGTCTTGCTGCGGTATTACGATGTTGTGCATGAGTGCTAACTGCTTTATCGATTAAGCGATAAGCATTTCTTGCCGCTACTTCCGCTGCTTTCTTATCTTTCTTTTCCACTGCAGCTTTTACTTTTTTAATTTCAGTGCGAAGTGCACTACGTGCAACAATATTTCTTTGATGCGCTTTTTCGTTAGTGCCAATTCTTTTAATTTGTGATTTGATTTGAGCCATAAATTTACCTCTTTAATCTTGTGTTAGTATAT
>JAKSUZ010000024.1 GCA_024408505.1 Bacilli bacterium | reverse complement strand
TGTGTTAGTATATAAAATAATTTACTTATTTACAACCAGAATCTAATAATTGTTTTGCAAAATCGTTAAGAGTAGTTAATTGACCATACTTTTCAATTGGTATTTTAACTGTAAACTCTTTTTCGATTTCATTTATTAAAGTAATGTAGGTCATTGAATCGCTATGTAGGTCATTAATCCAATGAGCATTACCATCAACATCTTTCTCTACATAGAGAACTTCTTTAAAGACACGATTTAAACGACGGATGACATTTCGCTTGGCATTAGCATCATAGCCTGCTAAGACATCAATCTTTTTTCTTGCTGAATCTTTGCCTTTGTATTCGCCATCCAAATATTTTTCTTTTACTATGTAGCGTTTGACTTTAAGACTACTTGATAGAGGAAGCGGTTCTTTTGTTAAAACAATTCGATTCGCTTGCTTATGAAGTGGAAGTGTTGCATTAGTTATATCAACTTCTTTGCTAATTTTTAAATTATCGGTTTGAATAACTAAAATAATTTTATTTTTGACTGCAAAGACTGCCAAATTTATAACGCCTTTTATTTCCTTAAAATAAGACTCAATTTCTTCTGGATAAACATTTTCACCGTTGCTGGTAATAATTGTTTCCTTTGCGCGCCCAACTAAGTAGTAACGACCATCGCTATCAACTTTGGCGATATCACCAGTTGAGTAATAACCCTCACGATCAAGTACAGTTGATTTTTCTTTTCCGTTAATAATTTCTTTAATGTGAGTAATTGGTGATTTAATTAGTAACTCATTTTTACGATTTATTCTATAAGAAACGCGAAATAAAGGACGGCCAATGCTTCTTTTCATCCTATCCTGAATATTTGGAGATAATTCAACACTGGTGACGCCGACTTCAGTCATTCCGTATCCGTTATAAAGCGGATAACCAATGCCGTTAATTATTTTAGCGGCATCTTCGTTTAAGTATCCTCCACCAGAAATTAAATATCTAATTTGAACACCAAGAGTCAAACGTTGAATTAATCTTTTTGCGGTATGAACACCAACGAAACCAGCGTCTTTTAATTTTATTAAACCAAGATTATATTTAATAAGACTATTAACCTTTTCTTTATAGCGATCATCGACACGATTCATAAAGTTTTTTGCGAAAACTTCATAAAAAAGTGGGACATGATAAACATGGGTGACTTTTAATTCGCGAATTTCTTTTACTAAGGTAACTGGATCTTGGAAATCGGTAAAGACAATGGTTGCTCCATAGAAGCTGTACCAAAGGAATATAGATACAAAAGCAAAGATGTGATGGAAAGGAATTAAACCGATAATACGAAGAGGACGAATGCTTTGTGGATAGATGATATCTAAATTCTCATCTGGCATCTTTTTACTGGCATTAAGTTGATTAAGCATATTATTGCCATCAAAAATCATAAGTTTAATTTCGCCGGTTGTGCCGCTTGAACAAAAAATAACTTCGTCGGCCCAATTAGGCTGGAAATTTAAATCTTCACTAATATCGTTAACTTCGTTAGTGGATAAAGTAATAACATTTCCCTCGTATTCATTTTGATCATCGGTAACAATTGCAATCGCTTTAGCGCTCTTTAATAAGTTTTCGGTATTTTCTTTAGCGAGTTTGGCATCAATTAAAAGAGGACGATAACCGCTCATTAATAGTCCCCAGAATAAGAAGCACCAAAATGGTGAATTGTTAACTTTTAAGCCAACAACTCCATTTTTAATTTTTCTATCGGCAAGTAAAACACTAAGTTTTCTTGCTGTGCTTTCACATAATCTTGCATATTGCCCATAGCGATAAGTTTTAATATCGCCGCTATTTTCATGATGAAGAAAAGCATGATAATGATTAGAATGAGATATAATTACTTTGTAAATCTCTTTAAAAGTTGTGAGATTTTGATTTAATAGGTTACTAGCTTGATCTACAATGTCTTGAATTTTTTTCTTTTTACTCATGGGTATTATTTTAGCATAAAATAATATTTACTCCAAACTGAAAAGTATATAATGTTTCTATGCGAAACAAAAAAGATTATCGTCTTATCTATATGGGCACTCCTACGATGAGTGCCGAGACATTCGAAGCCCTTATTAAAAGTGGTTGGAATTTTGTTGCGTTAATTTCTCAAGAAGATAAAGAAGTGGGTAGAAAGCACCTTTTGGTGGATACTCCTACTAAAGTAGTTGCGAAAAAATACAACATCCCAGTTTATCAGCCGCATAAGATTCGTGAAGACTATGAATTTGTGAAAGAACTTCATCCGGATTTAATTCTTACCTTTGCCTATGGGCAAATCATCCCACAAGGTTTATTAGATATTCCAAAATATGGTTGTCTTAATCTTCATGGATCGCTTTTACCAAAGTATCGTGGAGCAGCGCCGATTCAACGCGCCATCATTAATGATGAAAAAGAAACGGGCATTACTCTAATGGAAATGATTGATAAGATGGATGCGGGAAGAATGTATGCAACTATTAAAGTAGAAATTAGTGATAATGATAACTACACTTCATTAATGAAGAAATTAAGTGAAGCGGGTACAAAAATTGTAAATGAATATCTTCTTAAATATTTAAATGGTGAACTTTTAGGAAAAGCGCAAGACGAAAGCAAAGTTACATTCGCCAATAAAATTACCCCTGAAGAAGAACACTTAAATATTAATTTAAGCGCGAGAGAACAAGTAAATTACATAAGAGCGCTAAGCAACATTCCTGGTGCCTATTTATATCTTGATAATCAAAAGCTTAAAATATATGATGCAAAAGTTTATCGAGAAGAAAATAAAAAACCAATCGGGACTATTTTATTAGAAGATAAACATCTTCTTTATCAAGCCAAAGATGCTTTAATTGAATTAATTACAATCAAGCCCGAAAATAAGAACTTGATGAAAGCAATTGATTACATCAACGGTCATAAAGATATTATTAATAAAATTTTAAAATAATTTAAAGCCTTTTTTACTATAGGCAAGTTTTCCATTTACGTAAGTTTGATAAACATTGAAATCTTTATCGATGATAACAAAATCAGCAAAATTACCGATTTTAATTTCGCCTAATTTGTCGAGATTTAAATTGCTACAAACATTTTTGCTTGCTAGGTTAATAGTATCCTCTAAACTTAGTTTAAAAGTTTGTTTAGCGTTTCTTAATGCAGCATTAATTTCTAAAATACTACCAGCAAGCTGTCCATTTTTTAAGACCGCTCGTCCGTTTTGAACATAAACTGGAAAAGTACCTAAGTGGTACCGCCCGCTTTTTTTATAACGCGCTTCCATTGAATCGGTAATTAATATGATTTTATCTTTGCCTTTATTTTTAAATAATAGTTTTGCTGCTTCTTCACTAACATGTTGATAATCTAAGATTAATTCAGCATATAAATCTTTTTCCATTAATGCCGCACCAACTAAACCGATATCACGATGATGAAGTTTACTCATAGCATTATATGTATGCGTAGTGCAACTTAGACCATATTTCATCGCTTTCTTCACATCTTGATATTTAGCATTCGAATGCCCAGCCGATATTACGATATGGTTTTTCTTTAGAAAAGTTAAGAAAGCGGGATTAGTTTTTTCTGGTGCAATAGTAATAATTTTAATCTTATGATTACTAGCTTTAATAAAGCTTTTTAGCTCATTAATATTTGGTTCGATGATGTACTTATCATCTTGAGCGCCTTTATATTCTTTCGCGATAAACGGACCTTCTAAATGAACGCCTAATATTTTCGCCTCACCCGAATGATATTTCTTGTTAGCGACGTTATTTAATGCCTTTTTAATTGCTCCGCGAGACATAGTCATGGTGGTTGCTAAGAAGGAAGTAGTGCCACTTCTAGTTAAACTTTTAGCGATTACATCTAAAGCTTTTTTGCTTGGATACATCGTATCCATTCCGTTCGCTCCGTGAATATGTTCTTCAATAAAGCCGGGAACGATAATGTATTTCTTAGGTAATTCAATTCCTTTACTTGCTTTAAAACTAGTAAATTTATTTCCTTCAACGACTAAAGAAGTACGAACAATCTTTTTATTATTTAAATAAACGTTGGCTTTTTTAAATGTAATCATAATAGACTCGCTGCCTCTTGATCAGCATAGATAGTCACCTTTGGGTGGCGATGTAAAATACTTGCAGGAAAATCAGTCGTAATTTCTTTACTCATTAATCTTTTTAAAGCATTAGCTTTGTTCTTACCAGTAATAATAATGACAATGCGTTTAGTGTTCATAATGCTTTTTAAACCCATACTAACTGCTTTAGTAGGAACTTCATTAACATCATTAAAGAAACGAGAATTATCTTTGATAGTTGATTCTTTCAAATCAACAATATGTGTTAAGGAATCGAAAGAAGTTCCTGGCTCATTAAAGGCGATATGACCATTAGAACCGATGCCTAAAATTTGAAAATCAATGCCGCCGTGGTCTTTAATCTTATTATCATAAGTTTCGTAATAATCTTCGCTATTTTTGTCCATGCTAGGAATGTGAGTTCTACTTTTTAAGATATCAATGTGATCAAATAAATGAGAATTCATAAAATAACGATAACTTTGTGGATGATCACTATTTAATCCAATATATTCGTCTAAATTAAAAGATGTAACTTCGTTAAATGAAATGTCGCCGGCTTTATGCGCTTTAACTAGTTCATCGTAAACTCCGATTGGTGAAGATCCGGTCGCTAGTCCTAAGACAGCATTTGGCTTTCTTCTTAGCAAAGAAGCAATTTCTTCTTTAATAGCAAGATTAATCTCGCTTAATGATAATATTCTTATTTCCATATTTATATTATAAATCAAACTAAAATATGTGTCTGATTTTTAACGCGTTAAAAGTGTATAATTATTAGTGATGAATGTCACTAAAGAATTACATCTAAGCGTTCACGATTTAGTGGATTTTTTACTTCGCACTGGTGATATTGATAATCGCATATATAATCAAGACACCATGACAAGAGGTAGCGAAATTCATGCTTCTTATCAAAGTCGTAGAATTGGAGATTATGTATCTGAATATTATTTAAAAACCAGCGTTGAAGTTGATGGTTTTACCATCTACTTAGACGGAAGAGCGGATGGAATTTATTTAAAAGAAACACCGGTCATTGAAGAACTTAAATCTACGATTGAAGATCTTGATGTTTATTATAAGGAAAATGAAGAATGGCATTTAGGACAAGCGATTGTCTATGCTTATATGTTTCTAAAAGAAAAGAAAGTAGATAAGTGCGAAATTATTCTTACCTATATCAGTCAGATAAACGATGAAAGAAAAGAGCACAAATATAAATTTAATTTTCAGGAAGTTGAGAAAAAAGTCATCGGATATATCAAGCAATATTTAAAGTTTTACTTAAATATTTATGAGCATAAAGTAAAGCGTAATGATAGTAGTCGTAATCTTACTTTTCCATTTAAATATATGAGGAAAGGACAAAAGAACTTTATCACTCTCGCGAGTGAAATTATGAATATAGGTGGGGTGGCCTTTATTGAGGCGCCAACGGGAATTGGTAAAACCATTTCTGCTCTTTATCCCGGTGCAAAATCTTTTAGCGAAACTAGTAATGATAAGATATTTTATCTTACTGCTAAAAATACTGGTAAAGACGCTGCTTATTTAGCCTCATCAATCTTAGTGAAGCATGGGTTAGATGTAGGGGTAATATACATTACCGCAAAAGAAAAAATATGTGCTTGTCCAGGCGCTAGTTGTAATCCAGATGAATGTCCGTTCGCTAAGGGATATTATACGAAGTTAAAGCAAGCTTTAAACGATGCAATTAGTGCAAAAAAACTATATAACGCAGATGAAATAAAAAGGATTACCGACAAATATAAAATTTGTCCATTTGAGTTCTCGCTCGACTTATCTTTATATATGGATATTGTTATTGCTGATTATAACTATTTCTTTGACCCTATCGTTCATTTGGAACGATATTTTGAAGTTGATGCTAGTAATTATGTAGTGCTAGTGGATGAGGCTCATAACTTACCAGATAGAGCGAGTGAAATGTATAGTGAAACTTTAGATTATTCTTTATTTAAAGAATGTCGGAGTGATTATCGATTGGCGGATAAAGTATTAAAAAGAGCGTTCACTCGTGTTAATAAAATTTTTACTCAACAATTGGATAGCAACATAGTTGGCTCCAAAGTAATTGAAGATATCGAACATGAAACTTATTTAGCATTTAATTCACTTAACAATAACATTTCGAATTTCCTTAAGGAAAACGACTTCCATCCAAGCGACTCATCAATTGATTTTTCGCGACGCCTTAATCGTTTCCTTAAATTATATGAAATCCATAATGAAGCGGATGCAATTTATCTAGAAAAATTCGATGAAGATAATATTTCGCTTAATTTACTGTGCCTAGATCCAAGTAAGAGAATTCGTGATTCTCTTAACTTAGTTAAAGGCGCTGTTTTATTTAGTGCGACGCTTTCTCCAATTGATTACTATAAGAATGTTTTAGGAGGAGAAGTACGTGATAAAGATTTGATGCTACCTTCTCCTTTTCCCAAGGAAAACTTTAAATTAATTCTCGCTCCAGCTGCACTTAAATATAAAGATCGGGATAAATCACTTAATCAAGTAGTTGATTACCTTAAAGCCTTTATCAGTAGTAAAAAAGGAAATTATTTAATCTATTCACCGAGTTTTGAATATCTTGAAAAATTAAAGCCTTACTTTGTAAGCGATGACAAATACGAAATCATTTATCAGAATAAAGAAATGAACGATATGGAAAAGAACATTTTTATTTCTCATTTCTTAAAAAGAAAAGATAAGAATACCATTGGTTTTTCAGTAGTTGGGGGCGCCTTCGCAGAAGGCATCGACTTAGTCGCTGATTCTTTAATTGGAGTGGCAGTCATTGGTGTAGGATTACCGACTATTTCTTTTAAAAGAAACCTGATAAAAGAATATTATAATCAAAAAGAATTAAACGGATTCTCATATGCTTATAAGCATCCAGGAATGAATAAAGTATCGCAAGCGGTTGGCCGTTTAATAAGGAGTGAAACTGATATTGGGGCGGCTTTATTAATTGATGATCGTTACCTTACTAATGAGTATCGTCGTTTATTTAAAAACGAATGGCAAGATTATGAACTTGCCACTAATGCAAAAGAAATTAAAGATATTTTAGATAAGTTTTATTTTAAAAAATAAAAAGTATTATAATAATTATCGTTATGGCGTTTGATAAATCGCGAATTCGTAATTTTTCTATTATCGCTCATATTGATCATGGTAAGTCTACTTTAGCCGATCGGATTTTAGAAGTCACTAATACTATCTCTCAAAGAGAGATGAAAGAACAAATTCTTGACTCAATGGATCTAGAAAGAGAAAGAGGCATCACGATTAAATTAAACGCGGTCACAATTTCATATAAAGCTAAAGATGGTAAAGATTATATCTTTAATTTAATAGACACTCCTGGACATGTCGATTTTACTTACGAAGTAAGTAGGTCATTAGCGGCTTGTGAAGGAGCACTTTTAGTAGTGGATGCAACACAAGGTGTTGAAGCTCAAACTTTAGCAAATATGTATTTAGCGGTCGATAACGACCTAGAGGTTTTACCAGTAATCAATAAAATTGATTTACCGAGTGCAGATATAGATAGAGTAAAAAAAGATATTACCGCTCGTATTGGAATTGATGGTGAAAAATCTCTGCTAGTATCAGCGAAAACCGGCCAAAACATCGAAGATGTTCTTGAAGCAATTGTACACCAAGTTCCCGCACCAGAAGGCGATGATAGTGCACCGCTTAAAGCATTAATTTTTGATAGTTATTATGACTCATATCGAGGTGTAGTAATTCTTGTAAGAATTAAGGAAGGAAGCGTAAAAGAGGGCGATACAATTCATTTAATGGCAGCGAATAAGGACTACTTAGTAACCGAAATTGGTATTAGAACTCCAAAGGAGTTAAGAGTTAAAGAACTTCATACTGGAGAAGTTGGTTATATCGCTGCTCAAATTAAAGATATCAAAGACGTTATTCCTGGCGAGACTGTTACCCTAAAGGGTAAAATGGCGGATAAACCACTTCCAGGATATAAGAAATTATTACCAATGGTCTACTGTGGTTTATACCCAGTAGATTCTAAATATTATGATGATCTAAAAGAGGCTCTAGATAAGCTTAGCTTAAACGATGCTTCTTTGGTATACGAAGCCGAAACTAGCCAAGCGTTAGGTTTTGGTTTTAGGTGCGGCTTCTTAGGATTACTCCATATGGATGTAATCCAAGAAAGACTAGAAAGAGAGTACCATTTAAATTTAATCCTAACAGCACCTAGTGTTATTTATCACGTTAATATGTCGGATGGGACTCAAATTAGGGTCGACAACCCATCAAAACTCCCGGATTTATCGAAGATTTCTTCGATAGAAGAGCCATTTGTTCATGCTGAAATTATGGCTCCAAAAGAGTATGTTGGAGCGGTTATGGAGCTATGCCAAAATAAGCGTGGAATTTATAAAGATTTAACCTATTTTGATGACACGCGCATGATCATTAAATATG
>JAKSUZ010000023.1 GCA_024408505.1 Bacilli bacterium | reverse complement strand
TACTTCATTAAAAATACCCCCTATCCTTTTTGTCCAGAATAAGGGGTACACTTCATTATTGAAGTGTCCTATTTGGGGTTCACTTCACAAGGACCTCTCTTTTATTTAGTGATTAATTATTCACTTCTAAGTGCTTCGACTGGATCTTTCTTAGCCGCAGTAGATGAAGGAATTAATCCACTTAACACCGTTAAGGCTACGCTGATGGCAATTAAACCAATCGCCCACCAAGGAGTTAAGATAGCGGTGAATGTCGCTGCGCCAGTAACATTTCTTAATATAATATTCATTGGTAAACAAATGATATACGAGAATGCTACGCCCAGTATACCTGACATTAGTCCAATCATAACCGTTTCCGCTCTAAACATACCGGATACGTTACTCTTACTGGCACCAATTGCACGTAAGATACCAATTTCTTTTGTTCTTTCTTGAACCGAGATCAAGGTAATAACTGCAATCATAATTGAAGAGACCACTAATGAAATAGCGGCGAAGGCAATTAATACATAAGTAATAATATCTAAGATTTTACCAACGGAAGACATAATAAAGCCAACGTAGTCGGTATATTTAATCTTCGCAGCTTCTTCTTGTTGGAAAGAGTTATAATCATCAATCGCAGAAGTAATCTTACTCTTATCACTAAATGAGTTAGCATAAATCTTAATTGATGCTGGTCTCTTTTCATTAATGCCGCCTAACGCAACAAGGTTATCATCATAAGTATTACTTGAGAATGTAATTAATTTGTCATACCAATTGGCTAAAATAGCATTTCTTGCATCTACATCGGTTATTTTTAGCGCTTCTTTATAAGCGCCATCATGTCCCTCACCATCATTGCCGGTAAAGTATGAATAGAATTCCTGTGAACGGGTAACATTATCAACTACATCATATTTTTCAATCATTGTTTCAATAACTTTGCTGGTAACCGTTTTCAATAACTTTTTATATTGATCAGGATTGTTCTTTAGTTCTAAAATATAATTTTCTGCTGAAGCTACATCATAACCTTGCGTTAAGAGAGCGATGACGAGTAATTTGTCTGCAATATCCTCATCTTTAATATCTAAATCTTCAATAATTTTTTCAAGAAGTTTTCCTATAAGAGAATCTTTCATATATATATCAATCAAAGATTGTAGCGCCGCTTTCACACCGCCATCATCAAGGCCTTCTTCAGCTTTTGTTGTTAAATAATGACGATATATGTCTGCACGTGATTGCACAGTAATAGAGTCTAAAGGATCAGTAGTACTCTTACCATCATTATCTGGTTTAAGACCATTAATAATCTCTACAAATTCTTTTGCCTTATCTTCAGTCGTCATTCCTTTACCAGATACAGCTGAACGGAAACGCTCACCAGTTAAAATGTCAACGTTTGTGCTTAGTTCTTGCGCTTTGTAGACATCTGAGTTTTTACAGATTTCAACGACCTTATCACGTAACGCTTTGGTATAACCAATCGCGCCACTAATAAGTCCACCGCTACTAGCAAATTTATCCTTAAGTTTAACGATAGCGCTAATTTCAAGTTCAATTGGCTTATCAGAACGATAAAGAGTTTCTAATGCTCCGGGAGTATTCCTGTTATCGGTCCAAATTTCACCAACTCTAGAGTAGAAGTAACAGTTAGGAACCATCTTATATTTGGTATTTTCCTTCAATGCTTTAAGGCTCCAATTTTTCTTAGAATCAGGGAAATCCTTTTCCCAGTTATGAGTATTATTGATAGCATCGTTCATTAAACACGCCATTTCGTCTTCAGGAATTAAACCTAATGAATATAAAGTAACATCAGGAATTTCAAAGTTTGCATCGCAAACGACAACAATTTCTTCTGGTTTAGTTGGCCAGTGACCTTCTCCAACAATCTCATATTGATTATCAATCATTGGATTAAGTTTAGTAGAGTCAAATTTATCAGTTAATAGCTCTTGCCAAATATCAAGTGATAGCATGCTAGAACCACCAGATAACGAAGACAATGTAGAAAGTAATGGAGTGATTGCGGTTATATCAATGTTTTTAAATAATTCAGAATCAAAATCAAGATGGTTTGTAACTAAATCTATAATGTTGTTCATTAAATTTGCTTCACGAACTTCTCCAGTATCGGGATCTTCATAAAGAGTAGATAATTTTAAATTATAGTTATAGAAAACACCTGCAGCGGCTTCGTTTAATTTCGTGCCAGGCTTTGTGATTTGGTCATCGATATATTCTTTAAATCCGCCTAAATTGTTATCCCCTTGCATGACGCCCTCAAGAAGTTTAGCGACACTACCGATAACGTTCTTTCTCCAAACTTGTGGATCTTTTGCGCGTTCAGGATCAACGATTTCGCCTGAGCTGTTTTGTAATAATTCAGTCGCTGATTGAATTAAAGCAGTATAGTCAGTCGCGCTACTAGATATAGTAAGTGGGGTAGTAGATAAGGTCTTCTCTTCAGTTTCACGAATGTAACCGTTCATGCCTTGAGAAATAGCGAGAACTGCACCAATACCAAAGATACCAACACTGCCAGCGAATGCAGTAAGAATGGTTCTGCCTTTCTTAGTGAACAAATTCTTAAGTGACAACTTAAATTGATCTTTATGTGATAAATGAGGTTGCGTACGTTTTACTTTTGCGCGTTCAATTAATTCCTTAGGAGTCTTAAGTTTAGTATTATTTAAATTCTTAAAGATTTTAAATCTAGGAGTAGTATGATCAACATCTTCTTTATTTTCTTGAGCAATGGCGATATTCATAGCTTTTAATTCTTGAATATCTCTTTCTTTTTCTGCTTGAATTTCTTTTTGACTTAACGGACGAGTGTCCTCCACTACTTCACCATCTTTCATTCGAATAATACGAGTAGAATATTGCTCCGCAAGTTCTGGGTTATGAGTAACCATGACTACTAATCTATCTTTCGCAACTTGCTTTAAGATTTCCATAACTTGAACACTAGTCTTAGAGTCAAGCGCGCCAGTTGGTTCATCCGCGAGAATAATATCTGGGTCGTTTACTAATGCACGAGCAATAGCAACACGTTGCATTTGACCACCAGACATTTCTTTTGGAGTCTTATTAATGTGATCACCTAGACCAACATCAATTAGAGCTTTCTTTGCTTTTTCACGACGGTCTTTCTTACTAACACCTGAAAGAGTTAGAGCTAATTCAACGTTATCAAGAACGCTTTGGTGACGAATTAAGTTATAACTTTGGAAAATAAAACCAACTGAATGGTTACGGTAATTATCCCAATCACGATCTTTAAATCCTTTCGTGGATCTACCATTAATTACTAAGTCACCAGTAGTGTATTGATCTAGACCACCAATAATGTTTAAAGTCGTAGACTTACCACATCCAGATGGACCTAAGATTGACACTAAATCACAACGACGAAATTTAATGTTAATTCCTTTTAAAGCTTGGACTGCATCGGCTGCACCCATTGAATAACTTTTAGTAATTTCATTTAGCTCTAACATAAAAATGCCTCCTTATAGGCAATAACCCATATATGATATAAGAAAATAATCTTTAATTCAAACCCTTTTTTGACATCATATCATCTTAGATGATAAAATTTTGAAGTATGAATAAGAAACCCATTGTCGCAATAATGTATGATTATGATCACACGCTTTGTAAAGAAGACATGCAAAACTATGGTTTAGCACCAGCATTAGGATTAACCCCAGCAGAATATTGGGCAAAAGTAAGTAAAAATACTAAAGATAGTCAATGTGAAATGATTCTTTCATTTCTTTATTCCACGGTTAGACAAGCTTTATGTAAAGGTATAAAACCAACTAGAAAATGGTTTAATTCCTTAGGTAAAAACATCGAACACTTCCCTGGTGTTTTAACTTGGTTTAGTAAGATGAACGAATACGCTAAAAGTAAAGGCGTGATTTTAGAGCATTACGTAGTAAGTAGTGGTAATAAAGAAATTATTGAAGGTGGACCAATTGCTAAAGAATTTAAGAAAATCTTTGCATGTGAATATCACTATGATAAAGACACTAAATTAGCGGTTTGGCCAAAGTTTGTTATTAACTATACACAAAAAACTCAATACCTATATCGTATTGAAAAAGGCGTATTAGATGTTAATGATGATGTTAGGATTAACGAAAAAAGTAAACCACGTATTCCTCATTCTAATATGATTTACATTGGTGATGGAATCACCGATGTTCCATGTATGACCGTGGTTAAAAATAGTGGCGGTCATTCAATTGCGGTCTATGATAAAAATAAAAAAGAGATTGCACTAAAGCTAATGCAAGAAGGAAGAATAAGCTATGCTTGTGTGGCTGATTATCGAAAAGATAAGGAACTAGATAAAGTAGTAAAACTTATTATTGATAATGTTGCGATTCACGAAAAGCTCGCCCACCGTCGAGCGAAAGAAAAGAAGAAATTATGAATTACGCTTTATTATTGCTGGCTGGAAATAGTAAACGCTTTAACAATCAAACTCCAAAGCAATTTTATATCATGAAAGGTAAGCCCGTTTACTATTACCCCTTAAAAGCGCTTAATGATTCACCATTAATTGATCAAATTATTATTTTGACTTTAAAAGATAAAGTAGTGGATGTATTTAATTACACAAAGAATAATAAATTTAACAAAGTTAAAGCTGTGATTAGCGGTGGCGTTTCTCGAAACGAGACCGTTAAGTTTGGCTTAAATCAAATAAAAGATGTAATTAAAGATGAAGATATTATTTTAATTCATGATGCCGCGAGAGCGTTACTTGATATGCATACCATTGAAATCGCAATTAACGAAACTAAAAAGAAAGGCGCAACTACTTTTGCGCTTCATTCCTATGATACTTTAGTGAAAGCTTCATCTAATTACGAAGTAACTTCTTATTTAGAAAGAAATGAAATATTTAGACTTCAGACTCCACAAACATTTAAAGCAAAAATAATTATGAATGCTTATCAAAATAAAAAGGATACTCATGATGACACTGAATTAGTGTTTTTAAATAAAAACAAAGTTCATTTATTAAAAGGTAGTGAACGTTTATTTAAAATTACTAACTTCGATGATATTAAAAAATTGGAGAGTTATTTAAAATGAATTATCAAGTTGGAGAAATTGTTCAAGGAGTTGTTACTCGAATTCTCTCCTATGGAGCGATGATGGTATTTGAAGATGAAACTATGGGATTACTTCATATCTCAGAAGTTTCTAATTCGTACATTAGAAATATTTATCGTTATCTTAGAATTGGCGCAGTATATCAAGTTAAGGTGTTAAGTGTAGATAATGAAAAGAAGTTTTTAAAAGTATCACTTAAAGCCTTAACGGAAGAAGAAAAGAAAATGAATATTGGACTTAATGAACGTAATCAAGCATTAATCGATTCAAAATTATTAATCAGTAAAGTAGATAATTGGACTAAAATAGAACTAGATAAAATGAATAAAGGAGAATGAATCTATGTTAAACGTTAACTTAAATCATTTAGTGGACAAGGTCGACTTTAAAGCCTACGAAGCTAAAGTAAAAAGCATCCATCAAGGAATTCACAAAAAGAAATTAGCCGGTAATGATTTCCTAGGTTGGTTAGAATATCCTAAAACTTATGATCAAAAAGAATTAAGCTTAATGCTTAAGAAAGCTAAATATGTAAGAGATAATTTTGAAACATTAGTGGTGTGTGGTATTGGTGGTTCCTATTTAGGCGCCCTTGCATCGATTAATGCTTTACGTGGTAATTATCCAACGGATAAACTTGAAATTATTTTCTTAGGTAATACTTTCTCTCCAACTTATATCGCTCAAGTATTAAAACATTTAGAGCATAAAAAGTTTGCGATTAATGTTATCTCAAAAAGTGGCACCACTACTGAAACAAGCATTTCGTTCCGTTTATTAAAACAACTACTTATCAAAAAAGTAGGCAAAAAGAACGCGAGCAAAATGATATTCGCTACTACTGATAAAAAGAACGGCGCCCTTAAACAAGAGTCCTTAAAAGAAGGATATACGACTTTTACTCTTCCAAGCGATATTGGTGGACGCTATAGTGTTCTTTCTCCAGTTGGTCTATTCCCAATCGCATGCGCGGGCATCGACATTAAGAAAATGTTAGAAGGCGCTAAAAAAGCCATGCAAGAATTTGCTGAACCAGAATTAAAGAAAAATAAATGTTACCGCTATGCGGTGGTTCGTGATTATATGTATCGTCATAAAAAGACTAGTGAGATGTTTGTGACCTATGAACCACACCTAAAAGAAATTGCAGAATGGTTTAAACAACTGTTTGGCGAATCTGAAGGTAAAGAACATAAAGGTTTATTACCAACCAGCGCAACCTTCTCAACTGATTTACATTCCTTAGGTCAATTCATCCAAGATGGTTCACCAGTTTTATTTGAAACTTTACTATTTATTAAAAAACCAATGCTCGATGTAGTGATTCCAACTGATAAAGAAGATTTAGATGGTCTTAATTATATTAAAGGTAAGAAACTAAGCTATGTAAACGAGAAAGCCTACCTTGGAACATTAGAGGCTCATCAAAAGGATGGTAAGGTTAATAACGTAGTCTTAGAGTTAGATGAATTAAACGCTTATTCTTTAGGCTATTTATTCTATTTCTTCATGAAGGCTTGTGCGATGAGTGCCTATTTATTAAAGGTTAATCCCTTTAACCAACCAGGTGTGGAAATCTATAAGAAAAATATGTTCCACCTTTTAGGCAAAAAAGGTTACTAATCTTAATTGACTACTAATAACGTCAATGATATATTTATAAAGCACGTAAAATTAGAGTAAGCGGATGCTTAGCTCAGCTGGGAGAGCATCGCCTTTACACGGCGGAGGTCGTGGGTTCGATCCCCTCAGCATCCACCATTTACGTAGTAAAATCGCGGGAGAGTAGCGAAGCGGCCAAACGCGGCAGACTGTAAATCTGTTCCTTCGGGTTCAGTGGTTCAAATCCACTCTCTCCCACCAGGAACACCTTGGGGTGTAGCCAAGCGGTAAGGCACGAGACTTTGACTCTCGCATTTCACTGGTTCGATCCCAGTCACCCCAACCATGATCCATTAGCTCAGCCGGTAGAGCACTTGACTTTTAATCAAGGGGTCAGGAGTTCAAATCTCCTATGGATCACCACTCTTTGCCCGAGTGGCGGAATCGGCAGACGCACAGGACTTAAAATCCTGGGGAGTTAAATCCGTATCGGTTCAAGTCCGATCTCGGGCACCAAAAAGAAAACGTACCAAGAGGTACGTCTTTTTTATTTAATTAAAAGATTATTTATCTTTATGCTCGTCATCCGCTTTTGGTGTAGGTGCAGGTTCATCATCTGGTAAAGACGCTAATGCAGCATCTAAAGCAGCAGGATCGGTAATCTTCTTTTCTTCTGGTGCAGGTTCATCATCTGGTAAACTCGCTAACGCCGCATCTAACGCTGCTGGGTCAGTAATCTTCTTTTCTTCAGCGACTGGTGTTTCATTAGTAGCTGGTGCACTTTCTTCAGTAGTGGTTTCTTCTTTAGGCTCTTCTTTCTTTTGTTGTGGAATGTTCTTTAAATACTTAACAAGGTTAAGTGTATTCTTATGATCTTTATATTCATATTTCATTTCATCCATCGTTTTCTTAACAATGAAGATACCTAAACCACCACGTTTACGTTCATCAATACCACTAGAGGTATCAACTTCACGAGGTGCAGTTGGGTCAAATGGAATACCAGAGTCGATTAAGGTTAAATAGAAAGCTTCATTTCTAAAGTCAACTTGAATAGTAGCTTCGCCTACATAATCTTGTGGATAAGCATAGAAGGCAATGTTCGCGAATAGTTCATCTACGACGATTGATACACGCGCAATAAAGGTTGGTGGTAATTCGTATTTGGCTAATACGGATTCCACGAAGTTAACCGCTAATCCAGCGTTCGTTGGTCTAGCTTTTAAGGTAATCGCGGTTTCAGGAATTATATCTTGCGTACCAATATAACGCATGATGAGTAAAGTCGTATCATCAAATTGTTCTACACCATCAGCATACCGCACAACATCATCACTGATTTCATCAAGTAGCTGTTTCGCGTTGAAGTATTGAGCATTATTAACTAAATCAATTAAGCGATTAACTCCATAAAGTTCTTTTTGTGGGTTATGAGCTTCAGTCACACCATCGGTGTATAAGACTAATTCATCGCCTGGTTCTAAGTAGGCAATTTCGCTCTTATATTCATAATCTGGCATTGCAGCTAAGACAAAGTTATGTTTGTTCGGGAATTCGGCAAACTTACCATTCTTCTTCTTAAGTAATGGATTCATATGACCGGCGTTAATATAACGGAGTTCACCATTATTAGGATCTAAGATGCCGATCCAAGCCGTAACAAATAACGAAGCTTCATTTTGCGCACATAATTCTTTATTCGCGGTATTAACAATATCCTCTAACGGAATATCGGTTGATGATAATGATTTAATTAAGGTCTTCGCTCTCATCATGAACATCGCAGCTGGAATACCTTTACCACTAACATCAGCGATTAAGAATAAGATTCTTCCGTTATTCATCTTAAAGTAATCGTAGAAGTCACCACCAACTTCTTTCGCTGGTTCCATCTTCGCATAAATGTTATAAGCTTTTTCAAATGGGAATGCGGTTGGAACTGATCCAGTTTGAATATCACGAGCGAACTTAAGTTCGTTATCAATTCTAAGTTCAACTTCTTGAGCGTAGTTCTTTAAGGCGCCAACGGTTAAGTTAATGTTATTAGATAAGTTCGTAAATTCGTTATAGCCTTCAATGTGTAATTCTTTATCAAGGTTACCATCCATAATCTCTTCAAGAGATTTATCCATCATTTCAACACGATGAACGATCTTTTGGTTAACAAAGTATTCGGCAAAGATGAATAATGCAATAATAGTGATTAAATTAGAATATAATCCGATTCTAAAGACTGTGCCTGAGGCTGAGTCGACTTCACTATAAGGGATTAAAACCGTTGCATAAATGCAAGGACCACCCTTGACCATAAATCTATCAATGTCATAAACCATTAAATATACTTCGCCTTTAATGGTCACAAATTGTGTGTTATTCGTTTTAAATAAACATGTGGTCATATGATATTCTTTACCTTTTTGGGAAAAAGTAAAAATATCACCTTGACTAAAACCATATCCTTCAGGCGCAGCAACAATTTGATTGGGATTATAGGTAACGCCTCCACTAGTAGGTATTTCTATACCAGCAATCGCGATTACAAACCCATCTTTAGTAACATGGTGTTTTTCGGTTGCGCCAACTAATTTATTTACAAGTTCAGTGAACTTCTCAGGAGAAGGCTGTTCGATTGGACTAGGTATAACTTCTTTAATCTCTTTTTGAACGTCGTTTAAAGATTCATTTGCAATTTGCGTGTAATCTTGTTCGGTTTTTAAAGCCGAAGCTGCCCAAACCGAATAAGTCATAATTGCCATACCTACGACGCATGCGATAAGTAAAGCTCCTTGAACGTGAATTGCGATATTCTTCAATTCCTTCTTTTTAGGTAAGATTTTTTCTTTTTCGATTAATGAAATGGTGACATTAGTAAGCACTAAGCTAAGGGCTGCAAAGCCAATACAAACTAAGTCAAACTTTCTTACTAGATTATAGGTACCAGAAATATTATTTAAATTAAATAAGTAAATTAAATAGATATTAAACGTTTCAACAAAAATCGCGATTAAGAAACCAAAATACCACTTTGGTCTTTTATCTTTAAAGATAAAATGTGAACATGCACCAGTCACGCTACCAGATAATAAAAGCGCAATCGCAGTTGGCCAACCAAGCCATCCACCCATACACGCTCTAAAGATAAAACCAATACCACCAGCGATAACACCGGCTGGCCAACCAAATACTAAACCACCAATAACAGGTGGAATGGTTGAGTTACCAACTACGAAGAAATCGTGACCGACTAATGGTACTAATTCTTCTTCAACTGGTATTTCTATGCCAAAGTAATATCCGACAATTGTTAAAATACCAAAGATTACTCCAAGAACCGACATTCTCCACCAATAAGATCCTTTCTTAGTAGTGAAAATAATATAAGTAAATTTTTGGAATGGATATTTTACATATTTATATAGGAATTTTCTTTTAACCGGAACGAGGTATTCAGGTTTACGGACCATCAAAGGGTTCGTAAATTTAAAAATAAGATGGATGACTATCGCTACGGCAAAAGGGATTAAACTTATCCCAAAAAACCGTAAGACATTTAAAGCATCCATCTTATCTTAATATAAATTAATGAAAAGACTTGTAGATTAAATTTACTTGATGTTGATGAAGGCTGAGAAACCAGTGACTTCAAATACATCACGAACGACGTCGTTTGCATGAGTAACACTCATCTTACCATTATGAGCGTTCATGTTCTTTTGGGCGGTTAATAAAACACGGAGACCAGCAGAAGAGACGTATT
>JAKSUZ010000022.1 GCA_024408505.1 Bacilli bacterium | reverse complement strand
AAAGAAAAAGAAATTTTAACGCTTTAATGTATAAACATTTAATTTTTGATTTAGATGGGACTTTGGTCGATACTTTGCCAAGTATTATTAAAAGTATCAACCTTACTTTAAAGCATTTTAAAAAGCCTTATCAATATAGCAAAAAAGATGGACCATATTTAATCGGATATGGTACACCATATTTAGTAAAGAAAGCTTTTAAAGATGAGAATTGTGATTTAGAAAAGATTTTAAAAGTCTACATGCCTACACAACTAAAAATTCATAAAAAACACGCAAAACTTTTCCCTAATATTTTATCTACGCTAGAAGAGTTAAAACGTAGAGGATATAAATTATATATCGCTACTAATAAACCCATTGAAGTTGCGCCTAAGGTGATTGAAAAATTATATGGGAAGAATTTCTTTCTTGATGCAATGTATCAAAAAGGTGATACACCCAAGAAACCTAATCCATATGTGGTAAATGAAATTATTAAACGCAATCATTTAAAAAGAAACGAATGCATTTATATTGGTGACGGCGAAGTAGATATTAAAACCGCGAACAACGCAAAGATTGATTCTATACTAGTGACATATGGTTATGGTCGCTATAAAGAATTTAATCCAAAAATTGCGACTTTTTATATAAATAAACCACAAGAGCTTTTAAATTATCTAAAATAGTAATGTATGGATATAAAACTATTTAACTCCCTTACCAACAAAAAAGAAGTCTTCAAAAGCATCAAACCGAGGATGGTTTCAATGTATGTATGTGGATCAACCGTTTATGATTCTCCACACATTGGTAATCTTCGTCCAGTAGTCGCATTTGATGTTCTTCGTCGCTTATTTATCTATTTAGGCTATAAAGTAACCTATGTATCTAATTATACGGATATTGATGACAAGATTATTAAAAAGGCTCAACAAGAAAAAGTAGATGAGATGGTTATCGCTAATCGTTATATTAAAGAATGCGAAGATAATTTAAAAGGCATTAATGCACTTAAACCAACTTATACTCCTAGAGTAAGTGAAAATATTAACGAAATTATTAATTACATTAATGCATTAGTAAAAAGTAATCACGCTTATGTTTTAGATGGAGATGTTTATTTTAAAGTTGATAGTGTATCTAACTATGGTGAACTCTCAAATATCAATTTAGAGCAACTTAAAATCGGCGCTCGCATCGAAGACAAGAAAGGTAAGCAATCTCCTTTAGACTTTGCATTATGGAAGAAAACTGACATAGGTTTAAAGTGGAAATCACCTTGGGGAGAAGGTCGCCCTGGCTGGCATACTGAATGTGTGGTTATGATTGATAAGATTTTTAATCAACCCACAATTGATATTCATGGTGGCGGTTTTGATTTAAAGTTTCCGCACCACGAAAACGAAATAGCGCAGGCGAAGGCTACACATGAAGCGAGGTTAGCGAATTATTGGTTACATAACGGCTTTGTTACTTTTGAAGATGACAAGATGTCAAAGTCATTAGGTAATGTAATATTAGCAAAAGATTCAATTAAGAAATATGGTGGTAACGTAGTTCGCTTAGCATTAATTTCTTCGCATTATCGCGCGCCAGTAAAGTTTAACGATGATACGCTTAAGATGGCAAAAAGTGAATTAGCTAAGATTCAAACTCCATATGCTCAACTAGCGGTGTTGCTTCAAAGAAATAAAATTAATTTAGAAAAATTAAAATCAGTGAAGATTGATAATTTTGTTAATGCTTTAGCCGATGATTTAAATGTCTCGAATGCTTTAACAATATTATTTGATACACTAAAAAACATTAACAATGAATTAAGAAATAAGAATGCTGATTTAAAGAAACTCTCATCTAATTTTATGATGGTAAAGGATATGTTATATCTTTTAGGATTAGATATTACTTATCCAGTTTTAACTAGCGAAGACTATAAACTATTGGATGAATATGAATTAGCTAGAAAAAATAAAGACTATCAAACTAGCGATAAATTGCGTACTATTTTATTAAATAAAAAAATAATTTAAGATTGGTCACACAAAAGGATAAATTTATGGCATCATTAATCTACGGGAGAAATTCCGTCATCGCAGCCTTAACTTCTAGTCGAGTTAATAAAATAACGATTGCTGATTCATTCAATGATCAAAGAATCCTTTCGTTAGCGAAAGAAAAAAAGATTCCCTTGCTCAAAGTGAGCACGGCTAAATTAAATGAGCTTGTGCATAATTCACACCATCAAGGTGTTGTGGCCGAAGTAAAGGATTATCAATATTACGATTTAACTACGTTAATTAATGATGGAAAACAAGTAGAAAATCCAGTCATTATTATGTTAGACGGAATTGAAGATCCACATAATTTAGGAGCGATTTTAAGAATCGCGGATGCTTTTAATGCAATTGGTGTAGTGGTTAAGAAAACTAATCAAGCACCATTAAACGCTACCGTTGATAAAGTGTCTACGGGTGCGATTAACTATGTTAAAGTTGCGGAAGTAAGTAACTTAAATGTTGCGATTAAAAAACTAAAAGAAGCTGGTTATTGGATTATCGCCACCGATGGAGATGGAAAAGATAATTACGCATCTTTAGATTATAAGATGCCAATTGTTTTAATCATCGGTAGTGAAGGTAATGGCATTTCTAATTTAGTAAAAAACAATAGTGACTTCCTAGTGAAAATTCCGATGTACGGTCACGTTAACTCCTTAAATGCGAGTAACGCCTTAAGTGTGATTTTATCGCACATAACTAATTTAAAACATTCTCCTCGTTAATAAGGAGATTTTATGTACAAGAAAGATCGTCTTTCGGACGAAAGACTAGTGCTTTTACATCAAAAAAAGCGCTTAAATGCTTTCTTCACGATTTACAATCGTTACCAAAATTATGGCTATGCGATTATTTATCATACGTTAGGAAAGTATAAATTAATTAATTCATTAAAGGAGGAAAAAGATGCTATTCTTTATGATTCTATTATGGAAGGTTTAGCGACCTTTGATTTAAAACGAGGAACATTTAGAAATTTATTATCCACGATAATTACTAATCTGACATTGAACTATATTAGGGAATTTCAAAAAGATCCGCTATCGGATTATATTTCATTAGACGCTAATATAGAA
The DNA here is from genome assembly GCA_024408505.1 of Bacilli bacterium. GTDB lineage: Bacteria > Bacillota_I > Bacilli_A > RFN20 > CAG-826 > UB1719. The sequence goes on along the minus strand of JAKSUZ010000022.1, from coordinate 14,268 downwards.
GAAGGTAACAACCTTATATTTGCTGATTCAGGAACTTTTGCGGATAAAAATGAATTACCGAATGAAATCATTGATGCTAATCGCCATGCTGAGAAACTTATGGCGAACTATACCGGAATTCATAAAAGAAAAATAAGAGAGATGATTCGCCTAAAAGAATCAGGATATACATACGAAGAAATTGCCGCCAAATTAAAGATGTCTACAAAAGCGGTTGATGCCGTTTTCTATCGTATTAAAAAGCGCATTGATGTGAAAAATAACAACAAGATTAAAAAATAATTAGTAAAGGTATTTTTCTAAAATACTAGCCGCACTGGCGACAATTTTTTGACATGGACGGTGGTCATAATATTGTTTAGTTCTTTTACTAGGTTTAGCTATGCTTTTATTATGTAAGTTTAATAAATCACGACAATGCAAGAATCCATTAGCGTCTTCAAATTCTTTTGCCATCTTTTGGATATCTTCATATAGTTTAGTTTTCTTTTTAATATCCGTAGTTGGATTACCTTTTAGGTATCCAAGAACAATTAACGCTCCTGAGAATGCACCACATACTTCTCGTAAGCGACCCATACCTCCACCAAATGGTGAAGCAATCTTTAAACAAGTCTTTTCATCAAGTTTCATTAAATCGTGAAAAGCTAAGACTACAGCTTGTGAACAAGAGTAGCCCTCTAGGAAATATTGTTCGGCTAATTGAGCGCGATTAATCTTCTTTTTCATAATTAAATTCTAACAAAAAGGATTTTTTGAATCTTGTAATTTTTAATTTTGATAGTAGTAAAATATAGAAGATGGCAAAAAAGATTGTTACATCAAACATTCAAGACAATCATACTTTAGGTGAGTACCAAAGATATTTTTCACATTTACTTAAGAAAGGGAAACTAAAGCGTTTTTCGTTAAAAGAAAAAGATCAATTAAATCCTACACGTCAATATTGGAAGATTACTGATGAAAAAGGTGAAACATATTACTATGAACTTCCAAAATACATTAAACCTAGTTATACAAAATCAGCCTACTCAATGAAGCGTGTGATGCACCGGCGTCCAGCGCGTGTAGCATTAGCCATATTTGCTGGTGCAGCATTTCTTTCGTTCACTTCAATGGTTGTTGGAAAATCACTTAATTCAAGTTTTCCTGATATTCCTCCTCAACCGCAACCGGATCCAAAAGGTTTATTTGAAAAAATGAAAAATTTCCAAGATTGGCAAAAAGAAAATCCTGATGCGGACGCCACTACGAAGTATATGGTCTCAGATTTAATTACTATTGGCATGGCTAATACTTTATACGATGATCAGCAATATGAAGTATCAACTGCGACTTATCCACGAAGGTCACTCTTAACGGTTGGTTTTGGTAGCTCTAAAACTACGGTTATCCCAGGCGTTATTGAAGTAAGCGTAAATATTTCTAATGCTTTTATTTTCCAAAACGGCGATGCGCTAGAAGAGTCTATTTCTTATAGTGATAATATTATGGCGCCTAGAGTTGGACGTCGTGATTTCTATACTCATACATCAGATGAAGATGGGAGAGTTGATTCTAATACGGGTGATGCTACTTCTCCAACTACTATCTCAGATAATAAATGGCATAGTGAATTTGATCGCCAATACGATAATAAAGCAGCTTATGAAGAAAAAGCTGGTAAAATCCCAGATAATCCATTTCTTTATAGTATTGATGAAGAAACCGTCTTAAGCGATTCAACCGCGACTAAAATTGATGGTGGATATAATATTGATATTAATCTTGATACCGTTAAAGGCGTTGCTCGATATGTTAGGAGAATGACTTATTTATCAGGCAAAACCCCAACAAAATTTTATAATGTAAAATTGCATTTTACGACTGATGATAATCTTCACATTATTTCAAGTGGTGTAAATGAATCATACGATGTTGAAAGTGCCTTATATACCATTGGTAGTTTCGCCACCAATTTCTATTACGGAGAGAAGGTTCCTAATATTCCTGACCCAGTAACACCATTTGATTATTCTCCGTACAAGTAAAATTTTTAATATAATTATCTTATTGCGCCTATAGCTCAGTCTGGATAGAGCACTTTCCTCCTAAGAAAGGGGTCGGACGTTCGAATCGCCCTAGGCGCGCCAAAAACATTTGACACCTCTTTATCAAATAACGATAATAAATAGGCACGTATTTGGGCCAGTAGCTCACCTGGAAGAGCGCCTCCATGGCATGGAGGAGGTAGCGGGTTCGATCCCCGTCTGGTCCACCAAAAATAGGACAGATGTCCTTTTTTTATTTATTTTTTGTTGAGATTTTTTTTCTTAATAATTAAAATTAATTATTAGTCATGGAGAACGAATTATGAAAATAAAACATTGTGCTTTACTAGTTTTTAGTGCGGTTGGTTTCTGCGCTAGTTGTGGTGGCGGTAGTATTAACGCTGATCAAAAATTCTTAAATGATGTAAATAATGAATTAGAGCCTTATATAGATGTCATTAGAACTTGTTCGGATGCCGTGAATATTGCTAAAGACGTAGGTTATGATTTAGAGAGTTATAAATTTGAAAATAATGACTATTGTTTTGCATTTGATACTTTATGTAATCAATTTGTAGTTATGAACGGAGATGAAATTGTCTATTCTCCAAAAGACTACAAAAAGAATGATGATACCTATGCTTATTTTAAATTTACAAATGCTTATGATGCCTCTTTAGTTTATTCGCAATATCTAACTAAAGATTTCGCTGGTGCGGATATGTTAGTGGTTACGACTGGTCTTGATATGGGTAGTAATTGGAACGTAAAGAATATTATTTATAATAATACTTCAGGTATCGCAAAGAATATTGTTCTTAATACTTTTAGTGATTATCTAACCATTACCGCTCCAACGGATAATATCATTCATTATGGTGATGCTAATAACGTATTTGTTACTTCAATGGGTGAAGATAAAGCATTCCATGCTTGTGGTACTTATGCTTATATTCAACCTTCTGCAGGGAATGTATATCTAGAAGCTGATTCAAGCACTGATTTATTTGAATTGCCTGTTGGTTCAACAGCGAAAGTAAACACCGCAGTTGACGCAACTATTACGGCAGCGATTAATGCTCCGACCGTTCCGACTGAAATGGATTTAAATTATGTTGAAGTTTCTGATTATTCACAAATTACTAATGATAAGACTAAAGAAAACAAAATTGCTTTCTTCCGTCTTGTTAGTGATGTAGCTTTCCCGACTAATGAATCAAATGCGTGGATAGTTAAGAATAACTTCTTCTTAGATTTAAATGGTAGAAAGATTTCATTTACTGCTAATGGTTCTAATAAGTATTTACGTGATGGAGTTAATTATTATCCAGGCATTTTGCTAGATGCGAAAGAGCAAAAAAAGGATCTTGAGTGTTATATTGTTGATACTCAGCCTACCCTTTATCAAAGACCATCAATAGAATTGAATGATTGTTCAATTATTATCGCTGGAAGCGATGAACATAGTGCCAGATTAAATATTACTAGTGGTCGTATTCATGACATTCGTGGTGTTGTTGCATCAGGCGTCGAATATAATAGGGCGGCTATCTTAGTAATGGGTAATACCGAAGATAATCCTAATCGCAAGGCGTATGACAGCTCATTTTATATGTATGGCGGATATATTCGTAATAGTGAAGGAATATACTTTACTTCTGATCCAGTAAACGCTTCGTTTAAATGTATACAACCTCGCGGCGAAGGCGCTCTAGTTGATATGAGTTATGGTGATTTATATTCACTTTGTTATTGCATCAGTGGGCAAGGTGATTCTAATCATGATTTTAATAAATTTGGTGGCACAATTGTTAATATTTCAGGCGGAACTATTGTAGGTGGATTAGGTGAATATGAAGGTAATATTTACACCCCATTATTTTTCCCACAACACGGAGAATTGAATATTACTGGTGGTAATATTACTGGTCCAACTTGTCTAGATGCTAAGTGTGGAAATATAAAAATCGAAGGTGGGTCATTTACTGCTACACGTGATTTTGTATCATCTGTCATACTTGATAACGATGAAGGCGGCAGCATTGCTGATGGCTCGGTTCTTTTACTTGAATCAAATCTTCCTTACGCTGGCGGACCTATAAATGTAGTTATTGATAATGCCACTATGACATCAAAAAATGGTTTTATTACTAGAGTGGTTGGAAAAGGTAAAAAAGATTATGGGTTTAAGAACATTAGCGTTACTCATAATGGTGGGACATACTACTATGCGCAAAACGAAGGTGTAAATGTTGATCCTGCGATTACTCCAGCATCTCTTACTAAAGTTGAAGTTAATGGTGGCGATTGGCACCAATCTAATCAATAAGGAGAATAGTTATGAAATTAAATAGAATATTTATCTTAGGCGCTTGCTCAATTACCTTCTTAGCGTCTTGTGGTTGTTCAAACAATAACGACCAAAAAGTGTTAGACGAAGTTAATAAAATTTTAAGTGACAACGCTAGCTCAATTAATACTTGTCATGACGCAGTTAAAAAAATCGAAGAGAATAAAATTGAATTAAATGAACATAAATTCTCAAATGTGAATTATGAATTCGTTTATGATTCTAAAGCAAAACAATTTGTCATCATGGAAGGCGATAAGATCGTTAGAACTAGTAGTGAATATATTAAAAGCGATAACACCTTAGACTACTTTAAATCAGTATTTGTTTATAACCCAAATTCTAAGTATTCTCAATACTTAGATAAACGTGCGGAAGTTCCTGAGCAATTATTAATTACAACCGGATTTGATATCGGCGATCATATCGATATTCCTAATATTGCATACACAAATTTGTCGAATAATGCACATGATGTAATTGTTCGCACTTATTCAGACTACTTTAGTGTACTCGCACCTTTAGATACTGTTCATCACTATGAAATTGCTACTAATGTTATTGTTACTGATATTGGCACTTTGGATATGCATGCTTCAACTGCATATGTAAACGCTAAAAATGGATACATTAATTTTGCAGCCGGTTCTTCAACTGACTTCTTTGAAGTTGATGAAGATGCTAAGAAAGTTGAAATTGATATATCAAAAAATGCTGCCTTTTATGCTGCAGTTAACATTGATAAAACTAAATCTGGTGAAAAGATAAAAGTCACTCTACCATCTGCATCTGTTAGTAATGCTGATGAATTAGAAACAGCGGTAAAAGCAGGGAAAGTATTTATTCGTTTGTCGAACGATATTACGTATTCTACGCCAATGAATTTAAATGAGTCTTTCTGTTTAGATTTAGCGGGTTATAAGATTAAATTTGAAGGAGAAGGCGTAACAGATAAAGCGGCGATTGATGTTGTTTCTGGTCAAAGTCTGTATATCCTTGATTCTCAAGGCGTTCTTGATAATAATTCTGGTATTGATTTGCATGATTGTCACATTAGCGTTAATAGCACTAGCAAAGATTCGCCCGCAACTTTAATGATTAATGGGGGCAAAATCACTCAAACGGTTACATCTAATCATGAGTATAGCGCAGCGGTTCAATGTATAGGTAATATCACAATGGATAGTGAAGATACTTATGCATCTAACTTTATAATGTATGGCGGTAAAATCGAAGCCAGAATGAGTGAAGATTCTAGCAAAGATAGCACTTGTGTTACTTCTTATGGCAAGGGCGCGAATGTTAGCATTGTTTATGGTAATTTAATTTCGGATGCTGGTTGTATTGCATGTAATCCTGGAGAAACTGGATATTATTTAGGAGGCTCGACTTTAACCATAAGCGGAGGGCACTTCACAGCAGGCTTAAAAGTTAATGCGACTTGTATCGAATATGGTGAAAATGTTGATTTAATCATTAATGGCGGAACTTTCACTGGTGATACTTGTTTAACAGTTAAGCGTGGTAAAGTTAATATCACTAACACAACATTTAACGCCTTAGGACAATATCGCGAACATATTATTGGTGCTGATGGTTCGGCAATCTATGTCTATAGCAGCGAAGAAAAACTTACATTAGAAATTGCTGATTCATTTATCTATTCTAATTTTGCTTATATTTTATCTGCGCAAGACGGTGCCATGGCTGATGTCACATTTAATAGCGGATTATATTCTTACTATCTTGATGGCGCAACTAATCTTCCTGAAAAAGGTGTGAGTGTTACAGTTATCGATCAGAATAATTTTATTCAGCATTCACTTTAATCTTTGATTAATGTTAAGAATAGCCCACATTGCGTGGGCTTTTCTTTTATCTAAAATAAATTAGTATATAATGTTATTCACCGGGCCTGTGGCGAAACTGGTAGACGCGTTGGACTTAGAATCCAATGGGAGACCATGCAGGTTCAAGTCCTGTCGGGCCCACCAACAAAGTGAATAAGTTTAAGATTAACATTAGTTATAATTTGGTGTGGTGTCGGATATGAGTTATAGCGAGATAGTGAATTTAATATTTACTATTATCTTTGCGCTTTACGCTCTCTTCTTAGCGCATTTTCTTTTCTTTGCGATCGTAGGAATATTTAAACGTAAAAAATTCCCCCACACCAATCAAATAAATCGATATGCAATTATTATCCCTGCAAGAAATGAAGAATTAGTGATTAAAGATCTAATCGAAAGCATAAGAAAAAATAATTATCCTCAAGATAAAATAAGTATCTTTGTTATCGCTCATAATTGTACTGATAACACAATTAACATTGCGAAAAGTTGTGGAGCACGCACATATATTTATAATGACAGTAGTAAGGCTCGTAAAGGCTACGCCTTAAAACGTGCATTTGAATTAATTAATCAAGATTATGGAATTGATGCTTTTGATGGTTATTTTATCTTTGATGCTGATAACATCATTAAAGATGATTTTATTAGTAAGATGAATGATGCATTTGAATATTATCATCGTGATGCAATCATCAATTCTTATCGAAGTGTCAAAAATTACGGTAGTAACTTAATTGCTGATTCGTATGCATTAATGTTTGGCTTTGCTACTTTTACTTATTCTCGCGGTAGGACAATATTTAATTGCAGTTCACGCGTATTTGGAATGGGTTACTTAATTCCGAATAAATTCCTCCATGATGGTTGGAATTGTTTAACATTAACCGAAGACGCTGAATTTTCTATCGAACAAACAGTTAAGGGAAGAAAAATTATGCTTTGCGATGAAGCAACGCTATTTGATGAACAACCTACTAATCTTCATATTATGTGGAGACAACGTTTACGTTGGGAGCATGGTTATTTACAAAGTTTCAAAAAGAAGGCTAAACCATTAGTGAAAACTATTTTTAGTAGAAAAACAAAGAATCGTGGATCTGCTTACGATTTGTTTTGGATTACATTGCCATATTGTTTAGTCTTATTCTTCTTAACTTTGTTACAGATTATTTTGTTACTTTTCTCTCCTCTTATGGGGCAAAGTCTTAATGAAGTGTTCTTAAATTGGAATTATCAATATACCGGATTTATCGGTTTCGTCTATAATTTCTTTATTTCAGTTGAAACCGGTTTTCTATTTATGTTATTGCGTAGTTTTACAATGCTTTATGTTGGATTTATCCTAATGGGAATAGCGTTACTTATTCTTACCCATAATCGTCATTCTCACTCTAATATCTTTCATAAAATATTGTTATTACTTTTTTGGCCGTTATTTATGATGTTACAACTTCCAGCCGATGTAGTCGCTCTATTTACACGTAACCTTAAATGGAAAGCAATTCCGCACTTAAATCTTAAAAACTAATAACACAATTTACAATTGTGATATTATATAAACTAATTTAAAAGGAGTTTTTCGATGGGAAAAATTATATATACTGATGCCGTCAATAAGATGTGCACAGTCAAAAAAGGTTGTGACCATGGTCCGGCCCCAATTCCAGAAGAAGGCGAATGGGTTAAAGTAAAAGAAGTTACTCAAATCTCCGCTCTTTCTCATGGTATTGGTTGGTGCGCTCCTCAACAAGGTGCGTGTAAATTAACACTCAATGTTAAGAATGGTATTATCCAAGAAGCTTTAGTTGAAGTTTTAGGATGTTCAGGTATGACTCATTCTGCAGCTATGGCAGCAGAAATCTTACAAGGTAAGACCATATTAGAAGCACTTAATACCGATTTAGTGTGTGATGCGATTAACGTCGCGATGAGAGAAATCTTTAAGCAACTCGCTTATGGTCGTTCTCAAACTGCATTTAGTGAGAATGGTTTACCAGTTGGTAGTAGCCTTGAAGATTTAGGAACAGTTTTAAGAAGTCAAATCGGAACTATGTTTGGCTCTGTAAAAACTGGTGCTCGTTACTTAGAAATGACTGATGGTTATGTTTTAAAGTTAGGATTAGATAAGAATAACGAAATTATTGGCTATCAATTTGTCAATTTAGGCAAGATGATGAAATCAATTCGTGAAGGCGTTAATCCAAAAGAAGCTTACGAAAAAGCGATTGGTAGTTATGGTCGCTTTAAAGAAGCGGTTAAATACATTGATCCAAGAAAGGAGTAAGTTATGAAAGCAGAATTTGAAAACTACGCAAGACGTAAAGCAGGTATTGATAAATGCTTAAAAGCAAACGGTTTTAAGAGTTTAGAAGATGCTTATAATTACTGTTTAAGTAAACACGTTGATCCATATAAGATTGTAACTGAAACTCAACCAATTGCTTTTGAAAACGCGAAGTGGGCGTACATTTTAGGGTGCGCGGTCGCGCTTAAAAAGAATGCAAAAGATGCAGCTAGTGCGGCTGAATACATTGGTGATGGCTTACAAGCTTTCTGTGTTCCAGGAAGCGTAGCCGAGATTCGTCAAGTCGGTAAAGGTCATGGTAATTTAGGCGCAATGCTTCTCCGCGATGAAACAAAATGTTTCTGTTTCTTAGCCGGTCACGAATCATTCGCCGCTGCGGAAGGCGCCATTAAAATTGCTCTTAACGCTAATAAAGCGAGAAAGACTCCGCTTAAAGTCATTCTTAATGGTTTAGGAAAAGATGCAGCTTATATTATTTCTCGTGTTAATGGTTTCACTTATGTTCAAACGAAATTTGACTATAAGAAATCAAAATTAAATATTGTAAAAGAAACTAAATTCTCGAACGGTCCACGTGCTGCGATTCGTTGCTATGGTACCGATGACGTGAGTGAGGGTGTCGCCGTTATGCAACATGAACACGTTGGTGTTTCAATTACTGGTAACAGTACAAATCCAACTCGTTTCCAACACTTAGTTGCTGGTACTTATAAGAAATGGTGTTATGACCATAATCAAAAGTACTTCAGTGTCGCAAGTGGTGGTGGAACGGGTAGAACATTACATCCAGATAATATGGCCGCTGGTCCAGCAAGCTATGGTTTAACCGATTCTTTAGGTCGAGTCCATGGTGATGCTCAATTTGCAGGATCTAGTAGTGTTCCAGCGCACGTCGAAATGATGGGCTTAATCGGTATGGGTAATAACCCAATGGTAGGCGCCACGGTTGCATGTGCAGTCGCTTGTTATCAAGCCTTAAAGAAGTAAAAAACTTAATAAAACAAATTGCCACTCGCTCGAGTGGCTTTTTGTTATAATACCACTATGAAACACATTCAAATTGCGTCGCTTAAGAAACGTTTATTATCTTCGTTAATTGATTTAACTTTAGTTGTAGGTTTATTTTGTTTGTTTTATTTCTGTGTGTTTACTAAAGCGGTTAGTAGTGTTCAAAATTATGATCATTTAAATGAAGTAATAAATGAAGAAAAAATTGATAGTAATCTTTTTATTAGCAAAGATAATAAAATCATTTCTTTATTTGATGATAATCCAAAAGCAGGTGAGGCTGAATTAGAACCACCGATCCATAATTTTTATATAGATTATCTACATAACAAAGATCAAAACTATACTGAATATTGGTATGATGTTCATATTCTTTATCTTGATGATGTCAAAGAAACTTATAAAGATGAAAAGATTGTTAAACCAGAAATAACTCTATTTGATTGGGATATAGATAAGAAAGGTGAAAGTTATCATAAAAAATCTGATCGTAGTCAGGATGAATTTAATGAATTCTATCGCCTAAATTATTCCACTGCGTTGCGAACGCTTGAATTTACCGATCCAATTAAGAGTGCATTAATCACAATGAGTTGGGGAAATATTCGTGCAGCTTTATACGCTTCTTTAGTAGCGACTATTATCCCTTGTTTCATTATCCCTATTTCTCTAAGAAATGGTAAGACCATTGGTAAGTTACTTACTAAACTAGTAGTCTTAACCGATGAAGGATATGAATATAAAAGATATAAACATATATTCCGTTATCTAGCATTTTATTTATTTGAAGTGTTTGGTGGAGTAGTAACTATTGGGCTTACTTTAATTCTTACTACATCATTAACTCTCTTTACTAAAAAGCGAAGAGCGCTTCATGACTACATCGCTTTTAGTGTAGTCGTGGATGAAGTTAACTCGGTGTTTTATAAAGACGAAGTAGAAGAGTTAGAGTATCAAAAGAAAAGTTTAGAAAAACTATCAGCTTAATATTGAAATTAAATATTGTTTAGTATAAAGTATATAAACGCTGGACCGCTAGCTCAGTTGGTAGAGCAATTGACTCTTAATCAATGGGTCCGGAGTTCGAGTCTCCGGCGGTTCACCAGATAATAATTAGCCCTGGTTCTATCAGGGCTTTATTTTTTTAAAAAATAAAAATATATTTAATTTTCATTTATAATTAAATTGAATTATTAAGGAGATGTTTTATGACTGATGCTACGGGTAAAAAGAGTTTAATTATTGCTTCTACTATTGGTGGCGCTGGTGTAGTTGCTGCTGTTGCGATGGGAATTGTTCTAGGATTATCCCCTAAGGTTAATGCTAATAAAGGGACTGTGCGATTATTTGAAACTAGAGAAGATTATGAAAGTTATAAAAAAGGCGAGGATGTGAAGCCAATCGCCTTTCAAAAAGATATAAATGAATATTATCAAGCGATGCCTAAACATACAGGATGGGGCTTTTTACATTTTTTTGATGCAACCGATAATAAAACTCTTGAATATACTAATTTCAACGATCCTTTAATATCTAACATTTCTTACGATCATGATCTTTATTGTGAATGGTCAACAAATAGTTATAGATTAGATATCGTGTATGCTAGTAATTCTGACAAAATTATTCATACGGTTAAAGATCAAACTGTCGTGGATGAAGGTGTTCCGGCGACTATCGCCCAATTAAAGAATCTTGATGACCCGAGTGATAAGGAGCACCATACACGCATGTTTGATGGCATTTATTCTAATAAAGCTTGTACGCCTGAAAGTTTAATCTATGGCGTAGAAGGAGAATATAATCCAGTCACATTAACCGAAGATACTATTTGGTATGTTAACCTCCGCGCTTCTCACTATCATATTTATTTACATTATTGGAATGACTTCGAAGGCAATCATTGTTATAACCCTAACGATTACTACCCAACTTCTGAATTTGAACCTACTACTGTAGGCTTTACCCAAAGAGGCGCTCCGAAAGATGAAACTAACTACGAATTCTTGGGTTGGCAATTAACAACCAGTAATAAGCCAACCGCTAAAACCAAAGAAGAATGTTTATATGGTGTTAACGAAACACCACGAGAGGATGCTAATGGCAATATGTGGCCAGTGGTTCCAGATAAGATGCATATCGTTAAAGGCGACGAACCAAAAGCAACAACTTGGCATTTGCATCCAATCTATCAGCTCACTAATACAACCTTCTATTTCTTCGATGCTGATGGTGGGAGTAAATTATTTGAACCTATGACTACAAAAGCAAAAGTTGAGACTCCGCGTGAATTTAAGAAGCCGGTCAAGGATCATAGTGATTTTTTAGGTTGGATATATAACGAAGATGCTCACGTTTCTATAAGTGGTCAATCAGTATTAAGACAAAAAGGCACTTCTTTTACTGACGGTGATTTAAGTGCTGAATTCTTAGATCCGACTGTTTCTTTAAAAGCTAGTTGGAAAGCGACTCAGCATCAAGTAACTTTTTATTTAGACAAAAATTATACCGAAAATGAAAGCAAAAGCACATGGATAAACATTAACGAAGGTGTAGATAAGAAAACGATTACAGTTAGTAATACTGATTTGCCAAAAGAAGCTTCAATTATTGAACCTAGTGGTTTAAAATTCATCGGCTGGAGTAAAGAGATACAAACTTCTACCAAAAGGGAAGATTTAGCCATTCAAACATTCCCTGAAACTATTGAAATTACTGAAAGTAGTCCGACGCTTATTTATTATCCAGTATTTGTTGAACCTGATTATGAAATTACTGTTGATTTAAACGGAGGGAAATGGGAAAAAGCGGATGGAACAACTGAAGATGCCGCTAATGTTACAATTAAAGTTTGGAATGATATTAATTATGATCCAGCTAGTATAATGTCTGAAGTTAAAAAAGCTGCGAATAAAGAAGATTATACATTGATTGGTTCTACCGCTTCACAGCCAAATTTCTCTGGTTGGAGATTAAATGAGGAATCTGACATTATTCGTAGTACGGTTAAATTTACCAGCAGTGAAGATACGCTTACCGCTATTTATGCTTTAGAGGGTAACGTAACTATTACATTTAACTCTAATGCAGGTGATTTTACCTACACCAATCTAATTGATCATGAAGTGATTACGTTCCCAACTTTAACTTATGAATTTAATTTGCCAGAATGGGTAAAAATTAAAAAGAGACAACCGACTTTTGAGGATATCTATAAAGAAGCAACTGATGCAATTGAGGATGTAAAAGATCAAACTAGACTAACTAGAGACGGCTATCGTCTTAACGAGGACAAAAGCACAAATAAGCCAGGTTGGATTAATAGTGGTATCTCGATTTTTAATACTACGCCAATTACTGATTCAACAACTTTCTATGCTGATTGGACTTTAAAAGAATCATCAAGTTGGAAGGATGATGATTGGGGGACGATTATTCATTATGCTAACTTAGGCGAAGACGCATTTGAAGTTGCATATAAGGAAGCTTATGATTCTTCGTCTAATGTTGGTGATCCCGATGATACGACTAGTAAAAATAAAGCAACTGGTACTTTTGTTGGTTTAGAAAAAGAAATTAGTCTACCATCACTCGATGATAAAACTTTCACTACTCGGTTAATTGGTTATAAACAAGACACTTTATCCGGAGGCGGCGGCAAAGCGCTTTTAACTTTTGACTTTGTGGATTGCCCAATTAAGGCCTCAATTGGCGAAAGGAATGATTATATTGAAGGAACAATCAATAAAGTCTATGCTGGCTTATTGCGTGGTGCGATGTCATACACTTTACGTAATAACATTAAGTCGGTCGTAAAATATCAACTCGTTGATAAAGGTAAAGATACTAAAACAGATTCTTATGGTGTAACTACTTTTAATAACACAATATTTATCGAATCGGCTCTAGAAGTAAATGGCGGAACAGCCATTCCAACTTCTTCTAGAGAACCATCTTTAGGCAATCATTCAGCTTGTGTTGAATATACATCTAATACTGAAAGTGGTGGTAAGTTCTTTACTTACGATTGGTATAAGAAAAAATATGATGATGGATCAAAGGCTGCTACTGAAATCGCTGATAGACAAGTAAGTGACACCGGAAATAGAGAAATAGAAGGTGATACTGATTGTAGTTATCGTCACAAATATTTTGGCGCAGCTGCTAGTAGTCAAATTGTTTCCTGGCAACTAAGAACCCCGGCTATTAAAGCCTATTATCTGCCTGAACAATACACACATGGTGGAACAAAATGTTCTTTCTATGTTACTAGCAAAGAATATGATCCAGAATCAGCTGAGGGAAAAGCTGGTTATGGCGGTATTTATGATTACTACTCTAGCAACGCTAATAGCATTTCACCTTGCTTCTGTCTTGGAATAGAGTAAGTAACTAGTTACCTAGATAAATAACACCCGGTTACTCGGGTGTTTTTATTGTTTATTAAAGTTTCTTACGCATACATAAGCGCGCTATGCAAATATTTTTAATTTTTACTCTATGTGACAATATTAAAATTTTTAGTTTGTTAAAAAAATGTTAATGAAATTGACCGAAACACTCGATTTTATCGAGTGTTTTTCGATTTTTTAAAAAAGTTAATTTTTTATTTGACACAAGATTGCGTTAGTGATAGGATTAAAAAGCACGTCGCCCAAATCGGGCCATCCCTATACGTAGTATAGAGAACGTGCATAGATCTTTGAAAACTGAACAGATGTA